>CAYMMG010000067.1:0-1524 GCA_964391505.1 uncultured Burkholderiales bacterium | reverse complement strand
GCCTCAGCATGACGCCCGCGGAAGTGCAGGTTTATTTCGATGGATTCAATTATCGCCTTGGCGAAAAGGAAAAAGCGGCGATGGAGAAGTTTCGGGGATTGCTCGTAGAACGTGTTGCAGGAAGAGTAGATGCCGAGCACGCATAAACCTCAGTCGTTACCTTTTAGAGTCAAAGATTTCAATCGAAGATCGTAGAAGTCGGAAAGTTGAAAAAGATTAGAACGATCTGATTTGTACTTTGAGAAAGCATGCTGCAAATGGGCCAACCGAAAATATTCATTAGTTATTCGTGGGAAGAGAAGCCTCTCGTGCTGCGTTTGGAGAAAGAGTTGCAAGCCGCAGGTGCGCAAGTGTGGGTCGATCATGAGGGCATTCGCGGCGGAGATAATTTACCAGAACGTATCAGCGAAGCGTTGGAATGGTGTGATACGCTTACGCTCGTGTGGACAAAAGCCGCGAGCCATTCGCGTTGGGTCAAACTCGAGTGGACGAACGCCATTTCTCTCGAAAAGTCTATTATTCCTTGTTGCGTGGATAACGCTACGTTGCCCGCAATTTTGGCGCACAAGGCTTACGTGGATTTCAGTGATGTCGAAGCGGGCCTTTCGCAATTGTTGAAAGCCTTACGGTTGTGTGCGCCCTCATTTCCCGCGCAGATACAGCAAGCTGTAGCAACGGCCAACAGTGTAAACCACAGCCCGTTGCAAGAAATTGCCCTACTGCCTACTGCTACGAAGCCAAATATCAAAAACATGCTTCATCTGCGCAGTACACCATTAAAACTATCGGAAGCAGAAGTCAAAACTAGATATGAATTCTTCAATCGAGCCTACTATTGGAACTATCCCCTGCACAAGAGCATCATAGACAACAGATTCGATCTCCAGCAGAATGGTCATGTAGTATTCGATCAACTTACCAACTTGATGTGGCAACAATCAGGTTCGTTTAAACGCATGAAATTTTCAAATGCTGAACACTACGTTAGTGGTTTGAATAAGAAACGTTTTGCGGGTTTCAGTGATTGGCGTTTACCTACAGTGGAAGAAATGATGTCATTGATGGAGCGTGAGAAAAAGAACGAGGATTTGTATATCAACTCTATGTTTGATAAAATGCAAAGATATGTTTGGACAGCGGATAAGTACAGTGCGGTGGATGCGGTATGGATTGTCTATTTCTACGACGGGCCTTGCCTCCGCCCCGGTTTCCGACATGCTTATGTGCGTTTAGTGCGCTGAATACAAACTATGATTCAATAATTTGGTTCAAAAGGCTTAATCTGAAGCGCGTCACCTACCGAATGAAATAAGCATGGTATCTGGAAAGTTGACGGGCTAATTAGGCAAGAGTACGCTTGTCATGATTTACAGCAGCCACGCCAAGCATAGCAATGATCATGCCGCATCTGGATAATCACAGTGCAAGACAAGTAAGGAGATGAATGGAAAGCTTCAAAACGCAGCATCGAATCATTCTCGGGGATTCGCGCGCGATGACGGAAGTGCAAAATGAATCCGTGCA
>CAYMMG010000066.1:0-1540 GCA_964391505.1 uncultured Burkholderiales bacterium | reverse complement strand
AGTCACAATCGATTCCAAATCTCCACTTTTGTAATTCGTCGCGACGAAAGATTGAGTCTCGTCCCGCATTCGCTCCCATAACAAAATGGATTGTTTCAACCAAACTCGACTTTCCTGCTCGGTTACGAGTTTGCCTGTCTGTTGCGGTTTCTTCACGATCTGCAAGTAACACATTTAACCCGGACCGCAGTTCTATGTTCTTGAAACTTGGGAGGTCGCTATAAATACGATGGATCATGTTGGCCTCCTGCGAAGTCTTCCCTGCGAGACATCGATTGCGCCCAACACAAAAAGGAGATCTAACGCCAGAACAAACCAGTCATAAGTGATTTGAGGTATGTTCATGCTTTGATCTTTCGCATACATGTTTATGAATTCCTCCCACACCCGTGAAACTGTTTTTGGCTCATCCAGGACAGCAAGCACCTTTCCTCCAATATAGATCAGAGAATTTTCTGGGCTAAGTTTTTTCGATGGTAAAATCATGGTGTTAGCTTTCGGGTGGACGCTCGAATATATCACATTCCTCAAACAAGTAAGCGAGCACAGCTAAAATGGCAACCTCGGTCCGAGATACTTGAGTAAACGGACCCTGTGCAAAAACCCTGAGTTCATAGAAAATTTTATCCGGATCTGTCTCTTGTTGTCTAATGCTGACATACTTAGTTTTAAATGCGTTCGTAACTCGAATTGCTAACTCTTTATCAGGAGTTCGATCTAGATATTCACGAACTATATTTGCCTTAATCATTCCAGTTCGTAAACAAAACTCGACATCTGGGCTCAGGCGATTGTATTCTAGTTTTTGGGGTGGTACCAGCTTTGTAGGTGTCTCAACTGGTGAAACTTGGTGTGCTACATAATCCAAAAGAGGGAGCAAATCTTCAAATTGGACAGCAAGCATATCGCGTAGTGAAGGAAAGGGGCCGAAAAGATCGACTAACTGAACATCAGTCAACTTGAGAGTCGCTTCTAAAAGTTCTACATACCCAAGTGTTTCGATCTTAATATCTAAATGGGCCTGCCGAAGACGATCCAATTCAAAACTAAGCCAAGTAGGTATTCGCCCATCACGGCCGTTATGAGTAAAAACCCACACATTGAAGTATGAGCCTTTAAATGGGATGGCACCAGCGAAGTCTTCATTAAGCTTTTCCAGCGTTTTGGTCTTTTCCAGATCATCGGGAGCGTAGCATTGATAGAACTTTCGCTGTGAAGGCAGATAGCCATCACATTTATCGTCACCAAGCCGTCCCCATGGTCGCGTCTGAGTGAAATCTCCAGGATAGAGCAAGTTCATAATTTGCCCAAAGAGCTTCTGAAAATTATCTCCACGAGCATCAATAAAGCGTTCTCGGAAGATCATCCTAAAGTAACTACGTGCAAACTGATCTAGCATGTCAAGTGAGATTTCCTTGTAAGATGAGTTGATAAATCTGAGAACTTACCTACCTAAAAAATTCGCTGGCCGTTTTTCCAAAAACGCTTTCGTGCCTTCCTTCATATCTTCAGTTGAGAAGCACATGCCGAAGAGATTGGA
>CAYMMG010000065.1:0-1557 GCA_964391505.1 uncultured Burkholderiales bacterium | reverse complement strand
GTTCTTCATCATCAATGAGATCCAAAACGTTAATGTCGGATGCATCGGCAGTAATGATGCTCTTACGAGGAGTTGCGTACTGTTCTTTAATCGCAGTCATTTCTTCTTTGATGACCGTTTTTAACATTGACTCATCGTTCAGGATCGCGCGCAAACCAGTGATGAGAGCTTGGAGTTCATCGTATTCATCAATCAGTTTTTGTTTTTCTAATCCAGTAAGGCGACGAAGGGGCATATCGAGAATATGGTTGGCCTGAATTTCAGAAAAATCGAACGGACCAGCCATCAATGCGGTGCGGGCTTCTTCCGCATCTTGACTACCACGAATTGTTGCGATAACAGCATCGAGCATGTCGAGTGCGCGAAGCAACCCTTCGACAATGTGGCTCCGATCGAGAGCTTTTTGGAGTCGATATTCACTTCGACGACGAATCACAACTTTTTGGTGTTCAACGTAAGCACTGATTGCCTGTGCAAGGTTGAGCATGCGCGGGATGCCATCAACCAAAGCCAACATATTGGCACCGAAGCTTGTTTGCATCGGGGTCAGCTTGTAGAGATTATTGAGAACAACATTCGCATTGGCGTCGCGTTTGAGTTCGATTACAAGACGCGTTGCACCTTTGGCGGATTCATTGCGAAGTTCGCGGATACCGTCAAGATCGTGGTTGTTCACAAGCTCTGCGATCTTTTTCTCGATTGTTTCGACAGCTGTCTGGTAGGGAAGTTCAGTAACGACTATTTTCGAATTATTTTTGCCTTCTTCTATTTCTGCAACGGCACGCATTTTGATGGAACCACGTCCAGTGCGGTAAGCATCGACGATTCCTGCGCGTCCAAGAATTTGAGCACCTGTCGGAAAGTCGGGACCTTGAACAAACGCCATGAGATCATCGGGAGTCGCATCAGGATTATCAATTGTATGAATTACTGCATCTATGACTTCACCCAAGTTGTGGGGTGGGATGTTTGTCGCCATTCCCACAGCAATTCCTTGGCTGCCGTTGACGAGAAGGTTAGGAAAACGCGAAGGGAGAACAACAGGTTCACGTTCTTTTCCGTCGTATGTATCAACAAAGTCAACTGTGTCTTCATCGAGTCCGGAGAGCATCTGCATGGCGAGTGGAGCAAGTCGACACTCGGTGTAACGCATAGCTGCAGGCTGAGAATCAGGATCGGGAGATCCGAAAGCTCCGTGACCATCGACAAGAGGGTGACGGAGAGAAAAGTCTTGAACCATTCGCGCGAGAGCGTCGTAAATTGCACTATCGCCATGTGGGTGAAGCTTTCCCATTACTGCTCCCACGACTTGTGCGCATTTTGTATATGGGCGATCGGGACGAAGTCCGGCGTCATACATTCCATAAAGAATTCGACGGTGAACGGGCTTTAGACCATCGCGAGCATCAGGTAGGGCACGTGAAACAATGACGGACATCGCGTAATCGAGGAAGGAACGCTCCATCTCCTCTTGAATTTCAATGGGTTCAATTGATACACGAACATCTGAATCTGTAATATCGAGCTCGTTCGAAGGAGATCCGTTGTCGTTATTAT
>CAYMMG010000064.1:0-1571 GCA_964391505.1 uncultured Burkholderiales bacterium | reverse complement strand
TCATCCCCGAGGAGTCGCGGCGGCATGAAGTTCTCGATGGTGAAATCGTCGAGAAGGCGCTGCCTCGTGGGGAGCACTCCGTGGCTCAGTCCTGGGTTGCCGGTGCGCTTGTCCCGTCTTTTTCCCGCAGGCCAAATGGCCCATCTCGGCCCGGTGGCTGGTGGCTCTTGACCGAAGCGACCATCGAGATGAATCGCCACACGGTCGTACAACCCGATGTTGCGGGCTGGCGTCGTGAACGTATGCCCCAGATGCCGACTGGGTACCCGATCAAGCTTCGCCCAGACTGGGTCTGCGAGATCATGAGTGACGGCGATGCTCGACGTAGAGATGGCCTTCAAAAGCGCCGCATCTATGCCGATCACGATGTCCCGTTCTATTGGCTGATCGACACCGAACGCACGACTCTGACCGTATTGACCCTCACTGACCGCGGGTATGTCGAGCTGCTCACCGCTGCTCGCACCGACCGCGTCCGCGCTGCGCCGTTCGACCTCACCGAGTTGCAAGTCGGCGTCCTGTTCGGCGATGATGAGGACTAATTTGTCCTGTCCGCTATCCATGCCGCTGTTCTAGCTCGCCCCTTGCGGATACAGAGCGGACTATTCGCGGACACAATCAGCTACAACAGCCGGACACAAAACGGATACAAGCACGCCCCAGATCTGAAGATTCCGAGTGAGAGCCCCAAACCCGAGCGGATACACACCGGATACACGGACACATCGCGGATACAGCGGTCCCTACTTTCGCTCAAACAGCAGCAGCGACATCGGTGCCGCTCCCGGTTCCCCGATCTCCGCGTGATGCAGCAGCGACCACCCGATCCCCTCCATCGAGCGTCCGAGCTGCACAGGCACATACCTTCGCGAGCGCCCCACCACAAACCGCCGGTCACGCTCTTCCCGCCTGCTGACGACGGCCACCTGATCAAGCTGATAGCTACCTGGGATCACGCACTGCGGCCCCAGCTCGTGGTGCAATTCGATCTGAGCAGCCGGGCCGCGCTGATATCTGCGCAGCGGCCCCGTAAAGAACTCGGCGGCGGCACTGTCACTCAGGATCTGCCCACCTCCGCGCAGCGCCGGGTCCGCCCGCTCAATCACCGCTCGGTCGCTCGATTCGGTGCAGCTCCTCGTCACATCACACAGAGACAGATCCCCCCTACTGAATCCCGACAGCGCACCGCTGATGTATTGCAGTTCGTTGTCCAGGTTCCCAAACGTGCCCCCAAGCATCGTCACCAGCCTGCGTCGATGACTGGCCTCCGGTCTGTAGAGAAGTTGACCTGAAGCGCAACAGCGACAACCCGCCTCCTGGCTTCGGCTTGTCGTGGCGCAAACTCAGTGCGACTCGACCTTAGCAGTGTGAGTATCTCGACCGCTGGGCTTTGGTTCCTCCTGCGATGACACTCCCTGTGCCAAATCCTTGAGCTGATCGACAATACCGTTATCCGGCTTCGTAACCTGAACTTTCTGCACCACAGAGACCACGCAGCTAAAGAGGCTGGGGGTCTGCTTCTCTGGCGACGCAGCTGCAGTAGAGGATTGCTCGCCAACACCTGTTTGGCC
>CAYMMG010000063.1:0-1629 GCA_964391505.1 uncultured Burkholderiales bacterium | reverse complement strand
TCCCGCCTATTTTAACGATAGCCAACGCCAAGCAACAAAAGATGCGGGCAAAATTGCTGGTCTCGACGTGAAGCGCATCATCAACGAACCGACAGCTGCAGCTCTTGCCTATGGCGCTGATAAAAAGAAAAACGGCACTATTGCGGTATTCGATTTTGGCGGCGGAACATTCGACGTTTCAATTCTTGAAATCAACGATGGCGTTATCGAAGTTAAATCAACCAATGGCGACACTCACCTTGGCGGTGATGACGTTGATAGCGCATTGATCAACTACCTTGCAGAAGAATTCCAAAAAGAGCAAGGCATCGATCTACGTAAAGACAACATGGCACTCCAACGTTTGAAAGAAGCTGCTGAAAAAGCAAAAATTGAACTTTCAAGCTTGCCAGAAACAGAAATCAACTTGCCATATATCACTGCTGATGCATCTGGGCCAAAACACTTGAACATCAAAGTGTCTCGCGCAAAATTGGAAGCATTGTGCGCGAACATCTTTACTCGTCTTTTGGAACCATGCAAAAAAGCAATGGCTGATGCGCAATTATCAAAAGATCAAATCGACGAAGTATTATTAGTTGGTGGATCAACTCGTATTCCAAAAGTACAGGCCTTAGTAAAAGAATTCTTCGGCAAAGAGCCAAACAAATCAGTAAACCCTGATGAAGTGGTAGCTTTAGGCGCAGCAATTCAAGGCGGCGTACTTGCAGGCGACGTAACCGACGTATTATTGCTCGACGTTACTCCCCTTTCACTTGGTATCGAAACACTCGGCGGCGTAACCACTCGCTTGATCGAACGTAACACAACGATCCCAACTAAAAAGTCGCAAGTGTTTTCAACAGCTGAAGACAATCAAACGTCAGTTGAAATCCGTGTACTTCAAGGTGAGCGTGAATTTGCTAAAGACAATAAAGTACTTGGCCAATTCAAGCTTGATGGTATCCCAGCAGCGCCACGCGGCGTACCGCAAATCGAAGTTACTTTTGATATCGATGCGAATGGTATCGTCAACGTATCTGCGAAAGATAAAGCAACGAATAAAGAACAACGCGTTACGATCACCAGCAGCGGCGGCTTGAGCAAAGAAGACATCGAAAAGATGGTACAAGAAGCTAAGATGCACGAAGCTGAAGATAAAAAAGCGCGCGAAACGGTAGAAAAACGTAATCAACTTGATAGCATGATCCTGCAAGTGGAAAAAACTATCAAAGAAAACAAAGAAAAACTTGCAGCCGATGATGTTCAACAAGTGGAAGCTGCGCTTGAAAAAGCAAAAGCTGCACTCAAAGAACATGCCAACGATGCTGAACAATTGCAGAAAGCAACTGATGACTTAATGCAAGCATCACACAAAATTGCTGAGCAATTGTATAAAGAACAGCAAGCTCAAGGCGGTCAGGCGCAACAGCCATCTCAAGAAGATGCGCCAAGCGAAGGACCAATCGACGCTGAAATTAACGAGTAAGTTCTTACTCGCCAATATTAAAAAGCCTCGTATATCGATTGATATGCGAGGCTTTTTGTATTGATACGCTATCCGCTAAGAAATCCTTCGAGGCCTTTGCTACTTACTTCATACATCATAACTCCCCATCAGCCTCCTTACCCCTGGCCTCATCCTGAGTA
>CAYMMG010000062.1:0-1675 GCA_964391505.1 uncultured Burkholderiales bacterium | reverse complement strand
GAGGGAGGAGAAAAAGTAGGAAGAATATAACCAGGTTTTCTTGCGCCTGAGCAGTACTCGAGGAGTTCAAAGCAGTCATCATCTGAGCAAGAACGGGAGTTAAGAGTAAGGTCAGGCCAGTAAGGCCAATGGCGGAGATGAACACAAAAGACATCAGCGCATGATCCGCGTCTCGATCTTTACGCTTATATTGCTGAACAAAAAAAGGAACCATGGTCGATGCGATGAGGCTTCCCAAAATAAGTTCATACATCATATTTGGAGTCTCATTTGCGAGCGAATATGAGTCGGAGAGGCGTGTGTATCCGAGCGTGGTTCCAATCAGAATGACGCGGACAAACCCCAAGATGCGTGATGCAAGAGTTCCCGAGAAAACGAAAAAAGATAGACGGGCGCTGGGAGATAAACTCATGACCCAAATTTTTCTTGATCGATGTTAATGTTGGGAGCGATAGGTTTTTTACGTGAACGACGAATGTGCGATGCCCACCATAAGGCTAAGAACAGTGCGGAAGCCCCAGCGATCGCCATTCCCGCTCCAGACACTGCAGTGGAACGAACTGTAGCTGACTGCTTGCTAATGAGCACCGACTCGCTCGGTGTGACGATCTCGATAGAAAGCGGAAAGGAGCCTGATGTACGAGCTTTTACTGGGATTTGTACGGTCGTGTTTTGCTCATCAAGAAGAGCAGGAAAACTGGAACCTTGCGGGAATGCCAGTTTCTCGCTCTTGATGCGAACAACCACAGAAATTGGCACACCAGAAGTGTTGCGGATGGTTACTGGAATTTCGTTTTCGCGCGACGTGATTGTGAGAGTTCTTTTTTCAGGGAGAGCGATATCGTTCCTTATACTCTCGGTTAATTTTTGTGTGCTTGCAGTGTTAATAAATTTCCCGATTTTTCGATCGGACCGCGAATATGCCGATAACCGCATCCAGACAGCTCGGTTTGATTGAAGAGAATTTTTTGGATACATGGACTCTATTCCTCGTGAATACTTTTCAATCTTTTCCAGATCATCATGAGTGAAGGACTTGGCAATTCCTTTAGGGAAGCTTGCCTTTTCGAGTTTTTTTGAAAGAGATTTATCTATACTGATCTGGGAAAAGAACGTTTCTGTCGTGGTGGGCACAATAAAAGGGTTGTTCGTCATACTGTTCAGGAACTCTTCTAGGGTTGCGATATTTAACTCGGAAACATCAAGAGGAAGAATTAAACCCCGAGCCAAGCTCGGTGCTTCGAGTGTGACAACCGAGGTAGCTCCTAAAAGATAATTCGCTTGTGCGGAATGTGATAACGATTTAGGGAGATGTTCCATGATGGAAGTGTCAGCAACGCCAATGCGCAGCGACGATGCAGTTTTCGTTATTGATACAGGTCGCGTAGTTGGGCGTTCGCTCCGAGCAAATGTTGTATCATCCACAATCACATTATCAATTCCTGTCCGAGCAATTTTCTCAATGGCGTTCGGTGTAATGGCTTGTGTGACAAGAGTGCGTGCAGGAGTGGAGAGTTCAGCTTGGCGCACCCTAGATCGCCCTGCGGAGAGGAGATCTGAGTAAACGCTGCTTGCATTCTGTTTTTCAAGTTCTGCGATGTAGATAGGAACATACTTATCTCTGATGTATTCAACGTCCTCTCGCTGAGGAGAGAATAGCGAAGGCGACGAAATG
>CAYMMG010000061.1:0-1741 GCA_964391505.1 uncultured Burkholderiales bacterium | reverse complement strand
AGGACGAGCCCGGCGATGAGGATCCGAGATCCGCGCATCAGGGCATGCGGAGGCTGGTGCCACCGGCCGTGACCTCAAACTCGGCCCGCCGGTTTGCCGCCCACGAGTCTTCGTCCTGGCCGGTCTGCAGCGGGCGCTCCTCTCCATAGGAGACCACCTCCAGCCGGCTGCCGACGATCCCCTTGTTGCCCAGATAGGACTTCACCGCCGAGGCGCGCCGGTTACCGAGGGCGAGGTTGTACTCGTCCGACCCGCGGTCGTCCGCATGACCGCTGACACGGAGCCGGAGGGCGCCGTTGGCGCCGAGGATCCCCGACACCCGGTCGAGGAGGGCGCGGTCTTCGGAGCGAATGTCCGCCATGTCGAAGTCGAAGTGCACCATCTGGCGCAGTTCCGCGAGCACCGCGGCGGTGACGCGGGCAGCCGCCGCCGCAGGATCTTCCGCGGTGGGTTGCACCGGGGTGGGCGCGGGTGCCGGCTGGACCGGCGCCGGGGCCGGCTCAGTGGGCGCAGGAGCCGTGGGGGCCGGCTGGGGAGCGGGCTGCTCGGGCTGTTGCTGTCCGCCGCAGGCGGCAAGGGTGGCGGAGAGGGCCAAAGTCCAGCGGAGCGGAGTGCGCATCGGATCTCCGGGGTATCTCAGTGAGTGCCTGGGGCGGATCCTGCCAGACGGCGGGACCACGCCGGGAGTCGCGTCTGCCCTGGTAGCATGAGCTGGCGGATGCGGCCGGTTGTAATATCGATGACCCACAGTTGCCGGCGACCACTGCGGTCGGAGACGAACGCCACGTGCCGGGAATCGGGCGCCCAGGTCGGGTCTTCGTTCCGGCCCGAGGAGGTCAGCTGGCGAACGCGCCGTGTGGCGACATCGAGCAGGAACACTTGGGGAGCCCGATTCACGTCTCGGTGGAAGACCACGCTGGTCCCATCAGGCGACCATTCCGGTGCGTTGGAGCTGCCGGTCACCCCGAAGTCGAATGGCGCGAGCAACTCCTGGTCGGTCCCATCGGCTGCCATACCGTAGATCTGCGGCTGGCCCGCCCTGGTGGAGACGAACGCCAGCCGCCGGCCGTCGGGAGCGAACGTTGGGGAAAGATTATCCGAGTACCTCCCCACGGTCAACCGCTGGACACAACACTGCTGCGCGATATCGGCGGTGTAGATGTCGGTGCCACCCGGGGTGGTGCCGATCTCCAGCCAGTAGTGCGAGGCCACGCTGCCGCCCGTCCAGGTGAAGGTCGCGGTGGGTCCGGGCAAGGTGCTGCCCGGCCCCGGGGTCGCGATCCGGCCGCGCTCGTCGTCCAGGATGACGCCGGCCGCCTGGGTGCGGACCAGGGTGGCGTTGACCGGCGCCGAGAGCACCAGGCTGAACACCTCGTCGCTCTCGAACTTCAGGTCGCCGTTCACCGGCACCACCACGCTCGCGGTGGTGGTCCCCGGGGCGAACGTCACGGTGCCGGAGCTGGCCACGTAGTCCTCGCCCGCCGTGGCCGGCTGCGTCGCCAGGGTGGCCTGCGGCGAGCCGGGCAGCGGCGCCAGGGCCCCGGTGGCCGGGTCGAGGGCGTAGGCCGAGACCTGCCGGGAGATCTCGTCGACCTCGTACAGGAACCGGCCGGAGGGGTGCACGGCGAGCGGCGCCGGGCCGCTGCCCGCCGCGAACGGCGAGCCGGCCAGGGGCGCCAGCGCCCCGCTCTCCCGGTCGACCCGGAAGGCGGAGAGCTGACCGCGCTTGGGGTGCGCCACG
>CAYMMG010000060.1:0-1816 GCA_964391505.1 uncultured Burkholderiales bacterium | reverse complement strand
GCTTCTTGTACTTGACCCACTGCACGTCGTCCTTGGTCAGACTGGCAAGCTCCGTTGCTCTGGCGATGGCGTCTTCCAGAAAGCCGATCTTGTCCACGAGTCCGCTTTTGACCGCCTGGTCCGCGGAGAAGATCTCGCCGGTCGCCAGCTTGTCGAGGGCGGCGGAGTCCTTGCTGAACTTCGGTCGTCCTTCCTTGACGATGCTTTTGAAGCGGTCAAAGGTTTCGTTGACGTAGCTCTGGATAATCTGCCGGTGCTCGGGGTTGATCGGGCGGGTCATCGCCAGCATCTGCTTTCGCTCGTGGCTGCTGATGGAGTCGTCCTTCACGTCGAACCGGGCGAGGAGGCCGCTGATGTCGTAGTGCGGGATGATCACGCCGATGCTGCCGGTGGTTGTCGTCGGCTCGGCGTAGATCGAGTCCTTCTGGTCCCCCACCGCCATCGAGACGTAGTATCCTCCGCTGGCTGCCATCCCACCCATGCTCACAACCACGGGGATTCCCTTTTCCTTCTTCAGCTTCTTCAGGTGATGGAACAGATAGTCCGCACCGGTCACCGCCCCGCCGGGTGAATCGACCCGGATCACGACAGCCTTCACATCGTCGTCCTTGGCCACCGCATCAATCTGCCGCTTCACAAACCCTTCGTCCTCGGCATCCGAAATCACCCCGTCGATGGTGATCACCGCAATCTTATCGCTCGCCTCCTCATTCCCGCCGTTAACCTTCGTCTCCAGCGAATTCGGATCCGGATAAGCCGCCACCCCGATCACAATCAGCAGCAGCAAGATGAGGCCGCAGCCGAAGAAGCCGAGCCAACCAGTCATGGCGACGAGCATCCCCAGACCGCTGGAGCGCTGGACGACCACGATCTGCTGGGGCTGACTGGCGGGCGTGGAGGGTGAATTGACGATCATGGAAGACTCCTGCAATTTCGGTATCAAGAGGGGATCACAATGTGTGATGGTGTTCCTCGTCGATTATTCTAATCGCTGATTGCGAAAAACGCTGGTGGTATACAGCAATTGGAATCGGGCTACCATCACGAAGAGGAGTCCTATTCACTTGCCTTGCCCACCACAGTGCCGATCTTTCCGATCAACGGATTCACCAGCCCCTTGCCATCGGGGTGGACCCGATTGCTGAGGAATATCAGGAATAGTTCCTTTTCCGGGTCTATCCAGATTGCTGTTCCCGTGAAGCCACCATGGCCGAAGGCGGCTGGGGAGAAGGATTCGCCCCGGTTGATGGAATAACCGGTCTGCATATCCCAACCAAGGCCGCGGAGTCCTTCATACTCGGCGCCGTTGTTCTTGCGGGCGGGGACTTTGTTGGGAGCGGTCATCTGCTTCCAGGCTTCTTCAGAGAGGATTCGCTTGCCGTTTCGTTCTCCGCGATGGAGCATCATGCTTGCATGGATCGCCAGGTCTTCCGCTGTGGAGAACAGGCCCGCGTGGCCAGCGACTCCGCCCAGCTTGAACGCCCGTGGGTCGTGTACCTCTCCTAGCATCCATTTACTGCCCCGTTTTTCTGTTGGGGCCGCTCGCTCTTTTAGCTCTTCGCCGGGAAGGTACGTCGTCTCGTTCATTCCCAGCGGCTGGAAAATGTGTTCGAGGGCGATCTTCTCGTCGAGTGCGGCCCGGAATGGATGGGTCGGATCGATGCCGGTGATTTCGAGCGCACGCGGGTCGATGTTTGCGCCCGGAAACGGCACGACATGCGTCGACACCGTTTCACCGCGCACCACATCGCCGTTCGCATTCATCACGATCGGCACCGCCGCGATTTCCAGCAGCGCATCCCGTTCCGCATCGAAC
>CAYMMG010000059.1:0-1888 GCA_964391505.1 uncultured Burkholderiales bacterium | reverse complement strand
TTAATACTAAGTTCAATACATGGCTAGGAACGGTCAGCTACAGCGGTGGATGTAATTCTATGTTGAGCAATGACAATTCCGGAGCCCCTGATAAATGTGGCGGTGTTGCTACTGTTACTTTTACGGTAACCAGTTCTTGTGAGTCTAACAATACCTGTACCGCTACTTTTACGGTGACACCTGCACCTGCGGTAGTACTAAATTGCCCTGCCAACCAAACAGAGGCTTCTTGTCAATCACAGACGGAGATCAACAATAAATTTACAACCTGGTTGGGTACCGCTAATTTTAGCGGAGGCTGCAATGCAACATTAAGTAACGATAACACTGGGGCACCGGATAAATGCGGAGGTGTTGCTACCGTAACGTTTACAGTGACCAGTACCTGCGAACCTAATAATACCTGTACCGCAACATTCACTGTAACCCCAGCCCCGGCTGTGGTGTTAACTTGTCCTGTTAATGCTACCTAAGCAGAATGTCAGACACAATCTGCCATTGATGCCAAGTTCACAACCTGGTTAGGAACCGCCATTTTTACGGGTGGTTGCAACGGAGTCTTGACCAATGATAATACAGGTGCCCCAATGGCATGTGGTGGAAGTAAAACAGTGACATTTACTGTGACCAGCGATTGTGAAGGTCCAAAAACCTGCATGGCTACTTTTACGGTAACCGCTGCTCCTGCAGTTGTGTTGACGTGTCCAACCAATGCAACGGAAGCAGAATGTCAGACACAAACTGCTATTGATGCAAAATTCACCACCTGGCTTGGTACTGCCATGTTTACTGGTGGTTGTAATGGCGTACTGACCAATGATAATACAGGTGCCCCAATGGCATGTGGAGGAAGCAAAACTGTTACGTTTACTGTAACTAGCGATTGTGAAGGTCCAAAAACCTGCATGGCTACTTTTACGGTAACCGCTGCACCTGCAGTTGTGTTGACCTGTCCAACCAATCAGACCGAAGCAGAATGTCAAACCCAGGCTGCAATTGATGCAAAATTCACCACCTGGTTAGGTACCGCCATGTTCACGGGTGGTTGTAATGGAGTTTTGACCAATGACAATACCGGCGCGCCGATGGCCTGCGGCGGTAGTAAAACCGTCATTTTTACGGTCAACAGTGATTGTGAAGGTCCTAAAACCTGCACGGCCACTTTTACAGTAACTGCGGCTCCGATAGTGGTGCTTACTTGCCCAACTAATCAAACCGAAGCAGCTTGCCAGACACAAGCAGCTATTGATGCTAAATTTACCACCTGGTTAGGTACTGCCATGTTCACCGGTGGATGTAATGGTGTTATGACGAATGATAATACAGGTGCACCAATGGCCTGTGGCGGTGTCAAAATGGTTACATTTACAGTGACCAGCGATTGCGAACCAAATAAAACATGTACGGCAACTTTTACAGTGACCGATGCACCTGTTGTAGTACTTAATTGCCCAACCAATCAAACAGAGGCAGCCTGTCAAACACAGGCAGCGATCGATGCTAAATTCACGACCTGGTTGGGTACAGCCAATTTTAGTGGTGGTTGCAATGCAATGATGAGTAACAACAGCACCATGGCACCCGATCATTGCGGTGGAGTGGCCTCTGTAATTTTTACAGTCACCAGCGATTGTGAGCCAAACAAAACTTGTACGGCTACTTTCACTGTAGATCCAGCACCGGTAGTGAATTTAACTTGTCCGGTAAATGCAACAGAAGCTGCGTGTCAAACACAAGCACAAATAGATACAAAATTCAATACCTGGTTAGGTACTGCAATGTTTACCGGCGGCTGTAATGGTATGCTGAGCAACAACAGTACCACTGCACCAAATGCATGCGGCGGATCTGCCTCTGTAACTTTTACGGTGACGAGCGATTGCGAACC
>CAYMMG010000058.1:0-1902 GCA_964391505.1 uncultured Burkholderiales bacterium | reverse complement strand
AATGCCCCCGTAACTTCGGGATAAGGGGGGCCTCGATAGAGTAAAGGACTTCGCGTCCCGCGCTTGAGGAGGCCGCAGTGACTAGAGCCAAGCGACTGTTTACCAAAAACACAGGTGCATGCTAAGCCGCAAGGCGATGTATATGCACTGACGCCTGCCCAATGCTGGAAGGTCACGGGGAGAGGTTAGCCTTCGGGCGAAGCTTTGAACCTAAGCCCCAGTGAATGGCGGCCGTAACTATAACGGTCCTAAGGTAGACGCATCACACCGTGCTGATGCCTGCCCCTCCACTCTGTAAAGAGTGAGAGTGCAGTTGACTATATGCTGGAAACACCGAGCATCTGGCGGTACTCGTTTATGTCGTACCTCTTTTATAGAGTGACAACATGAGCAGTGAAAATCCGTCCAGTGCGGTCAATCAGCAGGAAAGACTATCTTTCGAGAAGTGGATCGTCGGCTTTGTCGACGGAGAAGGTTGCTTTTCAATATCTGTAGTTCGAAACGCATCGATGTCACATGGTTGGCAAGTGCAGCATGAATTTGCTGTCGTCCAATCTGCAACATCGGGCAATGTTCTCGAGCTGATCAAATCACATTATGGTTGTGGTTCGATCGTTAAGCAGAAACGAAAAGATTCGCGAAGATCTGATCTGTGGCGCTTTAGCGTCAAGAACAGAAAAGAACTTCAAGAAACAATCATTCCGTTTTTCATTGCGAATCCGCTTTTAACGAGTAAGCAAAACGACTTCGTATTATTTTGCGAAGCTGTTAAATGTTTACATTCTTCGATTCCCTATCCGCAAAAGTTGCACACTTGTGCAGCGATTGCAGAGAAAATGAATCGTAAGAAAAAGTCTCGATTTTTAGAATCCTCAGAGGCCATACGTCAACTAACTTGTGCGACAACAAGTTAAAGATATGGTCCTATCCCTGCAGCGATGTAGGGGCTACATAGAGCGAAATTCCTTGTCGGGTAGAATTACTGCCCATTATTCGAGCAATCGAATAATTAAATACCACTCATAACGAAGAAGCCCTACCTGAATTTATTCAGCGGGTAATTTCGTGGGAAGTCCGCTGCAACTCATTTGTTGTATGACCCCGTAACGACTGAGTTCGAAAGAACGAGGCACATTTTACTGTCGTAGTCCCGTGAGAAAATGTTCTCATGATAAACACGGCAAATCTAGAAGGTGTGCAACACGTGGTCTCTCAAGGAATCGACTTTCCCTCATATGTGAGCGGATTTTTTGAAGGAGAAGGCTGTTTTTCAGTTTCTTTTTCGAGAAATCATAAGTTCATTATGAAATGGGAAGTTCGACCAAGTGTGTCAGTCTCTCAAAATGAATCGCGTCGACAAATTGTCGATCAGATCCAAAACTATTTTGGATGTGGATTCATTCGAAGGGACTACAGTGACAAGACAGTCAAGTGGGAATGTCGATCTCTCAAAGATCTTCATTCCATCGTTTTACCTCATTTTGATAAGTATCCGCTTGTAACAGCAAAAAACGAAGATGTAAAAGCCCTTCGCAAAGTTGTTACACAGATGATCAACAAAGAACATCGAACCCGAAAGGGAATCGAAAGAATTGTTGCCATCGCAGCGAATATGAATCCTGATGGGAAAAGACGAATAGCACTTACTGACATACTTGCGTCCATGAGATGAAGGCATAGTCTGTGCCAATCGAAAGATTGGATAAACATGAAGTTCCGACCTGCACGAATGGCGTAACGACTTGGCTACTGTCTCAACCGGAGACTCGGCGAAATTGCAATACGAGTAAAGATGCTCGTTACCCGCACCAGGACGGGAAGACCCCGTGCACCTTTACTGCAACTTGATGTTGGGTTTTGGTACAGACTGTGTAGGATAGGTGGGAGACTTTGAAGCGAGGG
>CAYMMG010000057.1:0-1941 GCA_964391505.1 uncultured Burkholderiales bacterium | reverse complement strand
TCAAAGTGATGAACTTGGTGGCGTTGTTGACATTGCCTGCTGTTATTTCTATGAGTGACAACAGTGCGCGTTACCTCGTCAGCGGTGCAGCAGTTGCTGTGTTGCTCGGTGCAATTTGGTATTCAAAATCTCGACCGTCAGGATTCGAGGTAGACGCCACATCGTAAAGGATCCCGGCGAGTTACGTAAGGCTAAGGGCCGGCGGCGGCGGGCCTTCTGCGGGGGGCATTGGACCAACAGGTCTATCGTGAAGACTAATTAACCGGAGGTCAGGAAGAAGCCGGTGCAATGCTTCTGTCACTTCCCGGCCTCTTTCGAATTCAGTTCGCTCTATGTCTCTTTCCACGTGGAGGTAGTGAGGGTGATGCATCCTTCCTGGGTCATACGGATAATTTTCTATTTCACCATTCGGCATCAGTACGCGTCGTCGGAACTGTCCCGGAGAATCCTCTGTTACGATTGATGCATCCTGCGCATCAATTACGCACACAATACCGCCTATCTTCCCACTTACAGCGACGTGACCCGAAGTATGACCAGGGTTACCGTATTGAATGATGCCGAGTTCGCTTACGGGAGAATGTTGTAACCTTCCAAAAAGATGTTGCAAGCTATCTAACGGCTCAAAGCTTCCTCCATATACTTCCTCGTAGGATGTTTTCCACATAAATCGCATCGACATGTCTACATTCTGATCATCGAGCGCGGGCATCGCCCGTGCTTTTCCTCCCAAAAGAGTCGCAAGTGTGGCAGGGACGACGCGCGTACAGTTGTAATAGCGGTTGGATGCTTGCTCACCTTTTAAATCAACATTGATTGTTCCACCTGACACGGATTGAGGATTCTCGTGATGTTCGGGACGAGGATTTACATCTCGAATGCTTTCAAGGACAATACGTGCCGTGATATCGATTCGATCCAAGTGCGTATTTCTCGCAGGAGGAGACAGGACAATTTCGCTTTCTATGTCATGTTGAGTTGCAAATGTTCGTCGGGCGATGACGAGTCGATCAATAACGGCTGCACGCAAACTTCTCTGCATTTCTTCACACGCTTTTATGGAAAAAAAATATTCCCTATCTTGAGATAACGACAATGTGCCTTCAAATTCAGGCCGTGTACGTATTTTTTGAAGTGAGTCACAGGTGAAATCGAGTGCAGATTTTATGTCTGCATAAGCCGCTAACCTTTTGTCTTCTTCTGTAATGTGTGGATCGAAAAGATCTTGTAAAACTACTTCTGCATACTGCAAACTGGCCCGCAAACCTAACTCCACTGCCTTTACTGTTCGATCGAGAAGATCATTGTCAACTTGTTCGGAGTCTCTACATTCTCTCAGGCGTTGTTTTGCTCTTTCTTGAACGATGGACGTTCTTGCGGATAATTCAGCTATACCTTCTCTGTAGGCTTCTTCAATGTGAGGGCGAGTATCTGTGTGGCGTGCTTTACTTTTCGGTCCAAAGTGTTTGTTGCGAAACTCAATGAGTTCCGCAAGGTAGCTAAAAGCAGGAATGGCTTGAGAAGAGACCGAAGGATTCGTGACCAGAGATGCAGGAAAGGACGCACGAAGCATGAATAAGTACTTCTGAGCAGGGTCTTCATAGATCGTTGGCCGATTATCGTCACTCACGGGTGCATCTTTCTATAGATAGGGTATATCAATGAATGATGTCAGCCACCAGGGAAAGTACAGTGATTTCTATAGTTCTATCAGGGCTTTTAGTTTGTTAAGACGCTTAGGTACTCTCAATATTTTCCTATTCAGGCAGCCTTGTGCTGCCATTCTGAACGAAACGAGGATTCTTCGCTCCACTCATGACTCCATTAGGTGGGCTCATAATAACGAAGGATGACTCAGGATGCCTCAGGAGTATGAGAAGACGATACGTGAGATTTTTTATGTTTGATCCACTCGATAAATGGCGGGAGGAGTGAAAGCGC
>CAYMMG010000056.1:0-2135 GCA_964391505.1 uncultured Burkholderiales bacterium | reverse complement strand
TGGAAGGTGCGCACATGACCAAACACAATGGAAAATACTACATGCAATACGGCGCGCCAGGCACTGAATTCAGTGGTTATGGGGATGGTGTGGCGGTATCCAGCACACCTCTGACCGATAATTGGGTACACCAAAGTGATCCGCTATCCTTCAAACTTGGTGGTTTTGCCCGTGGGGCCGGTCATGGAGCTACTTTTCAAGACAATTGGCAAAATTATTGGCATGTATCTACAGTAGTGGTGGCTGTAAAAAACAATTTCGAACGCCGTATTGGCATCTGGCCAGCAGGTTTTGACAAAGATGACGTGATGTATTGCAATACTGCTTTTGGAGATTATCCCCACTATTTGCCGGAAGGAAAAGCTGATCACTTAAAAAGCCGCTTTACGGGCTGGATGTTATTGAATTATCAAAAACCAGTGCGTGTGTCCTCCACACTAGGTGCACATTATGCCAATTTTGCGGTGGATGAAAGTATAAAGACCTATTGGTCGGCGGCAAGTGACGCTGCGGGGGAATGGCTGGAAAGTGATTTGGGGGAAATCTCAACCATTCGAGCCATTCAAATCAACTATGGTGATCAAGACGCCCAATACCTGGGCAAAAGTGCCAATGTGGCGCACCAGTATGTCCTTTACCATTCCAAAGACGGCAAAAAATGGGAAATTTTGGTAGACAAAAGCCAAAATCAAACGGATGTACCTCACGATTACATCGAGTTGCCTCAGCCTGTGGAGGCACGTTATGTCAAAATTGAAAACCGTAAGATGCCTAGTGGGAAGTTTGCCTTAAGTGGTTTTCGCATTTTTGGAAAAGGCAAAGGTAGTGTTGCACCTGCACCCAAGCAATTTTTTGTATTGCGCACCGAATTGGACAAACGTTCGGCCTGGATAAAATGGTCACCAGTGGACAACGCATATGCCTACAACATTTATTACGGCACTGCTCCCGACAAACTTTACAACTGCATTATGGTGCATGATGCCAACGAATATTGGTTCAAGGGCATGGACAATCAGAAAACATATTATTTCTGTATTGAGAGTGTGAATGAAAACGGAGTATCGGAGCGGACTCAGGTGTCAAGAGTAGAATAAAGATCACAAAAATAGTAAAAGTTTTTATTTTTTATTTTTAAAACTTTTATTTCTATTTTCAGCAGAAAATTAGTACTTTGCGTATTAATTTTCTCCTATGTTCATTTCTAAAGACGCGCTTTGGAAAGGCATCATTGAAAGTTTAATTGATGACTTTCTGGTTTTCTTTTTTCCCACACTCATTGATCAAATCGACTTTGAGCGTGGAGTTGATTTTTTGGATACAGAGCTCCAAAAATTGATGCCAGACAACTCGGGCTCCAATCGACATGCAGATAAACTCATCAAGGTTTGGTTGAAAAATGGCCAGGAAATTTGGTTTCTCATCCATGTGGAGGTGCAAGGGTACCAAGACCCCGATTTTGCCCAGCGTATGTTTGAATGCAGGTATCGGATTCGGGACAAATACCAACGCCTTGTCACCGGATTAGCCATTTATACAGATTGGGAACGAACCTACCACTACACAGAGTTTGAGGAAACTTTTTTAGGGTCAAAGCTTAGCTATCAGTTCAATAGCTATGTTTTGAGAGATCATCCTCTGGAAGTGTTAGCTACCAATCCCAATCCTTTTGCAGCAGTTATGGAAGCAGCCTGGCAACACCTGGATAAGCCTGAAGGGGAGCAAGACCTACGTGCATTGAAACTCGATTAGATCCATCGGCTCAAACTACGGAATATACCTAAAGAGAAAATTGCGGGGATCATTGAGTTCATAAAGTATATCGTTCCCTTTACTAATTCGGAAATTCAAGCTAACTTTGAACAAGATTTAATCACACTTTCTCAAGCCAATATACCCATGGGAATACGAGAAGCCATTTTGGAGGATGTTAAAAAACAAGGCATAAAAGAAGGCATTGAACAGGGCATTGAACAGGGCATTGAACAGGGCATTGAGCAAGGCATCGAACTTGAAAAACGAGAATTTACCCTAAAACTCTGGGCACTTCAGGAGTTTTCCATTGAGAAAATTGCTTTGTTGGTTGACTTGAGCGCTGAACGAGTTAAAGAGATTGTCCTTGAATTCTTACAAGT
>CAYMMG010000055.1:0-2171 GCA_964391505.1 uncultured Burkholderiales bacterium | reverse complement strand
ATTACTGCCGATGCATCCGACATTAACGTTTTGGATCTCATTGATGATGAAGAACTCGTCATGATGCTCACGAAAAATGGTTACGTCAAAACCGTTACCATCGACGCCTTTCGCACTCAAGGTCGCGGAGGTCGAGGGGTATCGGGAGGCAAACTCAAAGACGAAGACTACGTAACTCATTTGTTGACAACTACAGCGCACTCGTATCTGTTGTTTTTCACCAACAGAGGCCGCGTCTATCGCCTTCGCGCGCATGAGATCCCCATGAAAGACCGCACTGCTCGTGGTACCGCGCTTGTGAACCTTCTTTCCCTTGATGCAGGTGAATCGGTACAAGCTGTTATTGATACGCGAACGTATGAAGACGGTGCTTACTTGCTTTTCACCACTAAACGCGGAGTGGTGAAAAAGACCCGGATGAATGATTACGACACACGTATCACGGGGGGATTGATAGCTGTCAATCTTCGTGAAGATGATGAGCTCGTCGCAGTTGTTCAAACCAATGGAACCAATGATATTTTCTTGACATCTCGTGACGGAATGACGATTCGATTTGATGAAAATGATGTACGCGCCATGGGCCGCAATGCGTCAGGTGTGCGAGGAATGAAATTAAAAAATTCACACGACGAAGTTGTCGGGTGTGACGTTGCCCGTGAGGGTGCCGTCATGCTGTTCGTTTCTTCACAAGGGTACGGCAAGAGAACAGAACAAAGCGCTTTTAATCGTCAAGGACGCGGAGGCCAAGGTGTTCGTGGTGTGAAAGTTTCTCCCGAACGCGGAAATGTTGTTGCAGCTTTTACAGTTGATGAAAACGATGAGATTCTTGTATTTTCAAGTGCCGGTAATCTCATTCGCACGCATGTATCAGATATTTCCCTGCAGGGTCGTGCGGCAAGCGGCGTCAAGGTTGCTCGTCCAGGCGATGAGGAACAGATCGTTGCTGTTGCGCGAGTGCTTGAGCGTGACGACAAAAACCTGGAAGAAGACCAAGGCTAGCTATACTTGCTTTCGCGTCTCTTTCACTACCGAGGTTTACTCTTGTGACTCCTACATCTTCTTCATCTTCACGAACCAGAACTAAGAAGGTTCAACCTAAAACGCAGTCAGCGGCGCGCAAAAAAACAGCAACGACCTCTGCACGTCTTAAGAAAGAACGTAGCTACCGTCAAATGATTGGACGCATTGATATATGGTCCGTATTAAAAGTATCACTTTGTTTTCACACAGCGGCAATGCTCTCGACGATATTTGCCATGATGGTATGTTGGTGGGTAGCCAGTGCTGTTGGATTAGTGAAAAACATCGAAAAATTCTTAGGAACGGTTTTCGAGATAGATAAATTCTCGTTCCTTAACTTCAATGTCCTCCAAGGTGTTTTGCTGATTGGGTTAGTGTTTGTCGCCCTTATGACAATTTTAAGCGTCTGTGCGGCAGCCTTTTACAATGTTTTTGCAGAAGCAGTGGGCGGTATCGAGGTGTATGTTGTCGAAGAGAGTGCCGGGACTAAAGTCTTATAACTCTTTGCATACAAACAACAATAAGGGGGAAGATGGACGTCGAAATTAATTATCTGGCAGTAATCATCGCCACAATCGCAGCAATGGTGATCGGCGGAGTCTGGTATGCGCCACCTGTTTTTGGCGATACCTGGAGCAAACTTGTTTTACTTGATGAAGCGAAGGCGAAGAAAGCCATGCCTGTTGCAATGCTTATTATGCTGATCGGCGCATTTATTAAGGCATTTATGTTGGCGCACATCATTGGTTTATCGAACCACTTTTACAATCATTCCTATTTTCATGATTCCATGGGAACGGTGTTTGCTGTTTTTGTTGGATTTTTCTTGGTCCAGGTCGTTACGCGAAATGTGTTTGAGCAGAGACCATTCAAGTTGACGTTGATCATTCTGGGAAATGAACTCGTTACGCTTGTCGCAATGGGTGCCATCATCGGAGTCATGGGTATCTAATGCACAAGACAGTTGTTGTTGGAGGCGACCATTTCGCCCTGGATGCGTGCGAAAAAATCCGAGCAACACTTAGCCGTCACGATGTTAAATTCCGAGATTTTTCTAGTACATCAACAGAGGACATCAGGCCTCTTGCGACACTTATTCCACAAGTGGTTGAAGTCGTCCGATCTACAGAAAATTCATGCGGTATTCT
>CAYMMG010000054.1:0-2346 GCA_964391505.1 uncultured Burkholderiales bacterium | reverse complement strand
ATCTTATTCGTGTCATCGAAGGTTCGGGAGTCGTTGATATCGCTTTTGCACCCCGACTTAACTTCGGTCGCACTGTTACTCGCCTTGAAGTGAAAGATAAAGGTCTTGTTGTCAAAGGCGGAAACGATCTCATTTGTTTACGATCGCCTGCAATATTTTGGTCCATTGTCGATGATGGCGTCCATCAAACTGCACGAGCTCGCATGGATCTTGATGCGATGGGTGGTAGTGTCAAACTTGAATTGCGGTGCGGTACAGCCAATGTTGCGTCGGATTCAATGAGTGAGCCGGAACGACGGAGTGCAACTCAGGCACACTGGCAAAAGTGGGTAGACCGCTTAAAGATTCCTAAGTTCGCTACCGTTGATGTTCGCCGTTCAGCCGTGACGCTCAAAGCTTTGTGTTATCGACCCACGGGAGGAATCCTGGCTGCAGCAACCATGGGCTTGCCTGAAGGTTTTGGTGGTGTGCGTAACTGGGACTACCGTTACTGCTGGTTGCGCGATGCCTCTATGACAGCATCATCGCTGATTCGCTTGGGAAGTCACGCCGAAGCAATGGCGTTTCTCGATTGGGTCCTTGACGTTGTTGAAACACGTGGGGGAGCAGAACGACTTAACCCACTCGCACTTGTGACTGGAGGCCACTTAGCTCCTGAAGGCATTTTGGATGAACTCTCAGGGTACCGAGGTTCTCGCCCCGTGCACATTAATAATGCTGCAGATTCACAAGTGCAGCTGGATGTTTTTGGTCCCATCGTTGACGTGGTGTGTCAACTTGCCAAGCGTGGCGAACCTCTTGCAACGAAGCATTGGAACCTTGTAATCGAACTTGTTAAAGCGGTTGCGTTGCGTTGGAACGAACAAGACGATGGAATTTGGGAAGTGCGTAGTGCTCCTCGTCAGTACACTTATACAAAACTGATGTGTTGGGTGGCTGTTGATCGCGCGATTTTTCTTGCAGATTATTTTACGGGCGAAACAATTCCTGAATGGGAACAACTTCGAAACGATATTGCAGACGCATTAAACAATCAGTGTTATAAAAAAGAACGTAATGCATTTACATCTGCATATGATGGCGACGACATCGATGCATCTGTCTTGGCGGTGGGCCTGTGGGGATTCATCGATGTAAATGATCCTCGTTTTGCGGGAACAATCAAAGCGGTAGAAGAAACTTTGTTCATCAACAATACGGTGTTTCGCTACATTGGAGTTGAAGATGGGCTTGAGGGAGAAGAAGGTGGCTGGAACTTATTAACACTGTGGTTAGTCGAGTGTTATCTCCGGGCTGGTCGTGCTGAAGAAGCTGCAAAATTATTTTCGGTCGTACGCAAAAATATTGGAGCTACAGGTTTATTAGCGGAACAGGTTGACCCTGAAACGGGTGAAGCCATGGGAAATCATCCTCAGGCCTACTCTCATTTGGCGTATATCAATGCTGCTATCGCGATGGCGAAAAGCCGCGAAGATTAATACGCCTGAGCAAATACTGCCATTTCCGTTGCAGCTTCACCCGTGATAATACATTTATCCGATGTGGTTTCACTTTCAGGAAAAGCCCCTGTTTCAATTGCGGAATCAAGATCGCTATCGCTGACAGGTAAGCACCGGATCGTTGCTTTCGTGTCTTTCTTGACCTGAGCCTCGGATTCTTTTTTGCCGTCCCAAGGTGCGATTGCGAAGCCACTGGTCGATGATAAATAGTCTTTCATCTCTTCATAAGTTGAAGGGCGGTAAATATTCTCCTGTTGAAATTCTGTGGCCTGAGAAAAAAGCGTCTCATCGTATTCAATCAAAGTAGCTTCAATCCACGAAGTGAGTTTGTCGAAGGGGACAGTTTGCTTGTCCCCACCAGTACGGGTAGAAATCACAACTGATTCTGAGGCGAGATCGCGAGGGCCAATCTCGACACGCAAGGGAACACCCTTTACTTCCCACTCTGCAAACTTGTAGCCCGGGCGGTATTCGTCACGATCATCTATCTTTACGCGTACATTTTGTTTCGAAAGATCTGTAGCAATCGCATGTGCTTTTTCTACAACGGATGTTCGCTCGTCATCACTCCGATAAATAGGTACGATGACAACTTGTTTGGGGGCAACCGCGCTGGGTAATCTCAAACCATTGTCGTCACCGTGAGCCATGATGACACCGCCAATAATGCGAGTAGAGATTCCCCAAGACGTGGCATAGGGGTTCTCAAGACCACCGTCACGCGTTTGGAACTGCACTCCATAGGTTTTTGCAAACAACTGACCAAGGTAGTGCGACGTACAGGATTGCAAAGCTTTCTTGTCACGCATCATGGATTCATACGTAATAGTTTCGATCGCGCCAGGGA
>CAYMMG010000053.1:0-2526 GCA_964391505.1 uncultured Burkholderiales bacterium | reverse complement strand
CGTACGTTCGCAATACAGCTACTCCATTGCTACACACGATAGATAATTTCTCGCGATTGGTCCCAGGACTAAACCCGCCCCCCGAAACATAAATAGCATCATCACTGAGCTCATCGCTCGGTAATGCAGACGGCGTGCCATCATGGTCTTGATTAGCTGAAGAGCCATCGATGCTTAAACCCACAGCAAGCCCTGCGCCTGCAGAAATTGCTACTGTAGAAACTACTGCCACTGCAATAGCTGCAACTCTTCCATTTCTCCCTTTAAATCTACGCATAAAGAACATTATAGCAATAAGTGACGCAGGCCGCAATATGACAGAAATGAGTCTCTGGGCTATCCTCAATATATGACCAACACAGGGCCTATCACTGTTCGCCAGACCGGCAGCTGGTTTGACATAGCTACAACGTCAGAAAGGTTTGATGGCCTGGTTGACTTTTTTGAACGCCATCAACGACATCCCTGCGTTCTGCGAAATGTTCCTGCACACACGCTGCGGCCCTATCGTTTTCTAACAACAGCACCAATGGAAGTAACGAGATTCACCGAAATTGATCAAGCAAGCACGGAAGGAACAACTTTCCTCATTGCTGGTTTCGCAGAACAAGATCCTTCACACATCTCTCTTTTTGCAGCTCAGGCGAAGCCAGCAAATGGTGTCTCTCGTTTCTTTCAGAGATTCGGTTCACCGGGTTTGGAATTTCCTAATCCTCGAAAATTGAACCTTGTGCACGTAGGTGATATCCACCCCATCAATGTAGAACCGCTACCTATCCCCGATAAAGTGCCTCCCCAGAGACCTGAACTAAATCGATTCAGAATCGAAGGGATTGTCGAGTCTTTTGAACTTGAGGCAAAAGTGGCAGGTACCCATGAATTCCAACGAAAGCTAGATGTTGTTATTACGCGACCTGCAAATATCGCAATGATAGGTATAGGTGCAGCAATAACACTGACGGTCGCTCCGATCCCAGATCTTCAGTTTCCGCCACTTCCGACACTTCCGCCTGGAATATACAAACCAACGCTAAGTTGATAAATCGGATTAGTCTTCGCGGCTTTTCGCCATCGCAATCGCAGCATTGATATACGCCAGGTGAGAATAGGCTTGGGGGTGGTTACCCATAGCTTCACCCGTTTCAGGATCAACTTGCTCAGCCATCAAACCTGTTGCCCCAATATTTTTTCGCACTACAGAAAATAATTTTGCCGCTTCTTCAGCCCGACCGGAACGCAAATAACATTCAACCAACCAAAGTGTTAGTAAGTTCCAGCCACCTTCAGTTCCTTCCAAACCGTCATCTACCCCAATGTAACGAAATACAGTGTTATTAATGAACAAGGTTTCTTCCACTGCTTTAATCGTTCCCGCAAAACGAGGATCATTAACATCAATGAACCCCCAAAGACCTACAGCCAAAACAGACGCATCGATGTCATCGCCATCATATGCAGACGTAAATGCATTCCGTTCCGGTTTATAGCATTGATTGTTTAATGCATCTGCAATATCGCTTCGCAGCTTTTCCCATTCTTCGATTGTTTCGCCCGTAAAATAATCCGCAAGAAAAATTGCGCGGTCAACCGCCACCCAACACATAAGTTTTGTGTATGTATACTGGCGAGGAGCGCTACGCACTTCCCAAATTCCATCGTCTTGTTCATTCCAACGAAGTGCAACCGCTTTAACTAGTTCGACTACAAGGTTCCAATGTTTCGTTGCAAGAGGTTCACCGCGCTTGGCAAGCTGGCACACCACATCCACGATGGGACCAAAAACGTCGAGCTGCACTTGTGAATCAGCAGCATTATTAATGTGCACGGGGCGAGAACCTCGGAACCCGGAGAGTTCATCCAAAATACCTTCGGGTGCTAAGTGGCCACCGGTGACTAGCGCCAACGGGTTGAGCCGTTCTGCTCCCCCACGCGTTTCAACAACGTCGAGAACCCAATCGAGAAAAGCCATTGCTTCGGAGTGGCTTCCTAAACGGATAAGCGACGATGCTGTCATGGAGGCATCACGCAACCAACAGTATCGATAGTCCCAGTTACGTACGCCACCAAAGCCTTCAGGTAACCCCATGGTTGCTGCAGCCAGGATTCCGCCTGTAGGTCGATAACACAACGCTTTGAGTGTTACAGCTGAACGGCGAACATCAACGGTAGCGAACTTAGGAATCTTTAAGCGGTCTACCCATTTTTGCCAGTGTGCCTGCGTTGCACTCCGTCGTTCCGGCTCACTCATTGAATCCGATGCAACATTAGCGGTACCGCATCGCAGTTCAAGCTTGACACTACCGCCCATCGCATCTAGATCCATGCGAGCTCGAGCAGTTTGATGAACACCGTCATCAACGATGGACCAAAAGATTGCAGGGGATCGTAAACAAATAAGATCGTTCCCACCTTTGACAACAAGACCTTTATCTTTCACTTCAAGGCGAGTAACGGTACGACCGAAGTTAAGCCGGGGTGCAAAAGCGATATCAACGACTCCCGAACCTTCGATGACACGAATAAGAT
>CAYMMG010000052.1:0-2565 GCA_964391505.1 uncultured Burkholderiales bacterium | reverse complement strand
TGCATACATGTGATATTTCTCCTCATCAGGACCTATCCATGATAGTTGATGACCTCAGCGAGATTCCACACCAGCCCAGCGATTAGCGCCAATAAGGCAAATTAGACGCGACCATTGCTCCCAACGCGATAAACGATGCCACATAAAAAAGAAGTCGCTTTTCTGATTTTCCAACAACTTTGGAAAACCTCAGTGCACCTACGCGTTCACCTTCCGCAGTCTGACGAGCCTGAGAATGAGGATAGATAACTGAGCAATACGTTTCAAGGATATCTTTTTGGGCTTGATCCAGGTCCAAAAACTCAATTCCCACTCGATGTGAGTCATTCCAGTCTGTCGATGAGCGCACAACCCCCCCCCACATCGGAATCGGATACTCTCCGTTTTTGTGGGAAGTGATGATTCGAATTGAATATTACTTCCCACTTCAAGAGGAAGAACTGAAAGACATCCGACACCCCCCGGCGAAAGATCGACCATTGAAACCGGTTCGGAATTAATGTTCGCTCCTCGAGAAATTTCGCGTCGCATCGCAGATCGCATTTGACGCATCATCACCATTCCTAAGCCGATGAGAAGACTCACCAGCAGTGCGTAGCCGGCAACGAGTGAGACGTAGCGTAAGAACTGTGAAACATTCGTTCCGTTTGATGAGTTGTACTGACGAATAACCCGATATACAAGTGCTGCATCCGTGACAATTAAAAAGAAACTCACGCTAGGAAGCTTCTTAACAATTGAGGTATCTTTCATCCGATCTTCCAGTTTGATAAATCTTCGATAGGCGAGATACATGACAGCCTCAACATCGAAATAAAACTCTCGAATACGAGCAAAAACGGGACGGTTGTCTCCACTGATGTATCCGCCCAATAAGGCAACAGCAATCATGGCAGTTGCTACAAGAACATATTCAGAAGAAACGAAACTGAAGCTCGAAGGGGTAAGTACGAAAGCCAGGATGAGAAAAATTGTAGAAATGCGGCGAACGATTGAGATGTTGATCAAAGCTGACCACGCTTTTATTAGTAGACCCATAAAGCTAGGAGAACGTTTATAAGAATGGCGCCACGCGCCCGTCGTATAAGAAAAGTCCAGCGCTCTCCATTCAATTTCGGAAATTGTGGGTTCTACCGAAATTTCTTCACTCATAATCTCTTGAGTTATTAAGCCATGTACTCCATTAACTTCACATGCACGAAAGAATGACACCGCATTTGTAATAGAAGCGCTTTCGTTTATTGCATTCGCAGACACAAGCGCTGGACCTGTAGACCAGGTGGCAAGCGCACGGGTTGAAAGGGCTTCACGAATGAGTTGACGTTTATCGCTAACCTCTATAACGACATTGCCGCCCAGAGCTCGTTCATCGCTGTAGACGCTGCGTAATTCTAAATATGTCGAATCATCTATGTCGTAGGTCGATCCCAACGCACATGAATCGGGATATAGAATGTCCGTTCCTCGACATACAAGAATTTTTTCTGTTGTTGCAACAAGATGATGAAATGATTTAAGAATATGAAATCCGAATTCCTGTGCCAGTTCTGCGCGATCTGCGGAAAGTGAATTATCAATCACATACACGTGATCAAGGTCTTCCATCAAACGCAAGGAAAGAAAGCAACGGCGAAGTTGCTCGCATGTTGCTTCTTCCGTAAAAACTATTACGTCATGAGTTGCGGCTGAATATCGTGCTGATAAAGAAATATCTGTAGACGCAAAATGACGGTGCGCAATTTCTCTCGAGGTTTTTGCGTGAGCGATAGCATTTGTCTTTTCTTGAGCAAACAAAACATTTTGAGCGGACTCGAGAAGGACACTCTCTTCTTGCTTGCGCGCTCGTATTGGCATCCGTGAAGCGAGAAGCGTTGCTTCAACACACACAAGAGCCAGTAACGAAAGTTCGCACGTATATACCATGAGATTGGATACCGAAAAACTCTGAACGACAGACACCATTCGATACGAAACGTAAGCGAGCGAGGCGACGTCGACAAGGATGGCACCGACTTTTCTAGAAATCATGAGACATGATCTTCCCCCTGGATTTATTATCGTTGCGCCGGCAAAGCCGGACACAACTCTCGGTCGCTCCTCCGTCGCTCCCTGCGAATGTTTGTCATCGTTGCGCCGGCAAAGCCGGACACAACTCTCGGTCGCTCCTCCGTCGCTCCCTGCGAATTGAGATTTGGTTTTTGCTTCCCAAGGGTTATCGACAAAAGCGTGATTTCCTCAAGTTCCATGAGAAAAGAAATCGCCTTTTATTGAAGTTTTATGCAGCTATTTACTGCATATCGCGAAATAGGTTCAATGCTTGTTGTGAAAACAAGTGTTCTTACGCAAAACCTATTTGTTAAGACTTACGAGATGCTTTCTTCTTCGAATGAGAAGCGGAGTCTTCTGTATCAGCCGCTTTGTGTTCCACTTCTTGCTTTTGCGCAACAACAATGGGAGCGAAGCCACCAACCATTTCTAGATCAATAACAAAACCGCGACCTTCACATGTCGGACACATATCAGCAAAACTTTCGACCATTCCTTCAGAAAGACGTTTACGCGTCA
>CAYMMG010000051.1:0-2586 GCA_964391505.1 uncultured Burkholderiales bacterium | reverse complement strand
GCCCACATCACCGTCGATCCCGATCTTATCGAAGTCGGCCGCGTCAAGCCCAAACTCTGGGAGCGCGTCTCGCGCCGCTTCCTCAACGGCTTCGGCATGCAAACGATGATCAGCTCCCGCTGGGACGGGATTCCGTTGTATTTGATGCCGAGGTATTGAGTTTGAATAACCTTATTATTACCGTTGTGAGGTAGTTTATGCGAACAGACGTGAACGGACGTGTGAAAAACATGTCGCTTGCATCAAGCAAACCATTATTGCCACTGTACGAAGCAGTTGTGAATTCTGTCCAAGCCATTCAAGACGCAGAACAGGTGGATGGACGTATCGAAATCGGGGTACTACGCGACGACATGCATGTTTTCAACCCACATGAGTTAAGTTTTGGTGAGATTGTAGGTTTTGAAGTGATTGACAATGGCATTGGGTTTAATGAAGAGAACTACTGAGCCTTTGAAACATCTGACACGACATATAAGGCACAACGTGGTGGCCGAGGTATTGGTCGTTTTTTATGGCTTGTTGCATTCGAGCGTGTTGAAGTCGTAAGCCATTTCATCTTCGACGGTAAGATGCTCTGTCGAAATTTTAAATTCGGTGTTGAGGAGGAGGGCGTCAGCAATATGATGACCACCGACTCAAACAAGACGAAACGTTCAACAAGCGTACGGTTAAGTGGTTTCAAAGCCAAGTACCAGAAACAATGCCCAAAAAAAATTGAGACAATTGCTACGCACTTAATCGAACACTGCTTGGAGTATTTCATTCGTTCCGACTGCCCTGAGATTATTTTAATGGACCGCAGTTCTGGCGAATCGTTAAATCTAAACGACCGATTCGAGCATGAAATTACGGCGCAGTCTCAACGCAACCAAGTTTCAATTGAAGGCCAAGATTTCTACGTACTGCATGTTCGGCTTTATTCTTCACACGTCAAGGATCACCAACTTCACTTCTGTGCTGATAGCCGAGTTGTCAGGTCGGAAAAGCTTCATGGGCACCTTCCCAATCTTTCTCGGCGAATTCAAGATGAAGATGGTCGTGACTTTGTTTACGCTGCTTATGTTGACAGCACCATTCTGGATGACTTAAAGAATTCGGAGCGAACAGATTTTGAGATTGTCGAAGACGATACCGATTTACTCACAAAGACAATCACATGGCGAGCTATCCGTACCGCTGTGTTTGAGAGTTGCAACAACTTTCTGAAACCATACACTAGCCCAATTCTAGAACGGAAGAGGAAACGAATTGAGACCTTTGTTTCTAACGATGGGCCTATGTACCGACCAATTTTGAAATACGTCGGAAATAGGATCGATCTCATTGATCCTGAAATCAATGATGACAAGCTCGATCTTGAGTTATATAAAGCATATCACGATCTTCAGGTCGAACTCCGGATACAGGGAATCAAATTGTTGCAGCAAGAGGTGAAAGACGAGGAATGGGCGGAGTTTAATCGCCAGTTTCAGGGCTACTTTGACAAGGTAAATGACATTAACAAATCAGATTTAGCTCGGTATGTGTGCCATCGAAGAGCCGTACTCGATTTCTTGGACAAACGACTCAGCTCTACAGACAACGGCAGGTATAAATGGGAGGAACGAATTCATGAGATCATTTTTCCGCTTCGAAAAACCTCAGATGACGTGCTCTTCGACGAACACAATCTTTGGGTATTAGACGAGAAATTGGTTTATCACGCATTTTTAGCATCGGATAAACAATTGCGAACAAATCCTGAAGTGAGCACCGAAAGTCAGAAAGAACTCGACCTCCTAATTTTTGACAAAGCGTGTGCGTTTGTTGCGAATGGTGGTGACTCGCCTTATTCTGCAATCACCATTATTGAATTCAAGCGCCCGATGAGGGATGATTATAATTCCGGTGTCAACCCCTTTGTTCAAGTTCGAAAATATATTGTAGACATCCGTGATGGCAAAGCTCGGACTTCCAACGGACGTGACATTCCTGTGGGAAAAGATGTTCCATTTTTCTGCTATATTGTTAGCGACGTAACGCCGACACTTGAACAGCAGGCTTATGACTTCGAGCTTACGAAGACGCCCGACGGCCAAGGGTTCTTTGGCTATAAAAAACAATATAATGCCTACGTCGAGGTGATCTCATACACCAAGATGGTTAGAGATGCGAAAAAACGTAATGCCGCGTTTTTCGATAAACTCGCGTTACCCACACGCATCGGCCGATGAATTGATAAATCACACTTCTCGAATTTCTTGAAGCATTTTCTCAACTCTACCTCTAAAGATTCCTGATGCTGTGACGCTGCGCTACGAGTCAAGCTTAAACGGACCATCCACAGCAACGATTGGCGTTAAGAGGTGTCGAACAAAAAAATGCAAAGAACGCCATGAGGCTAATATCTAAAGAAAACTTCACTTCATCGCAGTTGCTCACCTACCAAACCCAGGACGGCAAGACCGGTCTCGAAGTACGGCTGGATCGGGAAACCGTGTGGTTGTCGCAGAACCAAATGGCCGAACTGTTTCAGACGACGAAACAGAATGTTAGCCTGCACGTCAAAAATATCTTTTTCTGAGGGAGAACTGCATGGGGAGT
>CAYMMG010000050.1:0-2646 GCA_964391505.1 uncultured Burkholderiales bacterium | reverse complement strand
AGTAGTACGTGGGTACTGAAAAGCACCATGAATATCGATACTAGCACCGCGATAACGAAACTATTGCGAGAAGAGATAGGGTCTGCTGCATTCACGCCGAGTACATAGGAAAGCTGCCATACCGAGACAGCCATGCTCATAAAAAAGAAGATAATGTTGGTCGACGCTCCTGTTGATGGTCTCCTAAAGAAAACTAAGAGTCCCAGACTCAGAGAAATGATGAAAGAGATTGCGAAATTTATATTCGTTAACAATAGCTCAACGTGCATGGTATATATTATATAGCACTTTGCCCATCTCCACCAACAAAAAATCACCCTTTCGGGATGATTTTTATCGCTAGTGGACTCCCTCCCCGAATTATGGAACCAGATAGAAAGCTATATTTTACGATTGCATGAACTCATCCGTTCCTACGGAATTGAGGATTTTATGAGGCCCCAGCAAGTCACTGAAGTCACAGCACAGTAATAAAACCACATTTAATACTACCATAGAGCAAACCAGAGAATCGGATATCCTTTTATAAAGCCGATTGCTGAATCAATTAAGGTAGGTTGTATGAATGCTTCTGGCATTAGAGTTGATTAAGACAGTTCTTGTTATTACACACAATATCGACATTCGTGCCATTAGGAACAATTACTTCGAGATTCTCAATGGTGATTTTATTTCCACAGAAAACGCAAAGGCGCTTGCCAACCAAAATATCATCGTAAAGACCTACTGACTTCAAATAGCCGACAAGATCGTCTTCGTATACAGCTTTCAGTTTATTTCGTTTCCAAGGTAGTGGAATCATGAGCGCATAATATCACAATCAAGAAAGAAATCTATAAAAAGAAACCACCCGACAGAAGCCAGACGGCTTCTGTGGGTGGTGATACGAACGGAATCAGACAAGAGAACCGAAGGAATCCAGTTCATCGAGCAGATTGAGGACTGAACGGTTGTGGAAGGGCTTCTAGAGAGGGTCATTTTTCGGATCCCACTTTGCCCGACAAAGCCACTTCTTCGACTTCGACTTAATCGGCTTGCCATCCTGCATGTAGATGTGATACCTGGCATTTAGCCAAGCAGTGTCAACAGTCACCTTAACCAAAGTCTGACCAGCTAAGCTGGCGTCGACTTTGATGAAATCACTATTATCAAGTTGATCAGGACGTTCACCTTTCAGAGCCTTCTGAAGTGATTCGGTTGGAAACAAATCTAACTCTTTACTGAATTCCATTCCGACCTTACCGATCGAGTTCAGAAATCCGCCGGGCATGACTTTCACCATGCGAACGTCAGCACAGAAGATCTTCTTGAACGGGATCGTGGCTACCTCCTTGCGAGTCTTCTTGTCAAAGATCACGAGTGTGCCTGGCAGGACCAAGTTAGTTTCGGCATAGTAGTTACCGTTGCCAAACTTCACAAGTTCCTGACTCCAACACTCGAGCCCACCATATTCTTCTCCGTTGTCCACGACATCGTTATTAAAAATACGAATCGTGCCCCATGGAAAGATACGGCCGTTCTGTCTTAAATAGCAGTCCCGAAGATGTCCTGCGGCTAATTTCATAGTTGCCCTTTCGTTTGTTTGTTATTTCGTTACAGGATTGACCTCCAAAATAGAGATCAAATGCTGTAACGAAACAATTGGGTATCAAGAAGCTTTTACTACTCAAGTATATCACTAATCAGTATATATGTCAATACCACCGTAGCGAATTCTCATTCTAATTGCACCAAAGTTTGCAGGCTAATTGCAACACCGCCTTTTCTACTTCATATTTACAGAGAAATTAGAATACGCAGATAAAGAGGGTTATCGAACCGATAAATTACCAAGTGCCGTAAGACTTTTTGAGGATTTTGTTAATCAAAATCCCCTAGATGTGGAGATGGTGAGAATCGAACTCACGTGCAACTGATATGATTCGAACGACTCTACGGTGGTAGAGTGATTTAAGGTTTAATGAATATGCCGAGAAATCTCACAAAATACATATTCACGATCTCTTTTATTCGGGCAGTGGGTCGAGAACTCCCACCTTCCCTACATTCAAGTTATAACACTCGGCCCTCGAGTCAGAATCCCCCGAGGCGAGCGCGCCCTTTATGCAAGAGCGAATGCGAAGTCCTTGGCTCCGAAATACGGAGAAACGGATGATTTTGCATTTAGGTTTCCAGCAGATTTACGAGTTACTGGTGCTCGCACCGCACGAACGAACATGATCTGTTGTCTATGCCTGACATCCCCAAATTTTCATTTCCTAAGAAAATTTGTGTCGAAAGATTTTTTAGTCGCGTAAGCGACAAAAAATTTTCGGCCATAACCACATAGGAAATATAACGATTTAATTTTCAATGACCTAACGATCACTATACTCCCTCCTCACCATCCTATCCGTCTCTCTCTTCTTCGTAGATTCGCGCTTGTCATATTTCTTCTTGCCACGAACCACGGCGACGGATACTTTGATGAGGTTGGACTTATTATATATCGAAATAGGTACTATTGTCAAGCCATTGCCACCCTCCTTATCTGCCAGCTCCTTGATCTCTTTCTTGGTCAAGAGGAGCCTACGGTTGCGACGCGGTTCGTACCCTTCTGGCGTGTTCTTTTCCTGGTAAGGCGGGATGAACAAGTTGGTTATGTAG
>CAYMMG010000049.1:0-2712 GCA_964391505.1 uncultured Burkholderiales bacterium | reverse complement strand
AACGACAATTTTCGCATGTTTCTTTTTCATACTAAAAATCCCTCCATTCGAACTAGACTCCAAAAATCTTCAATGAGTTGCTCCACGCTCTTAAATTCATATGATTCTTCACGCCCCCGTTTGTGCAAATGTGGCCCCTTGGGTTTGTGATTGTCGAATCCAATGATTACTTCTCCGGATTCCTCCCAGACCAAAAAGACAGAGAATTTACGTCCTTCAGGATAATGTGTTGTAGTTGAAACCTCCCAAACTTTTAGTTCAGCAATGGCAACCTCCTCGCTACTGCCGTGAATAACTTGAATCTTGGAGTGGTAAAGCAAAGTCGCGGTTCGACGTGCAGACGTCATATATATGGTAATATTACCATATATAGTACCGATGTCAACGTCAGACGGATCGCCGGATGCGCTTCAAAAACAAATCCTTTTGGGAAAACGCGGTTTCCCAAAAGCTAACCTTGATAAAGATCACGAATCCTGGGGAATATTCATGAAGGAATGCCTTTAAGATCATGAAATTACTCGATTAGTTTATTCGAGCAATATCGCAAATCTTCATGGCCGCACCGCTAACCACAGATCATAGGACTCCTAGTTGGGATCGAATCTGGGCTTTCAACACACTTTAATAAGAAATGAGCGACATCCGACCTCGAAATTAAACTGGTAAGGCCGAAACGATCACAGATTCTCTCATTTCCGGTGAGACGTCCTGGCGTAAGAGTAACGGGTCTAACTGCTGTCCAATCCAGGCTCGATTTTTCCAAGTTTTCCTCCATCTTCCCTAGATCAAGATATCCGAGCCCAATATTTGAATGGCCGAATACTAACCGAATGAACGGATGCATCGCCGAAAAACTAGATCCAACACCTGCGGCACTTACAACAATGATCCGTTTGATACTTTTTTCTGTCATGGCTTCAATCAGACCACTTGAGAATTTTTCCATTAAATCCAATGGAGAAATCACTTCTGACCAAGGATTTCTGGGAATACGGCGCCTGGGACCAACGCAACTCACAACGGTCCGTTCCGGACACATAGGTAACACTTTAACATGGCGCATAGGGAGGGATCTCTATGCCATGGAAGGAGTCCTGTGTGTTGGATGAGAAGACGAAGTTTATTTCAAGGCTGCTTGACGGCGAGAAGATGACTCATGTTTGTGATGAGTATGGCATCTCGCGCAAGACAGGCTACAAGATTTGGAATCGCTACCAGAATGTGGGTCATCATGCTCTGGTTGATCGTAGTCGCATTCCTCACCGTTTTGCTAATCAGCTGCCTGAACAAATCGAAAGAACGATTCTAAAACTCAAGCGCGAGAAACCTCATTTTGGTGCGCCCAAAGTACGCGAACTCATCAAGCGTAAATTTCCAGATTTAAGAGTACCCGCCATCAGCACCATCCACGCTGTGCTTGATCGCAATGGCCTTGTCGAACACAAAAGACGCAGACAAACCAGGGCAGAGGGCACGCTTCTAAGCTCGGTCACTGAGCCAAACGATCTCTGGTGTACGGATTTTAAAGGTCAGTTCATGTTAGGTGACAGGCAGTACTGCTATCCACTTACAATTTCAGATCAAGCAAGCCGTTATCTTCTAGCTGTAGAAGCTTTAGAGAACGTAAAAGAAAAAGGAGTTTTCCCTGTTTTTGAACGCGTTTTTCAGGAACACGGATTACCTCGGGGCATTCGAAGCGATAACGGTGTCCCGTTTGCAGCACCTAATGGGCTTTTTGGTTTAAGCAAACTCTCAGTCTGGTGGCTACGACTTGGAATTCGCATTGAACGAATCAAGCCAGGACACCCAGAACAAAACGGCAGACATGAACGCATGCATCTCACTCTAAAAAAATCCACTGCAACACCGTCTTCGAAGAACTTACTTTTGCAGCAAGATCGATTTGAATCCTTTGTAACTGAATATAACTTCGAGTGACCTCATCAAGCACTCGACATGAAGTTTCCATCAGAGATCTACAAACGATCAAATAGAGAGTACTCTGGCATTGGCAAGATCGACTACCCACTACATCACCAGATCGTAACGATCTCTCACTGCGGAAGAATTTGTTTTAAGGGCTTGAAGATTGGCGTCAGCAATGTACTGGGTGGCCACGACGTCGGAATAAAACAAGTTGATGATTTTACTTGGCAAGTCAGCTTCATGGATTATGACTTGGGATATTTCGATGAGAAGAGTGGAAAATTTGAACCGGGGGCTAACCCTTTCGGACCGAAAGTGTTACCCATGTCTCCGGTATAATCTGTAACCTATGTGTCCGGAACGGACCCAAAAAAGGATGGTGGGCACTGTAGGGATTGAACCTACGACCTTGGCCGTGTAAAGACCCTGCTCTACCGCTGAGCTAAGCGCCCGATCAAAAAGTAGCCTGACTCCTTTTAGAGAGCTGACGATACCGTTGGAGCATCGCTGTCAGAAGTCGAAGAAGAAGACATTGCTTCTTCTGCATCTTCCATCGCGATCGAACTACGATAACGAGCAAGTCCCGTTCCGGCTGGAATCAATCGACCCATGATGATGTTTTCTTTCAAGCCGCGAAGATAATCGACTTTTCCGCCCACTGCCGCTTCCGTGAGAACTTTCGTTGTCTCTTGGAAGGAAGCTGCTGAGAGGAATGAATCGGTGCTGAGCGAGGCTTTCGTGATTCCGAGAAGGAGTGGTTCAGCCACGGCAGGTACGCCATTG
>CAYMMG010000048.1:0-2722 GCA_964391505.1 uncultured Burkholderiales bacterium | reverse complement strand
TAGCGATGACGATGTCGTTCATAAATAACATCTTCGTTGTACAGCTCGTGCGTTAACGATCCGGGTAAAAGCTTTGCCGGATAGCTTCCCAATCGCATGGTGGCACCTAAGTCAACAACATCACGCTGATGATGCATGAGATCTATAACGGGATGCGGTGTCGACGCATCAAATTCGGATGAATTGGCGTTTGCAAGACCACAAACGTCACGCGCATAGGAGATAACAGCACATTGCATTCCTAAACATAGCCCCAAGAATGGAATGTTGTTCTCGCGTGCATAACTCGCAGCCGCAACTTTGCCTTCAATACCTCTAAATCCAAAACCTCCGGGAATGACAATGCCATCTACGCCTTCAAGAGCTTCTTTGGCAAGCAGACCATCGGCGTCGTCCGATGCAATCCATTTAATTTCGACGTGCGCTCCACAGGCATACCCGCCATGTTTAAGCGATTCAACAACAGAGAGATAAGCATCAGGAAGATTAACGTACTTGCCTACTAAACCAATGACCACAGGAGCAGTCGCTTTGTTTACTCGCGCAACAAGTTCTTTCCACTCTGTGAGATCTGGTTCACCAGCTTCGAGGCGCAGCGCAGAACAAACATACGAATCGAGACCTTCTTCGTTAAGGACAAGTGGAATGTCGTAGAGGCTTTCTGCATCCACCGCAGACACGACACCTTCAACAGGAACGTCGCATTGCTGAGAAATTTTTTCCTTAAGTCGAAAAGAGATCGCTCGATCACTTCGGCACACAATTGCGTCCGGACTAATACCACGACTCCGCAGTTCAGCGACCGAGTGTTGGGTGGGCTTCGTCTTTTGTTCGTGAGAAGGCCCAATAAAAGGAATCAACGTCACATGGATATAAAACACATTGTCGCGACCTACGTCATTGCGGAACTGACGTATCGCTTCGAGGAAAGGCAAGATTTCGATGTCACCTACAGTTCCACCAACTTCAGTAATCACAACGTCCACGTCATCACTCACCAAAGCAGTAATGCGCGACTTAATTTCATTCGTAATATGAGGAATTACTTGAACCGTTTCGCCCAAATATTCACCTCGGCGTTCTTTTGCAAGAACAGTCTGATAAATCGAACCTGTTGTGGCATTGCTTGCCTTATTCAGATTCACATTTACGAAACGTTCATAGTGCCCAAGGTCGAGGTCAGTCTCTCCCCCATCGTCAGTTACGAAAACTTCACCATGTTGAAAAGGATTCATAGTGCCTGGATCAACATTGATATATGGATCAAGTTTCTGCAAACGAACACTAAGTCCGCGAGATTTTAAAAGCCTGCCAAGAGATGCAGCAGTAAGACCTTTACCGAGACTCGAAGCAACCCCACCGGTTACAAATATGTGTTTCGTCACGGGATATCACTCTATCACACTTCGCTAGAACAAGGGAGGGTCCGACCTTGTATTACAACTCGTCGTTTATGGTCTCGTTTCCAAGATCAGATCCTGGCTCCGAGCGCGATGCCCAATGAGGTCACACGTCATTCTGAGGCTTTGCCGAAGAATCTCTATCAAATGCACTGCAAAAACAAGAAAGATCCTTCGCTCTGCTCAGGATGACTCATTTAAGCACTTGGAAGGTCAGGCCCCAGATTACCTCTGTCGCTTTTCTTTTGCCCATGCTCGTCGACGGGCAAGTTGTCCTAATTCGTCGACGAAACGAAGAGGCAAAAAGGCATTAATGATTCGAGAATAGGAAACATATTCAGACAACAGATTTAAAAGGAACGCGACTGCAACAATCCATACAGTCACAAAATCAGAAGATATAGAAACGATGGCTAAGCCTGCCAGGGCTCCCAATACATTCGCGCCAGTATCGCCCAACATAAATTTTTCGCGAATGTCAAAAACAAGACATAGGGCGACTATACCTATGATGCAATATTGAAATGAAGGCGTTGGCACAATCGCTGCCACTACAATCAGCACGAACAGTGTATATTTCGAACATCGACCAGGGGCAAGATCGAGTAAATTGAAAAAATTCGCTATAAGCGCAATTGCAATCACATCAATGAGGACAGAAATATACCCACGGGAAGGAATTTGCCCAGAGAAAGCTAAGAGCGCAACCAGCGGACCGCCAAAAAGTTTGATAACACCTGTTGTGATATTGCCAGAAAGCAACGCACGAATATGCCCTTTGAATCCCTGGCGATCTTTATCGCCGAGAAGATCATCGATCAGACCAATCATCCCAAAACCTAAGACGATGACAACAAGATTATAGGAAGCCAAATTCTCATGTCCCACACGAGGAATAAACACTAAGAGCGCAGCACAGAGAAGCACTCCCATTAATGCAATCAGGCCACCCAAAGCTGGGAGTGCATGGTTGGCGTAATTCGGTTTCATAATGGCAGACGTATGGAGAAGATCGCTAGTCACTAGGTACACAACCACGGCAATGCATGTTCCGAGAATTGTCATCAATATCGCCAGGATCATTGCGTCCTCAACTTCACTTCATCATTTACTTTATTACGTCGAGTCATATCCGCTATCACGTTTTTCAATTGCAATCGTCTTCGTGAACCCATCACAATGAAAATGATCAATGCGCTTAGTACCACGTATCCTCCACAATAGGCGAGCGAAAGCAATCGACCACGGACAATAATGTTTTTACTGACTACAAAACCTACTCCCGCATAAAGTGCAGAACCAAGAATTACCATCCAGGATGT
>CAYMMG010000047.1:0-2744 GCA_964391505.1 uncultured Burkholderiales bacterium | reverse complement strand
GTGTCATGGTCTGTGATGGACGCTACGTCGGCGATATTCCCGGCGGAGAACCTGTGCGAATTTGTATCGGATCACGAACAATTCAAGTTTTTGAAAAACCTGCCAGCGTTGTTTCTCGTCTTGCACATGCCTTTGGAGCAGATCGTATAGGTTGAGCTCGCGGCTGTCATTCTGAGGGTTTGCAACTGCCATCCTGAGCTTGCGAAGGATCTCACGTTCGGAGTGCGTTTGATAGAGATTCTTCGTTGCACTCAGAATGACAGTGTGGCCCAGAAGGACAAGTACGAACTCAGGATGACTAGGAAAGACTTCAACAACTGGGCAAAACGTATTCCTGCATGGAAGAATGTATATCTTATGTCGATATCGGGAACTCTTATCTGTGGACCACGCACGAAAGATCTCGCCAAGATTGTATCTCCTGGTCAAATTGTTGTCATTGCGCATGATGACCTTGACCGTGTAGCCGCCGAAAGTCTCGTACAAGCAAAAGTTGCTGGTGTCATTAATGTTCGACGTTCGATAACAATGCGGTATCCCAACGGTGGGCCAAGCGTTCTCGATAGTGCAGGTATTCCTCTTGTGGATTGTGTCGATGCAAATCTTGCAGATATTGGGCTTTTCGAAAAAGCAACAATAGATACCGACGCTGGACGTGTTCAATTTGTAGGTCCACAAGGAAGCGAGGGTCGCGAAGTTGTTGTGTGGTCGCATACAGCGATTCAAAAAGCTATGGATGAAGCTCGTGACAATATCGGAAACGAGTTACGTACCTTTGCGACAAATACGTTGGAATATATCGACAAAGAAGTGGACGAATTTTTTGCCCCGCTTGAACTTCCTGATCTTCGTACTCACTTTAAAGGGCGACACTGTTTGGTCGTTGTCCGCGGACATGATTACAAGAAAGTTTTACAAACACTCAAGCCCTATATAAAAGAATACAAACCTGTCATTATTGCGGTTGATGGGGGAGCTGATGCATTGTTGGAAGTTGGGCTCACCGCAGACATCATTATTGGCGACTTTGATTCTGTGACAGCAGAGGCTCTTGACGGGCCAGAATTGATTCACCATGTACATCGTGATGGACGAGCGCCTGGACGAGAAGAACTCGAAGCCTTTGGTCGACCCTACAAAGAATTTGTAAGTAACGGAATGAGTGAAGATGTCGCCATGTTGATGGCATATGAAGCGGGAGCCTCATTAATCGTTGCAGTAGGAACACACGGAACAATGGTCGAACTATTAGACAAAGGACGGCGCGGCATGGCATCGACCTTTCTTACGCGAACACGACTCGGCCCGGTACTCGTCGATGCCAAAGGGGTATCGCGCCTCTATGAAGGCCGCGTTAGAAGGAGCGATATCGCATTACTCCTCATCTCGGCCCTTGTCGTCGTAATCATTATGGCAATTGTTGCTGAACCTCTTCGAGTATTCTTGAGCGGATTACGCTTAACTGTTCGTGACCTTTGGTACTCCATCTCAGATTGGTTCTCATGATTAATTTTCGATATCACGTTATTTCTATCGTTGCTGTTTTTCTTGCCTTGGGCCTAGGAATCGTTATGGGCTCGACAGTTATTGATCGCGCCATCGTTGACGGCTTACGTAATCGAATTGCTAATGCCGAGAACAACTCGATTGAACGAAAGACGGAAAATGATCGTCTTCGGTCCTCGGTCAAAAAACAAGATGAGCAAGATACTGCACTGGCTGGGCATACGGTACGAGGGTATCTCACAGGTCAAACAGTTTTTGTTGTAACTATTGGCGATATTCCTGAAGCTACGCGAGTAGAAACGCAAGAGCTTCTGTCAGTGTCAGGTGCACGCTTAGGTTCTGTTATCGATATAAATGAGGATTTCCTTAAAAGCGATAAGACTAAAATTGTAAAAGATTTAATTGCACTTGAGAATGTTAAAACTCTTATGGGAAATGAGAAAGACAAAGATTCGCAGGTTGCAACAGTGCTTACTCAATTGCTCAATGTCCGAGCGGGTGAGGCGGCTCAAGTAACTCTCCCGTCTGTACAAGTCGCGGATATTTTTGAAACATATAAATCATTTTCAGAACAAGAGCAAGCACAGAGCTTCGATCCTGTTCAGCCGGTTTCATTTATTCTTCTTGTTAACAGGACCGATTTGGATAATGAACGAGTTGCGTCATTTGTTTCACGCTTTCATTCAACGCTTCCTGTAAGTATTGGTTTTGTGGGTAATGAAACTGATACTCCAGATCGATCGGATGCAATCGAACTCCTAGGTGCAACATTGGCTGCATTTAGTGTTGTCGATAATGCTGAAGCTCCTAGTGGTCGAGCAGCGCTTCTGATTGCACACGCAGAAAACATTACTGGAACGCATGTCATCTATGGAGTGAGTGATAAAGCAAAGAGTCCTGCTCCTGCGCTTAGTTCACCATGACGACCCGTCGCACCGTTGCCTCTATGGCAGCAGCAACAATTGCGTCGCGTCTATTAGGTTTTGTTCGGATTATCGTAATCGCGAGTGTATTGGGCACGACTGCACTCGGCAACACATTTCAATCAACGAATTCAATTTCCAATGTACTTTTTGATCTACTCGCGGCAGGAGCTCTTTCTGCGGCACTTGTTCCACAACTTGTTCACGCAATGGCACGGAGCGATGAAGAGCTGAAAAAAATGGTGTCTTCTTTAGTGACACTCGTTTTGATTATTCTGGGAACAGTCTCCGTTATTGGAGTGCTCTTTGCGCAGC
>CAYMMG010000046.1:0-2821 GCA_964391505.1 uncultured Burkholderiales bacterium | reverse complement strand
GTGCAACTGTGGGGAATAGATACGTTGCTCGAAAAAATTTTATAAAAGAATTGGCAAACATTTCGCTGTATTTGATGCCGAGGTATTGAATATGAATAACCTTTTGTTAAAGTTATGAGGTAGTTTATGCGAACAGACGTAACTGGGCGAGTACAAAATATGTCGCTCGCAGCGAGTAAGCCATTGTTACCATTGTACGAAGCTGTTGTTAATTCCATTCAAGCCATTCAAGATGCTGAAGAAAAATCAGGTAGCATTGTAATTGAAATACTTCGGGATGACAAACATCTTTTCCGCGAACATGAGCAAAGCTTTGGCGAGATTGTAGGCTTCGAAGTATTAGACAACGGAATTGGTTTTGATGAAGAAAACTACAGCGCCTTTGTTACATCGGATACTAGATATAAGGCGCAACGCGGTGGTAGAGGTATAGGGCGATTTCTGTGGCTTGTTGCTTTTGAGCGCGTTGAGGTCAAAAGTCATTTCATGATTGACGGGAAAATGAAATGTCGCAGTTTTGAGTTTTTTGCTGATGAAGAGGGTGTTCACAACATGTCTGTCATTAATTCAAATCAAACAAACCGCTTAACGAGCGTACGTCTGAGCGCATTTAAAGCTAAATATCAGCAACAATGCCCGAAAAAGATTGAAACGATTGCTATGCATCTAACCGAGCATTGCTTAGAGTATTTTATCCGACCCGATTGCCCAGAGATTATTTTAAGAGAGCATAAGACGGGTGAATTGTTAAATTTAAACGAACGATTCGAACATGAAATTGCTGGTCAGTCTACACGCGATCAAGTTGCGGTTGATGGCGAGGATTTTGACGTCCTGCATGTCAGACTATATTCATCACATGTCAAAGATCACCAACTTCATTTTTGTGCTGATAGCCGAGTGGTAAACTCGGAGAAGCTTCTTGGCCGCCTACCTAATCTCGCGCGTCGCATTCAAGATCAGGATGGCCGTGATTTCATTTATGCCGTTTATGTGGATGGAAAGCTTTTGAATGAATCGGTTAATGCAGAACGAACAGACTTTTCAATTAGCGAAGACGATACTGAGCTTCTCATCAAAACCATCACCTGGCAGACGATCCGCACAGCTGTATTTGAGAGTTGTCGCAATTTTCTCAAACCGTATACTGATCCAATTATAAAACGAAAGCACAATCGTATCGAGACCTACGTCTCGACGGATGGCCCAATGTATCGTCCTATTTTAAAGCATATTGAAGATAAAATTGATTTAATCGATCCCGAAATTAATGATGATAAGCTCGATCTTGAATTATATAAGGCATATCACGATCTTCAGATCGAACTGCGAGTACAGGGAATCAAGTTGTTGCAACAAGAAGTACAAGACAAAGACTGGGATGAGTTTAATCAGCAACTCCAAAAATACTTTGACAGAGTTGGCGATATTAACAAATCGGATTTGGCTCGTTACGTGTGCCACCGAAGAGCTGTACTCGATTTCTTGCAAAAGCAACTTGGCCTTACTAACGACGGTAAATATCGACGAGAGGAACGAATTCATAAAATAATCTTCCCACTCCGAAAAACCTCAGATGACGTACCCTTTGACGGGCACAATCTTTGGGTGCTTAATGAGGAACTGGTATATCACGCGTTTTTAGCTTCAGATAAATCACTGCGAACAAATCCCGAAATTACTACCCAAAGCCGGAAAGAACCTGACCTTCTTGTTTTCGACAAAGTATGTGCATTTACTGCGAGTGGCGATTCACCTTACGCTGCTATTACAATTGTCGAATTTAAACGCCCAATGAGAGATGACTACAAACCAGATGATAATCCATTCATTCAAGTTCGTCAATACCTCGAAGACATCCGCGATGGCAAAGCACGAACATTTGATGGACGCGATATTCCTGTGGGGAAGGATATTCCGTTCTTCTGCTATATTGTCAGTGATATTACACCAACACTTGAACAGCAAGCATATGACTTCGAGCTTACAAAAACACCTGACAATCAAGGGTTCTTTGGCTATAAGAAAAGGTATAATGCCTATGTCGAGGTAATCTCATATACTAAGATGGTTGCGAGTGCGAAAAAGCGAAACGCCGCACTCTTCGATAAGCTTGCTTTACCTGCCCGAATTGGTCAATGAACATATAAATTTTAAGCCTCAAATCTTCCTTGCAGCCAGATGCTAATAATTATTATTGGGATAAAAGCAAATAACTCAATGAATCTTCTATCCGCAGAAACTCTCAGCCCATCGCAATTAGTTATTTACCAAACTCAAGACGGCAAAACCCGTTTCGAAGTGCGGCTGGATCAGGAAAACCGTACGGTTGACGTTGAATCAGATGGCCGATCTGTTCCAGCGGGATAAGTCAGTTATCTCCAGACACATTCGCAATGTGTTTGAGGAAGGCGAGTTAGAGCGCGAACGAACTGTTGCAAATTTTGCAACAGTTCAATTCGAGGGTAACCGCGAAGTGAGCCGTGAGGTCGAGTATTTCAACCTCGACGTCATCATCCCCGTCGGCTACCGCGTGAAGTCGCATCGCGGCACACAGTTTCGCATGTGGGCGACGCAGCGGCTGCGCGAATATATTGTCAAAGGCTTCGCGCTGGATGACGAGCGGTTAAAGCAAGCGGGCGGCGGAAACTACTTGGATGAATTGCTGGGATTGAAGGATTGCTGGGATCTTTTATGAGCCGAAAAAAAAGTGAACGCAAAAGCTTAGAAACGCGCGAAGGCGAGATCATCCTTTACACTTCGCCTGAAGGCGCGGCGAGAGTGGAAGTGTTCTTTCAAGAAGAAACGTTTTGGCTCAACC
>CAYMMG010000045.1:0-3560 GCA_964391505.1 uncultured Burkholderiales bacterium | reverse complement strand
GACGAGAACCTCACCGGCGAAGATATTCGCGAAGGTTTAACAGCAATTGTGTCGGTCAAGCTTGCCAATCCTCAGTTTGAAGGTCAGACAAAAACAAAATTAGGCAATACAGAAATGCGTTCTGCTGTAGAAAAAGCGACCAACGAAAAATTGCGTGACTGGCTGGAAGAACATCCAGCAGAAGCAAAATTGATTGTTACCAAAGTTCTTAAAGCAGCCGAAGCTCGGCAAGCAGCACATAAGGCGCGCGATTTAACGCGACGAAAGTCTGCTCTTGAAGGTGCTGGTCTTCCTGGAAAACTCGCTGACTGTTCTTCGCGTAATGCCGAAGAATCCGAAATCTTTATCGTGGAAGGTAACTCCGCGGGAAGCTCAGCCAAAGATGCTCGTGATCCGCGCACCCAAGCCATCCTCCCTATTCGAGGAAAGATTCTCAACGTAGAACGTGCTCGTCTCGACAAGATGCTGAAAAACCTTGAAATTCAGGCTCTAATACAGGCTATTGGTTCTGGCTTCGCTGACGAGTTTGACCTCGAAAAAGCGCGTTATCACAAGATCATCATTCTCGCTGATGCTGACGTCGACGGTTCTCATATTCGCACTCTTCTTCTCACTTTCTTGTTCCGACAAATGCGCCCACTTGTCGAAGCCGGATATGTGTACGCTGCGCAGCCTCCGCTTTTTTCTGCAGTGGTTGGAAAAACAAAAACGTATATCAAAGATGAATCCGCACTTCAGGAATTCCTCGATAAGAATGAAGGCCGCAAGCCGGAAATTCAACGCCTGAAAGGTTTAGGCGAGATGGACTTCCAGGAGTTGTGGGCGACCACTATGGACCCCAACCAACGTACCTTGCTTCAAATCACGGTCGAACAAGCCGCGCTTGCCGATGAAGCATGTTCCGTGCTTATGGGTGAAAACGTTGAATTGCGAAAAGCGTTTATCCAAAATAATGCAGCGGATGTTCGTTTTCTCGACATCTAATTATTCATGTCTGAGCTACCCTATTTCACATACGATGTTTTTACAGATGCTCCCTTTGGAGGAGGCCCACTCGCAGTTGTGGATTGTCGAGGTTTAAGCGCCACCGCGCCATCTACACAGTTAATGCAAAAAATTGCTGCGGAGTTTTCGCTTCCTGAAACTACTTTTATTTTTGAACCTGATGATTCTCGTCATCTGGCTAAAGTAAGAATTTTTACCATGGCTGAAGAACTACCGATGGCAGGTCATCCCACTATCGGTACTTCCTTACATTTATTTTCAACGATTCAAAGTTGTCCGACCCAATTCATACTTGAATTAGGAGTGGGACCGACCGCAATTGATATCGAAGAAACAGATCAGACCCGAGCATATATGTATCAACAGCCAATGCAAAATTGGCATGCACGTGCCGTTGATCGTATTGCGCTTGCTGCAAGTTTAGGAATAGCAACTGAGGCCATTGCAGAGGATTCTCCCCTTGAGTTCTTCTCAGCTGGGCTCACATTCCTCATTGTTCCTATCACCTCACGTGAATTACTCAACTCCATTACTCCTTCACAAATCGATATCGGACATGTACTCAAAAACTCTCCGTCTGATCGCGTTTATGTGTTCTCGGTTGATGATTCTGATGCGCAGGTGCTCCATACCCGAATGTTTAATAGCGATATTCGTGATATGACGGAAGATCCTGGAACGGGAAGTGCAGCTGGAGCACTTGCACATTATTTGTCTCAGTATTGCCCTGAGCGATTAGCCGACTCGAAAAGAGTGACCATTCGTCAGGGTTTTGCAATGGGTCGTCCCAGTGAAATTACAATCTCGTTGGTACCTAATAGTGATGAAGTGATGGTCCCTCGCGTGGGGGGAAGTGCATGGCCAATTGCTCGCGGAGTGCTGCTGCTATAGCGGTTACTTTTTGTGGAAAAACAGCTGCTCTAAGACGGTTTTGATACCAATTTTTGCTAGAATTCGTATACGATTTTTGATGGAAAAATGAGGACCTATGGCGGACGATAATAACGACAACGGATCTCCTTCGAACGAGCTCGACATTACCGATTCAGATGTTCGTGTTTCGATTGAACCCATTGAAATTCAAGAGGAAATGGAGCGTTCCTTCCTCGATTATGCAATGTCCGTCATTGTTTCACGTGCCCTACCTGATGCACGCGATGGCCTCAAGCCTGTGCACCGTCGAATTCTTTACGGAATGTATGACGCTGGTCTTCGCCCCGATCGCCCATATACAAAATGTGCACAGGTTGTTGGTGCTGTCATGGGAAAGCTTCACCCGCATGGCGATAGTGCGATCTACGACGCTCTGGCGCGAATGGTTCAAGACTTTTCTCTTCGTCACCCTCTTGTCGATGGTCACGGAGCTTTCGGGTCGCCCGACCCCGATTCTCAGCCCGCAGCCATGCGATACACCGAGTGTCGACTTGCTCCACTCGCCATGCAGATGCTCGCCGGACTCGATGAAGACACCGTTGACTTTGTTGATACATACGACGGCAAAGAACGTGAACCTGTTGTTCTCCCCTCGCGTTTTCCCAACCTTCTCGTCAACGGCAGCCAAGGAATCGCAGTGGGAATGGCAACAAACATTCCGCCGCACAACTTGGGCGAAGTGATCGATGCCGTTATTCATACAATCGATAATCCTGATGCAACTCCCGATGATCTTATGGCTTTTGTTCAAGGTCCCGACTTCCCAACCGGTGCTCAAATTCTTGGACGCGCAGGAATCGTCGACGCTTACCGCACTGGGCGTGGTTCCATCAAAATGCGTGCCGTTGCAGAAATCGAAGAAGGCAAAAATAATTCGAAAATTGTTGTTACTGAACTTCCCTACCAAACCGCTGTCGAAACAATCGAGAAAAAGATCGCAGAGCTTGTGAACAACCACGATCTTGATGGTATTCGTGAACTTCGCAATGAATCTGCCAAGGGGGCAACACGTCTTGTTGTCGAACTCAAACGGGACGCGAATGCGAATGTTGTTCTCAATAATCTCTACAAGTTAACCCCGATGCAAACAAGCTTCGGTGCCAATATGTTGGCTTTGGTAGATGGTATTCCTCGTATGCTCAACCTTGCACAGGCAATTAGTGCTTATGTTGAACATCAAAAGGTTGTTATTCGTCGTCGAAGTGAATATCGACTCCAAAAAGCTCTCGATCGCAGCCACATTGTCGAAGGATTGCTTCGCGCACTCGACATGCTTGATGCGGTCATCGCAACAATTCGCGGTAGTCAAGATGCGGAAGAAGCCCGCACGGCATTGATGGCTACTCCATTTGATTTTTCCGAAATTCAGGCCAACCATATTCTCGATATGCCCCTTCGCCGCCTTACGGGATTAGAAAAGCAAAAACTGATTGATGAATACGATGAATTACAAGCACTGATTACCGGTTTGCGCGCAATTTTGAACGATGAGTCAATGTTGAAAACTGTCATCAAAGAAGAAATGACTGCGATTAAAGAACAGTACGCCACTCCTCGCAAGAGCATTATTACTGCCGATGCATCCGACATTAACGTTTTGGATCTCATTGATGATGAAGAAC
>CAYMMG010000044.1:0-3581 GCA_964391505.1 uncultured Burkholderiales bacterium | reverse complement strand
AACAAAGGGATTCCACGATTCAGGATTAGGAATAAGTGCTGTTAAAAGTGCAGCTTCAGACAGAGTCATCTCGCTTAATGGATGTTGAAAAAAACGTTCGACAGCAGATTTAATACCGTAACTTCCTTGTCCAAAATACACAGTGTTGAGATATTCCTGAAGAATTTCTTCTTTTGAATGCGATTGCGTCACGCGGTATGCAAGCACTGCTTCTTTGATTTTACGTGAAAAAGTTTTTTCATTTGTGAGAACTCTATTTTTTATGAGCTGCTGCGTAATAGTTGACCCACCCTGGGCAACACCACCTGCAGATACATTGCTCGTCATGGCACGCATCATTGCTCGTGCATCGACCCCGGGATTATCCCAAAACGTCCGATCTTCGGCAGCGATGACAGTTTTTTTCATAATATCAGGAACTTCGCTGAGCTTAACTGGATCTCGATCTTCTATGCCCAGACGACCAATTTCTTTCCCGCCCGCATCATAAACAATGGTGCGCGAAGATAGTTTTGAAAACGCGACATCTACCCGGTCAATACCAGTGTGAGCCGAACTCACCATGCCTAAGCCGGGCGCAAATGCGGCAAGACATAAGCCCACAAGACTTCCGCCAATAGCAACGATAATGGAGAAACGAACAAATAGTCCGAAGCGTTTCATATCCTTTCATTCTACATCAACAAGAGTGAGCGCCAGGAACGCCTACTGGCTACGTGCCTCGGTTTCACGGCAAAGTTCTCTTGTCTCTTCGCTGCATTGTCGTATGCTCGTTGTACTCTATTCACCTATGAGAACAACTTCCCTTAGGGTTCCTCCCGCAGAACTCCTGCATGCTCTCTCTGATTCTATTAATGCATTAAAAGAGAACCATTCCGGGCTCATTACGGTGTTGTGCCCTACGAATACCTCCTCTGTTTTTATGCGTCGTCAATACGAACAACTCGCAGGACACAGCCTCGGAGTTCGTTTCAGCACGATAGAAGAAATAAATCAATTACTTGAAGACGCCGCGCTAGAAAATACTCTTACTTCGCGTTTTAATTCCATTGCACACTTTGACACCTGCATCTCGATTGCACAACAGCTCTTCCCTCAATCGTCAGCATGGGTAAAAGCTCCCCTCGTTCACACAACGCTCGATCTGCTTTATTCCATGGATGAAGAGTTTTACGAACAAGCCCTCAATGACTACGAGCTTGTGCGTCTTTGTAGCGATTTATTTCACCAGAACACACAGACGTTTTCTGCGAAAGCACACACAATCCCAATCGAAAAGATTATAGGCGAATGTATTGTACTGGGATTTGCCGATCCTGATTACACAACGAGAAGATTTAAAGCAAAATACAATCGTTTTATTGCGTATGAAATCTTTGGAGTGGAAGCTTCACTCCATACCAACGTAAAAATGTTCGAGAATCCACACGATGAAATTGATCATGTTTTAGATACTTTTTTGTTTCAAAACTCTCACTCTCTTAATAATTGCGCCCTTGTGGTGCCTGACAACAAATACAAACGGCTTGCTCTCGCAATTGCACAACGCAAAGGCATCGCAACCTCTGGCAGTTCACCCGACACGATAGCAGTCCATCCTTTTTTCGATCTGGCACAGTACTTTCTCAACAATTCCGAAGAGCAAGTTTCGTTCGAATCAATAGCTCACTTCGTTGAATTATTTCCTTGGATTAAAAATCCAAGCGGGAAACACCCATCCATCGAATGCAAAGACCGCATAAGAAAGGCGTCCTATCTCGGTGAATATTTTTCTATCATCAACGAGTTTATTAATGAAAATGTTTGTATAGATTTTTTTCTTGAGGAAGAGTATGAATACGCGCCATCGAAAGACTGTACGCAACAAGTCTTTTCGCTCTTAAAAGAACTCTCGCAAAGCACTGCGCGCATTTCACGTTTAGAAAGTTTATTACTCCTCAAGCAACAGGCCAATAAGCGTCCTCTTCGAACAGGCTCTTTAGGCAGTGGACTCTATGTCGCATTGCCAGAAGAACTTTATGGTTCATTTTTTAAACAAATATTTATCTGTTCGCTAAGCGATAAATATGTAACGCCACGGCCTATGCGATCAAGCTTCATTCCTCGCGATCAATATGAACGATACCATCTATCGGGGAAAAGCGAATCTGAACAGCATTCTCAGAACATTATGTCATGGCTACGCTGTTGTTCCAACAGCACTTCCCTCACCTCCAGCACTCGCGATTTGGCAGGAAAGTTAATCACACTTCCCCACTGGGCACAACCAGCCAAGGCAATCGAACATGCTGATTTGTTGGCTGATTTTCCTTGGAACGATCAACTCGTGGGCCCAGCATTGCATTTGAGCAAACTGGTCTCACCTGAGATGAATAACGTCAATTCTTTGAGTACTGTCCCTGAGACGACTCTTTCCGCAACAGGAATAGAGGCACTCGCACGTTGTCCTTCTCAATTTTTTCATCAACGTATCCTGCGTGCTCAATCACCACTCGTAGCGCAAGATCCTGACGAGCTTCTTCCCCATGTCCTTGGAACGGTAATTCATACGTGTCTTGAAGAATATGTCAACAACTCTCTCACGCAAGATCAACTTATCGAAATCATGAGAGATCGAATTCAAGAGATGGCTAAATCTGGAGCACTTCCCCATAACGCTTCTTCGATTTTGACCACCGACAAGCTGACACGAATTATTCTCAACTTCATCGATTTAGACCGCAAATCTCGAGCCACTTCGGTACAGGCTGAAGTGGAAATTCGCAACGAAGTAGTGCACGATGAATCCTCTATTACATTTCGAGGCACCATCGACCGTATTCAGCAAGACGATAGCTCCGTTCGTAAGCTAGTCGACTACAAAACAGGAAAATTCCATAAGTCTGGCGACCCTTTTCACTTCGGTCGAAAAATTCAACTCGCTATTTACGCATTAATGCTCGAAGAGAAAGTTGATCAGATCGAATATTGGCATTTAGGCGAAGATGAAGCAGTGAAAGACACAATACCCTGGGACGAACAAGCCCAACAGAGGGCGAAGGAACTTTTGTTTTCGATTGCCGATCTCGTAACCAAAGGAGTCTTTATCCCACGAGAACAACAAGTCGACCTCAATTCAAAGGGGCCCGTACTTACTTCCGCATGCAAGAACTGCGATGTGGAGCCGTATTGCTATCAAGAGCAGCGACAGTTGTGGCCTCATTGGAAAAAAACAGAACTCCTCTTTTCTTATGCACAAGCTACGGGTGAAGACCAGTTTGATCGAGGCGAGAACAAATGAGCACCGAGTTGGCGAGCGAGAATTTTCTTCATCACGTCGAAGAACCTGTGAACTACATTACGGCGGCACTAGACGAATCCATGTCTGTCGAAGCCAGCGCAGGGTGTGGAAAAACTTTCGCCCTCATTGCACGTGTGTGCGAACTACTTAAGAGCGGACGAACGTCAATTGAGCGACTCCTCCTTCTCACCTTCACCGATAATGCCGCCGCTGAAATGAAGCACCGTTTGGTAGATGTATTAAAAAAACACGATAGCGAACCATGGGCACAACGTGCACTGGAGAATCTCAATCTCGCATC
>CAYMMG010000043.1:0-3594 GCA_964391505.1 uncultured Burkholderiales bacterium | reverse complement strand
CCTACCGTTCAGGCTTTAGCCCCGAAAGAGCAGCTGTGCTTGCAAGCCTTCTCTTCATTATCGCCTCAGCAATTGTTCTTGCGGAAAGTATTGCCGGAAAAAAACAGAAGCGAACCAACGCTGCGAGAGTGTCTCATGCATCAAAAATGCTCAAGCTTGGTAAGTGGAATTTATTATTTCAAGCTGTCTTGGCTCTCTATTTTGGTTCATTGGTAGGCGTACCCCTTGTACGCTCGATGGGGTGGGTCTTTCAATACAAGAGTGCGGTTGATCCTGGAGATTTGATAGATCCCTTCACTAATACGTTGTTTCTCGGAACTGCTGTTGTTGCTTTAGGTTTTGTTTTCGCTTTTTCTATTGCGTTGTTTTCAACATATTCAAAAATCGGGTTATTCATAGAGAAATTAGTGACCGCTTTTCACGGAATACCCGGCATCGTCACGGCGATTGCGATGGTATACGTGGGAACGAGAATCGTTCCAGCAATCTATCTGGAATGGCCGTTGGTTATCGTCGCACTTTGTGTGGCCTTTTCGTATTTGGCTATTGGGCCGATAAAGAATTCTCTTGAGCAACATTCACTTGCGTACATTGAGAATTCCTATACGTTGGGAAAAGGAAAGTGGGGATCGATGGCAAGGATCACTCTGCCATTAAGCGTGCAGGGTGTGATAGCGGGATCGATCTTAGTATTTGTGGGTGTCGTCAAAGAACTACCGATTACTCTCTTGTTGCGACCCAATGGTGAAAACACGTTAGCAACAACAATGTGGTCGAATATCTCGGTGTCACAGTACGCCGTGGTGGCGCCTACAATGTTGCTCTTGATGGGTCTGTGCGTTTTGCCGTTGTTGTTTCTTGTAAAGGTTAAATATGACCGATAAATATTTGCGCATAGATATTAGATCTAAGGATTACGGGAAAAAGCGTGTGCTCAGTGATATACAGCTCGACATAGATCAAGGTGAAGTAATTGCAATAATGGGACAGTCAGGCAGTGGCAAGACAACGCTTGCTCGTTGTCTTGCAGGATTCGAAGAATGTGAAGGCGAAATCTTTCTCGATGGTCGTGATATCTCAAAAATGCATCCCAAGGATCGTTCAATTGGAATCGTTCCACAAGATGGCGCCCTTTTCCCGCACCTTAATGTAGAGCAGAACGTTGGGTTCGGAATTAAAGGCAAGAAGGGTAGATCTGAGAAAGTCAGAGAGTATCTTTCTCTCGTTAAATTGGAAGATGTAGAAAACACTGCCACAAAGAAGGTGGATCAGATTTCTGGGGGCCAACAACAGCGAGTGGCTGTGGCGCGAGCGCTGGCAGGGAATCCAAAAGTCATCATATTAGATGAATCCTTTTCTGCACTTGATCAATGGTTAAGAATTTCCGTGCGTCGCCAAATTTTGGAAAGTTTAAAGTCAGTAAATTGCACAGTGATTGTGATCACTCATGATGTCAACGAAGCCTTCGAACTAGCAGACAGAGTTGCTGTTATCCAGGATGGAAAGCTTGTGCAGTTCGATACGTCTGACAACTTATATTTATGTCCGAATTCTTTGTCAGTTGCGCAGCTTGTAGGGATTGCAAATGTTGTGAATTACGACGAGGAAATATACGGAACTGGCTTCAAGGACTTTTCTCAACGTAGCGAAGTTTCAGGAAGTGCCAAGCTATTGATGTCGCGACCAGAAGATGTTGTGTCTTTGGACGCTGACGTTGGAACCCCAATACGTATTGCAGCAACAATAGAGTCCATCAAATCGAGCGGGCCAACAAAGCACATATATCTCACTATCGATAAAACAGGCGAACCCATTATTTCAACAGATGAATTCCTCGCAACGCAGGCTGTCGGAGAATCGGTAGAAATAGGGATATCGAGCGAAGGGATCATTTATGAATCGTTGGACAAAATTATTAGTGATTATCAATCGCACTGGTAACACGATAGAATAGATGTTCGCTTACTAGTGCGGATTGTATGACTCGAACCTTTTATATTGAAACTCTTGGCTGTGCCAAAAATGCTGTGGACTCGGATAAAGCTGCACAGGGTCTTATCGAAGATGGTTTGGTTGCCACCGAGGACCCCACCCAGGCAGATGTCGTGGTGGTGAACACTTGTGCATTTATTGATGCTGCCAGGGAAGAATCAATTAATACTACGCTCGAACTTTCGGGCTCCCGTAAAGCGGGAGCCAAGCTTGTTGTCACGGGATGCATGGCGCAACGCTATGAAGATGAATTGAAAACTGCACTTCCTGAAGTGGATGCCATAGTGGGATTTGCACACGAAGCCAACATCGCTGAACAGATTTTCGAACCGGTGACACTAAAGTCAAAACCTATTGGCGTGCGTGACCTTTTAGATATGCCCCGACCTAAACCAGATTCTCCGTGGGCGTATCTCAAAGTGGCCGAAGGTTGTAATCGCAACTGCGCGTTTTGTGCAATACCAACTTTTCGAGGCAAACAACGTTCACGTTCGATGGAATCCATCGTTGATGAAGCTCGCATGCTTGTGAACAATGGCGTGAAAGAAATTGTTCTCGTTGCACAAGATATTGCGTGGTACGGTCGCGATGTCGACGATGATGCAACGCTGTCTGACATTATGCGTGAAATTGATAAGTTGCGCGGCGACGGTTTAGAAATTCAACGCCTTGTCTACATTTATCCTTCAGAACTGCGCGGCGACCTTTTGGAAACGATGCTGACCCTACCCAGTTCCGTTCCGTATTTCGACCTTTCATTACAGCATGCCCATCCCGAATTATTGCGTCATATGAAAAGGCCAGGAAGTTCTGAAAAGTTCCACGAGCTTATTTCTACAATTCGTGAGGCGAAACCCGAAGCCGTTTTTCGTTCCAACTTTATTGTAGGTTTTCCCGGTGAAACGGAAACTCATCATAATGAGCTGGTGACTTTTATCGAGAAGGCTGATCTCACGTGGACGGGGTTCTTCCCCTATTCGCATGAGAAGGATACAACAGCGTATACCTATTCAGATCAAATTGATTCTGAATTGGCCCAAATGCGCACACGAGAGTTGCAGCGAGCACAAGATCACATTACTCAACGTCTTCTCCTTTCAACTGTAGGATCACGTCAACGTGTCATGGTTGATTCAATGAATACCTCGGGTTCATTGACGACGCGCGGATTCGACAGTGCGCCCGAAATAGATGGCGTTATTCATGTTGACACGCAAGGCTCGATGTACAGCAGAGGAGACTTCATTGACGTGGAAATAGCCGAAGTGTCCGGCGTGGATCGCCACGCACAACTGTTTCTAAGCTAACATTCGCTCATGAATAGAGGGGGATCTGAGGTGGATATATCATCGCCCGATAATTCTTCCATTGCTCCTGCGCGATTTCGATATTCCTCAACTGCTGTCATGACACCCGCAAATGTTTTGACACTTGTGCGTTTAGTAGCATCTGTTCCTTTTCTCGTGTGGATGTATTACGAACAATCGGGTTGGTTGGTGTGGACCGCCTTTTTTATTCTGTCGATGAGCGATGTCGTCGATGGCGTCATTGCCCGACGGATTGGACCTACAACGTTTGGTGCATTCTTTGATCCCTTCGCCG
>CAYMMG010000042.1:0-4679 GCA_964391505.1 uncultured Burkholderiales bacterium | reverse complement strand
ATGTTCGAATCATACGTCAGTGCGATATCGATTTAACTAAAGGCGTTACTGTTTTTGTGGGCGACAATGGCCAAGGAAAAACATCCCTTTTAGAGGCGATGTACTGGGCAAGCCACACAAAGAGTTTTCGCCACGTTACCAACGATGACGTGATTAGAAAAGGTGCTGAATCCGCACACATAAAAGTACGCTTGACCGATGATGAAAGACCTCAAGATATTGTCGCGACGTTAAATCGTGTGGGCCGTGACTCAGTACTGGTAAATGGTCAAAAATTAAGGCGAAACAGAGATCTGCTCGGTACGTTGCGTGTCAGTATTTTTACTCCGGATGATCTCGATATCATTAAAGGATCTTCATCACTACGTCGCGATGTTTTTGACGATACCCTCCACCAAATTTCACCCAAGTATGTAGCTGCCCACGCAGATTATTCTCGCGCTCTTAAACAAAAAAATGCCTACCTAAAATCAGGAGAATATGAACCCAGAGTTCTTGACGTCTTGAATGCTTCTATTGTTTCTTCAGGTTCGCAGATAACCAGAGGCCGCCTTGTTGCTCTGTCGCAGATGCGAGATGTTTTACAAAGTTCGTATCACCATATTTCAGGTATGAATTCTGATATCGGTGTACGTTACATTGCGAAAGTTTTTGATAATGATCACGGACAAGATGCTGACCCAGATGAATCACTAAGTGTGGAAGAAATTGCTGATTTATTTGCTGCCAAGATTGAAGAGTATGCGTCCATTGAAGCGCGGCGATGCCATAGTGTCGTCGGCCCTCATCGCGATGACCTTGCTCTCAGTATTAATGATCGCGATACGCGAACACAAGCCAGTCAAGGCGAACAACGTTCAATGGCGCTTGCGTTAAAGATGGCATTACATAAAGTGGTGCATGTAACAACGGGAGATAATCCGATATTGTTACTTGATGATGTCTTTTCTGAACTTGATTTAGGTCGTACCCATAGGCTGATTGAATGTCTTCCCGCAGCTCAGACTTTTGTTACAACAGCAACAGATATTCCTTCAACACTGAAAGTGGATGAGTGCTTTACCGTAGCATCAGGCATAATTACTCCATCTGACATGTTCTAGGATGTTGTGATGAGTTCGAAGACACTTGTCCCCCAGGATGAAATTGTGCGTCTCGAGGAGTGTGAAAACCAGTCTCTTCCTACAACTCTGTCAATCAAAGAATGCGTTTCACGTTTTTCTGAAACATCGGTAGGATCAGCAGCTCTCGTTGTTTCGAGCGTGCATTCATTATGGGAAGGCATAGTAGGCCCCGATGTAGCTCAACATGTACATGTCCGTCATGTGCGTGATGGTGTTCTCTATGTTGCAGCAGACCATCCTGCATGGGGAACACAATTGAAGTACATGCAAGAAAGCATTGTGACGGAACTCAATAAAAATATTGCTGGGGAAAATATCACGTCGATTGTAATGTCGGTTAAACGCGGAAAATAGTGTGACCGAAAATCACGAGATACTATTCTCGATGATTCATAAACTACCTCGCATTTCATCTCGAGATTTATACGCTGCGAACGTCGCAATAACCATAATTCGAACAGATGAATTCGGGCATAATTTCTCGCCCGAAAGGCGTCTTCCCCAGCACTTTTGACACTAAATTCTGGTAAGATAAGAGCCTACAAATTAATCGATTATCGGACATAAAAACATGGCATATGCAGCAAAAGATATCACTGTCCTTAAAGGCCTGGAACCTGTGCGTGAACGCCCAGGAATGTACATCGGATCCACTGGCCCTAGTGGTCTCCACCACCTTGTCTACGAAGTCGTCGACAATGCTGTTGACGAAGCAATGGCAGGGTACTGCACCGAAATAAATGTAGTTATCCACGAAGACGGCAGCTGTTCGGTTCAAGACAATGGGCGCGGAATTCCTGTCGATGATCATCCTGAATACGAAGGAATGTCTGCAGCTGAAGTCGTTCTCACCGTGCTCCACGCCGGAGGAAAATTTGGCGGAGAGGGTTATAAAATTTCCGGTGGTCTGCACGGGGTGGGAGTTTCTGTTGTTAACGCTCTTTCGTCCCAGCTCGATCTTGAAATCCATCGTGATGGCGCGAAGCACGCACTCACTTTTAAAGATGGTGGGAAAGCGCAGGGTTCCATCCAAAAAGAGGGCGCAAGCTCAGTTACAGGAACGACAGTACGCTTTTGGCCGGATGCATCTATTTTTGAAACTGTCGAATTTAATGCACGTACGCTCATTGAGCGCTTACGTGAAATGGCATTCCTTAATAGAAGCCTTAGGATCACCTTTACTGATTCGCGTCCCGAAGAAGCAATCACTCGAGACTTTTATTTCGAGGGTGGGCTTCGTGACTTCGTCAAGCATCTCAATAAAGCAAAAGAAGCGCTCTTTGAGGATGTCATTCACTTTACGGAAAATGCGAATGGAAACGAAGTCGATGTAGCAATGCAGTGGAACACCGGCTACAACGAAGGTCTTCACTCTTTTGCGAACAATATTGCAACCACCGAAGGCGGAATGCATGAAGAGGGCTTTAAGAAAGCCATGACAAACGCCTTAAATAAATACTCTCGCGGCAAGGGCTTCCTTAAAGAAAAAGACGAAAACCTAACAGGCGAAGATATACGTGAAGGTTTGACTGCAATTGTGTCCGTCAAGCTGGCAAATCCTCAATTTGAAGGTCAAACAAAAACAAAATTGGGTAACACTGAAATGCGTTCTTCTGTCGAGAAGGCAACAAACGAAAAATTGCGAGACTGGCTCGAAGAGCATCCTGCAGAAGCAAAACTCATTGTCGCAAAAGTTCTTAAAGCAGCCGAGGCTCGTCAAGCAGCACACAAGGCACGAGACTTAACGCGACGAAAATCTGCTCTTGAAGGTGCTGGTCTTCCTGGAAAACTCGCTGACTGTTCTTCGCGCAATGCAGAAGAATCCGAAATCTTTATCGTGGAAGGTAACTCCGCGGGAAGCTCAGCCAAAGACGCTCGTGATCCCCGCACCCAAGCCATTCTTCCTATTCGGGGAAAGATTCTCAACGTAGAGCGCGCTCGTCTCGATAAAATGCTGAAAAACCTCGAAATTCAAGCACTAATTCAAGCCATCGGGTCAGGTTTTGCTGACGAATTCGATTTAGAAAAAGCTCGCTATCATAAGATCATTATTCTCGCTGATGCTGATGTCGACGGTTCACACATTCGCACGCTTCTTCTCACATTTTTGTTCCGCCAAATGCGCCCACTTGTCGAAGCCGGCTATGTTTACGCTGCGCAGCCACCGCTTTTTTCTGCTGTTGTAGGAAAAACCAAAACGTATATCAAAGATGAAGCCGCACTTCAGGAATTTCTCGATAAGAACGAAGGCCGCAAGCCGGAGATTCAACGCCTGAAAGGTTTAGGTGAAATGGACTTCCAAGAATTGTGGGCAACCACAATGGATCCAGCGCAACGCACATTGCTCCAAATCACGGTCGAACAAGCCGCACTTGCCGACGAGGCATGTTCCGTGCTTATGGGTGAAAACGTTGAATTACGAAAAGCGTTTATTCAAAATAACGCCGCAGATGTTCGGTTCCTCGACATCTAATTTTTCATGTCCGAACTACCCTATTTCACATACGATGTTTTTACAGATGCCCCTTTTGGAGGAGGTCCACTCGCAGTTGTGGATTGTCGAAGTGTAGGTGACTCCACTCCATCTACAGAGTTAATGCAGAAAATTGCTGCGGAGTTTTCTCTTCCTGAAACTACTTTTATTTTTGAACCTGAGGACTCTCGTCATCTGGCAAAAGTAAGAATTTTTACCATGGCCGAAGAACTACCAATGGCTGGTCATCCTACTATCGGGACTTCTCTACATCTATTTTCAACCATTCCAAGTTGTCCGACCCAATTCATTCTCGAATTAGGAGTAGGGCCGACCGCAATTGATATTGAAGAAGCAGATCAAACCCGAGCATATATGTATCAACAGCCTATGCAAAATTGGCATGCACGTACCATTGATCAAAATGCACTTGCTGCAAGTTTAGGAATACCAGCAGAGGCCATTGCACAGGATTTTCCACTCGAGTTCTTCTCAGCTGGTCTTGCCTTCCTTATCGTTCCAATCAGCTCACGTGAATTCCTCAACTCTATTACTCCTTCACAAATCGACATTGCGCTTGTACTCAAAAACGCTCCTTCTGAGCGCGTTTATGCGTTCTCATTTGATGGTTCCGACGCGCAGACAATTCATACACGGATGTTTAATAGTGATATTCGTGACATGACGGAAGATCCTGGAACGGGAAGTGCAGCAGGAGCACTTGCACATTATTTTTCACAGCATTTTCCACAGTTATTAGCTGACACTAAAAGTGTTACTCTTCATCAAGGTTACGCAATGGGTCGTCCTAGTGAGATCACGATCTCTTTGGCACTTAATAGCGACGGAGAGATGGTGCCTCGTGTGGGTGGAAGCGCATGGTCAATTGCGCGCGGAGTGCTGTATTTATAGTCGTATCAACGCATGTCATCCTGAGTAAAACGAAGGATCGCTAACAAATCGCACACGATGATTCTCGGGACAACTGAACGAACTGCTGCTACTTAGTCACTTTTGGGGAGGGACGGACCTTGTAGCAGCTTTCGTATTAATATCCCCGTTTCCAAGGTCCAACCCTAACT
>CAYMMG010000041.1:0-5395 GCA_964391505.1 uncultured Burkholderiales bacterium | reverse complement strand
GATGGCAAGTGGAGCATTGCTGCTGGAATGGTTTCACACTTGTGAGTAAGAAGATCCTCGTGAGATGCGTAAAAATCAGATGCTTTCATGGTGGCCTTTGCTAATTCATCGGGCGATTTATGTGGCATTTAGTATAGTGGCACGTGGCACGAATTCGGCTCGACAAACTGTTAGTTAAACGAAATATGTCTGAGAGTCCCGAAGAAGCCGCCGAACTGATCTCATCGGGCCAGATACTTGTGAATGGTTCCGTCCAAAAAAGTACCGCCAGCTTTGTTGATAACGCAAGTGCGGTTGAATTCGTTCCCGAACGGTCTCGATACGTTTCGCGTGGTGGATTCAAGCTCGAACACGCACTCTCGAGTTTCGCTATTTCAACACAAGGAAAACGCTGTCTCGACATCGGTGCCTCGACAGGCGGGTTTACGGACTGTCTTTTGCAGCACGGTGCTGCACATGTTGTCGCACTCGATGTGGGACACGGCCAGATTGATTCCTCTTTGCGCAACGATGATCGTGTCAGTGTTTTCGAGAAGACCAACGCACGCGCAATCACTCCTCAATCTATTGGAGGAATGTGTTCGCTCGGAGTAGCTGACGTGTCATTCACGTCAATTGTCCCTCTAATTGATCCAGTAACTGCGTGCCTTGAACCCGTGGAATTCATCATTCTGATTAAACCTCAGTTCGAATGCGATCAACGAGATATTGATTCTCGTGGAGTCGTTACACGTCCGGGTGCACATCAGGATTGTATTGTTCGTGTGCGTGACTCTTTATCTTCACAGCTCAGCATGGTCGACATTGCTGTTTCTCCGATTAAGGGAGCAAAGGGGAACAGTGAATACCTCTGCCTTATCAAGAGTAATGAGTTTGCAGGGCCGGGCCCTGCAAAGGTCGATGACAGTAGAATTGAATCGGTCGTCGCGCAAGCATTAGCACCACCCGAGGAAACCCATGATTGAATCGCTCTACCTTTGTCTCAACGTCGAAAAAGACGATGCTGAAAAAATTGCACGCGATATATCAAGCAATGTTTCACGATATGGTATGAATGTTGTTGATGACGCATCAGATGCAGATTGTGTTGTTTCCATCGGTGGAGACGGAACATTTCTTTTTGCGACGCGTCTAGCCTTGGAACATGATATCCCTCTTGCGGGAATCAACTTGGGGCGTTTCGGTTTTCTTCCCTCATTTCCGCCAGACAACATCGATGTGCTTCTTGCTGGTCTCAATACGATTGAACCAAATATACGGTGCGTTCTTGATATAGATGCGAGTTTTGGAAAGTTTTATGCCATAAACGAATTTGTCATTGAACGAAAAAGTGTTCAACGAGCTGCCCGTATCACCATGATCAGCTCACCACCTATTTTCGGCTCATTGCAGAGGGAAATAAATGAAACAGGAGTCGAGGAACGCCAACAATTACTTCGACGACAAATGGATGATGTCGTATCTGAATTTTCTGTGTACGCAGATGACGAGAACAATGCAACAAACGGGTCGACTTTTGTCTGCGATGGAGTCATAGTCTCCACGCCACTCGGATCAACCGCATACTCATCGTCTGCAGGTGGACCTGCAATTTCTCCGTATAGCAATGTGATGAGTGTTACCCTCGTGGCTTTACATCATCCTCGGATTCCTCCTGTAGTGCTGACAAATAATGAAAACCTATATCTCGAAGCAGAAGAAGAATGTGTCATGGTCTGTGATGGACGCTACGTCGGCGATATTCCCGGCGGAGAACCTGTACGAATCTGCATCGGATCGCGAACAATTCGAGTATTCGAAAAACCTGCCAGCGTTGTTTCTCGTCTTGCACATGCGTTTGGAGCTGATCGAATCGGCTGAACTTGCAGGCACAAGAGCTCAACAACTGGGCAAAACGTATTCCTGCATGGAAGAATGTATATCTTATGTCGATATCGGGAACTCTTATCTGTGGACCACGCACAAAAGATCTCGCCAAGATTGTATCTCCTGGTCAAATTGTTGTCATTGCACATGATGACCTTGACCGTGTTGCCGCTGAAAGTCTTGTACAAGCAAAAGTTGCTGGCGTCATTAATGTTCGACCTTCGATAACGTTGCGATATCCCAACGGTGGACCAAGTGTGCTCGATAGTGCGGGTATTCCTCTTGTGGATTGTGTCGATTCAAATCTTGCTGATATTGGCCTTTTCGAAAAAGCAACAATAGATACTGACGCTGGTCGTGTCCAATTTGTCGGTCCACAGGGTAGCGAGGGTCGCGACGTTCTTGTGTGGTCGCATACAGCGATCCAAAAGGCAATGGATGAAGCTCGTGACAATATTGGAAACGAGCTACGGACCTTTGCAACAAATACGTTGGAATACATTGACAAAGAAGTGGACGAGTTTTTTGCCCCCCTCGAACTTCCTGATCTCCGAACACACTTTAAAGGACGTCATTGTTTGGTTGTTGTGCGTGGACACGATTACAAAAAAGATTTACAAACGCTCAAGCCCTACATCAAAGAATATAAACCTGTGATTATTGCGGTCGATGGGGGAGCAGATGCGCTCTTGGAAGTTGGACTCACCGCGGACATCATTATTGGTGATTTCGATTCAGTGACAGCAGCAGCGCTTGACGGACCAGAACTGATTCACCACGTGCATCGCGATGGTCGGGCACCCGGACGAGAAGAGCTTGAGGCATTTGGGCGTCCCTACAAAGAATTTGTGAGTAATGGCATGAGTGAAGATGTCGCTATGTTGATGGCATACGAAGCGGGCGCCTCATTAATTGTTGCAGTCGGAACTCACGGGACAATGGTCGAGCTTTTAGATAAGGGACGCCGAGGAATGGCGTCGACCTTTCTTACACGAACACGACTCGGCCCAGTACTCGTCGATGCCAAAGGTGTATCGCGTCTCTATGAAGGTCGCGTTCGGCGAAGCGATATTGTATTGCTTCTTGCATCTGCGCTTATCGTAGTTGTTATTATGGCAATCGTTGCTGAACCGCTTCGAGTATTCTTGAGCGGATTACGGTTAACGGTTCGTGACATTTGGTACTCCATCTCAGATTGGTTCTCATGATTAATTTTCGATATCACGTTATCTCGATAGTTGCTGTTTTTCTCGCCTTAGGGCTCGGGATCGTGATGGGGTCAACCGTTATTGATCGTGCCATTGTTGACGGCTTACGCAATCGAATTGCAAATGCCGAGAGTAACTCGATTGAACGAAAAACAGAAAATGATCGTTTGCGCTCTGCGGTTGAAAAGAAGGATGCGCAAGATACTGCTCTTGCAGGACACACTGTTCGAGATTATCTCGCAGGTCAAACTGTTTTTCTCGTAACCATCGGTGACATATCTGATGCTACGCGGGTAGAGACGCAAGAGCTGCTCTCTGTTGCCGGTGCTCGATTAGGCGCAGTCATTGATATGAACGAGGATTTTCTTAAAAGCGATAAAAGTAAAATTGCAAAAGATTTAAATGCACTTGAGAATGTTAAAACTCTCGTGGGAAACGAGAAAGACAAAGATGCGCAGACTGCAATACTGTACACTCAATTGCTCAATGTACGGGCGGGCGGAACGCCACCAGTAGCTTTTCCAGCTGTACAAGTTGCTGATATTTTTGAAACATATAAAGCATTTTCAGAACTAGAGCAAGCACAGAGTTTCGATCCTGTTCAGCCGGTTTCATTTATACTTCTTGTTGATAGGACCGATTTGGATAATAAACGTGTTACGGCATTTGTTTCACGCTTTCATTCAACACTTCCCGTAAGCATCGGGTTTGTGGGTAGTGAAACTGATACGCCAGATCGATCAGACGCAATCGAACTACTAGGCCCAACATTGGCCGCATTTAGTGTTGTCGACAACGCTGAAGCTCCTAGTGGTCGAGCCGCACTTCTGGTTGCACACGCAGAAAACATTGCTGGAACGCATGTCATCTATGGAGTGAGTGATAAAGCAAAGAGTCCTGCTCCTGCGCTTAGTGCACCATGACGACCCATCGTGCTGTTGCCTCTATGGCAGCTGCAACAATTGCGTCGCGTCTATTAGGTTTTGTTCGGATAATCGTTATCGCGGGAGTTTTGGGAACTACTGCACTTGGCAACACCTTTCAATCGACTAATGCAATTTCAAACGTCCTTTTCGATCTATTGGCGGCCGGTGCGCTTTCGGCAGCTCTTGTTCCACAGCTTGTTCACGCGATGGCGCGGAGCGACGCAGAGCTGAAAAAAATGGTGTCATCTTTAGTGGCACTTGTTTTGATTATTTTGGGCACAGTCTCCATTATTGGAGTGCTCTTTGCTCAGCCCCTTTCTGAGTGGCTATTTTCTCGAGCACCAGATGGTACCCGGGATGCTCAGGTTCGAACCGGCGCGATACTTCTTCGATTTTTCATTCCTCAAGTAATTCTTTACGGTTTTGGTGCAGTGGCCATTGCTGTACTAACTGCTAAGAAAAAATTCATTACAACGGTTATTGCTCCCATGGGGAGTTCAATGTTTATTATGGCGACGATCATTGTTTTTAGTTTTGCTAGAAATACATCTGGTGTCGCAATGCCTTTGCGTGACACGATTATCTTAGGAATTGCAGGTACCGGTTCATGTCTGGCATTTGTCGCAATTCCCGTCGTTGTTGCGATGCGCAACGGAATAAGTTTCTTACCGAGCAAGGATCTGAAAAGCGGACTCAGTGTTTTGTCGTCGTCGGTATGGGCGATCGCTATCCAAGCCTCCGCGGCGTTGCTCTTGGGGGCTACTCTTCTGATGGGCAATCAACGTGAAGGCGCGGTTGTGGCATACCAACTTGCTTTCGTTTTCTTTCTCGCTCCTTATGCAATTCTGTCGCAATCGTTTGCCACAGTGCTTTTGCCTGATCTTTCGTCTAGTGCATTAAAAGAAAATGTAAACACTCAATTTCGCGACATCGTTTCCAACATGATGACGTGGACGTATCGACCCATGGTTGTCGTAACCGGAGTTTGTGTTGCACTCTATGGACCGATTATCAATATTGTGGCACAGGGACAAGCAAAATCAGGACAAGACATGGTGGAAGTTGTATTTGTTGTTTTGGTATTAGGAATTATGCCGTATAGCGTTTTTCAAGCAACCTCTCGAATATATTTTGCTAAATCAAACATTCGTCTTCCTGCATTGACGATCCTCATTTCGTCAATTGTTATGTCGGGGGCTGCATTGATTGGATCTCGCCATGTTTCGGGTCTGAACTTACTCGTCGTGATGGGTCTTGCACACACCATGGCATATCTTGTTGCTTCTCTTGTATTACTCATAATGTTGCAGCGCGAAAAATATCATGTGTGGCCTGATCGGACATCCTGGATGGTAATTCTTGGTTCTGCACTTTATGCGGGAGTAGGTTTTGTAG
>CAYMMG010000040.1:0-5822 GCA_964391505.1 uncultured Burkholderiales bacterium | reverse complement strand
AAGAGAAGGCTTGCAAGCACAGCTGCTCTTTCGGGGCTAAAGCCTGAACGGTAGGAACCATAAATGACCCAAGTAAAAACCTCAACGCGCAATGTTGAAACTGCACCAAAATCAGTAATGACGTACAGTACCCCAATGAGCATTCCCGACAAGATCGACCTTCTTAGCTGGGGAAGAACAACAACTCCGAGCGTTTTGAGATTACTGCTTCCTAAGCTGCGAGCAACTTCTTCAATCGAGGTATCGAGGTTTTTTAACGCAGACCGTATGTTGAGATACGAATAGGGAATGGTAATGAGAGAAAGAATCATGATCGCTCCCTTAAACGATGCCATGTCGGGAAAAATTGTTACCCATGCATACGCCAACACATACGATGGGATCGCCATCGAAATCACGATCAAAGCATGCCACGTTTTCTTCATCCATAGATCTGTCCTCTCGATCAAGATAGCAAAGAGGGCTCCGAGTGCGCTTGCGACTAGCGCCACGATTCCAGCAAGCGAAAGACTCCTTACGACAAGATTCATTATCCTGCGATTAATAAGGATGTCCCATATGAGAGAACGAGGAACGTCACTAACTATCGTAAAAAGATAGAAGTATGTTGAAAGACAAAGGAACAAGAAAAGAGTAGCTATGACCCCTATGAGATAAGGATAATACCTACTCGATTCTGATCGATAGAAAATATTGTTTTTCAAGGTTTAGAGACTACCTCGTAATGAGACCTACCTCATTAAGGAGTTCCAGCGTCTCGTCTAATGAGGCAAGGTCAGAAAGATCAATATCCGGTGCATCAATTTCGCCAATTGTGGGAAGACCTTTGGCCTGTTCGACGCTTGATATCACGGGGTATTCAAAAGTTTCATTCACAAAATACTTTTGACCTTTTTCGCTCGTAAGGTATTTCACGAATGCTTGCCCAGCCTGCTTATTGTCAGATGTCTTTAACACGCCAACTCCTGCAGCATTAATCAAGTTTGCGACACTCTTGTTCTTAAAGAAAAGATTTTTTGCAACAATCTTGTCGGCCCCCACCTCTTGCGTTAATTCAAAGAGGTAGTAATGATTCACAAGACCCATTGCGATCTCGCCATCATTAACCGCTTTTACGATCTCTGCATTTTTTGCATATGCCTTGGGTTCGTTAGCAGCAAACTTAGTTAGCCATTCTTTCGCTGCATCTTCACCTTTGAGCTCTCGAAGCGCTGTAACGAAAGAATGAAAGGATGCATTGGTCGGAGCGTACGCAATTTTGTCTTTATATTCTGGAGAAACAAGATCGTCTAAATCTCCCGGTAGTTCACTTACTAAGTTGGGATTATAAACAACGACGCGCGCGCGTCCACTTGTTCCGACCCACTCATCCTTGGTGGACTTAAATCGATCGCCCACAGGCTGCGTTATGTCCGAAGGAAGTTTTGTCAACAGATCTCTGTCTGAGAGTAAGCCGAGTGCACCTGCATCTTGAGAGAAGAAAACATCTGCTTTAGAAGCGTCGCCTTCCGTCAGGATCTGTGTAGCTAGTTCGCCACTCTCGCCGTCTCGAAGTTCAACTTTAATACCGGTCTCTTTCTCAAAGTCTTCAACAATGGGCTCAATGAGATCGAGACTTCGACCTGTATAGACCACTATCGTTCCGCTGGCTTTCGCCGAAGACGTTGACTCGCCGTCCTTGCTCTTGGAGCAGCCCGTAAAGGCCACGAGTACAACAATGACAAGACTTGCGACTAGTAAGATTTTTTTCATGCGGTTTCCTGTGCTTGGAGGTTAATAAGAAGTTAGGTTAGCCTAACCTACCCCACTGAATGCAAGTCGGGTGAACAGTCACAAGAATAAAGCCCAGCCAGGTCGCCTACCCTGCAGGCATGCGCCATATCTAAAGCTCAACAGAAATCAGTTCCAAGGACAAACGCGTATCATTATCCAGACCGAAATAGTAATATGCCGGCTGGGCTTGCCGCGAGAGTGACCGGAAGAGACCATATCGAAATTTTTCTAGACCGTGAGCTTTTGTTTTGATGACGACCCTTTCCTTGGTTGCATGAATAAGCCATTGTTTCGGATCTTCATGGGCAGAAAGTGCTTTATTCTCAGCTAAATATGTCACGATTTCTTCCACGTCTGCATCTTCCATGAAGCCAAAGTTTGCTTGTATAGAAAGGAGCGAACGATCGTTGTCATGGTCATTATCGAATTCGATAATTTCATATCGTTCTTCGGGCGCAACGTGAGGTCTTCTTTTCTGTCGAATTGTTAACAGAATAAGATGACGAGGCAAGTAGTCGTAACGCCTTTTGAAAAGTGCTGCAATTGTCGGAGTACCTGAATTCAACTCAGTGGGATGTTCCGGCGTCAACATAATCATGGAACGAGGAAAATGCTGACTTTCGCTATTCTTGCTTTCAAGAAATTCTGCCATTGTTGATGTGTCAATATTTTCTATAGCCACTCGCACTTTGCGGCGACCCCAATTCCATGTAAACATAATGGTCGCAAGAACAGCCCCAGTAATAATAGGGACGTAACCACCACTTGGGATTTTCACCAGATTACTCAGCAAAAATAATGCATCGATTATTGCAAAGAACGTGAACAAAGGGATGGCGACCATTTTGCGCCATTTCCACGTATGGATGGCCACCAGGCATACAGCCAAGGATGTGTTGAGCATAACCGCAGAGACCGCAAGTCCATACGCTGCTGCAAGATTTCCACTCGATCGAAAAGCGAGCACGAGGAATACACAACCGATAAAGATCGACCAATTGACAAAGGGAATATATACCTGACCTTCATGTTCTCGATGTGTGTGTACAACACGCATTTTGGGAATAAGACTGAGTGCCATGCCTTGAGAGGCAAGAGAAAAAGCGCCGGTGATTAATGCTTGCGAGGCAATGACGGTCGCACATGTTGCAAGGATGACCATGGGAATCAGCAGCACCTGAGGAACGGTTGAAAAGAAAAGATTTTCGTTTTGAACCTGTTCGCCCGATAAAAGAAATGCGCCTTGACCCAAATAGTTAAGTACGAGTGCGGGGTACACAATAGCGACCCAGGAAAGACGGATAGGTTTTTTCCCAAAGTGACCGAGGTCCGCATAGAGTGCTTCTCCCCCAGTAATCACAAGAATGACAGATCCCATGAGAAGTAAAATTCCGTGAAAGCTAAAGTGATCAAAAATGTGACGAATATTCACGGGATTGAGCGCATAAACGATTTCTGGGTTACGCAGGACATGAAATAAACCGATTCCGCCAATGGCTACGAACCACGTCAATGTGATGGGTCCGAAAAGACGTCCTACTTTATGAGTACCTTTTCGCTGAGCAAGAAAGAGGGCACTGAGAATAATCAATGTTAAAGGAATTACAAAACGCGAAAACGATGATGAAACAACCTCTACGCCTTCTACGGCAGCGAGCACGCTAATTGCAGGCGTAATGATCCCTTCTCCCAGCAGAAAACCCGCCGAAATCACTAGGAGCCCCATCATTGCAAGTGTCACCCGATTTCTATGTTCCCGCAGAATCGCAAAGAGAGTAAAGACCCCACCTTCACCCTGCTTGTCGGCGCGAAGAACAAAGATAATGTACTTACAGCAAATCGCGATCGTGAGAGCCCAAAAGACAAGAGAGATTCCACCGATGACGGCGTTGCGTTCATGCCCGAGCGCATGCGTTTTTTCGAAAATTTCGTTAACGGAATATAGCGGTGACGTTCCTATATCACCAAAAACAACGCCCAAAGCACCCAGCGCTAATGGAAGAGTTTTTTTCTGCCCCGATTTCATTTTTGCTCCACGTGTTGGAGGTTACTTAACCTTTTTCGTTGTCTACATTCTAATAGAAAGGTTAGGCTTCTCCCCGCTCGCGCAAGTTATCGAGCTCTTCGACTGTCATGAGAACTGCTCGCGCTTTACTTCCCTCGCTTGGCCCAACAACTCCCCTGCGTTCGAGTATGTCCATCAATCGTCCTGCACGTGAAAAACCCACGCGAAGTTTACGTTGCAACATTGAGGTGGATCCTTGACCAGCACGCACGACAAGTTCCATTGCTTCTTCGAAGAGCGCATCGCTATCGTCGTCGTCCCCGGAGTTGCCTCCACCCGATTTCGCTTCGTCGACAATACCTTCCACATAAGCAAGCTCTGTTGCTTGACGGCGCCAGTGCGCTGTGACTTTTCGGACGCAATCTTCTGAGACCCACGAACCCTGAATACGTTGTGCTTTACTCGAGCTGGCAGTGACGATCAGCATGTCGCCTTGACCGACGAGTTTCTCGGCACCGGGTTGATCGAGGATAACGCGCGAGTCTTGAAGCGATGTGACGGCAAAGGCAAGACGCGATGGGATATTGGCTTTGATAACTCCGGTAATGACGTCGACGCTGGGACGCTGTGTTGCAACGATCAGGTGTACACCGACTGCTCGCGCCATTTGAGCAATACGAGTAATCGATGCTTCTACGTCTCGCGCAGCGACCATCATCAAATCGTTGAGCTCGTCAACGACGACAAGAATGAACGGCAAACGATCGTAGCTCTTCCCTGAAATAGGGTCAGGATCATCGCGCGTAGGTAGTTCACCTTGATCGAAGGCCTCGTTATATCCCGTTATGTCACGCACGCCAATTTCAGCAAGCATTTCGTAGCGCATTTCCATTTCTTTGACGGCCCATTCTAAAGCATTGGCTGCTTTTTTAGGGTTTGTCACAACTTGGGTCAACAGGTGAGGAAGGTCGTTGTAGACGCCGAGTTCAACGCGCTTAGGGTCAATCAAAATCATGCGGACCTGCTCAGGAGTTGTTCGCATTAAAATCGAAGTAATAATCGAGTTAATACAGCTCGACTTGCCGGCCCCCGTTGCACCAGCAATTAAAAGGTGAGGCATTTTCGCGAGATTAAGCAACACGGATTTACCCGAGATGTCACGTCCCAGACCAACTTCGAGTGGATGCTTCGCTTTTGCTGAATCTACAGACATCAAAATGTCGCCCAGCGTTACTAATTGACGGACCTTGTTGGGAACTTCGACTCCGATGGCGCTGCGCCCTGGAATGGGTGCGAGGATTCGCACATCAGCACTAGCCATTGCATAAGCAATGTCGTGATTCAAACTCGTGACTTTGTTGACCTTCACGCCTGCGCCAAGTTCGAGTTCGTAACGTGTCACTGTAGGACCGGTTGTCATTCCAATGAGTCGCGCGTCGACGCCAAATTCATGCAGAGTGGATTCGAGAACTTTTCCGCCGTGTTTGATCATTTCTTTATCAATGGCTTTAGCGGTTGATTTTTCAAGCAGAGATTTAGCCGGGAGCTTCCATGCACGCGGTGCATACATTGCGCTATTCAGCGTTGCGTGGCCGTCTAGTTTTCCCTGCGTTGCAACAACGAGAGTGGGATCGATTTCGTCTTCTTCCTCATCTTCCTCATCGCCGTCCTCTTCCTCTAGATCTTCTTCGTCCTCAAGTTCTTCGTCGTCTTCGTACTCTTCATCATCTTCTAATTCTTCACCTTCGTCCTCTAGATCCTCTTCTTCATCCTCATATTCGACGTCATCGTCCTCGGATTCGTCTTCTTCTCCTTCTTCGGCTTCTTCATCATCAAGAAGAACAGCTTCGAATTCATCTTCATCGACATTGTTGTCGTAGTCGTCCATTCCCAATCGACGAGTGCGGGCGACAATAACCCCTTCGTTCGCTTCCTCTTCGACGAGATCAATATTGTGACGATCCGTCATCGCGTCATATCGATCAAGAATCCATTCACGAAACTGAGTACCTAGCGCGATAAATGCACCAAGACATCCCAAAGT
>CAYMMG010000039.1:0-6035 GCA_964391505.1 uncultured Burkholderiales bacterium | reverse complement strand
ATCCATTAGATTTCATAGTACTACCTGGCGCGTTCATACGTATAGTTACGTCAAAGTATCGTTCTGCCCTGGGCTATTTGTTGAGAAAAGTTAACCGGTATTTCGGTTGGACGTGATGGGAAGTGACACTTCTTCGGCGGGAACGGGTTGAGAGAAAAGATATCCCTGCCCATAGTCGCATCCTAATTCCTTGAGCGCGAGGCGTTGCGCGTCCTGTTCAATTCCTTCGGCCGTGACCGTCAAGTGCATAGCGTGCGCTAATCCGAGGAGTGCATGAATGATTGCTGTATCATCCTCGTCGATATCTAGTCCATCGACAAAACTCTTATCGATTTTAAATCCATCGATGGGAAGCTTTTTAAGATAAGACAGAGAGGAATACCCAGTTCCAAAGTCATCGACACGGAGGTGGAATCCCAGATCGCGAATATCGTTTAAGAGCGCAATGGCTCTCTTGGTGTCTCCCAATACGGCACTTTCAGTAATCTCAAATGCCATAGAATGTGCAGAGCAGTCACTCTGTGTTTTGACGCGTTCAATTTCTCTTAACAATTTGGGATCACGAAGCTGTGTAACTGAAAGGTTGACGTTCATAAAGAGTGGGCGACCCATTGACGTTACGTAATCTTTTTGCCACACGCCAAGTTGCCGAAAAGATTCTTCCATCATGTAGTAACCAATGTCGAGGATAAGGCCCGTGTCTTCGGCAAGAGGAATGAATTCGTCAGGACTGATGATTCCTTTTTTCGGATGAATCCATCGAGAGAGTGCTTCAAATCCGATAATTTCGTTTGTTTCTAAGGAGACGATCGGTTGATAGAAAACCCGTATCTGTTGTGTGTTAAGTGCGCGATGCAGGTCGTTAGAAAATCTTAATTCGGTGGATATTCGTTGACGGTCTTTTGAAACAGCCATTTCAATTGAGTTCTTTCCTTGTTCTTTCGCTCGGTACATTGCAGCGTCAGCATCGCGCAATATATCTTGAGCGGTGAGTTCGAGTCCAGAACACATGACAACACCAATCGAACACGTGATGATTGTTTCTCCTTGGGAAAGCAAGATGGGCTGAGCCAATGTTTCCTTGATTTCTTGTGCGATCAGACTTGCCACTGTTTCTGTTATGGGAGGAGCCAACAGAATAACGAACTCGTCTCCTCCAATTCGAGCCACTTCACCACGTATGCCGACGATAGAAGTAATACACTCAGAAGTGATATGAAGAACGTGGTCGCCTGCTGAGTGGCCAAGAGTGTCATTAATCATTTTGAAGCGGTCAAGGTCTAGAAACATAACAGCAAAAGTGTTATTGACCTCGCTGTCTGAAGAGTTCATCGGTTGTTCGATTACCTCGTTCACCAAGTCAAAAAAGTGTGTTCTATTCCAAAGTCCTGTAAGTGGATCTTTGACAGCAAGTGATTTAAGTTCGCTTTCGTGGACTTTACGATCAGTAATATCTTCAATTTGAACCACAAATTCTGCCGTTTCGTCATTGCTGATAAAGGTCAGGGGAATATGACTAATAGAGGCTGACCCCCATCGGATAGCACCATCACGCTGAAGAAAACGACACTCGACATGGATGGAATGGCCAGAAAGTTTTGATAATACAGTCGCAAGATTGACGTCAAAAATTGCCCTGTCATCCGGATGGATGATGTAGCTCAACGCGCTGCCAAGAACGTCGGCCTCTTCGAAAGCAGTAAAAATAAAAAATGCTTTATTCGCACGAAGTACTTTGCCTTCTTCGTCTAAAAAGACAAGTGTTGTGGGCCCATTTTCAAAAGCAATACGAAATTTTTCTTCCGATGAGGTCATGACGGCAAGGTCATGCTCTCGTTGTGTTAAAAGATGTCGGTTCTCGTGATGAGTCATGATTTGAGTACCGAGCATCGCTCCAAACATGCATGCAAAGATAAACCAGAGAATCCTGGGCATTCCAGGATGATTAATGTATAAAAAGCCAGCGTAGACAAGGCAAGCAAATGCGCTAGCGAATATTGAATACTTGAGCGCATCTTCTCCGCGTGATGTCAATGCTGTTTTTGGGACAGTATTTGAGGTGTGAAAAGTAAATGCATAACTTAGAATTGCAATAATAGTCAGTGTCTCGACCATGGGGTGAACAAGGGCGCTTTCTTTGGAGACATAAATTGCCTTAAAAATTTCTGCGACGGAATTGAAAAATAATGCTTGGGTCAACGGCAAAATAACGCGATCGAGACCGCGGAACATCACGATGCTGAATGCAAGCGATGCCACAATGAGATTTACATATACGCTCAGATAATGTTGCTTGATCCACTGCGACGAAAAGGAGGAGAGCAACAGACCCGAACATACGAAGAAGCCAGTAGAGCTAGCAAGGGTAAAACCGTCAAAAATGATTCGCGTCTTAGATAAACGCGAGTAAGAATATAAGCCAATACCCACCACGCCTATAACAGCAAAAGGAAGAAGCGGATAGAAAATGTAGTCTCTTATAGGTGAGATAAGGTCGCGAAAAAATGGCGACGCTTGAGCGAGAACTTCCGCGCACTGGGCGATAAACCATAAACCACATGATATTGCGATATACATCCAACTCTGAATTTTGCTTTTCCTATATTTGTACAAAGCGTTGATGAAGAACATGATGAGGAGAAGGGGTTTGGTGAGTTCTGCAAAAAGAAAAAAACTATGTTCTCCTTGACTTATCTGAGCATATTGGAAATAGTAGCTAGCTGACAGGAGAATAATGCCCGTAAAAATGACAGGAGTTTTCCAGAAGCGCACCAGTTTGAAATATGCATTATCTAATGCGCGTGGTTTTGTTGTCACAAGTTATATAGTCGTCCGTTTGCCATGTGAACTGATAGGCGATAGCAGTCCTTCTTCTCATATTTCTTAACTACGCATTATTAATGCGAATAGAACGAACTGTTGGTTATAATGCGCAATGTATTACTGCGATAATTTCTTTCTCACGAGTTCTTCATTCTCCTCCAAATTCTCTATTGTGACGAAAGGCATATCCTTGTGGTTGAGAAAGAGCAACGCAGCAGAACATTTTTCAACGTGAGTGACTTGTTTTAAGAGAAGTGAATAAAAGGCGAGTTGGAATGAATGAACTCTTACTTTGTCTTCGAGAGGGCGATGCTCATCAATAGAATCAGTTTTATAGTCGACGATAATGTAGTCATTGTTCGATTTAATTAAGCAGTCAATGTACCCTTCACAGAAAACTCCTTCGATAAAACCGCTGATAGGCACCTCTCTCATGATTTCAATATTTTGTGAGTGAAGTAAAGGTATTGAAAGTGCTCGCGTGACCATATCGACACAGAGTGCAAGGCCAGATTCGGAGACTATGCCTTCGTTGGCTCCACAACGCGCACAGAGTGCAACAACCGTTTCGTAACTGGCATCGAAATCGATAATATTCATTACTCGGTGTACTGCTCTACCTATTGAGGGAGCTGCACTCGTATCGAAAATCGATATTTTCCTTTTTTCTATTTTCGATGGAACAATTTCATCGGGCTTCATCGAGGTTGCATTGACGGACTTTGACTCAACTATTCTTTGATTTAGTTGTTCCTTTTCTTCACTTCTGGTTGTATAGATATGATTGAAGAGTTCGGACAAGGAATGAAGCCGTTCATCGATGTCGATAGATAATTGCACCCCAGTTTTTCGAGTCGACCAATCAGGCAGATCGATGAGAGAAGTATAACGCTCGATGTTCTGGGCGCCGAGCGCCACAAGCGATACTTGATTGCTTGGTTTTTTCACAGTTTTGTGGTGTGCCCCAATGATGAGGTGGTCTTGCGCGCGCGTTAAGGCAACATAAATAAGACGAGATTCCTCTTCAAGAAATCGGTCTTTCATCGCGTCCTTATGGTCAGCAAGACGCGAATCGTAGTTTTTTGATGATATTGATAATGCAAAGGAAGAAGCGTTGGCCAACTGGGGATTTAAATCGACAACGGAGATACGGCGATCTTTCGTTTCCATATGAGAGGGGAGAAATGCAACAATGGGAAATTCCAGACCTTTTGAAGCATGAATTGTCATCACTCGTATTCTTGTATGGTCGGAACTTTCGATAAATGAATCCGATTTCACGGAGTCGTTACGACTCCGTTCTAAATGTTCGACGTAGTTGGCAACGCTAGCCATGGGATGAGAATCTTGATAAGCAATGACATCACTCAAGATGAAGTGCATGACAGAAAGTGAGTGTGACTCACCCAGGATAACTACAAAAGATTGGAAAAAACCTTTGTCGAAAAGGATCTGATGAAGAAAGTGGTAGGGAGTAAGAAAGGGGAGTGATTGGTGCATTTCTTTTAAGGCAGCAAGAGAGCTGACTACTTTCTGAACGGCACTTGGTATTTCTGAAGCAGAAGAATCTGTTTTCTTTATGTATCTGTAATCCCAAAGTGTTGTGCTCGAAGTTTCCTTTCCGTTTCGAATGCCTTTCATCCATTCGACATAATCGCTTAACTCGTCATTTGTAATTTGGAAGACAGGAGTTTTGAGTGCAGCGATTACGGCAAAACCATCACGAGGAGATGAACTTGCCTTCAGGAGCGCGAGGAGAGTTCGAATCATGGTGAGCTCCCACACAAGTGCTGATGAATCGATCGAGTACGGTAGATCAAGAGTCTCGAGTGCTTGGATGACGGAGGGTAGAGAATTCTTATCCCGAATTAGTATTGTCATATCTGAGTATTCGCACGGACGAGTTTCTTTGATATTTTTATCGTAAATCAATGATTTTCCTTGCATAAGTTTCAGTTCTTGAATGCATTCCTGAGCTTGAAGTTCGCGTACCTCATCAACTTTGAGGTCGAGACTCTCGCCCATAACTTTCACATGGTAGTGAGGTGAATCGTTCAGGTTCTCTCTCGTTCCTTTCATGGGGAGATATTCGTCAATCAGAGGAGCAGAAATTTCGTTAATGCAATCGATCACTGCGGGAACACTGCGACGGGAAAGGTCGAGCGCGATACGTTTAAGTGGTCGTGTTCGAACAAAGTTTTTATATCCATCTACTGTGGCACCACGAAAACCGTAGATCGATTGTTTGTCATCGCCAACTACGAACAATCGAGCGAGCTCACCCAAGGAGGCTTCGTCTGCGAGTGAATCAAGAATAGCTAATTGGTGAATGTCGGTGTCTTGGAATTCATCGACAATGATCGAATCATAGCGCGCCCACAACTGTTCTCGAATAAGTTCATTTTCGATGGCTCTTCGTGCCGCGATGACAGAATCGTCGAAAGTAATAGAACCCGAAGAAAATGTTGCTTCCCGATAATCGACTGCAAGAGCATAGAGCTTGTCGATAATGAAACGTAAAGTTGCATCGAGAGTATTCTGAATAAAGTCTTGTCGTACTCGCCCTAGTTCAGCAATTGCACCTTCGATTTCGACATACCTCGCATTGAAGCTGGCTTTCGTTTTGAGATCGAATGTTTTACTTCCGATATATGTTTGAGGATAATTAATAAGTTTATAAAGGTCAAGATCGTTATGTGTTTCGATTATTGCGTGGGCGAAATCAGAAAATGCTGGTATCCGTTGGACGTTGTTCTGTGGAATGATTACGTCAAGGTTTTCGAGTGATACAAGCTGCATGTAGGAAACAGCAGCCTCTCGAAGTTTGACCGCGCTGATTTTCACAATGTGAGCGATCGAGGAAAAGTCGGTTGAGGCATTTTCATTGTTTGTATCGCCAGGAATATGTGTAATTTTGCCAACGATTTGGCGAAGAGCATCTCTGAGCTGAACTCTGCCAGCATGGTGTACCTTACATATTTTAAAAAAGGGCAACATTGCAGAGTTATTTCCCCACTCGTTGTAATGACTATTGAAGAATGCATCGAGAATCTTTTGTTGATCGATAGCGTCGACGATCGCAATTTCATCAGGCAGGCCTAATGAATCGTGAAACTGCTTACATATTTCATAAGCGAAAGAATGAATCGTTTGAATGGATGCGAGATTGAGATTCTCCAGTGCACGTTGTGCCCATGGTTCGCTATCGTGTT
>CAYMMG010000038.1:0-6507 GCA_964391505.1 uncultured Burkholderiales bacterium | reverse complement strand
ATTTGCGACTCACAATGCGCCTCTAGCTCAATTGGCAGAGCAACAGACTCTTAATCTGCAGGTTCCGGGTTCAAGTCCCGGGGGGCGTACAGCTATTTGTCGCTTTGGATAGTAAAGCTAAACTTTAAATATGCGAAAAATAGTGGCAGTAACAATGATGAGTCTCGATGGAGTTATTCAATCACCAGGTGGCCCAGAAGAAGACATTGAAGAAAATTTTGAATTTGGCGGGTGGACTGTTCCCTTTTCCGATGAATTTGGTTTCGAGATAATGAAGGAACAATTAAACGAACCATTTGATTTACTCCTAGGAAGAAAGACCTACGAAATATTTGCCCCTTATTGGCCTAGTCAACAAAATGAGATCGCAGAGGCATTCAATAGAGCTAAAAAATATGTCGTTTCGAATAAGAATATAGATCTTTCATGGGATGAGTCGATACTCGTAAATAAAGATGTCGTAGCAAAACTCAAATCGTTGAAGGAACAAGACGGTCCGATGCTTCAAGTTTACGGAGGAGGCGAGCTTATGCAAACACTCCTTAAAAATGATCTAGTTGATGAGTTATGGTTAAAGTTGTTTCCGCAAACGATTGGAACTGGAAAGCGTTTGTTCGCTGAAGGAACAATTCCTGTAGCGTTTGAGTTGATCAAATCTCAAACTTCACCCAATGGTGTAATCTTTGCTTCGTATGTTAGAGCTGGCAATATTAGAACAGGTTCATTTTAATAAGCTTTAAGAATGTGCAATTAATTCTCACTTCACCAATATAGGAAGCAAAACTTGAGACAAGGTTCAAGTCTTGTGTTGTAGTCGTGAACCAAAGAGGAAATCCTCATTCTAGTAACGTTTAAAGGTTCGAATCACTAGATCACTCAGCTCTTCAGCACCGTTTACCCACTCTTCAAAGCGGCTCCAATCAGAAATGGTGGGGTGTACTTTTCAAGATATTAGTGAGCAACATGATCAAATGCTGCTGGATAGACAACTTGACCTTTAATAAGCTCGTCGTTGTATGAATTGCAGATGAAAACCTGTGCAGATTCCGCTGGCACGTCTTTAGGTATATTTATAGAAATACCATATGTTTCTGACCATTCGAACCCGAACCTTGAATAATACAAATGGCTGCCTTCAAGAACAACTAGTGGTTCCCCTGACTTGTCAGCTTTCGCAACAACCAATTTTACCAATGAAGAACCTACTCCCATGTTCTGAAATTTAGGCGCAACAGACACCGGAGAAAGATTCAAAATCTCATGCACTTTGCCATTGTCGACCAAGGTGGCCTTACTCAACATAATATGTCCAACTACTTGACCATTTGCCACTGCAACATATGAATACCGGGGACAATAGTTTTCTGAAGCTCGAATCAATGTAACCAATTTCGCTACATCGTCACCGTGATCACCAAATGCAAGACGAGTAATGCGATCAATATCGTCAAAATCTGATTCTGTTTCTTCCCTCAATGACACATCAATTTTCTTCATATTCATAAAGAATAACAATGAAACTTTCTGAGATCTTCTCATTTACTCATTTCAATGAAATGTGTAAGCCGCCCAAGCCCATTCGTCCACTCCTCAAAACCATTCCAATCAGAAACGGTTGGCGTACCACTTTTCGAAAGCACTGCTATCTCATTTTTGAAGCCGCGAATTGCGTGAAGGACGATTACTCAAAAATTTGCTATCAGGTGAGGATGCCTTTCGTATAGGCAACTATTGCATTCGCGTGACCATGCCCGAGGCCGTGCTCAACCTTTAGGCGCTCAACGACTTGCATATGTGATTCTGAGTCCAATCCTTCGGCGGCCATGTCTAGCCACTCCTGTATAGGTCGACCGTATGTCTTTTCGATGCTTGGGAAATACGATGCGGGTCCTTTGACTTTTTGCCCTGCTTCAATCTTCGGGGCGGGTACACGATGATTTGACATATGAGCATTCTAGCGCCCTGGTAACTCAATCCTGTCAGTTAGTTATACGCGCGATTTCACAGTTGTTCGGAACACTATCTACATCATCACGAAATTCCATAATCAGGCCAATTCGATCAACCCAATCCACAAGACAATTACATTTAGAAATAGTGAAGCAAGCGAATATTGTTTCTCTAATTTATAAGCCCGTTCTCATATCGTCCTTATGCGAGAGAAAGAAATAGTTTCTCTAAATATTTTTTGTCTTGTTCCGTCAGACCCTCTTTAGATTCGTAACATTGGGTAAGGCCAGAAGCTAATGTCGCATATCCTGCGCGCGATACAGCTTTGTTCACGGCGCTTAGTTGCATCAAAACTTTCTGACAATCTTGACCTTCTTCCAACATTCGTATTACACCTGCAAGCTGCCCATGCGCGCGCCGAAGTCTTTTCGAAATATCATGCACAGAATCATCGTTTAGTTGAACCACATTTAATCCTTTCCGTTTTCGTTCCGAATATTAACCAAACAACCGCGAGAGAAATCCCTTGGATTGCATTTTTTGCTCAGGCGAGCAATTGCATTGATCCTGTTTTGGCACTTTATTCATTACTTGGTCGACATGGTTTCCACACCCCGCCCAGGTTGTTTTCTTGCAATTTCCACATTTCACCTGTCTACACATTTTGACCTCCTTAAAATGAGTTTAGCATACCCCCTGGGGTATATTGGACTCGGACTTATTGATTGCTAATCCACACTGTCGGTAAGCACTTCTTGGGTCACACTAGATTGAATATACTGTTGATTATTAAGGATACAAAAAGTTTAAAGGAATTTATTAATTAAGAAGGGGTACTTGAAATGTCTAAATATGTTGATGGTTTTGTGTTAGTCGTGCCAAAAGGAAAAGCCGAAGAGTATAGAAAGATGGCAGAAGACGGGCGAGATTCTTGGATCAAGCATGGTGCATTGCAATACTTTGAATGCAAGGGTGACGATCTTAAGCAACAGGAAATGGGGCAAGATAAATCACGTTCTTTTAGCGAAATGTCTGGCGCAGAAAGTGGGGATGACGTTTGGTTCTCTTTTATTATTTTTGAGTCAAAAGAACACCGCGATGAGGTAAATACAAAGGTGATGGAAGAAATGGGCGAAGCCTATGACGAAAATAGCGACTTTGTATCACCGTTTGATATGAACCAATTAGCATACGGCGGATTTGAAGTTCTCGTCGAAGGTCAAAAGGCTTAATCGACTTTTATGACATTCGCCCTTAGTTTGTAAGTCACCAAAGACGTCTACAAGACCTGTATTGGCGCTAATCAACGACTTCGTCGCTTTAACCCACACTCAAGCCATTTCGCTTTTTCCATTTGGCTAACGTGTAGGATATCCCGTGATACAAGTCGACTCGAAAGGCTAAATATGGAAAATGGATTATTGTATTTTCATATATTGTTCGCAGCTATTTGGCTCGGAGGAGCGGCGATCAGCGTCATCTTTTTACTTTCAACTAAACATCTAAGTCCTGCTCAAGCAAAACCAATTATTCAAAATGTTGCAAATCTAGGAAAATTTGTGTTTGGACCTACTTCTCTTCTCGTGTTAATAACAGGGATCGGACTAATTAGTGTTGCTGGATGGAGTTTTTCGGATCTTTGGATAACCCTTGCCTTTACCGGAATCATCGCAAGCATCATTCTCGGTGCCGTTTTTCACTCACGCGCAGGACGCAAAGCTCTCGCAGCAGCTGAATCCGATAACCCCGAAGCAACCAACAGCGCAATAAGCAACTGGCTTATTATCGCATACATCGATCTAGCAATCATCGCAGGCGTACTTGCTTTGATGGTTTTCAAACCCGGCGCTTGACCGCACAAAAAGCTAGCTCCAACAGAAAAAGTTCGGTCATCGATGCACGTGCTTAGAGCCGTCTTGTCTTTCTCTTATTAAATTCCACGGCATTGATGGATACATCAAGGATAAAATTCTCAGATGGGATTCCTCAAACAACCTGTTCAGCAATCGGGCAGGCTCATTTTATTGTGTGGCTTACCAGGATCAGGAAAGACCACGACTGCTCGCCAAATGGCTACTCAGTTGCAGGCCGTGCGGCTCAACCCGGATGATTGGTTTGCAAACCTGCAGTTAGATGCATGGGACGCAGCCCTTCGTGTTCGATTGGAACGTCAGTTCTGGGAACTCAGCAAAGAACTCCTTACACTCGGCCAGACGGTGATCTTGGAATGGGGTTTCTGGGCACGAGTAGAGCGTGATGAAAAACTATCTGAAGCTCGCGCACTTGGTGCGGCAGTTGAGCTGCACTACCTGGTTACTTCACTTGATGAATTATGGTCACGCCTTGCATCTCGTAATAAATCTGGACTTCACGGCGCAGTTAAAATTCAACGAGCGCAACTCGAAGAGTTTGCAGGTAGATTTCAAGCACCGAATGCCGCAGAACTCGAGCTTTATGACCCACCGCTACAAGTACAGCGTCTCCCCCATGTGCTCGAATAAATGATATGCAATTTCATTACTCAGGCAAACCTGAACTTGACCCATCTAATAGCGTTCGCCAGCTGTGGCGCCTTGCGGAACAGCTTCGTCCAAACGAGTTAAGTCTTCTTCGGAAAGCTCAATCTCGGTTGCTGCGATATTTTCTTTAAGATGCTCAACACGTTTAGTACCCGGTATCGGCACGATATCATTACCACGGGAAAGCACCCATGCCAATGCGATTTGACCAGACTTCACGCCTTTTTCGTCGGCAATTTGATTAACTTTTTCGACGAGCTCCAGGTTTTTGTAAAAATTATCTCCTTGGAAACGAGGCTGAGTTCGGCGCCAGTCATCCTCAGGTATATCTTCAGGCTTGCGCCATCGTCCAGTTAAAAACCCGCGACCAAGAGGACTATAGGCCACGAATCCTATGCCAAGGTCACGCACCGTATCAAGAATCTCTGTTTCCGGGTCGCGCGACCACAACGAATATTCAGTTTGCAGAGCAGTAATTTTATGGACTTTCGCAGCCTTGCGAATGGTATCGACCTCAGCTTCGCTCAAACCTAAATAGCGCACTTTACCTTCACCCACCAGTTCGGCCATCGCTCCCACGGTATCCTCGATAGGAACATTTGGGTCAAGGCGGTGTTGAAAATATAAATCAATGTGGTCAACACCGAGACGCTGCAAGCTTGCTTCACAGGCTTTGCGCACATACTCCGGCCGGCCATTCAATTCCCAGGTGCGGTTGCCCTGATCATCAATATCGACGCCAAATTTTGTGGACAGAACTACTTGATCACGACGACCCTTTATGGCCTTACCAATCAAAAGTTCGTTTGTTAAAGGACCATACATATCTGCAGTATCTAAAAAATTGATACCCTGATCCAAGGCAAAGTGGATAACTTCGATGGCTTCTTGTTCGCTGGCCTCGCCGTAAAAGTCGCTCATGCCCATACAGCCAAGACCGATCGATGAAACCTTTAATTTGTCTCCAAGAATACGTGTGTGCATATTTCCTCCTTACTCAAACTGTAATATATTTTCATCACCGGATTATTCTTCTTGCAAAATTGTACAAAAATTGATGGACTTCGCTTCCTGTCTATTGTTTTTGTGCGAACCGCGCTCTAGAACAGCAATTTCACATATGCAAAGTCTCAAATCAAATAATTTTATCCCGCTAGTATGTTTGTACTATTAATGATCAGAGGTCAATGATGTCTCAAGTACACACCTATGCGTATACCGACGGGATACTTGTTGCTGAACATTTCCCTATTGACGAAGTTTCCGATTACATTAAAAAGAAAAACTCAACGGTATGGGTGGATTATCTCGAGCCCACACTTAGTGACCTGACATTGATCGCAGAGGAATTAGATCTCCACGAATTAGCAGTGGAAGATGCCTTACATTCTCACCAAAGACCAAAAGTTGATTATTACGACGATCATCTTTTTTTAGCTAGTCATGCACTAAACCTTGACCCCCAGACAGGAATGCTAAGCGTTTCCGAAATAGATACCTTTATAAAGGGAAAATGTATTATCACCGTACGAAATGACAAAAAATTCGATATCCACCAAGTGTTAAAACGCTGGAAGGTTTCGCCAGAAAATATCGCAATAGATACGAGCTATCTTCTTTACAGCATTCTTGATGTGGTGATTGACGGATATCTTGAAGTAGTGAACCAGTTCGATGAATATTATGATCAGATCAGCGAGGAGCTATTCTCAGAATCCAACATTGATGTCACCCATCAACAAGAGTGGTTCAACATGAGACGATCACTGGTTCAGTTCCACAGAGTAATTATTTCAGTGCGTGAGGCCATCAATGTGCTCTTGCGACGCGAACACAATCTCATCGATGACCGGATGCTTCCCTATTTTTATGATACTCACGATCATCTCGTTCGAGTTACGGAATCAACAGACGTATTGCGCGAACTTGTTGCAACAATTGTCGACACCAATTTAAACCTCCGAGATTACCGACAAAATCAGGTTGTTAAACAAGTAACGAGTTGGGCCGCCATAATTGCTGTGCCGACATTAGTTAC
>CAYMMG010000037.1:0-6764 GCA_964391505.1 uncultured Burkholderiales bacterium | reverse complement strand
GCCCTCTTGCCGCCCCTCATCCCTCGCCGTATCCGTCACATTCTTCAATTCCCGGTAATTCTTCAGGCTGTCTTCATACGCCTGACGCTCAACCGGTGTAAACCGGGCAATCTGCGCCGCCTCAAACAACGTCAAAAATACCGACTCCTGCAACTCCGGCGGGATATTGTCCAACTCCTGCAAGTGCCGGAACACATAGAACCACTTGTCCTGCAAGGTCTCCAGTTCCGAAAGCGTTTTGCTGAAGTTCGGCAGGGTAATGTAAATGAAGGTCAGCTTGTCATAAAAAACCTGATTCTTCCCGTCCTTCAACTGGATGTAATGCACCACATCACGATCATGCGCCTGGGCGTCTTCCTCAAAGACAAAATCCAGAATGCCCACGGTATACACGGCGGACAACCGGAAATCCCAGTCGCCCCGCACGGCCTGTTCCTGAATGGGAAAGGTAGCGTAATACAGACTGCGGTCCTTGAAATAATTCTGCTTGGCCTTCTGCAACTCCACGATGAAACGCTCGCCGGTGGTGCTGACGCAATTCAGGTCAAAAATGGCCTTGCGGTCCAGGGCGGTGTGGCCCTGATACTCATGCTTGGTGTAATGCAGGTCCTGGATTTGATGACGGGCGGGCAGCAGGGTATTGAGGAAGCTGACCAGCAGTTCCTTGTGCGGTTCTTCGCCAAACAACCGTTTGAAACCGAAGTCGGTGAAGGGGTTGACGAATTTGTCCTGCATGGCGCTGTCCGGGGCAAGGTTCAAGGTAAAGTCAGTTTAGCATGGCGGATCACATCCCCCGCGCGCTCAACTCCAACTGGCCGCAATCACCGCATCCAGGGCGGCGTGATGCGTCGCCGTCATCTCCGTGCGCCCCAGCTTAGGCACCGAAAACACCGCCATCGCCGACACCAGCGCCTGCACATTGGCGGCGGTCAGCACATCCCCGCCCTGCGTCCGGATTTCCTCCACCCGGTTGTCGGCGGACACATACCAGTCCTTGATCGTCACCCGGTCCGCCGTGCCCATGATCCGCACCTCCAGATCATTGTTGACCTGACGGAACCACAACTGGTCACGCGCCACCGTGGCATCGTCAAACAGCAACACATCCGCGTTGCCCGCCGTGGCGTCGGCGTCGGTCAGTACATCCGCCGCCGAACCCCGGCCCACCCGGTATTCATCATCACCCTCGCCACCGTTGAGCCGGTCCGCGCCCAGACCGCCGATCAGCACGTCATTGCCCAGACCGCCCGTCAGCTGATTGCCCAACGCATTGCCCACCAGCAGGTTGTCCAGCGCATTGCCGGTAACGTTGGCGGCCGCGCCCAGCAACCAGGCGTTTTCGACCTGGTCGGCCAGGGCGCTCAGGCTCACCTGGCTGTAAACCGTGTCCAGCCCGCCGCCCGCCAGCTCGATAACCTGGTCATAGCGGCTGTCGAGGTAATAACGGTCATCGCCCTCCCCGCCGGTCAGGGTGTCGTTGCCCGCCCCGCCGTCCAGCCCGTTGGCGGCGGCGTTGCCGGTCAGACGGTTCTTGAGGTCGTTGCCGGTGGCATCCGCCGCCTCGTCACTGTCCAGGATCAGATGCTCCACGTTGGCGGACAGCGTATAGCTGACGGTGCTGCGCACCGTATCCGTGCCCGCCGACAGCGCTTCCACGATGACATCGCCCGCGTCATCGACATAGTAGGTGTCATACCCCAGGCCGCCGGCCATCAGGTCCGCGCCTTCCTTGCCGTCCAGCACGTTGTTGCCGCCATTGCCTGTGAGGGTATTGGCCAGGGCGTTGCCCGTGCCATGCAGGTGGGCGCTGCCGGTAAGGGTCAGGATTTCGAGATGGGCGCCAAGGGTGTAGCTGAAAGCAGCGACCACCTCGTCGCTGCCCGCCTCCGCCGCTTCCACCACCGTATCGCCCTGATCCACCCGGTACAGGTCATTGCCCGCGCCGCCCGCCAGCAGGTCATTGCCGCCGCCGCCGTCGAGGGTGTTGTTGCCGCTGTTGCCGGTCAGCTGGTTGGCGGCGGCGTTGCCGGTGGCGTCCAGGTCCGACGCGCCGGTCAGCACCAGATGCTCGACAAATTCGCCGAGGGTGTAGCTGATGGCGCTGTAGACCGTATCCGTCCCCTGCCCGGACAACTCCACCACGGTATCCCCGCCGTCGATGTCATAGACGTCATTGCCCTCGCCCCCGGTCAGGACATTGCCGCCGTCATTGCCGGTCAGCCGGTTGTCCAGGGCATTGCCGGTGCCGTTGATATCCTCCCCGCCCAGCAACTGCAGGTTTTCGAGATAATCGCCCAGCACCACATCGGCGGTGGACTGCACGGTGTCGATGCCTTCGCCGTCATTTTCATAAACCGTGTCCAGACCGTCCACCACATAGGTGTCGTCGCCGCCACCGCCGCTGAGGATGTTGGCGCCGCTGTTGCCGGTCAGGCGGTTGGCGAGCGAGTTGCCGACGCCTTCGAGATCGCCGCCTCCGCTCAACTCCAGGTTTTCCACGCTGGTGGACAAGGTCCACGATACCGAGGCGCGGACGGTATCCGTGCCCTGCCCGGCCAGCTCGTGCACGACATCCAGCGCATCCACCAGGTACAGGTCATCTCCGGCGCCGCCGTAGAGGTCATCCGCCTGCGTGACGAAGAAATCGACTCCGCTCAGCGTGTCGTTGCCGCCGCCGCCGTAGAGGGAATCGACCCCGCCGCCGCCGCGCAGCACATCATTTCCCTGACCGCCATAGATCAGGTCGTAGCCCAGGTCGCCATCCAGGACGACATCGAGCAGCGTCGCCGAAAAGTCCATGAGGTCATCGAGCGCCGATGCGCGCACGACGACGGTCGGCGCGCTCCAGTCCAACGCCCAGTCGCGATAGCCGAATTCCAGCCGCTCGATGCCCTGCAGCGTATCCACGCCGTCATCGCCGTTATCGGCGTAACTGTCGGCGGCCTGCAACAGACCGGACCCCAGGACGGTAAACAGGTAATACTGCGGGCCGGGCGCGAGGACGACCGTATCCACGCCCTCGCCGCCGTCAAGCAGATTGTTGCCGCTGTTGCCGCCCAGGCGGTTGTCCAGCGCGTTGCCGGTGGCATTGACGGCGTCGGCGCCGGTGAGGAAGAGATTTTCGACATTGGCGGCCAGCGCATGGCTGAAGGCGGACTGCACCGTGTCGTTGCCGGCGTCCGGCGCTTCGATCACGGTATCGAGGTCATCCGCGACATAGAGGTCATCGCCGTCGCCGCCGTCGAGCACATCCGCCTCGCCCTGCCCGTCAAGGGTATCGTTGCCCGCCAGCCCGTACAGGGTCTCGGCGTCGGCGGTGCCGGTCAGCAGGTCATCGTTTTCGGTGCCAAGGATATCGGGAGCGGACATGATCATTACCTCGGGCGGTTGCCCCGTTATTGTTTGCGATCATTCTAGCGAAGCGCGGCGGCCGGGAAACCGGCCGCCGACAAACGGGCGCGCGGGCAGACCGCGCGCGGGGCATCAGCTCCAGCTGGCGGCGATGACGCTGTCCAGCGCGGCATGGTGGGTGGCGGTGAGGCTGGTATTCCCCAGCTTGGGCACCGAGAAAGCAGCCATGGCATTCACCAGCGCCTGTACATTGGCCGACGTCAGGACATCCCCGGCCTGGGTCCTCACCTCTTCCACCTGATTGGCGGTGGAAGCATACCAACCCTTGATCGTCACCCGGTCCGCCGTACCGATGATGCGCACCTCCAGGTCCGTATTGACCTGGCGGAACCACAACTGGTCGCGGGCGACGGTGGCGTCGGCAAACATCAGGACATCCAGATTGCCGGCCAGGCTGTCCACATCGGTGAGCGTGTCCGCGCCGCAGCCACGCTCAAGCCGGTACTGGTCGTTACCCGCGCCGCCATTGAGGCTGTCGTTGCCCAGACCGCCGATCAGCAGGTCCTGACCGTCCTGGCCGTTGAGGATATCGTTGCCCAGCCCCCCGGACAGGGTGTCGTTGCCGCCATAGCCCCCGAGCGTATCCTGACCGTCGCCGCCGGACAGCGCGTTGGCGGCATCATTGCCATACAGGCCGTTGTCGAGCGCGTTGCCGACGCCGTCGATGGCCAGCGCGCCCTTGAGGTACAGCAGTTCGATCTGGCTGCCCAGGGTGTAGGACGCCGTGCTCAGCACCTTGTCGCTGTTGCCCTCGCCGGCCGCCTCGGTCACCACATCGCCCGCGACATCCACATAATAGGTGTCATTGCCGGTTCCACCCGCCATCGTGTCGATCCCGGCGCCGCCATTGAGGGTGTCATTGCCGCCCGCGCCATTGAGCGTGTTATTGCCGGCATTGCCGGTCAGCGTATTGTCCAGCGCGTTGCCCGTGCCATTGATATTGCCCGCCGATGACAGCAGTGACAAACGCTCGACACCCGTGCCCAGGGTGAACTGGGCGGCGCTGCTGTAAACCAGGTCATTCCCCGCCGAGGTGGCTTCGATCACGGTATCCAGCGTCGAATCCACATAAAAAATATCATCGCCCAATCCACCCGACATCGCATCGGCGCCGGTTCCTCCATCCAGCGTGTCATTGCCATCGCCGCCATTGAGGCTGTTGTTGCCGCTGTTGCCCTTGAGGTAGTTGGCGAGGGTGTTGCCGGTGGCGGCCAGCGCGGCGGTCCCCTGCAGGTAGAGCCGCTCCAGGTTGGCGGCCAGCGTGTAATTGACCGAACTGTAGACCCGGTCGATGCCTTCTCCGGCCAGTTCGACGACGGTATCGAGCGCATTGTCGACGTAATACTGATCATCTCCTGCGCCGCCGGTCATCTGGTCATGCCCGGCGCCGCCGTTCAGTACATTGTCGGCGCTGTTGCCGGTCAGGGTGTCGTTGCCGCTGCCGGTGGTCAGGTTTTCGAAGACGGCGTTATAGGCGAGACCGATGACAAAATCATCCGTCGGGCCGTTGACCGCACCGGCGCGCAGGTCAAACTGCACATTGGAGACGGTATTGACGAGGATGGTGTCGGTGCCGCCCGCGTCCCACAGCGTCTCGAAATAATTCTGCGTGTCGAGGTTGAAAGTATAGGTGTTGTTGCCGGTATTCCAGGTGGTATTGGCGCCGTACAGGTATTGCAGCGCCTGGATGTCGAGCACCGAATAGGTCTGGGCGAAAATGTAGTCATAGCCGCCGACGGATTCGTCGTTGTTGTAGCTCATCACCGTGTAGCGCGTGCGGTCGACCGCCGCGTCCAGCACCGGGAAATCGTTGGTGCCGTTGTAGGGATAGCCCTCGGCCTCGAAGGGGTGCTTCAGGCCCAGCGCATGCCCGGTTTCGTGCAGCAGCGTCATCCAGCCGTAGTTGCTCTCGAAGGAGCCGCTGTTGTCCCAGTCGTAGTCGGGCGAGATGACCACCCTGCCGGTCGGGCCGGGATAGTAGGCATAGCCGGCGGCGCCGCTCATCGGCGCGCTGGTCACCGAGTACTTGATGTCCCCGGTTTCACCCGCGCCGCTGACTTCCTGGAAGTTGACATTGATGAGGTGCGAGAGTTCGCTCAACTGGTAACGCACGGCGTTCTGGAATTCCGCGCTGGCGGTGCGCAGCAGGTTGCCGTTGTCGGAAATGGAGAGCGAGTTGTAGGGCGGAAAGCTGTAGGTGAGGGTCTGGGCGGGCGTCTGGTATTTGGCGCCCATCAGCAAGCCGTCGATGTGGTTGTCGCCGGTGCGGGTGGTGAAGGTGGTGATGCTGGCCATGATGTCGCTCCTGAAATGGCGGCGCGGCCAAGGATGGTCGGCGGCGTCTTTTTCCTGATTGTAGAAGGCCCTCCACGGGAATTCCGTGGCGGCGGCGGCATTTTGCCATGTTTATGACCGGCGGGGCCGGTCTTTAGCACCGGCGATGACAACCGGCCTCCGGAAGGGAAAGCCGTTGGTTCAACTCCAGGCCACCGCGATCACGCCGTCCAGAGCCGCGTGGCGGACAGCGTCCAGTGTCGTTTGCCCCGGCGGCGGCGGAGTCAGCGCCGCCATCGCCGTCACCAGCCGGTTGACCTGCGCCGACGCCAGCACCCGTCCGTCCGCCGTATGCAGTTCCTCGACCTGGTTTTGGGCGCCGTAATACCACCCTTGCACGGTCACCTTGTCGGTGGTGCCGATCAGGCTGATTTCCAGGTTCTTGTCCACCTTGCGAAACCACAACTGGCCGGCATCAATGCCGGTCTGGAAGGACAGCACATCGCGGTTCGATGCCGTGGCATCGCTATCGCGCACGGTATCGGCGCCGCCGCCCCGGGCGAAAAGATAGGTGTCATTCCCCAGGCCGCCTTCCAGCCGGTCGTTGCCGCCCAGGCCGTTGATCGTATTGCCGCCCGCATTGCCGGTAAGGCGGTTGTCGAGACCGTTGCCGGTGGCGGCGGCATGCGCACCGCCGGTCAGTTGCAGGTTTTCCAGCGCCTTGCCCAGGGTCCACGACAGGGCGGACACGACCGTGTCGTTGCCGCCATCGGTGTATTCCCGGATCGCATCCAGCGCGTTGTCGACGAGGTAAACATCATCCCCCGCGCCCCCGGCCAGGGTGTCGGCGCCGCCGCCGCCGTCCAGGCGATTGTTGCCGCTGTTGCCGGTCAGGCGGTTGGCCAGCCCGTTGCCAACGCCGTTCAGGTTCGCCGTTCCGGTCAGGGTCAGGTTTTCCACGGCCTTGCCGAGCGTGAAACTGGCCGACGCCATGACCGTATCCGTGCCGTTGCCGGTATATTCCATGACTTGATCCGTGCCGCGATCGACCATGTACGTGTCATCGCCCGCCCCGCCCG
>CAYMMG010000036.1:0-8381 GCA_964391505.1 uncultured Burkholderiales bacterium | reverse complement strand
TTATACGGGCATATCCGCAATTTCTTGCGTATTTTTCTGGTGTTAGTCACACCAACGCTCCTCAAATGCATGTGCATCGGGAGCGTAAATTCTGTGTGTTGCTTGGTTCCGAATCCTGGTTATTTCCAGCGGCCTGAGCAAACGTCAATTAGATCTTGCGCACATTTCATTTCTGAAAAAGTGCAAGGTTGAATATATTAGGCGGGCTATGAGGCTTTTGTACAATCGGGCGCTAGAACAAATTCGACTCCAACCCCCTTCTCAATTGTGTTGGCACGATTTTGTGCCACTATTGACACTTTTCGTGCCAACACAAATAGATACCGTCATTCTGGGCATCACCGAAGGAGCTCTGACCTACTTACTTCCAGCGTTGTGGATACTTTTTACTCTTGGAGGTAAAAAGTATCCACAACGCTGCTTGAGGTCCTTCGGCTTTGCATCTAGGAGGCATGCAATCAATCCAGGTGGCCAAATTAACTACAGCAGTTGACAAAACATCCTTTTCCCTCCATAAAATACTTAAAATAATCTTTTACCGCCAACACGACCACAGGATCCACCTGCCCGGGAATGTTGAGCTGAGGATAAGCAGGCCTGGCCTCCCGTTAGCGGGGAGGGCCAGGGTTACCGGGACCGCCAGGTCCACCCATCGCTCCGGGTCCACCTGTACTTTGAGGTTTCACGGCATCGGCTTTGAAACATGCAACTGTGTAAGGAAATTCAGCCGTTGCATGGTAGTGATACATCGATGCTTCTTTGCCTTCCCACAAGACATCGCTTGCATGACCGTGGCATTCGTCTAAATCAGCATTTCTGAGCGTTTTGCCGCCTTCAGTAGGTCCAAAAATGCCGAAACCATCGAGCGCGTAGCCGATGAGGGCAGAATGACCATCAGCATCTTCTGTAATCTCGAGGCAAGTGCTCAAATTGTGATAGTGGTACTTACCTGCCATCTCTGGGTGCCCACCACACGTATCTTGAACCTCATGAGCAACCGCATCGCGACCACCAGCATCAAAACCGTCAAAGATAGGAACTCCGTTCACTGAAATTCCTACTTCGCCACTCACACATTCTGGTTCATCGGCTTCCGTTGGATTAACAGGAAGCGTATAGGAAATTGTTTGCGCTTTAATAGAGTTAGGGTTTCGATCGTATTGGTATGCGTCATCGCTTGAAGCAATCGGGAATGTTCCGGTGTTGCTATTGGCAGGTAATGCATTCGATGAAATAATGCGATTCGAACCTGAAACTTTAAAGGTTGCCGATGCTGCATCCCATTTCACGTCACCATCCACAGTGACTTTAGATGTCGAATCCCATGTTTTGTTAACTGCATCGATCCATGGGCCGTCGGTTCCTGCTCCACCTTCCGATGAATCGTAACTACTTCGACAGGAAAAGATGTAGCCGACTTTGGGAGAACTGGAATACATATCATCACCAAGAGGAAGTTTGGTGAGATCGACAGAACTATTGGAACTCTTGGCAGTCGTTGTGGTTGATGATGTCGTGGACGAAGATTTCTTATCATCGGAACACGCCGAAACACTCACTAAAAGAAGTGCCGAAATTGTAAGAATGAAAATAAAACGTTTCACGATATTCCCCCTATGTTCTTCCTAAGAGAGATTGTGTTGCGTCCGTTGTTAAGCAGTCTGGATTTTAATTTCGATGTCCACACCTGCAGGTAAATCAAGGCGCTGCAAAGATTCAACGGTATTTCCTGAAGGTTCGAGGATGTCGATAAGACGTTTATGGATGCGCATTTCGAAGTGTTCACGGGCATCTTTGTCTACATGAGGAGATGTAGTAACGGTGTATCGATGCTTTTCTGTAGGCAAGGGAATGGGGCCAACGACTTTTGCTTTTGTGCGAAGAACAGTTTCAACAATTTTCTTCGATGACTGGTCGATCAATTCGTGATCGTACGCCTTCAATCGAATACGGATCTTCTGGTCTGCCATTGTTATTCCCTTGTCAAGAAGCGGTTATGTCACCCCAGATTTATCGGGGCAAAATGATGTTGTATCAGTATAGCGGCGACATTTCGCCCGTACCAACTCCGCGCATATAACCGTGTTGGAGCGTTTGAGACTCATATAGTAAGTCTCAAACGCTACAACGAAAAATGGTAGCAAGTGTTTGGTCGAACAAGACTCATGTGGTGAGTCTTTGGCGCTCCAACGCGGAGAGGGGTGCAAATTAGGCGGTTTTGCGAGGGGCGTGGTCGACAATCTCAGAAGGATCGAGTTTGGGAAGAACAATCTCGGTCGCTTCAAGTGGTTCTGAATAGAAGTATCCCTGACCTAGGGTACAGCCCAGTTCGACCAAGCCATCACGCGTTGCTTGGTCTTCAATCCCCTCAGCTGTAACTACAAGGTCCATTGATTTTCCCAACCCAACGAGAGCAGTGACAATAGCCGTGTCGTTTTCTTCATGCCTAAAACCCTGAACAAAGGACTTGTCGATTTTGAAGCCTGAAATCGGGAACTTCTTAAGATAAGAAAGGGATGAATATCCTGTACCAAAATCATCGATATGGAACCTGAATCCATATGATTGAATTTCATTAAGCGTGGTTATTGCGTTACGAGCATCCCCTAAGAGCGACGACTCTGTCATTTCGAATATCACCGATTTTGGACTAACCCTATAACGACTACATCCCGAAACAATAGTTTCCAAAAGATAAGGATCGCTCAGCTGACGAGATGAGAGATTGATGTTCATCGACAATGGGCTCTCTCCGGGTTGAAAATGTTTTTGCCACTCGCTGAGTTGCATATATGCCTGGTTAATCACGATGTTCCCAATATCGATGATACGACCATTATCTTCAGCAACTGAAATGAACTCATCCGGTGAAATTAGTCCTAACGTTGGATGGCTCCATCTTGAAAGGGCTTCGAATGCGACAACTTTGTTTGTTTTTAAGTCGTAGATTGGTTGATAGAAAATCTTAATTTCGTTTTGAACGATTGCACGATGCAAATCACTCAGCGACCACCCAGTTTTTGTGGCGACGGGCTTGACAAAATCATCTGCGTATTCAATACGGTTACGTCCTAACTCTTTCGCACGATACATTGCAGCATCTGCATTACGAAGAAGCGATTGTGGATCGTGCTGTGCCCCACTGCTAAAAGCAACACCAATGCTGCATGACAAATATGATACTGAGCCAGCTATGTCTAGAGGTTGGGTGGCAACATTTAATATGCGTGAAGCAATATCAAAAATGATGTCTCGCTCAACCGCGGGGGCAATGAGAACAGAAAACTCGTCGCCTCCAAGACGGCATACAACACCGTCATTGCCAACAATTGTGCGAATCCGCTGAGCGATCTCACGAATCACATCATCTCCAACATTATGTCCATGTGTATCATTGATTTCTTTAAAGCGATCTAAGTCGATAAAAAGGACAGCGATTTGCGCATCGCTTCCTTTTCTCTCGACTAAGGCTCTCTTAAGTTCATCGATAAAGAATGTACGATTACATAAATCGGTCAGAGTATCATGCGTCGCTAAATCCTGGAATTTCTCTTCGCTCTGCGTAATGCGCATAATGGCAAGCTGCTGGTCTGCTTGAATTCTTTTGTTTTCGAAGTGGCCCACAAGCTGTGCCACGAGAACAATGACAAACATCATTAGAAAGCTATAAGAAACCGCATGGGGAACAACTTCAAGAGTGGGAAACTTTATTGCTGCAAACATAATCGTAAACAAAACAAAAACATTAACCCCGATGGTTAGATAATTCTCGCCCTTAATAGTTGGTTTGTTCGTGGGCTTCCCTGATTTTTGAGTGGATGCAATTATCCAAAAGAGCAACGCGGGAAGTTGAGATAGTCGCGTTGCACCAGTGAGGTATCTATAGTTCTCGAAGTGAAGAACAATAAAAAGAATATCCGACGTTGCCGCAATAATCATTCCGAAACACAGAGCAAGGATGTTCCTATCCATTCTTCGATACAAGATAATTGCTAAAGGAAAAGAAATTAACATCACATCAATGACGAAAGTGGAGAGATTGACCCATTCACGATCGATGTCGATCTTGCGGCCATTTACAACAAGTTGAGAAATGAAAACAATACCCATGAACGAGATGCACGACCCAAAGGACAATACATTCAAACTCAAACGAATCCTTTCACGTCTGTTTAGGCCGTCAAGACCCACAGCAATAATTCCGATCACAGCAAACAAAGTCGCAACGATAACGAACGTTCCTACATCTTCTGCTGATACCAATGGATCGTGACGACTAAATGTCCATATCGTAAGAATCACCTGTGCAGGCATCCATGAAATTGCTCCAATCCCCATAAGTGCCCAACCACGTAAATGCTCTTTTTTATAAAGCCTAAAGCACCCATAACTCATAAAGATATATAGGAGGACTTGAATAATTTGGTAGATGCCGACGTATAAATATCCTGTACTCGGATTAAATCTTTGAATCCATACAAGCAATGCAAAATATGAGAAGTAGAAGCTTCCGTAAACTGGTATCACATATCTAGCCTTACGAAAACGTTCAATTAGTGCACTATCCTTCGCGGACACATTTTCGCTCATATGTCTACAATCGGCCAGATTGATGAACGAATAAAGGGCAATGACTTTTCGAATTGAAGGACACAAACCTCATTGAGGGAAAGTTCGAAACCACAATTTCGCATCAGGCTATCTAACTAGCACCCATTCGCCCCCTGCGTTTTCCCTTCCAAACGTCATCCTGAGGGGGCTTTAGCCCGAAGGATCTCCGCGCAGCGGATGTACGAGATTTTCCGCTGCGTAATCACAGGGAGCGAAGGATGAGTAGACCGCGAGTTGTGTCCGGCTTTGCCGGCACAACGATAACAAGTGGAGATTCCTCGAGATCCTTCGCAAGCTCAGGACTCCCTTCGGTCGGCTCTCTCGGAATGACAAACGCACAAAAAAAGGGAGGCCCGAAGGCCTCCCTATGATATATCCTCAACCGCTGCGCGGAGATCCTTCGGCTAAAGCCTCATGATGACATGAAGAAAACTACTTTGTAATTTTGCTGACAACTCCAGCACCAACTGTGCGTCCACCTTCGCGGATAGCGAAGCGCAAACCGTCTTCCATAGCGATGGGCTTTTGAAGCTCAACAGCAAGGGAAACGTTGTCGCCAGGCATAACCATTTCGGTTCCTTCTGGCAATGTGATTGCACCCGTCACGTCCGTTGTACGGAAGTAGAACTGAGGTCGGTAGTTGGCGAAGAATGGAGAGTGTCGTCCACCTTCATCTTTAGCCAAAATGTAAACCTCACAAGTGAAGTCAGTGTGTGGCGTCACAGAACCTGGCTTAGCCAAAACTTGACCGCGCTCAACTTCTTCTTTCTTCGTACCACGAAGAAGACAACCAACGTTCTCGCCTGCTCGACCTTCGTCAAGAAGCTTGCGGAACATTTCAACACCAGTAACAACTGACTTGGTTGTATCAACAAGACCAACAATTTCAACTTCTTCGTTGACCTTGATGATTCCACGCTCGATACGACCAGTAACAACTGTTCCACGACCGGTAATTGAGAACACGTCCTCAATAGGCATCAAGAAAGGAAGGTCAATGTCACGCTCTGGTTGAGGAATGAATTCATCAACTGCTGTCATGAGTTCCATGATCTTGTCTTGCCATGCGCTGTCGCCTTCAAGAGCCTTGAGAGCAGACACGCGAACAATAGGAGTATCGTCGCCAGGGAATTCGTTCGCTGTGAGAAGTTCACGAACTTCCATTTCAACGAGTTCAAGAAGTTCTTCGTCTTCAACCATGTCGGACTTGTTAAGAGCAACAACGATAGATGGAACACCCACCTGACGTGCAAGCAAGATGTGCTCGCGAGTTTGCGTCATAGGACCATCGGTTGCAGCAACCACGAGGATCGCTCCGTCCATTTGCGCAGCACCGGTGATCATGTTCTTGACATAGTCAGCGTGGCCTGGGCAGTCAACGTGTGCATAGTGACGTGCTTCTGTTTCGTACTCAACGTGAGTAACCGAAATAGTAATACCGCGATCGCGCTCTTCTGGAGCGTTGTCGATATCTTTGAAATCTGTGAAAGTGTTCTTTCCGCCAACACGGTCGAACAGAGTCTTCGTGATTGCAGCGGTCAGAGTTGTTTTACCGTGGTCAACGTGGCCGATAGTACCAATGTTGACGTGGGGCTTGGAGCGCTCAAATTTTTCTTTAGCCATTGACGGCAACCTTTCTTATAAGGGTATGCATTACGTATATTTCTACGTTTGCGAACAGACAGATTACCTTATCATGTGTCGCGTTGCGAAGTTGTGCTCGGTATGTGGGTTTTAGGTGTTTCTTAGCGTGTCATCCCGAGCCTGCGAGGGATCTCCGCGCTGTGGCGTGTACGAGTTTCCGCTGCGCGGAGATTCCTCGGCGATGCCTCAGAATGACTATACGTCAAGGGTGTACATCATTTTGCGCCACTCCTTGGGTTTGAGGTGGTATCCCTTTTTGCCCAACGTCTCTTTTGTAAGGCTCTTAACCTTAACAATTTCGAAAGTGCCTTTGTTGGGATTGGAAAATTCCTTACCGGTGCGCGCTTTCCAATCGAATGAAGCAATATCGACATGGAACAACACTTCTCTATCGTGCTTATAGTGCTTAGAAATGCCCAGCAACTCACCTATTTCAACACCCGTAGCAGCAAGCTCTTCATATAATTCACGCTCGAGAGCAGTCTTGAAAGTGGTCAAAAGATTTGTTTTGTCATTTCTCGGACGATCTGACTTCTTTACACGTCCACCTGGGAAAACGAGATATTTCTTATGGCGGCCATAGCGGCAGCGTTGGATAAAAATGTACTCATCGCCGCATTTGACAAGGCCTCTTACTTTGATGCGTGCGAGGGGAAGTTTGTGAAGATCAGAAATGTCCATATGTCATCTATGCTACAGGAACCTTACGACAGAATTGTCACGTAATTGTTGGCAGGTCTGACATACCACAAGGCACAAAAGTGGGCCAGGCCTGAGGCCTGGCCCACTTCTTCTAACTCAACGAAACGACGTTATTTTTTCTTAGTCGTTGTTGTCGTCTGTGGAGCTATGGTGGTTGTTGTATTTTCGATGAGCAACGGAGCAACATTAATAATTTTGTTGTTGCTTTCTCGATACAAAATCGCTTGCTTTGCTTCAGTGTAGATCAAAACGATGTCATCATTTTCTGACTTTGAAAAGAAAGGCTGATCCTTAAGCTTCCTCTTGTCTTTAACAGTAGCCAACGATGGGTTGCCCTTAGGAAGCTCCATAAGCTTTCCGACCTTATCGACAATACTCTTTACTTTGTTTTCTGCAGCCGAGGTACTACTCTTCTTGAGATCATTGTTTTCATCTTGAAGGCTCTTCACATACACACCGCCACCGACTAATAGGGCCACGACAATAACCCAAGCGAGCAATTTAAGACTCATCCAAGAACTTTTCTCTTTACCGTGAAAAATCTGGGCACTGTCTTTATTCTCTGTGCGGCTACTTGCATCTGTCATTTTTTACTCCTTATAAATCAAAATACAACTATAGCAACCCGATGGTGCAGAATGGCGGATGAGCTTCTTCCGTTATGTGACGGACGTAAAACTTGTTCCATTTCCGCCCCACTGCGCAAGCGGGATCGTATCGCCGTAATTAACAGTGTTGGTTGCTCGGCGCATTTAGGCCGACCAGGCATCCGAACCCGACTCCCGCACGCCTTAAATGTGCTGTTCTCCACCCATTCCGGTACCCGAGGAGCAGATACTGTACCTGCCGCAGAACACGTAATCACTCGCACACCCAGGTCAAGGTTTACGTAGTTGAAAAGTGGATGATAGGCATCAAAAGCTGAAGAAAACCTACGCAAAGAAAAAACAAGATCTTTGTTGACCATAAAGCTTTTTCGGCTCTCCTACAAAACCACCCAAGCCCGCGAAGGACAAATCGCGAACTAGTACCTCAAACCACGCACCCCATCAACGGAAAATGATTTTTAGATCACTATTAGAGCGCAAGCCAGTCAAACTCAACGTCTGTTGATTGGACAGGGGCAAGCTCAATATCAAACCCTGTTGTTGTCACATTCTTAACAGCGTAGTTGAATTGACTTAAGGTTTTCGGTGTTGCCGAAATTCCCGGTATAGAATCTCGTGTCTTCGCAAAGGCTACATGGACATTCGTTTGTCCGGCATAAACCGTTACGGATCCTTTATTGTCGCTACCAAGTGTCAATAGATCGTTTATTGTGACTGGTCCAGCAAAAGTAGCACCTGCATTAAACTGACTGGTCGCGTTAAATGTTGTCAGTGCCTTAAAGAGCGCTTGGCCAGCGAATTCGGTATTGCCGCTGA
>CAYMMG010000035.1:0-8413 GCA_964391505.1 uncultured Burkholderiales bacterium | reverse complement strand
ACCATTTCCCCACCAAATTGCTCATGCAATTCAGTATCGGCCCACGCCGCAAGTGAGCCGACAGCCCAACATGCGTGGGCAAGTTCTTCTTGATCTATTTGTTCAGCCAAAAGTTCTGCTGCAGCAATGACATTTCCTTCCGCCCAAAACACGCGAGACGAAACAATTCCTTCATTAATAATGTTCAACTCTTCTAACAGCTCAGGCGATTTTGCGACATTGCGAAGCACTACACAAAAAACTTGTACAAGAGTGGGAGCTTTATCTAAAAGACGAACATAATAGAGCGCCGATTCCCATCGAATGGGAATATCGCCATCTGAATCCACGCGTAGCTGGTCTGTAGGCCCTAGTTGCATGTATTCACGAACCATGGCATGGAGGCGTTGCGTCATTGCAGGTTCTATCATTTTCCCTCCGGAATGGTCTTTATTCGTGATCAGTGTCGTCCAGGCTAGCAGCGCTCTTGAGACGTTTTCAGGCAACATCGGCACTTACGTAGCTATATTTCGGAATTTTTCCGTCTGATCCCCACACAACGACGGGAATCACAATAAATTGGAGCGAGTAAAACATAATCATAAATAAAATATGAGACTGATGGTAAAGATAGATCAAAGGATAAGTGATGACTGATCAACCAAGTGCACAACTAACAGATACTCCCGTGAGTATTTCTTATAAAGGCGAAACTCTTGAATTTCCTGTCGTGGAGGGAAGCGAGAAAGAACGTGCCGTAGACATTTCCAAGCTTCGTAGCCAAACAGGTCTCATTACGCTGGATTATGGATATATGAATACTGGTTCAACTGAATCTGCCATCACCTTCGTTGATGGAGATAAAGGCATTTTGCGTTATCGCGGATACCCTATCGAGCAATTGGCAGTACGGGGCTCATTCCTTGAAACATCGTATCTTTTAATTTACGGAGAACTCCCGAACAAAGCAGCCTTAGATGAATTCCGTAATAACATTCGACGCCATACGATGATTCATGAAGACATCAAACGCTTTTACGACGGATTTCCGAAAGATGCGCATCCCATGGCCATTCTTTCATCCGTTGTGTCTTCGCTTTCGACGTTCTATCCTGATTGCCAATATATTCACGATCCCGAACAAGTTGAGCTTGCCATTATTCGCCTCATGGCAAAGCTGCCGACCATCGCAGCATATTCGTACAAGAAATCTATTGGGCAACCCTTTCTCTATCCTGATAATACGCTCGACCTGATTGAGAACTTTATCACGATGATGTTTGCGGTTCCGTCGGAAGCATATGTTGCTGATCCCATTTTGGTAAATGCACTCAAAGTTTTGTTGATCCTTCAAGCCGATCATGAACAAAACTGCTCAACCTCAACGGTACGTATGGTTGGTAGCGCTGAAGCGAATGTATTTGCCAGTGTTGCTGCCGGCATTAATGCTCTCTGGGGACCTCTTCACGGTGGAGCCAACCAGCAAGTAGTTGAAATGCTGGAAAGCATTCGCGACAATGACGACGGTGACGTTTCCAAAGCGGTAGCGCGCGCAAAGGATCCCGACAATGATTTTCGTCTCTTCGGATTTGGGCACCGTGTTTATAAAAATTATGATCCTCGGGCAACAATTGTGAAAGATATAGCCGACGATGTACTCAAAGCCTTAAATAAAAGTGATCAACTCCTCGATATTGCACTTGAGCTCGAAGCAGTTGCCCTATCCGATCAGTACTTTATTGATCGTAAGCTCTACCCCAATGTCGATTTCTATTCCGGCTTAATATACCGTGCTATGGGCTTTCCTACAGGAATGTTTACGGTTCTCTTTGCAATGGGACGTCTCCCAGGCTGGATCGCAAACTGGAAAGAAATGATGGAGTCAGATAAAACCAAACTCAATCGACCTCGTCAAGTATATACCGGTGCTCCACAACGCGATTATGTAGATATGAAGGATCGCAAATAAGGACTGTCCTTTTTTCATTACTTTGCGACAGATACGAAGGCATTCGAGCTAATAGTTTGACACCCTAACCCGCGAGCACGCGCAGAAAGATTTCGATCACTTGTGACCACAAGTATCGGACAATCGATCGACGTCACACGAATGCGCTCGATGATGACGTCATCCGCTGATATACCCGCCGGCGAAAAGACAACATGAATCTTTGATTGAATACGACCACGAGTGCTTGAACTTTGTCCATCAAAAACAACGACGCATGAAGGATGGTATCGGGTCTCGATATTTGTCGCACATGCCACAATACGATCTCTTTGTAGTTCGAGAGAAAGTTCTCGGAATGAATTAAGAGAAACATTGTAGCCATCGATCAATACAACAAGGTCGGGTTGAGCAAACACGATTCGTAATGCTGCATCTGACTCGAGAGCTAAACCCGGGGGTACAATGATTGCCGTGCGTTTTCTTTGATCGTTTGTATCAGTTTTTTTAACGTCAGACTTCGCAGGCGTCTGAGATAAGGCAGTATTGAGATCTGCAGAAGATTGGGTTGCATCCCCCGCTGAAGAATTATCAGAAACTATAGAACGGGTCTTGTTCATAATTTTTAAAATCGTATGAGAAATATTTTCAGCTCCCTGTTGAGCTAAAATAAGATTTTGCAGATCTTCGTATGTCAGTTCCATATCGGATGACAGCGCTGACGCAAGTTGCTCCTGAAGTTGTGTAATCTTTTCAGACTTTACCCTAGAATCTTCATGCGACACCCGCAATCGAGCCTCGAGTTCATGAGCACGCGAAGCTTCGCGTTCAACGCGTTGCTGCTGACGATCTTTTGCATCTTTCATTCGCCCGACGACTTCATCATGCGAATCAACCTGCTTTTGCAGTGCTGTCATTTGTGCTTCCTGGCGCTGTTCGCGCACTCGACGAGACTTTCTCTCGTCGCGCAATTCGCCTTCTAAGCGTTCAACATCGGCATGAAGTAAATCAGCACGTGATTTTTCTCGTTCATAGGAAGTTTGAAGATGCTTTAAACGCGTTTCTTCTGCACGCTGCGAATCGCGTTGCTCATTTTCCACTACCGCAAGAGAACTGTATCCAACAATAAGACCTAACGCAAAAAGATATTGAGAAGGCTTTTTGAGCCATAACATCGAAGCCAGCAGAGGTAGATCATTTCGTGTTGCTGCTTGGGCAACAATATCTGCCGCAAGTTCACTAGACCATTCTTTATAGGCAATAGTCACTTCTACTCGTTGAAAAAACTCTTCTTCTACAAGCGCACAAAAATCTACATTCGCATGGAGTGATTGGATAATTTGAGTACGCGCGGTTGCATGATTTAATGCCTTGGAATCAAAGTGTGAAATTCGTCGGAGAGACGTTGGAAGATCGCTCTCTTCATTTTTCTTAATGACAGCAAATGCTGCTTCCACCAAAGGCATAAGAAGAAAATCAGGAAGCCGTACAATCTCGGTATCAACTGCAGGATGACTATCCGTCATTTGTGTCGAATTCACTTCATTCGTCCTTAGAGAGAGTGAGGCGTTCATATAACTACCTCAGTGAGACCATCTTACACGCTGGAATCTGAATTTATCCTGGCAAAACCCATACCCTGGTCATACATATTGAAAAATATTAACGCTTGAGAATTTTTCTGACTAATCCATTGCTGAGAGAGACACAGATCACTGTCGCTAATGACCACAGCACTACGAGGGTTATGACTATTTTATAGCGGCCCAAACTTTGCTTAGTAATAACATCCACAAAGTCTGACGCGTGGAAACCAAATCCGAGAAATCGTGGAACTAATACGACAAGGACGAATCCGGCTGGAATCGAAATAAGCCAGACCAGGAGGTGACCAATAAAAGGTAGGTGAAAATGTGGCAACGTATGCTCAGGCGAACTGGTCGATTGAGTTGGTAGCACTGGCGAATCAGGCAAATTATCGTTTTTGTTCGATATTTTCTGCTTCAATTTCTCTTGTGCCGTTGGATCGAACTGTGCAATCGTTGGACTTGTTGAGAGCGAAGATCGAGCAACGACGATGACGTCATCAGATTCGTTCACATCAATAGACAGATCGAGCTTGGTCTGAGAATTCGATGAACTTACAATGTCGGGAACACTTTGAGGAACGACACCTCTAGAAGGAACGAGGACAGTGGCTTCCAGGGGCACTGCGAGTTTCTTTCCACACTGTTCGCATGCAAAAGTTTCTAAGCCAGCAAGCTGGTCGAGCGGATGTTTGTATCCACATGAAGGACACGCGAGTACTTTAGCCACGGAGATAATCTAGCCAACAGTGCTGGCATGCTTCGAACTCATACATTAGGTCTCGGATAGAGTCGCGAGCCGTTGAGCAAGATCTGAAATTTCAGACACCTTTCGCGTAACTGTTCCCGAATCGATGACTTCTTCCATTCGCGTAATTGAAGCGGGCAATCCAATCCCACGTACGAGGTCATATCCTACGGCTGCATTAAGAACGACGATGTCACGAGTAGGACCCGAAATTCCAGAAAAGATGGAAGTAATCATCTCAGCATTGCATAAAGCATCTCCACCCTTTAACTCCGCAAGTGTTGAACGCGCGAATCCACATTCCTGCGGGTCAATACTTTTCATGGTGATCTCGCCATTAAGAAGAATGTAACCTTGTGTCACTCCACTTAAGGAGATCTCATCAATTCCACCGTGTCCATGAAATACGTAGGCGCGTTCTACACCAAGTTCTGACAGAGTTTTGATATAGGTAGAGAGAATGCCCTCCTGAGATACACCGTGTAATCGAAAAGGTGCATGGTAAGGATTTGCAAGAGGACCAAGAAAGTTGAATGTTGTTGGTACACCCAGAGCTTTCCTTACAGGTGCAGCAAACCGCATGCCAGGATGGAAAGTTGGGGCGTAGAGGAAAGTGAAACCTGTTTGGGAAAACAACTGTGCCGTTGCGTGAAGAGAAAGACCTACAGGAATCCCGAGTGCTTCCAACACATCGGCTGCACCACATCGTGAACTCGCTGCACGGTTGCCATGCTTAGCAATAGGAATATCTGCAGCTGCAAGAACAAGAGCCACTGCAGTAGAAATGTTAAAGGTTCCCGACTTGTCACCGCCTGTTCCACAGGTATCGAGAGCGCCTGATACATCGAGGTCGATATCGAGGTCAGAAAGTGAAGGACTGTTGTCCCACATAGTACGAACCAATCCGGCTAATTCATCTGAGGTCTCTCCCTTTTGATGAAGAAGCGTAATAAAGGAAGCGAGCTGTTCATCATTCATTCGACCGTTAAGAATTTCTTCCATTGCATACTTCGTTTGCTGTTCGGAGAGGTTTTCGCGACGAGTAAGGACCTCAATTATTTCTTCAATCGTTGAATGTGAGTACTGATTAGACATGTTGTTTTCCATTCTCGAGTCTGATTGATTCTATTCCTTCTGATGAAGAATTTCTCAACCATTTCGCAAAATTGCGCATGCATTCGCGTTATGCGTGGAGCCTGAGAAAAAAGAATTGAAATACATAAATTTTGTATTGTGTATTTCCGCTTAATGGTGTTTGCTGAATGTAACAACCTGCAGGAGCACACCATGAGTCATAAAAAGCAATACACCTCATCTCACAACCAAGCATCGAACGAGCGACAAGAATCGCAGCAAGAAAAGGATGCCACGCAGTTATTCCATCAGGCTCTCAGAGCAATTGTTGAGGGTGATCTTGCGCAAGCACATGACTGCGCTGTCGCCGCAGCAGATATCTACAAAGAACAAGGCTCCCAACCGAGCGCAGTTCTCGCGCTTCGCATCGCCGAGCACCCAGAAGAGTTCTCACTCGCGTCTTAGTTTTCTGTCGGCACGTACGCAAAGCGCACATGCCTCGCGGTCTCTCCTCCGATCGCTCCCTGTGATTCTTTGTCGCAACGCTGGCAAAGCAAGACATTGCTCGCAGTCGCTCCTCCGATCGCTCCCTGTGATTCTTTGTCGTCGTGCGGGCAAAGCCCGACATTGCTCGCAGTCGCTCCTCCGATCGCTCCCTGTGATTCTTTGTCGTCGTGCGGGCAAAGCCCGACGCAACTCGCGGTCGCTCCGTGTGACTATCATCGAATAGAATCTTTATGAAGGATCGCACGGTGATCGCGTCATTACTTGATAATGCCGAGGAACGTCCGGACTCCGCAGAGCATCACGCCGGTGAAATACCGGGCACGTAAGTGACGGAAAGTGCCACAGAAAATAGACCGCCGATGGTCGTGCTTGCACGAAACAGGTAAGGGTGAAACGGTGCGGTAAGAGCGCACCAGAAGCGTAAGTAATTTCGTTTGCTAGGTAAACCCCGTGAGGAGCAAGACCAAGTATGAAACGGCCGCTCTGGCACATCGTTTCGGGTTGGTTGCTAGATCGCGATGGAGACATCGCGGCGAGAAGGATGATCACCTCTTGCGCGAGAGCACAAGAACAGAATCCGGCGTATGTGCGATCCTTTTTTCTCTCGAGTTAATCCGAAGTAATGCGACCAGTTGACAGAAATTCTCGCATCCTGTCTTTTTTATACAATTCCCCAATTGCAATAAGAACATAGAGAGCGATGACTCCCAGAAGGTCTCTAATAATCCACACACTAAGTGAAGGAAAGAGTGAAATAGTTTCCGACGTATTTCGAATATTCGACGGCCACCACCACATCGATTCGTGAAGAAATGTTCCTTCCAACACCAACGCCATAAATATTCCGATCACCACACATAACAACCTTCGTCGCACCATTCGTGTACGACCAATTGTTGCGAGCATAACAATCACGAGTGCAGCTACGGGAAAGACAAACGAATGACCAAGAGAAGCGTGTCCTATAAGTGAATCTATACCAATCGGCAAAAGCGATCCCATCGCGACAGCACGATAATCAATTCCACGAGAAGTAAAAATGTAATAGCTAATTATGGCTGAGATACCGGGCAAATAAATCAACATGGGTTATCGCACCATACAGCTCAGAGGAAATACCCTCATGGAAGAGTAGATACCGGCGTTGTAGTCGTTGGAGCTGATGTTGTTGTGGGTACTGTCGGAATCGTTGCCGGAGTAGTTGTTGTATTCGGATTAACCACACTAGGGTCTTCTATTGTTTCGTTTACTGGAGGCGCACCTTTACCGCGCCCCTGATCTGTAATATAAACACCTCGTGGCCATTTAGTTTTATCCGGTGCAGGAAAAGCAATGTTTGGTTGATTGAATGATGCCGCAACCATAAAAGATTTCCAGATTGCAGCCGGATAGGTACCTCCAAAAACGGTTCGCCCCCCCACACTACGCATAGGTGTGCGCGCTGCTGGATCACCCATCCAAACGCAGGACGTATATCGCATTGTCATACCGCAAAACCAAGCATCGCCATATTCTTCGGTGGTACCGGTTTTGCCGACGGCATCGTGACCAGGAATTCGCGCGGAAGTACCAGTACCTCCGGTGATGACGTTACGCAACATATCGTTAACGGTAAGCGCTACGTTTTCGTTCAAGACACGAGTACCGGTATACATCTGTTCGAAAAGAACCTCTCCATCAAGACCTTCTACTTTGGTGACAAATACAGGATCATGCCGAATGCCGCCTGTAGAAATAGTGTTGTACACAGTTGTCATTTCAAGAGGAGTAGCTTCATCTGTTCCTAATGTTATCGATGGGAATGCTGGAACGTCATGATCAATTCCCAGACGTTTCGCCATTTCTGCTGTCTCTTCAACACCGACGGCAGAAATCAAGCGCGCGTAAGCACAGTTCACAGAATGAGCAGTAGCGTTGCGCAATGTTCCCGTCCCGGCTCCCCCTTCGGCATTGCTCGTTGTCCATGCCGGATACCCTTTAGGTTTAACAACGCATGGAGAGGATCCAGAAATCGTGTCATTCGGAGAAAACCCTCTATTAATGGCGGAGGCAAGTGTAACGATTTTATAGGTCGATCCCGGTTGACGTTCACCCTGCGTTGCCAAATTATATTTTGCATCTTGGAAACCAGGACCACCGACCATGGCAACAACTTTTCCGGTGTTACGTTCCATCACAATCATCGCAGCAGTAAAAGGTCGCTGCTTGGGTAACTTTTCATCCACCGCTTTTTGGGCAGCCGCTTGCAGATCAGCATCATACGAGGTATAAACCTTGAGGCCTCCACGCAAGACTTTGTTATAACGCTCTTGAGCAGTTGCTCCGAGACGTGTGTCATCCAGCAAACGCCTTTGAACTTCAGCAACTAAATAATTATCCGGTTTGAGCTCTGCGGAAGGGCGAACTGTCGGCAGCGGAACTGCATTGGCTTCACGCTCCTGCTCTTCAGTAATTATTTTTTCTTGCTTAAGAAGCGAAAGGATACCTGCACGTCGTTCTCGGGCGCGATCAGGGAAAACAAAGGGATTCCACGATTCAGGATTAGGAATAAGTGCTGTTAAAAGTGCAGCT
>CAYMMG010000034.1:0-8579 GCA_964391505.1 uncultured Burkholderiales bacterium | reverse complement strand
CGGGTCAGCCTGTTACGTTCAAGATTAAGGTTACGAACACGGGTGATACTCGTTTAGGTAATGTCAAGGTGGGTGATGTTAACGCTTCTGAATGTACTCGAGGTGGCGAAGACACAAGTATTTTGATTCCTGATCAAGTTGCTGAGTACACCTGTGTTCACACTGCTGGTTACACAACCAACACAACGAACACTGCGATCCTCACTGGTAATCCCGTTGACGCTAACGGCGTATCACTGGGTACTCCCATTAATGTAAGTGACACAGCTCAAGTAAACATTACAGTTCCTCCGGCTGTTGCTTCTGCGACTGTTGAGAAGACTGTTCAGGTGTCGTCTGGTTCTACGACGTTTGGTGAGACGGGTACGTTTAGTGCGGGTCAGCCTGTTACGTTCAAGATTAAGGTTACGAACACGGGTGATACTCGTTTAGGTAATGTCAAGGTGGGTGATGTTAACGCTTCTGAATGTACTCGAGGTGGCGAAGACTCGAGCATTTTGATTCCTGGTCAAGTTGCTGAGTACACGTGTACTCACGCTGCTGGTTACACAACCAACACAACGAACACTGCGATCCTCACTGGTAATCCTATTGACGCTAACGGCGTATCACTGGGTACTCCCATTAGCGTAAGTGACACAGCTCAAGTAAACATCGCTATTCCTTCGATCACAATCGTTAAAACTGCCGATCAAACCAATGCAACTGTTGGTGACACGGTGAATTACACGTTTGTTGTGACGAATACGGGAACGGTTACGTTATCGAACGTTACTGTTATAGATAATGTGATTGGCAACATTGGAACGATTCCAACGCTTGCTCCTGGAGCATCGTTCACCAAGACGGTTGCATTTGTTGTTCCTGCATCAGCTATCGGTACGCTGCGTAATATTGCTACTGCATGTTTTGCGGTACCTGTAGCGACGACAAATTGTGCAAGCGATGACCATTCTCTCATCGTTGTTGACGTCGAAGGCGTAGTTGAGGAACGCCCAGCTGATGACGGTTCGGTTTCTGTTTTAGGAACGGACATTGCGTTCACTGGTGCAGACAGCACTTGGCTTGCAACCGTCGGCGCTCTTATGACAGCTCTCGGTGCAGTGTTGTTCATGCTCACACGTCGTCGAAAGAATATGTCGGCATAACGAATTAATACGTAAACGTATTATCGGACGGACCTCGCGGTAATAACTGCGAGGTCCGTCCTTTATTATGATCTCATTGCGCATACAATGGTGACGTGAATAATCGCGGGAAATTTGAACAACTATCTTCTTTGAGTGTTGAACTTCGTTCGTTAGAAGATAGCCTCACAGGATTATACGGGGAAGGCAAAATCGATGAAGCTACAGCCGTGTCCAAACGTATCTCAGATTTACGTCCCGTTGTCGATGCTTACGAGGCATATGCCGCAGCGACGAATGATATAGCTGAAGCTCAGTCTCTTTTAGAAGGAGAAACGGACGCAGAAATGCGGACCTTTGTTCAAGCCGAACTGGATGCAAAACGAGGTACAGTCGAAGTTCTTGAATCAGAACTCAACGAACTGCTCCTCCCTAAAGATCCCAATGATGGTCGCAATGTTATTATCGAAATTCGCGGAGGCGAAGGGGGAGAAGAAGGAAACCTTTGGGCCGCCGATCTCTTCCGTATGTATTCGAAATATGCTGAACGTCATGGGTGGACAATCGAAGTGATGGATGCCATGGATTCAGAAAAGGGTGGCTTCACGTACATTTCTTTTATTGTTAAGGGTAGCGAGGTGTGGACACATTGGAAATTTGAGGGTGGGCCTCACCGCGTTCAACGTGTACCCAGTACTGAGACCCAAGGTCGCGTTCATACATCTGCTGCTACGGTTGCCGTGTTGCCAGAAGCGCAAGAAGTTGATGTTCATATTGACCTCAATGATCTTGAAATCGATGTCTACCGCAGTTCTGGGCCAGGGGGGCAGAGTGTGAACACGACAGACTCGGCCGTACGTATTACTCATAAGCCAACAGGGCTAGTCGTGAGTAACCAGGATCAAAAGAGTCAGATAAAAAATCGCGAGAAAGCAATGAAAGTATTGCGCTCACGTTTATTGCAATTGGAACAAGAAAAAGCCGATGCAGAGTTAGGTGAAACGCGATCGAGCCAGGTCAAGGGGGGCGGTCGTGGCGACAAGATTCGAACCTATAACTACAAAGACAATCGCATTACTGATCACCGAATTGGATTAACGCAATACAATCTCGACCGTGTGCTTGAAGGAGATCTTGACAGCGTGGTCGATGCGTTACGTCAAGCGGAACGTTCCGAACAACTTTCCCAGAGTGTCTAAATAGTGGAATCGGGACGCGAACTGATCGCGCGGATTCGAAAGAGCATGTTTGAATCACTTTTTACAAGCGGTGATGATGCTCGTACTTTCGAAGCACGCATAATTGCAGAAAATGTTACGGGGGATAGCTACAGCGAACTAATGGTTTCTTCCTATGAACTTACAGCTCGACAGATCAGCGATATTGATGCGATTATTACGCAACGAAATACTGGAAAACCTCTAGCGTATATTCTTCGTTCCGTCACGTTTCGTGAACTCGATCTGTATGTGGATGAGCGTGTTCTTATCCCGCGGTCTGAAACCGAGATTGTTGTGGAACACGCACTCGATATCTTGTCCCGTCATCCTGAGCCTGCGAAGGATCTCAATGTGGTAGATGTCGGAACGGGTTCCGGCGCAATTGCGCTGAGCATTGCCTATGAAGAAATGCGAGCACAAATATACGCAACGGATATTTCCGCTGATGCACTCGACGTTGCACGGCTCAATGGTGTAGCCACCGGATCAGCAGCTGTTCGCGTGAAGTTCTATTGTGGAGATCTTTTTTCAGCTCTGCCAGAAGAATTACGAGGAAATGTTGACGTTATTGTATCGAATCCTCCATATATAGGAATCGATGAAAAAGAAGAGCTCGATTCAACTGTTCTTGAATACGAACCCCATCTGGCGCTTTTTGCTGGGGAAGAAGGCTCGGATATTTACGGACGAATTATTGATCAAGCGCGAGATTGGTTGAAAGATGACGGACGTCTCGTTCTTGAGATTGCTCCTCGACATGTGGAGTTCATCAAGCAAAGTGCGATAGATAATGGATACATCAATGCAGAGGTATTTTCTGACTTGACTGGTCGTGAGCGCATCGCTGTTCTCACTCTGTAACGGGTGTGCGTAATTGACCCTGTCCGTTCTCATTGATTAGTATCTTGCTGTACATTTCACGGAAGATGGGAACATAATTTATGTCGCAGAAGATGGATCCTCATATCGTCAATTCTCATCTAGCAGCACTCGTTGATAGGCACCTTCGTCCAGATGAACCATTATCGTCTGATGGCGCAGATGACTTGGTTGATTCGATTGTTCTTATTGGTATAACTGATGGATACGACGATTCGACCAGCAGAGTACTCAAGCATGCACTCCAGCGAGGTCTGATTCCAAAACTTGCAGGAACGGGAAAATTCAATGAACTCGTTGAAGTCCTTGTCGATGTCGTATTGCAAGACGGTGGGTACAGTGAACCTTTGCTGGGACAGATAAAGAATCCTCTTATCAAGAGGGCAAATGACGTAGGTATGCAATGGTGTCTCGAAGCAACTGATTCAATTAATGGTCTCTTTGCAAGCTTCTCGGATTTTAGCAATATCTCATTGTATGAGCTGCTTGCAGACTTTGTAGAGCGTGATGGTGCTGCGTATTTCACGCCTCCTGTTTATTGTAAGGCTGTTGTCGCTTTAGCCATGTTTGATGATAGCGCAGCCGTCAAAAGGGCATTCCAAACAGGACCTTCTTTCAAAGATCTTACAAAACAGGCTTTGGCAGATTCATTAATTTATGATTTAGCTCGGCTCGGCACCCCTGCTGCGTTGATTGCTCTTGAGCTCGCAATTACGGGTACTAGAGAAACTGTAAGTACCCTTGCACATCTTGATGTTCTTGATACCTTGACAGTGAAGATTATGGGATTACATACTGCCACTTCATGCTTTGCCCTTGCCGCATTACTTGAAGCCGGTGCTGCAAAGTATATGTCTACGAAAACACTAGATTTTATGGAAGGAATCTTTCAGGTTGATAATGCGCTAACTGACGAGGATCGTGTCTTGCAGAATGCTCCTGCGAACAGAATTACTCGATCAGAGATTGCAGAACAAAGAACCGTTAATCTCGTTGCCGCTATTCGCGCTACCGGCGCGCAGTTGGAAACTGGGCCGCTCGAGCAAGGCTCGTCTGCTTCCGCAGCAGGTATCGCACCTCCTGGTACCGATTTCTTATTCCCCGGAATGCCTTAAAATGATTTTCTAACAAAAGGAAAATAAATGCCCGATCATGGATCAATACAAGCGACTGTTGACGCAGTACAACGAAGAATTAGTTATCAAGAACGACGAAGCGATTTCAATCTTTCGCTTCTTGATCACATTCGTGCGGCACGTGAAGGTGATCTCGGAGAATGCGATGTCATTGCAGCATTCTTAGAACAACCTGATGCACGAAATCTCATATTGCGAACAACGTTGGATGCATTGGAAGAATTATTCCTCACGCCCATTGAACTACGAGATGCAGCACTCACGAACAGAACAAACTTCGAGAGAATTGCAGTACTTAGCATTGCTGTCAAACACGCAGCGAGTCCTCGATTACTGCATGCTCGCGGCGGGGCCGAACTAACTATCTAGTCGCGACAGAAAACCGTAATCAATGGCCATCCAAATAGTGTGAGTAAATGGGTACATGATGATGGGCAGAAATATTGCGATTGGTAATAGAATCGCCATGAGTGGAATGACGGGAATCTCTGGTGCAGTTGTAATCAGCCCGACGACAAGACAAAGTGCAACAATGCCTCCCGTTATGATCATGTTGATCGCGAGCGCCCCTGTCCAATAGCCCTGCTCCTTCTCAAACTTAAGTGAACACTGTGGACATGTGGTTCGAGGAGAAAAATATTTTGTGTGGGTTTTGCGGCATCCGCAGCGTGGACACCCATGCGTGATTCCTCGCCAAATAAAGGTTGCGCGTGATTGAGGGAATGCGTCTTGCATAACTATAAACACTACAACACACGGCGTCTAGTGGTATGTCGGGGAACCAGCGGGAGTGTGGTTCGGCGGATGATCGGCGTTGCCGGCAAGGACGCAGGACGAAGGCCCACTGTTCTCCGTAGGGCAAGGCCGAGGACGAAGCCAGCAGCGTTGAGGGCCGTCGAGACACCCTGTTGTTTCCCCGACGTACCACTAGGCTGTGAAGTGAATGTTTGGATATGCAGTTGTTCTTCTCGTCGTGTTTACGACGACGCTTATTGCCACACCATTATTGTCACGCTTTGCTCCAAGAATAGGAGCTATCGCTTTTCCTAGCGCTCGCAGTGTTCATTCCAAACCCATGCCGCTCGTGGGTGGGATCGCAATGATCCTAGGATTGATCGCAGGATTACTGACGGCCATGAGTATGAGTCAATTCGATGACATGTTCCACGGGTCGACAGAACCGCTTGCGCTCATATTAGGAGCAGGCATTATTACCTTTGTCGGGTTCGTTGATGACATTCGTGAAGTATCCCCACCCGCCAAGGTGGCGGGTCAGGTACTCGCGGGAAGTGTCATGAGTTTGTTGGGGTTAACAATGTTGTACTTTCGTGTTCCCTTCGCAAGTTTTGATTACATCGTTCTTTCGCCAGATCTAGCTCCCGTTTTTACTGTCATCACTGTTGTTGTTATGGCCAACGCAATCAACCTCATTGATGGACTAAATGGGCTTGCCGCAGGTATTTGTGTGATTGCAGGTACTGCACTTTTTCTTTATTCCGATCGATTGTTCAAAGCTGGTTTACTTGAAGGCAATAATTTAGGACCACTTCTCGCAATTATTGTGGTGGGGATGGGGTTAGGCTTTCTTCCGTTTAATTTCTTCAAACCCGTGAGCTTCATGGGGGATTCAGGTGCGCTCTTGCTCGGGCTTATGTTGGCAGCAACAACCGTTTCAGTAGGAGGACGTGTCGCCGACCAGTTCTCCGGTCAGACCTATTTTTTCTTCGCACCCCTTTTTATTCCTTTGGTGATCTTGGGCGTTCCTCTCGCAGACACATTCTTTTCCTTTGGGAGACGTATCGTACGACGGCGTTCATTCTCGGTTGCAGACAAAGACCATATGCACCATCGACTGATGCGTCTTGGTCATGGTCCGCGACGTACAGTCGTTATTTTGTGGCTATGGACGGCTTTGCTTTCAGCAGTTGTTCTGGTACCCACTTATAGGAATGGTTTCGGAAATAATGTGATTCCCTTCATTATTCCAGCATTGGGTCTTGTTCTCTATGCATTCTTCTCACCAGCACGTGGAGAGGTTAATAAGGAAGATGAAGAGGCTCGAGAGATGAGGATGGCTGCGAAGGATGTTCAGAATAATCCTAAATCGTGAAAAGTCCAACGACAACAGCTATTCGATTGTGAGACAATAGTCGGCTTGAAGAAAAATTTAGAAGCCCGACAAAACCGAAAGTATTTACTTAGTCTTTTTAATCGAAGCTCTAAGCCGTATCGGCACCTGCTCTTGTTTGCTCTGGTTGCAATGGGAATATCTGTAGCTCTTAGTGATGTTGTTTTTCCTCTTATTGTCTCAAAAGTATTGGTCGATTTATCCGACGATAAAATACGATCGTTTTCAGATTATTCAACGTATTTGTATTTGATCATTGGATTCGAACTAATAAGTCTCTTGATGCGGCGTATCGCTAACTTCACAGAAGAGCGTTTTGATGCAAAGTCCAGAGTGGCAGTGTCGAAGAATGTGTTTTCCATTTTATTAAAACATTCCGCTCATTTTCACCAGAATCGCTTCGTGGGAACAACTATTACGCTTATTTCAAAAACAGCTGACTGTTTTGGTCGGACCAGTGCCCTATTGGTCTATAACGTCGTCACTATTTTGGTTGTGTTTTTAGGAACAGCGGCTTTGATGATTCCCAGACTCCCGATATTTTTTGTCTGTTTATGTGTCACGGCAGTTGCCTATATAGCTCTTGTAACGAAGTTGTTACCCAATCAAATGAGACTGGCAACAGATGCATCAAAAGAAGTTACTCGTATGTACGGTGCTATGTCAGACGCAATCTCTAATATTACGGCAGTAAAAGCTGAGTCCGGTGAAGAGATTGAGCAGGAGAAAATTTCTGCAATAGGTGAAATCGTATTAGAAAAAAATCTTAAATACGCGAGACGAGCACTATTTTTTGACTCTTTATTATCCAACGGTATTAATAGATCGTTGCGAATAACTTCCGTCGCTATAGCTGTTGTTGTTGCTGCAGGCACAGATACGAATATCTCCAACCTTTACTTGGCAACGACGTTGACAATGAATTTCTTAGGCTTCTTATGGCAGTTCAGCGACATGCTCGGCGAGCTGACTCTTTATTTTGGTGATGCTGCACCGATAGTTCCCATGCTTGAAGCTGAGGTGGCAATTAAAGATAGACGCGATGCCGATGAACTCGAAGAAGCTCGCGGAAAAATTGAGATTCACAATGTTAGTTTTAAGTACCCCAACGCAAACTCATATGTATTTAAAAATCTCAACCTCACAATAAATCCCGGAGAAAGAGTTGGTCTTGTTGGGAGGTCGGGAGCAGGAAAGTCAACATTAGTTAAACTCGTTATGCGCTTTATTGACACGACTGAAGGTGATATCAAATTCGATGGAGTAACAACGCGATCCATCACGCAAGAATCATTGCGAAACAATATTTCATATGTCGCCCAAGAACCGATGTTATTTCACCGTAGCGTGTACCAAAATATTATTTACGGTAACGACAGAGCAAGTAGCGAAGATGTAAGCCAAGTTTTGCGTCGTGCGCATGCCCATGAATTTATTGAAGAGCTTCCCGAAGGCATTGATTCAATCGTGGGAGAGCGCGGCGTCAATCTTTCGGGAGGTCAAAGACAAAGAATCGCGATTGCAAGGGCAATGCTCAAAAATGCTCCCATCCTCATTTTGGATGAAGCAACAAGTTCTCTCGATTCAGAATCAGAGGGGTTTGTGCAAACAGCCTTTGAGGAATTGATGAAGGACAGAACGACTCTCGTTGTTGCACACCGACTGAGCACTTTGCTCAACATGGACAGGATCCTTGTCTTTGATCAAGGAGCTATTGCGGAGCAGGGTACACATGCTGAACTTGTTGCCTTAGGCGGAATATATTCCGGACTCTGGGAACATCAGGCAGGCGGCTTTCTCGGAGCGGAGTGAGTGGTATATTTATCGCAAAGCTGGCAGAGCCAGGCATTGCTCGCGGTCACTCCTCCGATCGCTCCCTGTGATTGGTCATCCAGGGCGTGTTGTCGTCATCCTGAGTGCAACGAAGGACCTCTCCCAAAGGCACTTCGAACGTTAGATCCTTCGGCGAAGCCTCAGGATGACAGTGTGGCTGAGGAATGACAAAGTGTTGGGGGGGAAAAAATTTACAAAATGAACAAATTATAGCCCACACACAAAAAAATTTTTAACCAATAAAAAAAAAAAAAAT
>CAYMMG010000033.1:0-9036 GCA_964391505.1 uncultured Burkholderiales bacterium | reverse complement strand
TGGACTGACCACCCGCACTACCACCAGCTTGGCGACATCTGGAAGGCCCTCCACCCGCTCTGCCGGTGGGGCGGCGACTGGCAGTCGCTCAAGGATCTCGGACACTTCGAGCTGAGCGCGAAGTGGAAGGAATACAAGGAGCTCTGACCGATGCTGAAGGACGCAATCGACTTCCTCGCCGCCAAGGGATTGCTGTCCCCTTCCATCCTCGCCGTGGCGCTCGTCGCGGTGGTCTACTTCCAGACCGGCGTGGATGCGGAGCAACGGAAGAGCCTCGACGAGCTGCACGACCAGCAGAAGGTCATCTCGCAGTCGCTCAACGAGGCCGCGACGAACAACCGGATCACGGCGGCGATCCTGAGCCGGATCGACGAGCACGGCACGAAGCACGAGATGGAGACCCGGGAGAAAGAACTCGACCGGCGCGAGGGCAACGCCGTCCGGCAGGGCGGCAAGTGACCGGCGAAGTGGAGGCTTGCGACCCGTCCCGAAGGGTCCATAGGAGCGCTTACTAGATGGACCGTGACGCGATCTTTGTGCAGGTCTGCGCGGCGCTGTTCGCCGCCTACCGCACCGACAAGCACGCGACGACCGCCGACGAGGACGTGGCGCGCACGCTGGACGAGGCCCGCACGATGACGGCCGCCATCGTCGACGCGCTCCCCAAGCCCAAGGGGGCACGCGCGTGAGCCTGTCGAAGCTGCAGGACCGCGAGGACGACGTCCGCGAGGTGTCCCGCTACGCGCCGGGCACCACCGAGCAGGCCGTCGTGGCCTACCTCGACAAGCGCCGCAAGCAGCTCATCTCGGGCTTCTGGGACGGCGCCACGTTCGACGCGACCCGCGACCGCCACCGGGCACAGGCCCTCAACAAGATCGCCACGCACTTCGGCGTCGGCTCGGACGCCGGCTTCAGCCTCACGGCCGTCAAGATCGACAAGCCGCGCGACAAGGAGACGCCCGAGCAGTTCTGCGTGCGCCTCGCCGACCTGCTCACCAGCGACGGCTGGCGCGACGACCTGCAGCCGAAGCTGCAAGCGCTCCTCGATCAGGCCGCTGAAGCGATCCTCGCCGGGGACCCGGTCGAGGAGAATCAGGCGCTCGGCTTCGAGTGCAAGACCTTCCTCGCCTTCCTCGAGGACGTCGAGCGCATGGGGCGCGAGGCCCGTGCCGCCATCCAGCGCAGCGCCGCGCAGGCGAACCAGCCGCGCTGGGGCGTCGGCCCGCTCAACATCCAACGTCCGCAGCAGAGGTGACCATGGCAGACCAGCCGCAGAACGCAGAGCCGCAGCCGCCCGCGTACTTCAAGGAGTTCGCGCAGCAGCTCGCGCAGCAGCAGCACCACACGGCCCAGCAGATCCAGCAGATCGGCGGCGCCGTGCAGCAGCTTGCGCAGCACCAGGCGCAGAGCGCCCGCCCGGCCGCGCCGCGGCCGAACCCCGAGAACGTCCGCGAGCAGCTGCTCACGACCATCGTCAACGAGCCCGACCGCTTCGCGGCCGAGGTCGTCGGCTTCGCCACGTCGAACGCCGAGCAGAAGTTCGAGAAGCGCCTCGCCGAGGAGCGCGCCAAGATGCAGGCCGAGCGCGACACGGAGATGTTCTGGGGCTCGTTCTTCCAGTACCACCCGGAGCTCTCGGCGGTGGAGAACGAGGTGTACGCCGCATTCCAGCGCATGGACCCCGCGGCGCCGCCGAACGTCCGCGCCGACCTCGCGGCCGAGCACGTGCGGAAGCGTCTCGACTCGATCGCGCAGTACCAGCAGCAGGCCGAGCAGCGGCAGCGCGACGCGCAGCGCATGGCGGCGGGCGCTCCCGGCTACGGCATGGGCCGCGGCCCCACGGCGCGGCAGGATGACGACGTCGTCTCCACCGAGGAGTCCACGAAGCGCTGGCTCGAGATGCAGCGCGCCGCGAAGGCGAAGCGCATGGCCCACAACGTCTTCGACGCCGAGTACAACGAGCGGGCGCAGGCTCGCCGCAGCAACGTCGCCTGACGCCTCCCGCGTCATCCGTCAAACCCCGCGCCCCCCGGAGATCGTCAATGTAAGTGCCAGCACCGGGAATGAACTGGCAGAGTGCGTCGACCGGCCAGAACTACTCGAACGACACGCTCTCCAGAAAGCTGCGCAGCGTCGCGCAGCCCAAGCTCAAGCGGCGCCAGCTCGCCGAGAAGGCCGTCGACTTCGGCAAGCGCTCCGGCGACACCTTCATCTACGACAAGGACATGAACGTCGACGCGTCCACGGACGTGCTGACGCTCGAGGAGACCGAACGCATCCCGATCACCGGCTACGCCATCCGGCGTGGCTCGGTGACCGTCAAGGAGTCCGGGCACGGCCTGCCGTGGACGGAGAAGTACGAGTCCCTGTCCGAGTTCGAGCCGCGCGACCGCATGATCGCGGCGCTCTCGAACCACATGGTCAAGGTGCTCGAGAAGCGCTCGTACTACGAGGGCTTCAACAAGAGCCGCGTCGTCTACACGCCGTCGGGCACCAAGACCTCGCCGTCGGCGACGTGGTCGGTGACCGGCACCGCGGGGGCGACCGCCACGCGTCCGATGCAGGTCTTCGACCTGAAGAACATCGCCGACGCGATGGACAACGGGCTGTACGGCACGACGCAGCTCACCGAGTGCCCGAAGTGGGACGGTGAGAACTTCGTCGCCGTCGCGGGCGTGTCGTTCGCGCGCTCGATCAAGGACGACCCGTCGTACGAGGCCGCCGTCCACTACGGCGACCCCGAGCGTCGCTTCTCCGGCGAGGAGGGCCGCATCTACGGCGTCCGCATCGTCAAGGAGACGCTGATCTCGGGCAAGCTCTCGGGCTCCTACACCGACGAGTGCGAGTTCGTCGGCGCCGACGCGGTCATGGAGTGCGTGGTCACCGCGGAAGAGATCCGCGACGACATCCCGCAGGACCACGGCCGCTTCATGACCATGGCCTGGTACTACCTCGGCGCGTTCGACTGCGTCTGGGGCCACACCGACCTGATCGCCAGCGAGCCCGACAACTCGGCCCGCATCGTCCGCGTCCGCTCCGCCTGATCGGCGTCGAGCATCAAGAAGAAGGTAACGAGCAATGGCTCAGAATCCATCTGCAAGGACCGAAATCCCCTGCACCGGCTCGATCGCGATCGACGGGGCGAACACGGCGCGCACGCTGCCGATCCTCCTGCCGTTCGCGATCAGCGAGGTGCGGGTGGTCATGCACACGGCCTACACCGGGGCGACGGCGACGGTCATCACCGTCAAGCGCGAGGTGAAGGTCGGGTCGAACACCGACGCGGTGTCGATCGCCACGTTCACCATCCCGGTCACGGCGGCCCTCGGTCAGGTGTTCCTGGTCAAGGTCGCCGACTTCGACGACACCACCACGGCGCCGGGCGAGACCATCTCGTTCGTGTCGGACGGTGGTGCGGACGCGACCACGACCGCGTCGTTCGCGGCGATCGGCTACCGTTTCGACGAAGGTCTGTCGGCTGGCAGCACGACCGTCACCAGCGCGGACAAGCCCCGCTCGGGGGTGGGCGGAGTCAAGGTGCTCACGGGCACCTCGGCCTGATCCGATGAAGGGCGATGGCGTCCGTCCGGGGATGGACTTCCAGAGCATGCGTCAGAAGGCGCGCGGCGGGGCCCTCTGCGGCAAGCAGTACGAACAGGACTGCTGCCCGCAGGGGCCCGTGCCCCGCCCGCCGATGACGCAGGTGAGGAGCACCGTCCGCAAGACCGCGATCAACACCAACCGCTCGCCGTACGCTGGATGAGCAGGTTCCACGAGGCGCTCGGCCTGAAGCGCATGTCCGGGCCGCGAACGGAAAACCGCCTCGCGCGCAACGAGCACCTGCGCAGCTGGGTCAACAAGGGATACCGCGTTGTCGACCAACCTCGGCCAGCTGAGGGACCGCGTCAAGCGGAACCTCGACCGGCGCCAGATCACCACAGAGGAAAGTGACCAGATCACCGTCTGGGTGAATCAGGTCATCCGCGAGGACATCTGCGCCGATCACCACTGGGCCTCGATGGAGGCGATGTACGAGATCAACACGACGGCCGACGTCGATCTCTACGCCTTCCCGAGCCCGGACCGGTTCAAGGACTGCCTCACCATCTGGGTGCAGTCCGAGACCGACGGTGAGTTCTCCGAGCTCGAGGAGCTGGCCGAGCGCGAGCTGCTGCGCGACTACTCCGACACGACCACCGGCACGCCGAAGGTGTGGTCGCGCTCGGGCGAGGGCTTCCGGCTGCGCTACGTGCCGTCGACCTCGGACTTCCGGCTGCGGCTGCGCGTCTGGGAGTACCCCGACGAGCTGACCGAGGGCAGCAGTACCAACACGTTCCTGCAGCGGTGGTCGAAGCTCGTCGAGTTCGGCGTGACGGCGCGTGCGTGCCTGTACTGGGGCGAGTCGCCGCAGACCGCGCAGCTCTGGACGCAGATGTACCGCGACGAGCTGGGCAAGGCGGTGGCCGTCGACCGTCGCCGGCTGTCGCCGAGCACCCTGATCTTGAAGCCCAGCTCGTACGCTGGCTACCCCGCGTCGAGCAGGCGCGGGCGCAGAAGGTGGTGAGCCTAGATGGCTGCATCTGACACGACGGTCGCGGTCACCGCGGGCTCGGGCATCAGCGTCGCGACGCGCACGGTCGACAGCGCGCACCGCCAGAAGGTCGTGCTCGGCGGCGCGGAGGACGGCGAGAGCTACGTCTATCTCCCCGCGCACGACGCGGCGGACGCGGGCTCTCCGCTGAAGGTTGGCGGGCGCGCGTCGCTCGCGCTGCCCACGGCGGTGTCCGCAGACGGCGACCGCGTGAACGCACGCTTCACGCGCGAGGGCGCGCTCGCCACGGTCGTCACCCCGGTGGCTGACAAGGTGTGGGTCGACGGGCAGGGCCTCACGTCGCTGCAGTCGTCGTGCGGGAATGGCGCGCTGAACGGCGCCGCGACGACGATCGTCACGGCCGGCGGAACCGGGATTCGCACCTACGTCACGTCGATCCAGGTGATCTGCTCCGCGTTCACCGGAGCGGGCTACGTGACGCTGCGCGACGGCGCGTCGACCAACATCTACCCCATCGGGGGGATCACGGCCGCGAACACCGTGGCGTCGGGCTGCGCGCCGAGCGGCGGCTTCCTCTGCTACACCACCGCGAACACGGCGCTGCAGATCTTCCTGTCCGGCAACGCGTCGCTCATCTGGACGGTCACCTACTACCGAGCGCCGTGATGCTGCTCCTGCTGCACATGCCGGCAGCGGCGGACATCACGACGACGGCCGACGTCGAGGACTCGTGGGCCTGGGATCGCGAGGCCGATCCGACGTCGACCTACGAGAAGACCGAGGACAACGCGTCGTGACGGACGCACTGCTGCGCGACCTCACGGGAGCGGTGCGCGAGCTGAACGGGACGCTCTCCGGCGTGCTGCGCGTGTCGGCGCGGGACGTCATCCGCGACGGCAGCGAGGTGGTGCCGTTCAACGGCACGTTCACCACCACCGGCTCGCTCACGATCTGGACGCCCAGCACGGGCAACCGCGCGACGGTCAAGCGCGTGATCGTCGCAGGCGTCGTCGACACGCTGCTCGCGGCGGCGAACCCCGTGGCGTTCTACGTCGCGGACGCGACGACGGGTGACGTGGTGGCGCCGATCACGGCGGCAGCGGCGACGGCGGCGGCGGGCACGCTGCTGCCGGCGGCGGGTCTGGTGACGATCGACCTGGGCGCGGGCTGCCCGGCGAGCGCGATCGACGTGGCGCTGGTCATCAAGGCCAACGCGACGATCGGGTCGGGCGTCGTGCGGTTCTTCGGCGTAGTGATCGGCTCCGAGGCGATCCAATGATGGGCGAGCCGCAGCAGATCCGGCTGGCACCGCTCGGCGGGCTGCGCTCCGAGCGCGTCTCCGACCACACGCTCGGCGACGTGTCGATGCGCGGCTCGTTCAACGTCGAGTGCGTCGACGGCGAGTGGTGGGTGCGCAAGGGCGAGGATGCCGTGCTGCGCCGCATCGGGTCCACGCAGTGGACATGGATCGGCGTCGGCAACGCGAAGTGGATCATCGCGAATCCGTACTGGGCGCTGCAGCTCAACGACTCGAACCCGAGCACGGGCGTGACGAACCTCTACTCGCCATCGGGCACCGACACGGTGACGCTCACGCAGATGTCCGACGCGGCGACGTGCTCGGCCTACACGCCGGCCGTCGGCGAGCTGCTGCTGCTGGAGTCGGCGGGGTACACCGACCAGGTGTACCGCGTGGTCGCGGCGAGCGGCACGGACTTCACGCTCGAGCGGCCGTTCGAGGGCGAGTCGGCGGCGTACGACTGCCGCTTCATCCCGCAGCTCGCGCAGAACGCGGCAGGCACCGCGACCGGGTACAGCGACACGAGCGGCGTCGGCGAGGAGCCCGCGTCGTACGTGGTGTTCGAGCAGCTCGTCGGGCACACCGCGACGAGCGTGCACGGGTCGTCCCCGGCCGTCACGGCGGGCCGGCGCTACCTCATCATCACCAGCTCGTGGGGCACTCCGGTCGCGATCGACCTCGGCGCGGTCACGACGGTCAAGCGCAACTGGTTCTGGCGCACGCACCTCGGCTCGGGCTCGGAGACGAACATCGCGAGCACGAACGGGTACGGCCAGTGGGCGGCGGTCTACAAGGGCCGGCTCGTGATCGCGAGCGCGCCGGACAACCAGAACCGGCTCGCGACGCGCACGATCTGGTACTCGCGCGAGGGCGACTTCCTGCTCTGGCACGTCGGCATCAAGGGCAAGACGGCGAGCCCGAACTACGTGACCTTCGCCGGCCCGAACGACGACATCACCGGGCTCGACGTGCTGCGCGATCAGGTGATCGTCCACCGCGAGCGGTCGCAGGAGGTCGGTTCGTACACCGGGTCGGACATCGGCCCGATCTCGTTCCGGTCGAACAATCAGGGCCTCGGCATCTACTCCGCCGGCAGCAACCTCTGGGTGCACACGCGCGCCATGCACTTCTTCTGGTCGCAGCGCGGCCCGGCGGTGTTCGACGGCTCGCAGGTGTCGCTGGTGGCGCAGGACGCGTACCGCGACCTCGTCGCGCTGCGGCTCACGGAGAGCCCGCAGGTCCGCTGCGTGATCCACGACGAGCGCCGCGCGCGGCTGTACTGGGTGCTCGACAGCTCCGTGCCGGGCTACAACCGCCACCAGGGCGCGACGGTGCCGGACAACTCGGCGCGGTTCCTGCACAACCAGAGCGGTGCGGGCTACGCGCCTGCGTTCGCGGTGCTCGCCTACTCGTACGAGGACGGCAAGCTGTGGCTGGAGGACCGGACGTCGGTCTACGGCGGCGGCTTCCTCGGCGACCCCGGCAACGACCCGTACCGCGGCACCTACGCGAGCCGCTTCGACGGCACGATCGTCAAGCTGCGCAGCGGCACGAGCGGCATCGACCCCGGCATCTCGGGCGACTCCGAGGACCACGTCGTGCAGGCGCAGGTCGAGACGCCGTGGATCGACTTCGGGAACTCGGTCACGCAGAAGCACCTGACGCAGGTCGAGCTCGTGCTGCGCGCGCTCGACGTAGACGAGGACGCGTCCGGCCAGCCGGACCGGATCAGCGACGTCTGGGAGGACACCACCGACCGGCTGTTCATCCGGCTGCAGGTCTACGCGGACTTCGACCTGACGACGCCGATCGACGACGTCAGCAAGGCGTTCCTCGTCAGCGACATGCTCGCGCTGAAGCTCACCGACAACCGGCAGTACCCGGCGTTCACGCTGGTCTGCTCGACCAGCGGGCTGGGCCGGTCCCTCAAGTTCCGCGTCTCGAACACGCTGACGGACGATGCCACGGCGGCGGGATACCGCATGGCTCCGTTTCGACTCAGCGAGATCGTGGCGCACGTCCTGCCGAAGGAATCGACTCGGCCCAGCACGGAGATGGAAGCCCTATGATGTACAACCCCTCGAACTTCGCCGCTGGCGGCATGGGCATGTCGCCCGAAGGATGGGGCGGCTGGGGCTCCGGCGGCTGGCAGCCGCAGATCCCGCCCGGCTACGGCGGCTGGCAGCCGCGCCCCGAGCCGACGCCGACCGACTACCAGCCGCAGATCGACCAGATGCGCACGCGTCTCGGGCAGCTCCGTCAGCGCGCGGGTGCGGGCGGCGCCGGGCCGAAGCTGCAGGCGCGCATCGACGAGCTGCGCGGCAACCTGCAGGACACGCGACAGGCCAAGCGCGCGCAGAACCAGCAGCAGCAGGGCGGTGGTGCGCAGCCCGAGCCCGCGATGATGATGGGCGGCGGCTTCGGCGGCCAGCAGATGAACGGCATGGCGCAGTACTTCGGGCAGCTCCCGCCGGGATTCGGGCAGGGTCCGCAGGGCGGCTACGGCGTCGGCGGCATGGGCATTGGCGGCGGGATGCCGCAGTACGGCGGCATGAACTACGGCGGCGGCTACGGCGGCTACACCCCGTCGATGGGCGGCAACCAGACGGGGCTCGCGGAGCAGGGGCAGATGCCGACCGGCGCGCAGCGTCCGGGGATGCAGTACCGGCAGGACCGCAGGCAGGCGCGTCGGGGCGGCAACGAGATGGCGCAGGCCGGTCAGCCGCAGGGCGGCGCCCCGTCGTGGTACGAGGCGGGCTCCTTCGACACGCCCTTCGGCAACCTCGTGCAGTCGTCCGTCGGCAACGGGAACATCTACAAGCAGAACGGCAGCGACGGGCAGAGCCTGTACCACTACGACCCGACGCAGGGTTGGAAGCACATGACGCAGCAGGAGTACATGGGCTACAACAACCCCGCCGACTTCTATCAGGACCCGAACCAGTATGCGGCGGCTGCGGGCGGAAACAAGAGCCAGATGCAGATGAGAAACGGAATGTACCAGAACATGCTTGGTACTGGCACGTACCGCTGACAGGAGCAGAACGATGGCATTGTCACGATACAACCCGAGGACGCGCCCGAGTGGCTCCAGCACCAACACGGTCAGCGGACGCCAGATGCCGGGGAATAACAACCCAGCTCCCAGCCCTGCCCCTCCCCCCGATCTTCGCCCTGGCGACAT
>CAYMMG010000032.1:0-11685 GCA_964391505.1 uncultured Burkholderiales bacterium | reverse complement strand
CCAGGTGTGGGCTGGTCAATTCGTGCTGATGCCCCCCGTAAAAAAGTTGCGCTTGAATTAGGAAATAACGCACCGTTGATCGTTGCAGATGATGCAGATGTTCAAGCAGCGGCAAACTCGGTCGCGGCAAGCGGATATTCATTCCAGGGTCAAAGCTGCATCAGCGTTCAGCGCGTGTACGTTCATTCAACGGTGCATGACCTTTTTCTCGATCTTCTTCAAGAAAAAGTTGAAGCACTGGTCGTCGGCGACCCTCTTGAAGATACGACCGACGTGTCTTCTCTTATTGCGGAGGCGGATACGAAACGGATTTTGGATTGGGTGAGCAGCGCAGTGAATGCGGGTGCCAGAGTTGTGACAGGTGGCGATATTACTTCTGAAGGAGTATTGCGTCCACTCATCCTTGCGGACACAACCGATGATATGGATGTCTGTCGAAAAGAAGTATTTGGACCGATTGTGAGTGTCATGAGTTTTGAGAATTTCGATGATGCAGTTGCCCGTGCGAATGATTCTGATTATGGTTTGCAAGCTGCCATATTTACAAAAGATATTTCTCGTGCACTTAACGCTGCTCACAATCTCGATTTTGGAGGAGTTCTCGTTAACGAAACGCCGACGTACCGTGCTGACAATATGCCTTATGGTGGTATTCGTGATTCTGGCAATACTAAAGAAGGTCCAGCCTATGCGGTTCATGAAATGACGGTTGAAAAACTTGTCATCATCAACGAGTAAGCACCCGCGATGAAACGCCGTTTAGTATCGATTCTTGTCATGACAGTCTTTGTCGTTGGTTGTGCGGGAGCGTACTTTTTATTCTCAACGGGAGAAGAGAAAAAAACTCTATCTCGCGAAGTGAGCGTCTATGAGACAAATGCCGATTCGAAAGACGACTGCTCATCATATGAAAAATATGACAGCGCACGTAAAGTTTGTTTCTTTGAATGTGAAGACGAGATCGAATGCAAAAAAATAAGCGCACTTATTGATAAAGAGTTCAAGGGATACCTTGATGATTATGCTGAAAATCAATCATCTGATAGCTCAGATGATCAACCCGGTGATGACAGTGAAGATCCGAATATACGTGCAGAATATTTTGTCGGCACCGGGGAAAAGATTTCTTTTGCACAAGGACAAGAAGATGAAAGTGATCACGAAATTTGGAAACAAATTAAGGACATTTCTCCGAACGATTTAACGGAGACGTATATCGACACATTCCAAGTTTTCGACAACCGAGATGACGACACTCTGGCTTATGTCTCCGACGATAACGGTGATGGAAAATTTGAAATCGCCATTAATTCAGCGCAACATAAACTGAGTTCCAAAACGGAACAGACGTTGACGATTGTCCACGAACTCACTCACATCATCACACTTAATTTTGATGAGCAAGGCGATGAAGGCTGTGGTGGTTATGTTTCAGAAGATGGATGTTTTCCCAGTACAAGTGTTATGGGATCTTATGTCAGTCGATTTTGGTCAGCAGACTTAATTGCGCAAAGCGAGTCTGGCGATATCGAATATGAACGAAATAAAAAGATATTTGTAAGCGAGTACGCGACGACATCACCCGAAGAGGATATTGCCGAAAGTTTTGCTTTTTATGTTGTCAGTAATTCTTCTCAGTCCAAAACTATTGCTCAACAGAAGCAAGTCTTCTTTAATGGCTTTAAAAATCTCATTTCCATCAAGACGCAAATGAGGCAAGCAATAGCAGCCAGTATTGTTAGTGATCGTAAATGACGGGGTGTCCATAAAATTAAACTTGACAGGATTAGTGGGCAGAAAAGTAGAATAAGCCCTTCATCGATATCAAGGAAGGCGCGCAATGGCTAAAAGGCAGGATAATAAACCACAAGGGCTCTTGTATTACACGACAACGGAAATCAACGTTCCTTTCCGGATGCCGGTGGTAATCCTTACAGAGGATGGGCCGTATTATCTTCTTCCTGCCTCTGAGGTTTTCCCAACGAGCAGTGTTCACGATTTTGCGCGACGTTCGCGAGGATCTTTAACGTCTCGTGAAGAGCAATACGGTGCTTATTTGACTGATAGTGAAGCACGTGCTTACAGGAAAAGATATCCATTAGGACAGATAGGTAAAGAGGCTACGATAATTGTCGATCCGCGTTCTAATAAATGCATTTCAGTTGAAGATGCAGTCGTTTCTGTTGGGGAAGCTATGCCTGTGGACATGCCAAGGAGCATGACTGGCAGTGCAAAAAAGGGCCACCGTCCGCAAGTAAAGGGAATACTTGTTTTCCCACCGAAGAACATTGCACGGACTCTGGGTGATGTGTGTACATCTCTCACCAGAGAAGTTGGTGGAGAATTAGGCATCCGTCCAAATTTTTTGCAACATTGCCTTGACCATCCACCTACTGTGCATAAAAGCACTGCAAATCAATTGATTCTGAATTAATTCCTTAGTGGATTGAAGGTTTTCTATCTTTCAGAGTGTTTTAAAAAAGATTCTTGAAGGCACCTTCAGTCGGCGCATGATGATCAGTACGTTTAGAATGACCGAATGCCTCACAAGTCATATTCGAGAATCGCGCGTGTTAATCATCTTGTCCAAGAAGTGATTGCAGAAGAAATTGAACTCATTGACGACGATGATCTTGAACTTGTCACGATTACGGGATGCGACGTGAGTGCAGATTTGCGCCATGCGAAAGTATTCATTTCTACATTGGGGGACGAAGAGAAAAAACAGAGAGCCCTCGTTGCATTAGAAAAACATAAAGGTCGAATCAAGCGGGCCATGTCGGGGTCTATCCGCATGAAGTTTTTGCCTGATCTTCATTTTATGGGAGATCCATCTATTGAAGTGGGCTTCCATATTGAATCCCTGATTAAGAATGTTCATGACCGCGATGGCTCTCTCAGTCTGCGTGCCGACAGCGCATTTGACGACGAATAGATCCGCAGTGGAGCTTTCAATCGAACGTGATATCACTGAAGCTGTTGAAGCGATAAATGCAGCCCAGTCTTTTCTGTTGACCTGTCATATTCATCCTGATGGTGACGCTCTGGGATCTACCTTGGCGATGGCCCATGGATTGATCTCCAAAGGCAAGAAAGTGGTCGCTACTTTTCCAGATCCCTTTGTTGTCCCGGAATCTCTGGTCAAGACTTTGCCCGGGACAGAGTTGCTTCGTGAATCATCCGAGGTGTTGCGTGCTGGCGAACATTTTGATGTTGCGATGACCTTCGATTGTGGATCGCGTACTCGTCTGACTGGGCTCGAACCGCTCCTGGACTCTGCCGATGTATTTATTAATGTCGATCACCATCTTTCTAACGAACGATTCGGGACCATTAATGTCATAAGTGTTGAGGCTGCGAGCTCGGGCTCCGTGGTTTTAAAAATTTTTGATGCGTGCGGGATTGCGCTGACAAAAGAATCTGCGCAGTGTATGTATGTCGCGCTACTTACCGATACAGGACGTTTCCAATTCTCTTCTACAACACCAGATGTTTTTGAACAAGCCAAACGCCTATCGCAGTTTGATCTTCCCATTGCCGAAATGTCACGCAGCTTGACCGAAGAGGACTCTTTTGCTTTTCTCACACTCGCGGGCGAAGCTCTCAGCGTTATGGAACGCGATGAAGAATCCAATGTTGTGAGCGCAACTGTCACCATAGATATGCAACAAGCTCACGGGGTTAGCTATGACGAGACTGAAGCGCTGATTGAATATGTACGGAGAGCGAAGGAATGCGATGTTGCATGCGTGGTGAAGGAGTACCTTCCCGGCGATTATCGCGTATCTCTGCGGTCGCTAGGAATTATTGATGTGTGTCAGGTGGCACAAGCAAGAGGTGGAGGAGGACATCGTTATGCGGCAGGATTTTCTTCAACTCAATCACCCCAGGAAATAATCCAGTCTGTCCGAGATGATGTTGTGACACAGCGTGCCAAGATTGCACAGTAAGAGAGAATACGTTGCAGACCGGATTTTTTTGTATCGATAAACCAAAGGGAATGACGAGTCACGATGTTGTCTCGCGGTTACGTCGGATTCTCAATATGAAAAAAGTTGGTCACTCGGGAACGCTTGACCCTATGGCCACAGGCGTTCTGATTGTGGGATGCGGCCCAAGTACGCGTTTGCTTGATTACATTCAGGCGGGAGTTAAAGAATACGTTGCACATGTTGTTTTTGGAACCAAAACGTCTTCGGGTGATGTACAAGGCGAATTGGTTGGAACATGCGATATGGATTCGTTGACCCGCGAAGAGTTAGATCTGGCAGTCAATAAGTTTATTGGAACGATTTCACAAATTCCTCCCATGGTAAGTGCTGTCAAAGTGGAGGGTAGAAAACTCTATGAATATGAGCGTGAAGGGATCGTTGTTGAACGTGAGCCCCGTGAGACAGTGATTGATTCGATTGAGGTAGAAGAATTTGTGCCAGCTTTGGAGGGTGCAGCTCCTCATGCCCGCATCCGTGTGACCTGTCATGCAGGGACGTACATTCGAACGTTGGCGGAAGATATCGCTGCTGCTCTGGGCGGGTATGCGCACCTGGATGAATTGAGGCGCACGCGCAATGGACATGTTTCGCAAGATCAATGCGTCAGCCTTGAATATATGAAAGCGCTGGATGACCCCTTTTCAGCAATGATTGCACCAGCGCAGGCGCTCTCACATCTCGCTTCTGTCGAATTAGACGATCCTCAGACTTTGGCCGTGTCTCATGGAAAAACTCTCCTCTTGGATGCTGATCAGCAAAAAGCTTTTGATGAAAGTACAAGCGAATTTGTGATTGTGGTGGGATCTGTCCCGCGAGAATTAATTGCGGTATACCCGCAAGATACTTCCGGAGAATTTCGTTCTCGTTGTGTCGTTTTTCTCGATGACCTTTAGGGTCTGATCTTGAAAAGTAAGGAAGGGTAACCTACAAGGGTTACAATCCTTTTCAAGGTCGGACCCTCCCCATAAGCAGCGAAGCAGCAGCAGTTCGTTCAGTTGTATCGAGTCGTATGGTAACTCCAGGGCTCCATCCTGGAAAGCCTAAGATTGTACCTATGGACATCCTCTCACCTTCAGATTCATTTGCAAAACACAGCGCGGTAACTATCGGCGTATTCGATGGCGTACATTCCGGCCATCAAATGCTTCTTCGTCAACTCGATGACATTGCTTCCGCACACGATCTTGCGCGCGTTGTTGTTACCTTTGATGTACATCCGCTAACCGTATTGGCGCCTCCGGGGCACGCTCCCAAAATGCTGTTGTCCCTGGAACGTAAACTTGAATTACTCGAACGCAGTGAACTTGTCGACGCAGTTGTCGTTATTCCTTTTGACCCTGTTCGCGCTGCACAGTCTGCGCATGATTTCGTGCAGGAAGTATTAATTGATCAACTACATGCTTGCCATGTTCTGGTTGGTGCAAACTTTGTATTCGGTCATGCACGAAGGGGAAACGTTGCACTTCTGAAAGAAATAGGTCAGGAAAATGGCTTTGAGGTGAATCCTGTTGATCTATTGTGCAATGAATCAGAGTCGCCTGTGTCCTCTACTCTTATACGTCAATACATCTCTGTTGGCAACATGGGTAAAGCGAAGGAATTGCTGACGCGCCCTCATGAACTTTCGGGAGTCGTTGTTCCGGGCGATCAAGTCGGCAATGACTTGGGCTACCCGACTGCGAATACCGAAGTTGATCAGTCGATGTGTATTCCGGCCGATGCCGTGTACTCGGGTCGAGTCCATGTTGAACCCGGACGCATTTATAAAAGCGCCATTTCGATTGGTGTGCGCCCCATGTTTCATGAAGACAATATTCGCGTGATCGAACCGTATATTTTAGATTTCAGTGAAAATATCTACGGACAAACAATCAGAATTGAATTCGAAGAACGTCTTCGCGGCCAACTTGTACTTGATAGCGTCGATTCGCTTATCGCACAAATAGAAAAAGATGTTGATACCGTTCGTACAACGATCATGCTTTAATTGTTAATGTTCGAGTACGCGTTTGTTGATTCCAAAATAAGAAACAATTCCACCAGCGGCCATTAATAAAACGCAGAGGATAATAGTCCCTTTGTATACGGAGGATAGGGGAAATAATCCCACCACGGCAACGACGAGTGATCCCGCAACACGTGTGACTGCATTATTGATTCCTGATGCGAGACCGGCTCGATCATCGTCAGCTGATGCCATGACGGTTGCAGTTAAAGGTGCGACCGTAACCGAGAGTCCCACGGCGAAAATGGCGATCCCAGGGAACACACCTGTGAGATAGGTCGTCCCTTTTCCTACGTTGAAGAGCAACATTGTCCCGGCTGCACAGATAATCGGACCAAAGGTCATGAAAAGGCGTGGGCCAAACTTTTGCGAAAGTTTTCCGGCATACGATGCAAGAAATACCATTGCGATTGGCACAGGAATAGTTGCAGCGCCCGCCGCATCGGGCTTAAATCCTGCTGGACCAATGAGTTGTTGGGCGAGAATAAAAAAGAGACCACTTAACCCACCATAGAAAAGAAAGGTCATGAGATTTGATGCCCAAAAGTCGCGAATCGTAAAAAGTGAAAACTCTACGATTGGTTGGGGATGTCTTTTTTCCCATGTGAAGAATAATGGAATCATGACGATGCCTGTACCAACAAGAGCAAACGAAGTTGGCGTTTTGTTTTGTCCCACCATAATAAGTCCACTTGAAATGAATCCCAGAGAAAAAATTGCAAGGATGGAACCAATGTAATCTATGCGTGGATCGCATCGTTCGAGCTTTGACTCCTTGATTCCCATGGCCGAAAAAATGAGGCTCACGGCAATTATGGGAATGTTGATGAGGAAGATTGTGCGCCAAGAGCTATATTCGACAAGGAACCCACCTAGAAAGGGACCGGCGATCATTACACCTGCGCTCGCCGCCGTCCATGTTCCGATCGCCTTAGCGCGTTTTTCTTTAGGAAAGGCGTGATTAATAATGGCGAGTGATCCAGGAACGACGAGTGCACCGAAAACGCCTTGAACAAAACGTGCAGTTACAAGCATGGCTACTGTATTGGAAACTGCGCACACAACAGAAGAAAGTGCGAATCCTGCAAGGCCGACATTGTAGATACGTTTGCGCCCGAAGAGATCGCCGAGCGATCCGCCGATCAAAATGACCGACGAAAGCGAAACAAGAAAACCCACAACAATCCATTGTTTGGCTGCGAGTCCGGCATCGAGGTCTTCGGCAATAGCGGGAAGTGCAAGGTTGACTACAGTGCCGTCGAGGATAACCATTCCCGATGCAAGGATGGTAGCGATCAGTGCGAAATCGGCACGGCGGTATGCTAATTGATCGCTTTGGGGTTTTTCTCTAGATTTGTCTTTCATAGAGGGTCCAGACTACACTTATGCATTCACCGAGTTTCGCCACTCGATGAAAACAGTGCCTCCGGCGCATATATCAAAGACTCACTGGCGAACATAGGAGCTCAATAATGGCATCTGCCTCAAATCCCGAAAAAGTTAAAGAGATTATCTCCGATCATAAACTTCACGATTCCGATACCGGGTCACCCGAAGTCCAGATCGCATTGTTGTCCGGTCGTATTGACCACCTCACCGGTCACTTAAAAATGCATAAAAAAGACTTCCACTCTCGTCGTGGTCTTTTGATGCTCGTAGGTCGCCGTCGACGCCTTCTTGATTATCTCAAGGACGTAGATGTAGAGCGATACCGTAATATCGTTAAGAAGCTCGGTCTTCGTAGATAACGCTGAAGTTAGGGTTGTTCCTTGGGAACGGATCTATCTTTACGGCGTGTAGCCCAAGGTGCGGCCCTCCCCTGAACTAACTACGTTTCAGTAATCCGTTCAGTTGTATCCTGTTTAAGATCATTCCTTCTGGTAGGCTTATGTCTAATAACAAACAAGGAACCTCACGGATGTGAGTAAATAAACCCGACGCGAGATAGTCGGTAATCAGTTGTGAATCTCCAAAATTTATCCCTTTGAAGGTTGACCACTGAAAATCGTGATCTACGCTTCGGTAAATATTTGTATCGAAGGGATATAAAAAATGTCAAAACCCATTACCGCATCAGGCGCTATCAACGCAGACGGATTAACAATGACGCTCGAAACTGGTCGCATGGCCAACCTCGTCGCATCAGTACATGCAGAAATTGAAGGCACGGAACTAATTTCTACTGCTGCAACGGCAACTCCTCGTGAAGGAACAGATTTCTTTCCCCTCACCGTCGACGTTGAAGAGCGAAGCTACGCAGCAGGAAAAATCCCCGGATCTTTCTTTCGACGTGAAGGTCGCCCAAGCGAGCACGCAATTCTTACCTGTCGATTGACAGACCGACCGTTGCGTCCTGCCTTTCCATCGGACTTCCGCAACGAAGTTCAAGTTGTTTCCACCATTCTCGGTGTAGACCTCATTAACCCTCACGACATCATGTCGATCAACACAGCATCAGCTGCTTTGCATATTTCTGGAATGCCTTTCGAAGGACCTATCGGTGCAACGCGCTTGGCTCACCTCAATGGCAAGTGGATTGCAAGCCCAACTTATGAACAACGAGAAGAATCAACATTCGAACTTGTTGTTGCAGGTCGCGATCTTCCTAACGGCGATGTAGCCATCATGATGGTTGAAGCTGGTGGAACTGCTGGAGCATTCAAGAAATATGCTGCTGGTGCGCCCAAGATTACTGAAGAAGTTCTCATCGAGGGCTTGGATGAATCCAAAAAATGGATTTCAGCTGCTATCAAGATCCAAAGCGAACTTCGCGCAGCTGTTGTTGCGGAACGCGGAGAGATCGCAGCGATTACGTACACTCCAAATGTTGATTACACAGACGAAATCATGGACGCAGTTAAAGCTGCCGTTGGTGATGATACTGCTAAAGCAATGTTGATTGCGGACAAGCATGACCGCACACTTCGTCTTGATGAAATCAAAGCGGATGCAATTGCAAAACTTGCCGGAACCGCTGAAGCTCCCGGTGAACTTGCTGGTTCTGAAAAAGCGATCAAGGGTGCGTTCTCGTCTCTTCAAAAGAAGATTGTACGCATGCGCGTTGTTGACGAAGGTGTTCGTATCGACGGACGTAAACTTGACGAACTTCGACCTGTTACTGCAGAAATCGGCGTGTTAAAACAAGCTCACGGATCTGCATTGTTCCAACGTGGAGAAACACAAGTTCTTTCTGTTGCAACTCTCGGTATGCCTCGCATGGAACAAATGCTTGACACTATTACTACCGAAACAGCAAAAACATACATGCATCACTACAATTTCCCGCCATCTTCTGTTGGTGAAGTTGGACGCGTGGGTTCTCCGAAGCGTCGCGAAATCGGTCACGGTGCACTTGCAGAACGTGCATTGCTCGGTGTGTTGCCGGACCAAATTGAATGGCCTTACACCATGCGTGTTGTGTCTGATGTTCTTGCATCAAACGGTTCAACATCGCAAGCTAGCGTCTGTGGATCATCACTTGCATTGATGGATGCGGGTGTTCCGATTGCTGCTCCTGTTGCAGGTATTGCCATGGGTCTCATCTATGAAAATGACAAGTACGTCACACTCACCGACATCCTTGGTGCAGAAGACGCATTTGGCGACATGGACTTCAAGGTTGCCGGTTCACGTGATTGCATTACAGCACTTCAGCTCGACACAAAGATAGACGGAATTCCAGCCGAAGTTTTGGGCAACGCTCTTAACCAAGCAAAAGAGGCTCGTCTTGCCATCCTCGATGTGATGGATGCCGCAATTGCTGCTCCTCGTGAAGATGTGAAAGCAACAGCTCCGAAGATCATTAGCTTCGAAATTCCACTCGACAAAATCGGTGAAGTTATTGGGCCAAAGGGTAAGAACATCCAAATGGTTCAAGCAGAAACTGGTTGTGACATCAACGTCAACGATGGTGATGGTGTGGGTATCGTGACCATTGGTGGTCTCGAATCTGACAAAGTGAACCAAGCGCGTGAAATGATCGACCTTGCGCTCAATCCGCCTATTCCTGAAATTGGAGCAATCTACGAAGGAACTGTTGTGGGAACAACAAAGTTTGGCGCATTCGTCAATATTCTTCCTGGACGTGACGGTCTTGTGCACATCTCCAAGATGGGCGGCGGCGAACGAGTGAACAATGTGGAAGACGTGATGAACGTCGGAGATACTTTCCAAGTTCGTGTGGACGACATGGACGATCGCGGCAAGGTTGCATTGACTCTTATTATTGAAGGTCAAGAGACCCCTCCGATGCCAACTCCATCTTCTGGTCGTACCGATGGCTCGAGAGAAGAAAGACCACAACGCGAATCACGTGACCGTGGCGATCGTGGTGATCGAGAATCTCGACCTTCTCGGTCTCGTTCGGACCGTGGCGATCGCGATGATCGTCCGCAGCGATCAGAGCGTTCGGACTCTTCGAATGAAGATCGCGACTCAGTGAGTTTCTCTGATTTTCTCAATGCAGAGATGAAGAACCAATTCGGCGACCTCGGTCCCGAAGAAGTTCGTCGACCGCGCGACAATAACAACCGTCGACCTCGAAGAAGGAACTAGTCGTCGTAACTGATTTTTTGTGCGGTGCAACCGCACAAAAAATCATCCTGAATCGCCTTTAGGCGCTGAAGGATCTCCGCGTAGTAACAATACCAAAGCCCGACTCCGCAGTTGCTGAGTCGGGCTTTCTTTATAAGTTATGCTGTTCCTATGACTACAAATTTATCGATATGGATAAGTGGACCCTTTGGAAAAATGGGTACCGCACTTCGCACTGCGCTCGAAGATGTCACTGGAATTTCTATTACCGGAATAGTATCACCCGAGCATTCGGGTCAAACATGCGATATCGCGGGAACATCGATGACTGTTCACGATTCTCTCGAAGACCTTGCTCAATCTTCACCCTTGCCGGACGTGATCGTTGATTTTACTTTTGCCAAAGTGGCCTACGAAGGCGCGCTTTTCGCTGCAAAAAAAGACATTGATTTTGTTACTGGAACAACGGGGATGACGCCCGACCAAAAACAGGAAGTCATCGAAGCGTTTTCAACATCGAAAGGTCATGCCATTATTGCTTCGAACTTTTCTTTGGGTGCTGTACTCATGATGCACTTTGCTGCTCAAGCCGCGCAGCACTTCACGCATGCGGAAATCGTTGAGACTCACCATACTCAGAAGAAAGATGCACCCTCGGGAACTGCAATTACCACGCGAACAATGATGGCTGAAAACTCGCCCATGAGTGAAAACGATATCCCTATTCATTCGCTGAGACTGCCTGGTGCCATAGCCCATCAGCAAGTTCACCTTTCTTCACCTGGTGAAATTTTGCGTTTGGAGCACGATGCAAATGATCGGTCATGTTTCATGCCAGGGATTATTTTGGCCATTCGACGCGTGCACGGCGTTGATGGTGCTATATTTTCTATTGAGTCATTGCTCTTTCCTGACGATGATTTAAAGCAAGCCTGACCCACGAATTTATTACAGATTGGATGCGCGTACGTCAGTAGCCATGACTAGGGGGAGACTAGTTATATATCGGCTAACGAAAGGGACACATCCTCATGGGATCGAACCGTAAAAAGGAGTTTCGACCTGCACAGAGGTTCGGAACATCTCGTCGCACATTGATTATTATTCTCACGCTTTTAAGCGTGACATTTGGTTTAAGTATTCCTTCATTTGCCA
>CAYMMG010000031.1:0-11956 GCA_964391505.1 uncultured Burkholderiales bacterium | reverse complement strand
TAACGCACGAGCTGTACAACGAAGATGTTATTTATGAACGACATCGTCATCGCTATGAAGTAAATAATAAATATCGCACACAATTGAGTGATGCAGGTCTTATAATTTCGGGTACATCACCAGATGATGAGCTCGTTGAATTTATTGAGCTCTCTCGTGATGTTCACCCATACTTCGTGGCAACCCAAGCGCATCCAGAGTTTAAATCACGGCCCGATGATCCTCATCCTCTTTTTGCTGGTCTTATTAAGGCAGCTAAACAATTTCGCTATGGAGATGCTGATTCGGAAATTTCTACCAACGATGCAGTAGTAGCGATATAGAAAATGTCTACTTTTACACGTAAAAAACGAGAGTCATTGCATGATTTCAATTTCTTTTCTGTGGAATGCGACACGATTCATGAATCGACACACGATCTGACGTTCACTCGTAATGTGGTTGCGCATGTTGGTGCAGTCGCTGTTGTACCTGTCATGGATAACGGCGATGTTGTCCTTATCAAGCAGTACCGAGGCACAGTAGATCAAGAGTTAATTGAAGCGGTTGCTGGTCGTCGGGATATTGACAATGAAGATTTATTTACATGTGCTCTACGTGAGTTGGGCGAAGAAATTGGCCTGACAGCAAAAAACATTGTATCTCTCGGGTCAGTTTTTACATCTCCTGGATTTACTGATGAAGAAATCCACCTCTTTGTGGCTACGGAGTGTTCAGAACTTGATCGAAGTGAACCAGATGGGATTGAAGAGCTGCTTTCTACGTCTGTGCGTATTCCAATGGCTCAAGCGCTCGAATGGACGTACGACGGAACCATAAGCGATGCAAAATCGATCATCACCATTCAGCGTGTTGCTCATTGGTTGGATTCACTCATTTCATCCTGAATCTTTTATCTTTCCACTTATAAGGACGGTCCTTATTCGAGAAATAAAGAAATAAGGACAGTCCTTATGGGAAAACGTAGAATAGTTAATGATGTCTGCTCTCACCTTTGATCGCGCACAAGAAGAATTTCTTGATTATTGCACGTCTGTGCGAGGGTATTCTCCCAACACGACATCAGCGTACCGTAACGACCTGAAGCGAGCTGGCGAAATTCTCAAAAAAAAGAGAATTAGCACTATCACACTGAATGACGTGTCGAAGTTTATAGATGCACCAGCTGAAAAAAAACGAAGTGCTGCTACTCGAGCCCGTACGGTCGCAACATTGAGAAGTTTCTTTCTGTTTTGTGAAAAGGAATACGGGGAACAAGTCATTGATATTCGCGAACTCACTCTTCCTAAAGTTCCGCTTCCCGAAGCACATGCGCTAGAAGAAGATGAAATTACACTGTTACTCGGTGCGTTCGGAACAGACGATGTCTCGGTTCGTGATCGAGCATTGTGTGAATTGCTCTATGCCACGGGAGCACGTATTAGCGAGGTTCATGGTCTTGATACAGAAGATATTGATTATGATCAACAGCTTATTCGCGTTTTAGGAAAGGGTTCCAAGGAACGCGTCATCCCTATAGGTTCCATCGCACTTGAAGCAGTGGACGTTTATCATCACAGTGCAAGAAGCCATTTTCTAAGTGCTCGCACGAAGTCAGGTGCAAGTAATGCATTATTTGTTTCTCAACGAGGTACCCGATTGTCTCGTCAAGGTCTCTACGATATTGTTCGCAAAGCGGCGACTCGTGTCGGGCTGGAAAAAAAGGTGTGGCCGCATGTGTTTCGTCACACATTTGCTACTCATTTGTTGCAGCATGGAGCCGATATGCGTATTGTCCAGGAGCTTCTCGGGCATTCTTCATTGTCGACCACACAAAGATACACTGCTGTTGATACCGCGCGTTTGCGTAAACTTTATGACCGATCTCATCCTCGAGCCCAGCGACTGAAGAAGTAGTTATGAGCATGTTTACATTATTGCGTCATCGCCTTGTGCGAATTTACCAATCTTATTTTCCGGATCCGCTAACTGTTGCAGAGCATGAGCTTGTGCGAGAAAAGCTTACGCCTTCACTCCGTGCTCTTTTTTATGCTCAGCCACTGTGTGATCAACGTCACGGATTTCTCGTTTACAAAAAATGCCAATCTCTCTTTTTGCAGGGTCCCACCCTGTCTGTGGATAATCGACCAACCGATCAGGAACTTTTTTTGGCTAGTTGTTTTCATGATCTCGCTAAGAAAGATTGTCGGTTTTCTGTAACCCAAAGAGTCATTGTGGCCACTGCTGTGAGCTGCATCCCCGTTCGCAGGCATGACAGCCTGCGCATGTCAAAGTCCAAGCTCCTTCGACGAATCGGGATATACGTAGACCATGCAGAGCTGTCGTGGGAACTAATCAAATCTGAAATTTCAAGCGACTTTGTTCATGCAGCAACGGTGTACCACCATGGATACCCTCAAAATGTGGATTCGTCCAATGACCAAGAACGGAATCTGGAACTGTTTATTCGCGCTGACACTCTGTGATTAGGTTTGCGCCCGAGGAATTCTCGCCATCATCCTGAACCGAACGAAGGATCTCAGATTCTTCGTTTTGCTCAGAATGACGTATTGAATCCGCGATACCGAAAGATCCAACACCTACGTGACTCGACATTCCCGGCTAGAATAAAGGACTCATGAGCTACGAAATTGCCACGGATGTCTATGAAGGCCCATTTGATCTGTTGTTACAGCTCATTATGTCTGATGATGTCGATATTTGGGAAGTTCAACTTAGTTCGATTATCGAAGCTTTCCTTTTAGAAGGCGAGTCAATGCAGAACGAACGCATTGATTTAGAGGTAGCAACCGAATTTCTTCTCATTGCTTCAACACTTATCGAAATCAAAGTGAAGAGGCTGCTCCCTCGACCTGAAAACGTAGATCTCGACGAAGAATTTCTTCAATTTGAATATCGAGACTTGCTTCTTGCACGTTTGCTTGAATGTAAAACTTTTAAGGACGTTGCTGCGTTGTTCTCAACCATGATGAGTAAAGCGTCGCTCTCTGTGTCAAAGTCTCTCCCTGTTGAAGAACCTTTCTTTTCTATGGCTCCTGACCCGCTTTCGAATACGCCATCGACCAAATTACGCGATGCGTTTAAAAAAGTGTTTACTGCTCCCGAAAAACCTGAGATATCGATACTGCACTTGCATGACTCTACAATTTCAGTCCGCGACGCAGTCAACGAACTTATGGGTCGACTTGTCAAAGGTACATCTTCTTCTTTTCGTCACCTCATGATAGATGCTCCCTCGAAACTTCACATTGTGGTGAGTTTCTTGGCAGTCCTTGAGCTGTATAAGCAAGGATTTATCGAAATCGAAACAGCCGACACGATTGGTGATCTCACTATTACACTTCTCGAGGAAAGAAACGTCGAAGACATTGACGTTAATACAGATGATTGGGGAGAAGTTCCTCTCGCCAAAACCACTGCGCAAAGATAAAGGATGCATATGAATACCAATACCCTTCACGCTCACATTGAATCCATACTGATGGCTGCTTCTGCGCCGGTTTCTCTTGAGGAATTTGCGACGATATGCGATGTCACAACGGAAGTGGTCCAGACAGCGATTAATGAAGTCACACAAGAATACGTTGATACGCAACGCGGTTTTCGCATTGCTGCCACAGCGACAGGTTTCCGTTTCATTACTGCTCCAGAATGTTTTGATACCGTTTCGCGTTTTATAACTGAACCACTTCACACACGTCTTTCGCCTCCAGCAATGGAAACGCTCGCTGTTATTGCATACAAGCAGCCGGTGAGTCGGGGACAAATAGCATCTATTCGTGGGGTAAATGTCGATAGCGTTATCAACACATTGCAATCTCGTGGTTACATCCAAGAAATTGCTCGTGACTCAGGTCCAGGCCAAGCGATTCTGTTTGGAACGACGCCAGAGTTCCTAGAACGTCTCGGACTTACTTCCATCAATGAACTTCCTCCTCTCGGAGATTTTGTTCCCGACGCTCAGATCATGGAACAGTTTGAAAAATCCTTAATGGGGGATAGCTCACCTATGGCTGCTACAGAACTACCTCAGGTGTAAATGAGCGATCAGCTTGAGCCAATTGAACAGACTCAAGACGTTAAACCAGAACGGCTTCAAAAGCTATTGGCAAATGCCGGCTTAGCGTCTCGACGTTTAGTTGAAAATATGATTACTGATAAACGTATTCATGTAAATGGTGAACTTGCTATTCTAGGAACGAAAGCGACATCGATAGATGCAATTACTCTCGATGGGCAACCGATCAATCTCAAGTCGGAAATACATACGTATCTATTAAATAAGCCTCTTGATGTTATTTCTACTGCTGCGGATGAGCATGGTCGTAAAACAGTAGTGGATTTTATCGATTCTCCAGAACGACTATTTCCTATTGGTCGTCTTGACGCGCAAACAACGGGCCTCATCTTGGTATCGAATGATGGTGATCTTACATATCGCCTGACTCATCCAAAGTTTGGTGTCGAAAAGAAATATGTCGCCCGAGTTGAAGGTCACATTCATGAAAGTGATGTTGAAAAACTCCGTGTAGGTGTAGAGCTTGACGACGGCATGACTGCACCTGCCCAGGTCCGCGTTCTTGCTCGTAAGCCAGAGCAGTCTCTTCTCGAAATTACTATTCACGAAGGCCGTAATCGTCAGATTCGTCGTATGACCCAAGCTGTGGGTCATACCGTAATGAGTTTGCACCGAAGCCAGATCGGACCTATTGCTGACCCACAATTGTCACCTGGACAATATCGTGAGCTCACCGTGGCTGAGATTCATTCCCTCTATAGTGCTGCTGGTCCTCCGTCATCCTGAGTATCTCACATGGTCATCCAGAGGGCTTTAGCCCGAAGGATCTCCGCGCAGCGGAAAACCGCATGCACCGCTTCATGGAGATCCTTCGCTGCACTCAGGATGACATATGGGAGACATGAGAATGACGAAGAGAAATGCTTCTTCTTTGGCATAGCTCATCAACTAGCGTAGTGCCATGACATTTTTAGCTATTCGTGGTGCGACTACGTGTGAAAACGATACGAAAGAAGACATTACTACTGCGACTCAAGATCTCGTGACGCAGATGATGTCACGTAACAACATTGCACAAAATCAAATTATTTCTATTCTTTTTACGGCGACGGCTGACTTAACCCAAGAATTTCCAGCAACGGCAGCACGCGGCTTAGGTCTCGACGATGTTCCTCTGATGTGTGCACAAGAATTATCTATCGCAGGGTCGATGCCTCGATGTATTCGAGTGATGATGCATATTGAGTCTTCTAAACAACGTTCTGAAATCCATCATGTCTTCATGGGGCAGGCCCAAGCATTGCGCAAAGATCTTGTCGAGGATGCGACATGAAAATAGGCATTGTTGGCCTTGGACTGATCGGCGGCTCTCTCGCGATGGCAAGCGCGGCAGCTGGACATGAAGTTGTAGGAACAGACGAGGATGATGCGACCGCCATCAATGCACTTGCATCAAAGGCAATTTCTCGTCCTATGGATGTTAAAGACATGGCTCATGAATGTGACATCGTGGTGTTATGTGTTCCTTCGAGAACTGCAGCCCTACTCGTGGAAGAGGCATTGTCAGGTACAGCAATTGTTACCGATGTTGCATCCGTAAAACAGCCTATCTGCGAGTCTGTTGCAAAACTTGAGCCAGAAGTCCAGGATCGATTTATCGGCGGTCATCCAATGGCCGGTTCTGAACAGTCTGGTTTTGATGCGGCAAGGGTAAATCTCTTTAAAAATAAAATGTGGATTGTTGTTCCACCTCACAATAATTCACTTAAACATGTTGCAGTCGTCGAATCATTTATTTCATCTTTAGGAGTAGAGCATTGCGTCTTATCCCCAGAACAACACGACCGACTTGTTGCATACATTAGTCATTTGCCCCAACTTGCTTCGTCGGCATTGATGGATTTGGCTGCTGGTGAAGCAATAGATAATGAAATCATTTTACGTCTAGCCGGCGGAGGATTTCGAGACATGACACGTATCGCAGCAAATAATACGACGATGTGGCTAGATATTGTGCACGATAATGCATCGGAAATTTCAGCGGCCCTCGATGCCTACATTGATGCGTTGCAAACGCTTAAAAAGAATGTTGATTCCTTTGAGAGTAAAGAGGTTGAGGAACTATTTACACGTGCACGAAGCGCACGGTCGTCCTTGCCCGATGCAGGACGACGCCTGGAACGCCTCACAGAAGTTCTTATTCCTGTACCTGACACACCAGGTGTCCTTGCATCGATCACTGCTCTGACGAAGGATATCAACGTATATGACATCAAAATTGTCCACGCACTCGAAGAAGATCGAGGTGTTTTGAGCTTGGTCGTTCAACCCGATGATGCCGATGGTCTGGTGGCTACTTTGAACGAGAATGGTTTCGAAGCCCTGCGAAGCGATCTTGAATGAAGTCACTAAACGGTACTATTTCTCTCCCCGGGGATAAATCGATTTCTCACCGAGCTGTTATGTTTTCTGCTATTGCCCAAGGTGAATCACGAATTACAAATCTCAGTAACGGTGGAGACGTAGCAAGTACGATCTCGTGTTTAAGTGCATTGGGAGCACATTTTCAGCACGATGGAACCGAACTGATTACGCAGGGAAAAGGTTTGCACTCATTATCGGGAACAGATGTCGTTCTTGACTGCGGTAATTCTGGAACAAGCCTGCGACTTTTGACAGGACTTTTGTGCGGACAAGACGTACATAATGTTTCTTTGATAGGTGACGATTCTCTTTCACGCCGCCCACACGATCGCGTGATTAACCCTTTGCAGAAACTCGGAGTTGATATTTCCGGACGTGATGGATCTTTTACTCCAGTTGTAATTAATTCTTCCAAACCTCATTCGGGCGAAGTAGCTATGACAATTGCCAGCGCTCAAGTTAAAAGTGCGTTATTGCTTGCTGGGCTTTATGCCGACGGGCCAGTTAGTGTCATTGAAGAAAAAAAGACGAGAGATCATACGGAAAATATGTTGCACTCCATGGGGGTCACTCTAAGTTCAGAAAATGTGTCGTCAGGTAACGTAATAACAATTCTTCCGCCTACTAAACCGCTTTCTCCACTAACTGCCGTTATTCCTGGAGACCCGTCGTCCGCTGCTTTTTTCGGAGTCGCTGCATGTATTATTCCGGGAAGCGATCTTACGATGACTGACATTTTGCTTAATCCAACACGTATCGCATGGGTAGATGCTCTTCACTCAATGGGGGCGGACATTACTGTTGAAGAAAAAGGATCAGTAATGGGTGAGCGCGTAGGCAATATTCACGTGAGGCATGCTCCCTTGACGGCAACCGAGATTTCTGGAGATATTATTGCTTCACTTATCGACGAGCTACCTATTCTTTCCATAGCAATGGCAGTAGCGACAGGTACTTCGCGTGTACGTGATGCGCACGAACTTCGCGTAAAAGAGTCAGACAGAATATCCGTAGTCGTGGACCATCTGACTCGGGCAGGAATTCAGGTCGCAGAAGTCGAGGATGGGTACGATATCACAGGCGGAATGCTCAATGAACTCGATATCCAATCCGACGGAGATCACCGTATTGCGATGAGCTTTTCCATTGCCAACTATTGCGCAACCGGTGTGCTCTCTGAAGTTGACCGTGCAGTTGTGGCAACCTCTTTTCCTTCATTTTTTAATCTTTTTGAATCGCTCATCTCTTCGTAAGCTGTGCGATAGTATTTAAACTTGAGCACTATGACTGAACTTACAGCCGACGAACTACCCAATGAACGCATTATTGCTATTGATGGAACAAGCGGTTCGGGAAAATCCACTGTTGCTCGCGGTTTAGGTAAAGATTTGGGGATGCATGTTCTTGAAACGGGTTCCTTGTATCGTGCCGTTACACTTATTTGTCTCGAGAATGATATTGATGTGCATGATGAAGATGCAGTATGTGTTGCGGTTGAAGAAATGGATTTCCGTTATGAAGGCGAACCCTATCTAGGCTTGCGCCATATCAGTGCTGATATACGTGCACGAGAAGTAGCGATGAATGTGAGCCATGTATCGGTTCATCCTCGCGTACGTGCAATGTTGACGCAACTGATGCGTCATTGGATTGTTCAACATGGCGGGGGAGTCATAGAAGGACGCGATATTACAACTGTCGTTGCACCACAAGCGAAAGTGCGCGTATATATAGATGCTCCTGAAGAGGTGCGAGCTGCTCGTCGGCATAGCGACCCAAGTGACAACACAGAAAACCGATCTCAAAGCGAAATTCAAGAAGTAATTGCATTTCGTGACAATCTCGATTCGACGCGTAGCGCTTCTCCACTTGTCCGTGCGGATGGTGTTCCCGAGATCGATTCTTCCCAATATTCTCCTGAGCAAATTATCAAAGCGATTATCGAATCGTTTACTTCGGGGGATCCCGTTTCGCTATGACCTGGAAGCGTAAAGAGCTCTACTGGTATCACAGTGGGCATCTTCTTTCTACTGCAATTACTTACCTGTTATTTCGTCCAAGAATTAAGGGAAGGCATCATATTCCTCGGCGTGGAGCGGTCATTATTGCTCCCAATCATCGATCGATGCTCGATATTCCATGTTTGGGGTCTGCGACCTTTAGGCCATTGCGGTTCATGGCAAAAAAAGAACTATTCGTGAATAGATTTGTCAAATGGTATTTCGAAACTAACGGCTCGTTTAGTGTCGACAAAGATGCTAGTCCTCAAGCACTTAAAAGGGCCTTAGCTGTTCTACGCGATGGTGATGCGTTGATTATTTTTCCGGAAGGAACGCGCAATAAGAAAAGTACGCTCAGTGATTTAGCAGGCGGCGTAGGATTTCTTGCTGCTAAAAGTTCTGTGCCCATTGTTCCTGTGGGGATTGCTGGTCTCGATAAGTTAATCAAATGGAAATATTGTTTTCCTCTTCCCACTCGAGTAAAAATCGTGATCGGCGAGCCAATTACGTCTCATTTAAATCAAGAAGGCAAAACTTCGGAAATTGTTAATTCGCTTTTGCCTATTCTTGAAGAACGCATCCAGAAACTTTACGAAGATGCTTTAACTCTTTAAGAAGCAACGAGGGTATCTGCGGCGGGAGTAGAACGGTCATTTGAAAATACTGCACGAAGGTCTTGCTCATCTCGCGGCAGAGATAATCTTTCGTCTCGATGTCGTGCCGCAAAGATGGCATCAACTGCAAAATTCAAATCGAGAGCGAGGTCTCGTAATTGACTCGGTGGAGGAAAGTATTCATCCTCGTCGATCACGCTCAAAGGGTGTACGCCTTCAGAAGCATTACATGCCGTAACGACTTCTTGGACAATATCTTCGGGTGCACTCGCTCCAGCTGTAACGCCAACAATATCGTTATCGTTTAAGTCGAGGCCTCCGAGTTGAGATGCCGAATCAATTCGGTACACACGCTGGCATCCCATTTCGCGAGCAACTTTTTCGAGAGCAAGAGTATTGCTTGAATTCGATGATCCTATGATGAGAAGTACATCGCATAGAGAAGCGAGTTCTTTGAGTGCTGTTTGTCGGTTAGTAGTAGCAAAACATAAATCATTGCGTGTTGCTGTCCACATATCAGGAAAGGTTTCGCGTGCGTGCTCTTCAATATTTTGCCATTCACTCATAGCTAATGTCGTTTGAGCAAGTAACGCGACATCAGAATCAGGTGAAATGTTCTTACTAATTTCCTTCAAAGATTCTTCGCTGGTTATCAAATGTATTTTGTCTGGAGCAACCGCCATTGTCCCAATTGCTTCATCGTGACTTTCGTGGCCCACATAGAGGACTTCAAAACCTTTTTTGGCCCTTGTTTTTGCTTCGTGGTGAACTTTAGTCACGAGAGGGCATACCGCATTAACGGCCATGCGTCCTTGTTCCGAAGATTGGGAAACAATTTCTGGTGCAGAACCGTGTGCGCTGAGCATGATCGTGGCACCGGAAGGCACTTCATCGATGGAATTCACGAAGATCACGCCTTGTTTTGTGAAGCGGTCGACAACAATTTGGTTGTGAACAATCTCGTGGTAGCAGTAAATGGGTGTCTGGAATGCTTTAACGAGGAAGGAAAGCGCTTTGATTGCCATCTCTACGCCGGCACAAAAACCTCGAGGTTCAGCTAGATAGACCTTCTTCACCATGGAATACAGTCTAACAGTCGACTAAAATATATCTTCAATGTCTCGGGCGATCTCTCCCGTTTCGTGATCCGGAGATATCATGAATTCAATTGCGATAGTTGGGCGTCCCAACGTCGGAAAATCAACACTCGTTAACCGTCTTGTCGGTAAACGCGAAACCATTGTCGAAGAAAAACCCGGCGTGACTCGCGATCGTCGGTCTCTGCGTGTCGTTTTCGATGGAACTCAGTTTGACATCATCGATACAGGTGGCTGGACCAAGGTTGCTAAAACCAAGAAAGACCGCAAAGGTCACGAGACTCCTGTGGAACGAACGCTTGACGAAAAAGTTTCTCTTCAAAGTGAAGAAGCAATAAAGGAAGCAGACGTCATTGTTCTTGTTGTTGATACCACGACAGGTGTTACAACCGAAGATGATCAAATGGCCAGCATCATCAAAGCTTCCGGTAAACCTGCCATTGTTGCTTGCAATAAGGTCGATAATTCCACGCGTGTTGCAGAGACCTGGGAGTTTTTAAGTCTTGGATTCGGGGATCCCATTGCAATTAGTGCCCTTCATGGTTTAGGCACGGGCGAATTAATCGAAGAGATTGAAAAATATTTTCCTGAAACAGCTCCCGAAGAGGAAGTTATCGTCGACGACGATTCTTTTCATGTAGCAATTGCAGGTCGTCCCAACGTGGGAAAGTCCACCTTGTTCAACAAACTCTGCGGAACCGAACGAGTGATTGTGCATGATATGGCAGGCACTACGCGTGACCCCGTCGACACAACCATCGATACGGAAATGGGTGCACTTACATTCATCGATACCGCAGGGTTGAAAAAGCAGTCTCGTCAAGCGGATAATACCGAATATTATTCCTCGCTCCGTTCTTTTACGGCAATTGATCGCGCGGACTGCGTTCTCTTTGTTGTTGATGGAACAGAAGGTGTGACTCATTACGACATGCGTCTTCTCGAACGCATAGATGCCGCAGGATGTGCACTTGTGATTCTTCTCAATAAGTGGGATCTCCTTAATACAGAAGAACGCCTCGAACGTCAGGCTGTTGCCAAACGAGAGCTGGGTTTTGTTGATTATGCTCCGATCATTACTTTGTCAGCATTATCGGGCCGCAACTTTGACAAGATTATTCCAGCCCTGTTTGATGCTCGGAATAACTATGAACAAAGAATTCCAACAGCAGCTTTGAATAAAGTCATTCATGAAGCTCAGATTGCTCATCCTCATCCCAACCGCCGAAATAATAAAGTAAAGATTTCTTATGCAACGCAAGGTGCGGTGAACCCGCCGACGATTACGTTGTTTGCTACTCAATCGTTAGACGATTCTTATATGAGATATCTTGAAAATACTTTGCGAGACAAATTCGATCTTGGATCAACTTCCATAAAATTGCGAGTTCGTAAAAAGCAGACGTAATGACATTATGTCATCCTGAGTGAAACGAAGGATCTCGTCAAATGGACAAGGAGATTCTTCACGCCGTTCAGAATGACAGTGTAAAGTGGCATTATGGAAGTGAATGAAGAAGATCAAGTCATGATCGAAGATGATCCAAAAATCCCATGGCACTTTTGGATAGGCGTGTCTCTGGCAGGAATCTATCTTGGCTATCGATTTATTGAAGTTCTTATATTGGCAGTTCAAGCAATTTTTTAGTCTTAGTCATCCTGAGCTTCACCAGTCATCCTGAGCTTCACCAGTCATCCTGAGCTTCACCAGTCATCCTGAGCGAAGCGAAGGATCTCCGCGCAGCGGGTGTACGAGATTTTCCGCTGCGTAATCACAGGGAGCGAAGGATGAGTAGACCGCGA
>CAYMMG010000030.1:0-12216 GCA_964391505.1 uncultured Burkholderiales bacterium | reverse complement strand
GATGACGGGCGTTCGCTCTGGATGACGGGCGTTCGCTCTGGATGACGGGCGTTCGCTCTGGATGACGGGCGTTCGTTCTGGATGACGGGCGTTCACCCAGGTAGATTGTGCTGACGAGGTAATAACATATTGGAATCAAGGAAACTCAAGACCTGAATTTCTGTTAGGTGGTTCTTGAGGTTGCGCATAAGGGATTACCTTTGATGTCAAAGCCGATCCTTCTTCGATCAAATCGTGTGGACGTCTACATACCAAACCAGGAATCTGTAAACTTGTTTTGAGAACATCTTTTATTAACCCTAGATAACTTTCAGCATCACTTTCAGCAATACTATCTTCCAATTCAATAAGCAGAAGGTGCATCCGAGTACCGCCCTCTGCACGGGCTGCCCGAATATGGGGATTATCGCCGAGGATTTCATTCATCCTATCGACCTGTTCATTCGTAAATGAATGAAGGAGTTCAGGTTCTTCATCGCGTTGTTCTTCTGCATTTTCTCTTGGTTGAAACGCTGAAACCATATGCATAAATTCTTCACTTCTTGTTATCATCTCGGTATAAGGAATGAAAACAAATGCATTCTCTAACCAGATTACGACATTGAAAGGCTGCGAGACGCCTGTCGTTTGAAGATGCCATATCAACTCAACAGCACTTGTACTTCCCCACTCTGTACCATCGAACGGTTCGGGAAGATCAGGGAACCCAGCAGGGAAAATAACTAGTGCATCGAGATTTCTAAATACTTCAGCTACGTCTTCACCAAGACTCTCTGCGACTACAGCTTCGTAGGTCGGCATTTTCTCGGAAACATCCATTAAAACTATTTTTCCTTCACTCATCGGGCACACAAGATCTTCTCGTGCCGAGGCAGCCAGAAAATCCGTAGTGTTTAATTCATGAAGATTGGGTGTCTTAAAGATCCGGACGAATGCCGGCAAGTGAGGATATATTTCGCTCATATGATTCGTCCTTAAATCTGAAGAAAACCATTCTACCCTTTGTCCGGATTGCCGTCGAGACTGGTTTGTGGCGAGCTCTGAAAGTGCAAGAACTAGAGTGAATCCCATGCAAAGAATCGAATTCTATTTTGACTCGTCTTGTCCCTGGTGCTGGGTGACGTCACGCTGGCTAACCGAAGTAAGCCAACATCGCGATATTTCCATTGAATGGTTGCCCTTTAGCTTGGCAATTAAAAATGGTGAACTCGACGGCGATGATGTCACCGGACATCTCGATACCCACACAATTGCACATCGAGTGTTGCGAACGATCGAAGCAATTCACGCTAATGACGGAATCGACAGAGGCACCCTCTATAGCGCTTTCGGACGTGCGTACTTTATCGACAAAACCCTCGATGATGACAACTTCATGCCTGCAGTTCTCAAACAACTTGGTCTGGATTCTGATTATATAGCCCAAGCTGACAACACCGAGCACGACACCACACTCACCCAACACATGAAGAACGCAATCGAAATCGTCGGCGATGACGTGGGTGTGCCGCTCATAATCTTCGTGAATGAAAAGGGAGAAAAGCAAGGCTACTTTGGTCCGGTGTTACAAGGTCTTCCCGAGACACAAGAAGGTTTAGATCTTTGGGATGGGCTATCGAGGCTAGGTTCGTCTTCGCATTTCTTTGAACTCAAGCGTGCGCGTACAGGTCGATCCAAAGTAAAAAGCACACTACGTCTCTTCGAAGACGCAGCAAGCGGCTCAGCCGATGGAGCACAACTGTGAGAAATTTCATAGACCAATAATGCAAATATCTTTAGAGTAGCCATAAACCCCTATTAAGGAGCAGTAATGGCAGTCACTAAATTACAGCGCAGTCAGCCTGAAGCGATCTCGGATTATAAGCACGCATACGAACACGAACGAGAAGGACATCGCGACCAACGCAAACAGGCGCTACCTTCGTATCAGCAGGAACGATCAGTCGATGATGCTCTCACGCAGTTAGACAAAGACTCTTCAGAACTCGAAGAAGAGGAATAAAATTTCGCAGGAGCAAAAAAGGCCAGTTCTGGTGATCTCAGTCACTCAAAGAAGGTGGTGTGGGTGCTTTATTAACAAAGCCAACATGGTCGGTAAGTGCGAACGCCTCTGCCATGGTGAGCCTTTCAACTCTGTTAGGCAAGTGAATTTCTAAGCCCTTTTGTCTACTGATATCACCATCGTGAGTATAGGTAAATGCCGTGAGTAGCTTTCCTAGCTCCTCGGATCTTATCCGATACAAGTCGGTTGCACCGCAGGCGTTTAAGTATGCATATGCGAGTTCTTCTGTAGCAAACACAACCCCACCCGAATTAAAAATGTCTGAAGTACTCTCATGAGGCCGATCCGCTATAAGTGCTGGTGGAAATCCGACGGCAGCTTTTCTCGCGGGGTCCTCGATAGCATCTGGGTTCACCCCTTCAATCACAAACACAGTACTGAACTCTGCAGCTTGCACCGCGTCGCGCACAATCTCGTCGTCGACATGATGGCTTTTCAAAGTCGTAACCAATTTATAGAGCGCACGTCGCTGTTGTACCCCTTCGTTTTGTTGAATAAGAAGTTCAAGTTGATCTGGACCGATCAGAATCAAATCATCATTGTAAAAAATGGTGAGATGTAACCGCGAGTGTAGATCTTGCTCTTTGCGTGACTCGACGGCAGTAAGTACGTCGGAGAGAGTGCCATTAGAAATGTATATGTTTTCGTGTCCAAACGATTTCAATTTTGCAAGTGTTGCTTTTTCGAGCTCGGCGGTGAATGCACAGAGCAACATGTAGCCACCCTCTTGTTCAAACGGGTGAAGCAGAGGCGTATCACTACTATCTTGATTTTCTTGCCACACGAGTCCGACTCGACATTCAAACATGTCAGTTTCGGGGCTTATGACCTGGCCGATTCCTCGAAGCGAATCGAGAAAAGCATTGAAGCGGCGACTATTTACTTCATCGCCGGAAGGAGCATTACGAGCCAATGAATCCTCCTTGAATCAAAGTGTGACAATGTAACGAATACCCCATTTTACACTTGAATCGCAGAAACCGCCAGGCCCTAAGTGCCTCTTTTGATATGGGAGATTTTCCTATAGCAATCGATTAACTTTGTCGGGATTCGTAGAATTCTTGGTCACGATTGAATTGCCAGGGGTTACGGGTATTACATGTCTGAATTTCGATTGTTTCCCATACTTTTCCAACCACGTAAGGTTCTACTTTTAACCACTCATCGAGTTCGTGTCGACTTGGGAAATCCATCATCAACATCGAACCACACATCTGCCCCTCGTCGTTGGTCAGTGCTGCTCCGTACCACATGGTTCCATCAGCAACCATCTTGTCGCCCAAGGCAATATGGTCTTCACGAACGGCAAGCCTTCGATTCAAAGCTTCATCGTCGGTGCCGTCACGGCCAATAATAAGAAATTGCATGGGTAGAATCTAGCGGAATCGACAACGAATCATCGAGGGATCACCTCTGGCGACCAGCGAAAGGTATAAAGTAGACTTATGGGATGAATGGCGCCAACGGACGGTACACTTTCTATACGACGATTCCAGCAATTATTGGCTTGGAACAAGAAATCCCGATCTATCGAGCTATCACTGATTCTTCTTCACCCGGAGAAAGTACTACAAGCGTCATCCAGCTGAGAGGCATAGAACTACAGATTTATCTATACAGCTTTGTGTCATCTCAATATCCCGAAGCCGCTGTGTGGAAATCAGAACACGGATTCGCTTCTGCTAAAGGATATGCAGTTCTCGATGGACGCGTTTATCGAGATCAAGATTTAGTTGAACTAGCTACAGCAGAATGCATGAATCCATTTGAGCTTGCGGCACGTATAAGTGCAATGCGAGAAAAGCTCCGTGAATATATTGTCAGCAGTAATGGCGATTACGTCGCGTATTGTGATTCCGGTGAAGATATTCATGGATTCAGTTTTCATGAAAACTATTTAGCGCAAAGCGTACGAGGGCTCTTGTCATCCGGTCCAGCGAATTTCCTTGTCTCGCGCGCTGTATTAACGGGAACGGGAGGTCCCGTTTTTCACGAGAATACTTTCTGCCTCTCCCCTCGACTTTCTTATACACAAAGCGATAACCATGCGGGAGGTTTCGGTCAACCGAAAAATGAGCGGCTCCATCTTGTGACGTCTGATCAGATTTACTCACCCACAACGATTGCACTCCAAGCAGGCATGACGGCATTTGCCGTGAGGCTCACAGAACTAGGGCTACTTCCTGAAGCTCCCGTACATTTTTTTCTTTCGATTGAAGAATTCAATGCGCATGTACCCGGGAAAGAAGATGCACTTTTTGTTGCCGCCGTGGAGTATCAGCGTCAGGTATTCCTTGCAGCAAGGCAATACGCAGATACATGCGTCGACAACGGATTATTTCCCCTCTTTGGCGAACATGCAGCAACCGAGCATCTGCTTGCTTTATGGGATGATCGCTTGACTCTTTTGGAACAGTACTGTCTCGACTGGGATGTCGAAAAGCTAGCTAACGATTGTGAATGGGCCGCGAAAGCTGTCTACATATCGTCAATGCGAGAACAATGCGGCAAGCCGGGTTGGGATGACTCGGGCCATGTAACAGACGAAGAAATTACTGCATGTAAAGAGTTAACAAATTTTGCACCAAGCACGAATGAAGCAATAGCGTTCCAAGAGACCTTTGGAGATTGGGAGAAAAGCCTCACGGAAGAATTCTCTGTTCCTCGCGCAGCCTTTCGCGCATATGTTCTCTCAACAACAAGAACCTCGAGAGATACCGCGAGGGTAAGAATGAATTGGGAATCCATCTCTGTAAAGGCACCAGACCATCGCGACGCTTCATTTTTCACATTACCTACACCGTTTCATGGTGCAAATGAACTTCCATCAGCTGTTGCACGTGCAAGAAATACACCTGTTCGTAATATCGCCAAATTGGTAGTCGCATCTCAGATCGACACACTGGGACAAGCTTCACCTCAGCGCGTTCTGGCAGATTCCGCCGGAATAGAAGCTCGCTTAGGACGGTAACGCCCCGCCCCATTGTTGCTTAGTATCAAGAAGCCAACGTACCCGAGAATATTTGCCACGCGAGTAAAGATTTCGCAACGAAGCTCAAGACAATATAAGTCTTCTCTCCTCTTAGGTAGTTGGCCCATTTCCCTTTTGCTCTGTATTGCTTGTACTGAACAAGAGCAAAACAATTAAAAAAGATAAACAGCGATACCACTATCCCGTATACAAAACCTGGAGGCGAAGCCCCTGACGGGCCACTTGGAGAAAGTAACTGTATAACAACGATTATCCAAGGAATAATGCCCGCGATACAACCAAAAATGAACGGCAACCATTGTCCGTCACCAGGTTGCGTGTACTTTTCTTGAAGCCAACCGAACAATATCATCGAGACATTGACTCCGAATATCGCAAGAAGTGCCGAATACTCGCTGATGCCATTTAGTTGTGCGATCAAAATGATCATGATTGACGAACTTAAGAAATATTCAACCCAGCGAAAGATGTTGCGATTATGCATCAACCCGTTCTCGTATTTCGAGAAAACTTTTTTCGTTGAAACGAGGAAATGAAAAAAAGCAGACAGACCAAGAAAAACTGCAATCGAATAGCTGACGTTATTGTTGAAAAGTGTAATCGGATCTGCGAAGGTTGTGCCTGGAGGTCCGGTCATGTAAGTCGCAGTAACAGGCAAAGAGAAATCGTTGGAAAGTGCCACGATAGCAATTAGAGATGTTAGGTGTAATATTCCTGCTGCAATATTCCATTTCCTCAATGGCTTAATTTGTTCATTCGTCAGTTGGTTCATGACGAGATGTTAACACTCCAATGATCGCTACCGAGAGAAACGAAAACGAACAGACTTCAAGGCGATTCGTTCTTGTAACTAATATTCCGGCGGCGTCCTACTCTCCCACACAAGAGTTGCAGCACCAATGGGGTTACCCCTGGAAAACAAAAAGCCCCGACCAAATTAGTGATCGAGGCTTGCGTTATAAGAGAAATGAATCTCTTTTGAGAAGTCGGGGCTTCCATCCCTTCTGGTTTAGATAGTTCGCCTCAGAAGCTCTGCTGATTACAGAGTCAAGGTGATACTCACTCTTTAAGCAAGATCGGTGCTGGCTAAACGATACCCAAAATGATGCCCGCCACTACTTCCTGCACTCCTATATTGAGAATAAGGAGATCGAGAAGGAGTATGGGTATTTACATACGCAGAAAGTCGTTCCGTTAATTCTGGATCATCGACTTCAGATTCGATTCTGTCCAACAGGATACGTTGACCTGATCGGCCTCCTCTGCACGGTTCTCTCAGATCGTAACCTGCCTGATCAAAAAACTCTTCGAATTCTGCAAGGTTTTCTGGATCAGACAAACCCTTTAGATCAAGGATCTCAGCAGCAGCCGAGGGATCCCATGAAGGTTGGGATTTCCATTCAGTGATTTTTTTACCCTCCCATAATCTTCTGAGAAAATCTACTCGAGTGCTTCCCTCACTGTACCTGGGAATAAGATCGAACTTCAAAAGAAATTCGTCGAGCTTGGGATTATTAACGCGGAATAGCCTATCGACGAGTTCTTCAGGTAAATAGCATTCACCGGGATCGTGAGACGCGAATTTGGGACCCCATGTCGGTACAGGTTTACCAACACTTACACGGTGTATCCATTCCTGGTGATACCCATGATTAACTGACAGCTTTCCATGCCGACCCTTTCTGGGATCATCAGGTCGGTTGTTATCCGAATGACGGCGAATCCCCATTCGCTTTAACATTGATTCAAAGCTAATCAAACCATCAAGATATTGAGAAGTACACCATGTATCTCGTGCTCGTTCATTGATATTCCGCTTTTTGTAAATCATCGCATCTCCATATTCGATGTTAAGTCAGAAATGAGATTCTAGGTGTTCTTATGGAAAATGGGCAAAGTTGCTGTATTGAACGCGATGTGCATATTGGCGGCTGCAATATCTAAGAATCCAGTAATCAATCTTGACTGCTAGAGCTCAATTGTTCCTCTATTAATTCCCCAACCCAAAAGCCCCGAGGCTTCCGACGCTAGCCAGCCTGGATCATTTCTCATTTGCACCACCCGTTCGGGAAGAGAAATTGCCTCATCCCATTGCTCGAGAGCAAGAAACAGTCGAGTGGCGGCTTGCTTCACTCCAGCCTTTTGGAACATATAAGCACCGAAAGAACCAGCACTCACCTCTAGTTCATGTGCGGCAATAGCTTCAACGGTTATTTCGCCCATGGCAGCAAGAACTCTTCTTGCAAGGTTTTCGTTCGTCTCTACAATTTCACTTATAGGGGTTTGTGCGTGCGTGATTGCAAGTCTTGCCTCTAGCGGCAATAAGCGCATGGGTATATTTCCAACCGGCGGTTGTGAAGTGCTTGGATCGTCAGTAGCCATAAATCCTCCGTGAGAGTATATAGTATAACGCATAACGGACATATCCACAAAAACACCTCGAGCAAATCATTGATCGGGGCTTACGTTAAAAAAACCGGTGGTGCCCCACTCTCCCAGACGAGTGGTCCAGCACCATGGGGTTACCCCCTGGAAAAAGACAATAAAAAAGGACCAACCTCATAGAGATTGGTCCTTGTAACTAAAAACCCGGCGGCGTCCTACTCTCCCAGGGGGTAACCCCCCAAGTACCATCGGCGCTGGCTGTCTTCACTTCTGTGTTCGGAATGGGAACAGTCGAAAGATCTTCTTCTCTACCTTGTTTTATAGCAATAACTATGTCAATCGATATGATCAATACGTGAATTTTTTTGCAATGCCTAAATGGCTAATCGTCACCCTCGGCATGACCAGTATTGCCGGTTCTGGAGTATTTAATTTCTTATTCTCCTCGTCAGTCCTAACTAGGTCAGTTGCAGTTCTACTTGCAATCTTCGGTATCTACAGCCTTATACTCTTATCCGATAGCAAAGCCTACTGCGTCACCGTAACACCAGATGACTGGATACAAGCAGGCAACAGTTACAAATTTGAGATCGAATCTAAAACGCATCGAAAAGGTAAGCACCCCAAAGCTTTCGTAGTAAGCACATCAGAAAATGACGGCTTCCAAGACGAGGTTGTGTGCGCAATTAGATATAACAAACATGGCAACGTGATCATTGGCATCGGCAGGAAAGATCTAGGCAATCTGGAAATACGCATCAAATAAGTTATGGATATGTACTGTTTGAAGTTGAAACCTTCCAATGAATGATTTTGATGAGGGCAGCTTGAAAACCAGTTGTCATCCTGCTCTCCGAGGGGTGGCCCCAAGGCCTATATACAAGGGGTGACTATACCTCTGTTTTAGGAGTTAAAATCATAGGAGGCACCGCTATCACTACACTCTTGAGAAGCCGTTGAAGGCGAAGTCGCCTTTACGAATACATTTCCATCGCCATCGAGTATCTCGATGGACTTCGCTTGTGATTGTTCCTCTAGCCATGTGGCGACTAGACGACATAAACCTCGTGCAGTTAAATCATATGATCCAGGGTCATAATGAGTTTCTATAGTTATTTTCGATGACCCCTCATTAATAGAAGTAATTAAAGTGCCATACTTTTGCTGATCAGACAATCCTTTGGAAGCATCGATTGTTTCAATGTAGTTTTGAAGGCTATCGTCGTCCTCAGAATATGAGCTATCTCCCAGAGCTTGTTCGCAATCTTGCTGCAACTGAGATTCATCATTAAGTTGATCGGAGAAGTCTTTCCCCTTTTGTGCGGCATCCACGCATTCCTGGACTGGATCTTTTTCTACAAAATTATCATCAGATGAACCATCATTCTGTCCGAGATAAGCGAAAAGGATAAATCCAATTATTGCAGCAACAACAAGGAAGCCAATGATCATACTCCCCGCACCATTAGCAGGAGCATGTTCAATTTTTTTTAAATTTTTATGCTGCGTGCGTGTCTTTTGGTTTAAACTCTCATTTTTTTCAGCTGCTCTGTTATGTAACGCTTCTTGATCTTCATCGTTCATGACTCATCAATATAAAACAATTTTCTTCCTAACACTAATTACGGATAGCAAAAAAGCCCCCGACATTTCTGATCAGTGGCTGCGTTAAAAACCCGGCGGGGTCTTACTCTCCCAGGGGTAACCCCCAAGCACCATCGGCGTTGTCTGTCTTCACTTTCGTGCCATTTTAATTTTTTCTCGTTTGTAATAATGATACAAACGAGCGTGACCTCGTAATATCTCCGGATGGCATTCCCCGATTTTTCTAAGAGAGCCACAGGGACAATATTTATGTGATCTGGGTTTTTTGCTGAGCATCTTGTGCAACTTTGATTCGGGCTTTTGCTTCTGAATCTCAGACCATGTCAAGTAAACGACTTCATCGTTAGAGGCATCTTCTCCGCCCAACCATTCGACAAGTCCTAAAACGCCATGTTCTAATTCACCCCATATCCATTCCCCAACCTGCTTGAAATGCTCTTGCGCAAATAGATACGGGATCAGATAATTCTCGAAAAAGCGTTTGAGTTCAAATCCATCTTTATAATCGAGCATCAGCCGCATAGGTGCAGCAATACACATTGTCCTACAATCTTGATATAAATGGACATCTAGATTATTTAATCGCCTCTCAGCTGCCCAACGATATATTGCCTGCTTTGCATCTTTTACCCGCGGATATAATTCTCCTTGTCTCCAAATAATCTCAATATCTATTGATCCTCCATAGTACGTAACTTCTCGAGATTTATCTGCAAGTTCCTCATAAGTGGGGTCAATCATAAAATCGTTCCCAATTTTTGCCATTCTAAAAACAAGAGAGCCGAAAATTACTTCTTGCTTTTCGTCTGTTTGAAGTTCAGGGTGAAATTTTTGGAGCCATTCAAGGTCTGCATTGCTGAACATTTCATTCGGCGTAAGGCTTCGATGGAACGACAACGACAGACGGAACTACCCTTACAGCAGGCATTGTTCCTTGCATTAACTCCTTAAGGACGGATTGCTGAAAATCTTCGTTCTCATTCACGGAAAGTTTTCGGATGAGCTCTAAAGCGGATTGCGATGCACCAATTGTAAATCGCCGTTGTTGTTCGGTGTAGTCCTCATCGTCAAGGTAACTATCGATCAATCGATTAGGGTCTGCGCGATCTTTAATCCGCGCGTACTGCAAATCGCCAGGCATGCGGGCAAGAGTTGCTACCGCAGCCGCAGTCGTAGTGATCTCTGAATTTTGCTTGAACGTTAGAAATACTAATTGCTCCAAATGAAATGATTTAAGGCGAAAATTATTTCCAGACGCTTCTTTTGTCGCATGTTTCCAACCTTTCAGCAATTTAACGGTATGACGATAATGGTTATTTTCATAGTCCATCTCCAAGGCAGCTTTGTTGTATCCTCTTGGGTCTGTCTTGATCCACCCCATTTCGGCAGCAGAGCCTTTAAGAGTAATGGCTCTACGCTGATCATGATTATTAAGAACAACAACTTCTGGGACATAATACATCGCTTCACCAAACGTATTAGGTTCGCTGGCATCGACGGCGGGAACGAGATCTATGCTGAACTCACCATATGGGGCGTCTGGATACAGCAACATGACTGAATGAGTTTGGATCTCTACGCTCGGAAGCGGAACTTCCTGCGCTAGTAACCCTGCTTCCAATACGGATTGAATGCTGTGCAGGGCATTGCGCGCGAAATTCATGACTTCAGCATCATCAACTGGTATCACCACATCAAGATCATGCACTGGGTGGATCGACGTACATCTTTTATAAGATCCCACTTGAAAGCATCCTGGGAAAGCTTTCCTAATCTCCTCATAACGATCGGTTATAAATTGTTTTTCGTTATCTTTCGGAGACAGCTGATCATGCACGAAATCGCTAATTGCAGAACTCATTTCTCATCCTCCGGGAAAGTACTGTTCACCGCAAAAACATCTGAGATCAATCGAACAGGAGTATTGCAAAACGAATGAAAGGAGTAGCCCCTTATCAGTCTCATATCATCACTATCTAGAGGGATCTCACCAGGATTGCAATAAACAATAATTGGAATTCTTTTTTCCGATATACCACGAAAAACTTCCCTAAAAGAGTCTGAGGTCTCATATCGCATTATGGCAAGGCGTTCATTTTTCAAGAGCTGCGATGCACGAGCGTCTTTATGTATTCCGTCACCAAGATTGAAGAAATCGACATTTTTTAGCATATTATTTTCGTGTTCTATGGAATGTTTTTGGCCACTCCACACAAAAATCGGTCTTTTAACATTTTTATAGATTCTTCGTTCTTTTCTAAATGCAAACCGGAGTGCACCAAATAGGGTTAGCGCAGAACTACAAATTGCTATTATCGCCACTGCGATAACTTCCCCGGCAACCGAGGAGATCAGTCCATCCGCAATCATGACTTATGCTTCTTTGACGATACAATCAGACAAAATCCTGATTTTGGATCAACCAAATTAAATAGATTTTTATGACAATAGCTAGGTTTGAGCATGGCACTACCTTTCGTTTAGAGCGGTAGGGCCCTCGTTTCACTATCGCCGATTATTCTGAATCACACTATTGTAACTACATATATGCAACTTAGACAAGTCGGAGATACGCCTCAATTTATTTTCTCAACGAAACAAAAAACCCCTGACCATTTCAGATCAGGGGTTACGTTAAAAACCCGGCGGCGTCCTACTCTCCCAGGGGGTAACCCCCCAAGTACCATCGGCGCTGGCTGTCTTCACTTCTGTGTTCGGAATGGGAACAGGTGTTACCCAACCGCTATCACCACCGGAGACTTTTACGTTGCATTTTCGTGAGATCCTTCGCTTCGCTCAGGATGACTGGCAAAGCTAAGAATGACACGAGTCTTAGCAACTCAATAGCGAACACAAACATCTTTGGGCATTTTAGAAAAAACTCAAGTCCTCGACCGATTAGTACCAGTCAGCTGAGAACATCACTGTTCTTACACTTCTGGCCTATCAACCTCATCGTCTATAAGGGGTCTTACTGTGTTAACCACATGAGAGATCTCATCTTGGAACAAGTTTCACGCTTAGATGCTTTCAGCGTTTATCTTTTCCGTGGGTCGCTAAACAGCCATGCCCTTGGCAGGACAACTGTCACACGAGAGCCACGTCCATTCCGGTCCTCTCGTACTAGGAATAGATTTCCTCAAATCTCTTGCGCCCACACCGGATAGGGACC
>CAYMMG010000029.1:0-13125 GCA_964391505.1 uncultured Burkholderiales bacterium | reverse complement strand
ATTAAGAGTCTGTTGCTCTGCCAATTGAGCTAGAGGCGCATTGTGAGTCGCAAATCTTCGGATTGCGGCAACGAAAAAAACTAGCACATTCGATTGATTAAGTTAATACTGCAGTTTATCGACCAATTGTCAGAAGCGTCACAGAGTCCGACCAATGGCTCTATCGCCTATAAGTTCCTGATGGTATCTTAGAAAACTTGCGTCGTCATGGCCGAGGAGAAACTGGATGACACGAGGAAAGGGTGCAGTCAACAATTTTGGTGGATTCGGAGGAAGAAATGCATCGTTTGTTACCGCATGAATTACGTCGGTTATTGCAGTGTGAAAACGATCATCTTGTTTAATTCGGTATTCCGAACCGATGATTCTTGCAGTATTAAAATCTCGCAAAGCCATCAGATTGTGGGCATCCTGGGCATTCATTGCAACATAACCTGCAGATTGCGAATCACGAACGAGCTGTTCCATAAAAAATGTGCGAAGCGATTCCGGATCTGTGCAAATGAGACGAGCAAGTACTGGATCGATTGTGGGATCTGCGGCGAGGTCCAGAGGTTTGACGATTCCTAGCTTACATCCGTCAAGAAAATCCGAAATGATATAAGAGATCCTGTCGGCCCACGCGACTATCTCGCCTTCAGCAGTCATAGGCGTTTTGCATTTCCATGAATGGTTTTTGATTCCGTCCAGGACTTCTTTGTGAAAAGAATCAGATATATCTTGAAGCATTTTGTTGGCGAGGTAGCCGTGATTGTATTGATTTCCAAAAATTGCCAACATCGTGTCTTCAAATATGTGACCCCCAGGTCCGTGTGCGCAATCATGCCCGAGGGCAATTGTCTCAGCAAGTACAGGATTCATTCCCAAGCGCTTCGCTATCTCCGATGCTAGGTTCGCGACTTGTAATGAGTGATCATAACGAGAAGTGACGCCCTCTGTTTGAGGAGAAAAAACATTCGTAATTCCTCTGAGTCTTTCGAGGAGTCCACTTTGAAGCAGTAAGTATCTGTCGCGAAGAAAGTGATTTTCTTGAATGTCGTCGTATTCCAGTGAACTCGGGACTCTAAGCGTATGAGGCGCAATCGATTTGTAAGTAGGAATCAGAGGAACACGTTCTCGGTGCGCAATGCGCATGCCCAGTTCATCGGTAAAACCTTTGTGCCCATTCCATCGAGCTACCCAGGTTGCGTTTTGTGTGGCCGTATCATCCGTAGTTGTCACTGTCAGTAAGCTAACAGACATAATGCAAAAACAGCTAATTCAGATGTGCTTAGTATTCTTCTCATCGATCTGATCCATGTAGGCTGCCTTCATGAAAGTTGCCATTACCGGATCGCATGGATTCATTGGCTCGGCACTTATTGCAAAGTTAAAAGCAGAAGGTCACGAGGTTGTCAGAATCGTGCGGTCGCCTACCAGCGAGCAACATATTTTGTGGAATCCCCAAACCCAAACGATTGACTTGGCAGCATTCAACACTGCTCAGGTGGATGCAGTAGTTCATCTCGCTGGAGAGGGCATCGCCGAAAAGAAATGGTCCCAACAGCAAAAACAACAAATCCTCGAATCACGTACCCAAGGGACTGCACTTCTCGTTGATGCGCTTTCGCGGCTCGACCGTAAGCCATCCATATTTATTTCTAGCTCAGCCATTGGCTATTACGGATCTCGAGGCGACACTCAACTTAACGAACAATCTGCTCCTGGTGACAATTTTCTCAGCCATGTCTGTGTGCAGTGGGAAGCCCAAGCCCATAAGGCACAGATGGCTGGAATCCCGACAGCGATCATTCGCACAGGAATTGTCCTCGACAAAAGTGGGGGAACGCTTAGCAAAATGCTCTTACCATTCAAGCTCGGAATGGGCGGACGGATCGGCAAAGGAACTCAGTATATGAGTTGGATTTCCTTGGAAGACCATATTCGTGCGATTGTCTTTATCCTTGATAAACAGCTCACGGGTACATTTAATCTCACGGCACCTAACCCCGTGACCAATACCGACTTCACACATGCTCTCGGCAAGCAAGTATCGCGCCCAACGCTATTGCCCACACCTTTGTTCCCGTTAAAACTTCGCTATGGTTCTGAATTAGTTCAAGAACTACTCCTCGGTTCTCAACGCGTTATGCCACATGCACTTGTCGATCAAGGATTCTCGTTTAAACATGAAACCTTGCCCGAAGCACTCGCGGACATTGTGTAAATCCTTTATCGTTCACGTAAACTAAATCGGTGACTTTGAATCAACCCATCAAACGAGTATGGTTCGACACGGATATCGGGACAGACCCTTCCTGTGCAACAGCGTTACTTTTTGCCTTGAAGCATCGTCGAATTGAAGTAGTGGGCGTAAGTATTTCGGGTAGACAACAACAACGCCGTCTTGATGAAGCATACGCCGTACTTGAATATGCAGATGCAAAGAATGTTCCGGTGTTCTTGGGGGAAAATGTCTCGGCGCTTTCCATCGATGCTGCTCGACCGGATGCAACTATCACAACTGGGCCACTAACCAATATTGCGCGACTTGTTCTCGACGAGGCATCGTTCGGGCGTATCCATATCGCAGGGGGAGCATTCCGCGCTGTTGATTATCGTGGTCAAAGTATTACTGTAGAGAAAAACGTATCTACAGATAAAGATGCAACACGGATTGTTCTTTCTCAATACGACGATATCTGTATTAGTTCATTTGAGGCAAGCAGTGCTCTCGTTCTTAACTTTGAAGCACGAACGCAGATCGAAGACAAACACCCTTTTTTGAAAAACCGGTACGATGGATTCATTGAATATCTTGCTGATCGATATGGGAACGACCATTGTGAGCTATTGATGAATGCAGTTTTGCCACTTTGTGACATTCTGAACACAGCTACCATTACTCGGGAAGTTATCGAGTTTTATATTCAACCCGATGGATCGTTTCGACGTGCATATGTTCTTGCGCATCGACCGCCATCTATCCCCGAAATTACAGATAATCCCGATAGGGTGCCGGTACCGCTTGTGAAGCACGAAGTGTTACGTGCAGTAGAGCCAAGTCACGTTGTTGCTGAACTTGTAGGGACATTAACCTAAGGTGCGCTGCATACGTGGACGAGTAGTAAGGGACGCATAACGAGGAGTGTCACGCTAAGACGAGGATGTTAGAATCGTGCATTCGTGCGCCCGTAGCTCAGCTGGATAGAGCAACAGACTTCTAATCTGTAGGCCGGTGGTTCGAGTCCACCCGGGCGCGCTGGTTTGTTTGTCGCAGTGCTGGCAGAGCCAGACACTGCTCGCGGTCGCTCATCCTTCGCTCCCTGTGATTCTACAAGTCGTTGTGCGGGCAGAGCCCGACATTGCTCGAGGTAGTCGCTTCGCTACTTGATCAGTCAATTACCCAAGAGGGTTCGAGGGCAATCGAAGGAAAGCGATAGAGTTAATTCCCTCATGGTGGTTGTAGCTCAGTTGGTTAGAGCGCCAGTTTGTGGTACTGGAGGTCGGGGGTTCGATCCCCCTCAGCCACCCCACCAAAACGACCGCCGGTACATCCGGCGGTCGTTTGCTTTGTAACGGGTGTATGTCGAACCCGGAGGTTCGATCCCGCTGCGCGCTCAGGGCCACCCCACGATAACGACCGTCGGTACATCCGGCGGTCGTTTGCTTTTTCGTGCTTTGGTATAAATAACTACTCGATACCGTATTTCATCCAACCTAAGCCGAGAGATTCGTCGGTGTTTGCCTTGTCCTCTAGGCTGTCCATGTGGTATCCCTACGAGTGAAGCAACGCAGAATCGTTGTTTTTGTTGTGCTTACACTTATTTCTGTCGTGGGTCTCGTAGGATTTTTTTCTTCTGGTGGTGACGATAAACCAGACAAGCCCACCCGAACCACGACAACCACGACTACTCTCCCCGAAAAAAATGCACAAGCGTGTGAATTTTTAACACCTGCTGCATTGTTAGCCGGAGGCATCATTCCCGATGTCGATGCAAAAACATCGGACGATAGAAAGCGTTGCACGTATGAAGACATTGGTGGGGAAGTGAACTATGTAACGCTTTATGTTGATGCTGCTGAACAATGTGAAATTTTACTTTCATCAACAAAGAAGAAATCAGCGTTGCCCGAGGTTTCCGCTCATGCAGTATATTCAGATGAAACCGATCCAACAATTATCGTGACGCAAGGCGCTCGATGTTTTTTTGTGCAAGGTGCAAAGACGCTTGTGACGAAAACTTCTCTTACTGCAATAGCGAAAGCAATCACTGAACTTTTTGTTGCCGTCGATGCAAGCACAACCACAACAACACAAACAACGGTGGTGTTACCCGAGGCAGCGACAACTCTTCCCGGAGTTAATACCGCGCCATCGACGACAACTACAGTTCCGGCTAAATCAACGAGCTAGCAAGAAGAAGTGCATTCGCAACAATCTGGTAAACCGCTGCGCGGAGATTCCTCGCAGGCTCGGAATGACAGGGTGTACCTCGACTATTGCGGTGTGACTTTGATGATTTTCCCGTCCGATGAATCGTCAGTGGCGATATAGAGATTTCCATCGGGGCCTTGAACAGCAGTGCGTACACGCCCGAAAGTATCGAGAACTGTCTTTTCAAACACGATTGCAAAGTTTTCATCGAACATAATGATTTTGACCTGTTTATCTTTTAGTACGGCAACTGCGAGCGCTCCGTTATACGTTCCCCATTGAGTGCCTTCCAGTAAGTCTCCACCCGATATCGCAAGCGTGGGAAAACCCGAGGACCATATCGCGCCAATAGCATCAGGAAAGCGTTTGGTGTCCGTCATGGATACACTTTCGTCGTAATTGCCTGTGGGCGACCATCCGAAGTTGCCGGATTGAATGAGATTAATTTCATCGTCGCGATCGGATCCGTGTTCCATGCTAAAACCGTATGCGCCCTTGATTGCTTTGTCGAACAATACCATTCCTTGAACGTTGCGATGTCCGTAATTAAATATTCGTGAATCAAAGGGTGCCGCTAAATTCCCTTCGACGCCTTTACCTTCGCGATCGACATGCAATATTTTTCCATTAAGACTCGTAGGACTTTGCGGTGCTGTTCCGCGTGCAGCATCACCTGTCCCTACGAAAAGAGTGCCATCACCAGCAGACTTCACACGACAGCCACTATGCCGCCCGCTGTCTTTGGCTTCAATGCCTGTGATGATAGGAAGCGCGTCACTCGCTGTTGTTACTTTTTCGTCCACAGTAAAGCGAACGACTCGAACGTCGCGCTTTCCGCCAATGCGTGAATTGAAACAGGTATAGATGTAACGGTTCTCCTCAAAGTCTGTATCTATTGCCAGACCTAAGAGCCCACCTTCTCCTTGAACATACACGTTAGGCATGCGGGCAAGACGCGTCACTTTCCCGTCTTTTAATGCATTGAGATCTCCGGAACGTTCTGTATATAACATCGTTTTGTCGGGAAGGAATCCAATATCCCAAGGATTGGCTAAGCCATCAAGCACAACGTCAGTAGATAGAGTTGGTTCGTGTGCAGCTGCGGTAGTTGTGGTGCTCGGTTTTTGGGTAGTCGAGGTTGTACTTGTCGATTTCTTGTCGTCTGAACATGCTGTTACGCCGACGAGAAGCAGGGCAAGTAAGAGGCCGCAAAATAAGGACTGTCCTTTTTTCGTAAGGACAGTCCTTATGCGTGTGTAAGAAAAGAATTTTTTCATGGAACACCATCCTTCGCTGATATGCCAAGGATAGTATCCCTAAAATCAGTGCGCGATTCCTGCAGCTTGATCTTCTGACATGGAGTGTGTGGGTAGCCACAAGATCGCGACGATGATCGCAATGACAGTAGCCGCTGCACTCATGAAGAGACCTGCATGCATGCCATGAACAAATGACGACTGCGCACCATGGATGATCGAATTTTGTGTTGTCTGATCTGGTGAAGAATGGGCGATGCCCAAAGCCTTACCCAAAGAATCTGAAATGCTTGCTAAAAGTTCTTGTCGTTCGGCACGTGAAACGCCTGATGCTTTCATCTTCGAGAACAGTTCTTTAATTTCCGGAAAATCTTTCAGTTTGTTTCGGTACACGGTTGAAAAGACAGACCCACTAATCGCGAGACCGAGCGCTCCACCAACCATGCGTGTCGTGTCGTTCATTGCGGAACCCACACCAGCTTTTTCGCGAGGCACAGAATTCATGACGGAGGAGGTGGCGGGTGCCATCGTTAAACCCATTCCTCCCGCCATAAGGATCATCATCCACACAACATGTGAATAGGTGTCGTCAACCTGCAGAGTTGTCATCGAAAGTAACGCAATGAGAACAAGAGCTAATCCCGTAACGACTGTAAATTTGGTGCCGATTTTGACCGAGAGTTTTGCGGAGAGGGGAGCAGTAACAATCATTGATGCTGCAAAAGGAATGAAGCGAACACCGCTTTGTAATGGCGTGTAACCCAAAACGCTTTGAAGGTATTGAGTGAGAAGAAAGCTCATGCCAAACATCGCGAAGAAAACCAGCGTAATGGAAAGTGCCCCTGCAGAAAATCGTTTATCTTTAAAAAATCGAATCTGAAGCATCGGATGATCGCTTTTTGCTTCCCATATAAAGAACGCGACAAGAGTTATTGCGGAAAGAATGAAAGCACCTAAGACATCGGAGTCCGTAAAGTTCTTAACGGATCCAATAATAATTCCGTACAACAAAGAGGAAAGACCAACGATCGATAAACCTGCTCCGACGTAGTCAATTTTCTCAGCCTTTTCTGCTTTGCTTTCTGGAACCATGATTGCGTTAATTCCAACGCCAAAAATTACAACAGGAATATTCACGAGGAAGACCGAACCCCACCAAAAATGTTCGATAAGAAATCCTCCGGTCAGTGGCCCGATGGCAACACCAATCCCTGCAAAAGCTGCCCAGATGCCGATGGCCCTGGTGCGTTCTTTGGGTGGAAAAACATTCGTAATAATCGAGAGAGTAGAAGGCATGATGGCTGCACCACCAATTCCCATGAGCCCACGGCCGATAATGAGCTGTAATGGAGTGTCGGCGAACGCTGCAATAAGCGATGCGAGTCCAAAAATTCCTAGACCTACTTGGAGTAAAAGTCGTCGTCCGAAGCGGTCGCCCAAAGTGCCTGCGGTAAGAAGTAATCCAGCAAAGACCAATGTATAGGCGTCAATGATCCAGAGGAGTTGTTGGTCGCTGGCTTTGAGCGTTTGGCTAATTGTAGGAATGGCAACGTTGAGAATGGAGTTATCTAAAACGATAACGATAAGTGAGAGGCACATGACGGCCAGGATCCCATTGCGCTGCGGATGTCCAACAAGCGGATCAAATTTCTGATGGGAAGGAAGCTCATCAATGATTTCTTCGATTTCTACAGAGAGGTTTTCGTCACGCGTCATATGTAGATGATACGCATGATGGGAGCGGGTGACGGGAATCGAACCCGCATCACCAGCTTGGAAGGCTGGTGCTCTAGCCATTGAGCTACACCCGCGTGATTAGAATTGTCGATGTTAGCAAAGTAGAAAGGAAAATGGTGAGCCCGGGATTCCTGTGAGCTATACCCGTAGATGAAATTTAAGCTTTATCCTTTTCGTCTTTCTTGTGCTGAACTCAAGTTCTGACGTAAAATAGAAAGTATGCCAGGAAAAGAAAGCGCAAATACGCCACCACCTCTCACTGACCTACATGATGATCCTCATGGTCAAGAAGAACGAGTCCGGCCAATTACATTAGCTGCCCCGTTTAGTTTTTTCCACGGACGTTCTAGTCGGATCGATTGGGATGCTCCTGAAGGAAAAGAACGAATTTCACCGGATGTTCCTGGAATTTCTCACGAGCTATAACTCTTCCAGTCGTCGATGTATTCCGAAAAGAACGCATCGAGATGAGTATTGACTAGCTCAATATCTTGGGGCGTTCGCCAATAGTCATGGACACAATCTACTTCCACGAATTCTTTTGGATCAGGACAATGACCATAAAGATTTTTGACTGAGTGAACTGAAGCAAGTTCATCACGCGTCCCTGCGATCATTAACTTCGGAATAGTCAGAGTTTCAGTTACGTCGTAGACGCTGTACGTTGACGCATCTTCAAAGTACGAATATTCAAGTGTGAAGTCTTTCGTTGATGCAAGGAGAGGATTATCACGCGTGAGCGTCACGTATCCGTCTTCTTTCCATTGTCGTTTTTCGAGATCGCTCACATTCATGACAGCAGTCGACATTAATGATGCAGTCGCTATGACATTCATGTTCTGAGCGGCAGAGAGGAGCGCCATTCGTCCACCCATGCTCTGACCAACAATCACGGTTGGACGATTGCCATAAAACTCAATGACCTCATTGATGGCTTTTAGATAATTCGTCACGCTATAAAGTTCAATACCGCCTGGCGAATCCCATGTGCCCGGAGGGTCAAAAGATACTGCATAGAAATTATGGTCGGCCATGAATTTCGAGTGGGCGATCATGTGAGGAAAACCTTTTGAATCGAGCCAACCAGGAATGACAAGAGCGAGTCGGTCGCAATCAAGTGAACCGTATGTGTTGGCAGAAAGAGTGAAAGAAGCCGTTTCGATCAATGGCATGGTCGGGATGCAGGGATTCGAACCCTGGACCTCCTGCTCCCAAAGCAGGCGCGCTAACCAAGCTGCGCTACATCCCGTAAGGCGAAGAGTTTAACCGACGTAGCGTTGTGAGACAGTAAAGATAATGAGTTTGTTTTGGCGGCTTGGATCTAGAGCTTATGCAAAAGCGCTTCCGAGAAGTGCCGTCACGATTAATGCAGCGATTCCACCCCCCACAACACGTATGAGTGCTTTTGTTACAGGTGCACCTCCAAGTTTGGCCGCCGCAGTTGCTAAGAGAGTCAAAGCGATGATCGAAACTGCGCCCACTGCTCCTAATCGAGCAATCAGTGAAGTCGATTCGAGGTCTGTTACGAGCGCTCCTATTCCAAAAGGTAAGACTCCACCAGCGCAAAAGGCAAAGAAGGAAATATAAGCAGCTTGAAACGGACGAGCACGATCGCGTTCAGTGATTCCCAATTCGTCACGAAGATGTGCTTTGAGCGCATCGTGCTGAGTGAGCTCTTGTGCGACCTGTAGTGCAAGTGCATCGCTCAGTCCGCGGTTGCGATATATGCCTGCAAGCTCCGCCAATTCATCTTCGGGTTCTTCTTGTAATTCAGCGCGCTCTCGAGCTATGTCTGCAAGTTCGCTATCTTTTTGAGAAGCAACGGAAACATATTCGCCAATTGCCATTGATCCCGCACCTGCAACTAATGCGCTCAGGCCGGTGAGCCATATTGTATCGAGAGATACCTTCGCGGCAACAATACCCATAATGAGCGCACCGATGGAAACTACACCATCGTTTGCTCCGAGTACTCCTGCCCGAAGTGCGCCTCTGCGCCCCACCATATGCACCTCTCGATGAAGAGCGTGACCCATTGATTTTGTTCGCTTTGTAAAAGCCATGTTTGTGATTCTAATGACTGCTTTACTAATAGCGGAACCTTACAGCGTCCACTCAGCGCCGACTGGGGGTAGAGACCAAGCGCCCAATAGACTAGAGCCCCTATGAATACAGAGATTGAGCACTTGGCGGACAACAACGTCCGTCTTACTATTACTATCGCCGAAGCGGAATTTGATACTGCAATTGATAAGGCATTTAAGACTTTGGCGCACCAGGTTCGACTTCCCGGATTCCGACCCGGCAAAGCTCCGCGCAAGATCCTTGAAAAGCAGATCGGCTATGAAGCTGGTCGTGCTCAAGCACTGAATGACTCTCTTCCTCAGTACTATATCGACGCGATCGCAGATTCAGATATTGACCCCGTTGATTACCCCGAACTCAAAATTAACTCAGGTGAAGAAGAAGGCGATGTCGTTTTTGAGGCCACCGTCGCTGTGCGACCTACTGTTACGGTAACGGGTTACGACAAGCTCATCGTTGATGTTGATGTTGAACCTATTGACGACGCAGCAATTGAAAAACAACTCGACACTTTACGTGATCGACACGCAGAACTCGTTGATGTTGATGGAGTAATCGAAGACGGAGCGTATGCAACGATCGATATTTCTGGTTCGATTGACGGTGAAGATGTACCTGGTCTTACTGCTAGCGACTATCTTTACAATGTTGGTTCTGGCATTATCGGTGCTGAACTCGATGCTCAGCTTGTCGGCAAAAAAGCCGGAGATGAAATCGAATTCACCGACGAACTTTCCGAACAGTTTGGTGACAATGCCGGCGAAGAAGTTTCTTTCAAAGTGTCTGTAAAAAAAGTTCAAACCAAAGATCTACCTGAAGCTACTGACGAATGGATTAAAGAAAATACGGAGTTTGAAAACCGTGAAGCATACGAAGAAGATGTGCGTAAGCGGATGGGAAATCTCCAAATTCTCCAAGCGCAAATGCAAGCACGTCAAAAGATTATGGATGCGTTGGCTGAATTGGTAACTGACGAAGTCCCTGAATCGTTTATTGAACGCGAAGTGCAAGCTCGTATCGACTCAATGGCGCAACAAAGTGGAATTAACCGAGATCAATTGGAAGAGTACTTAGAATCTCTTGATGAAGAAGCGCGAAGTGAATTCAATGACAATATTCGTAAAGAATCCGTGACTGCCATTAAGTCAGATTTGGCATTACGTGCGATTGTGGTTGCAGAAGAAATTGAAGCTACCGACGAAGAGCTAGAAGCTGAAATAGCAAAATTCGCCGAATCTTCAAAAGAGAAAATCAATAAGGTCCGGAATAGGCTCAAGCGTCCCGGTGTTGAGAAACAAGTACGCTTCGATATCGCACGCAACAAAGCGGTCAAAATGGTCACTGAAACTGCAGTAGGTCGAGACTCACAAGGAAACGAAATAGCCCTTCAGGTCCCGGGATCCGAAGGCGAAGAAATATCAGCTATGGCAGATATGCTTTCAGCTATGGGTAGTGGTGATGACCACGAAGGACACGACCATGATCATGACCATAACCATGAAGGACATGATCACTAGGGATGATACCCTGGGTAACGAGTTTCCCCCTAGAATAAAAAAACGCGATTAATCGCAGAAGACATCCAAGGAGCAATAGTGAGCGAATATTACATTCCCAATCCATCCGTTGTATACCGCAATAACCGCGGACAAGAAGTTGCAATGGACGTATGGTCACGTCTTCTTCAGGAACGCATTATTTATTTAGGCACGCCCATCAACGATGGTGTTGCAAATATGGTTATCGCACAATTACTTCACCTCGAGAGTGAAGACCCCGACAAAGACATTTCGTTGTACATCAACTCACCAGGTGGCGAAATCACAGGTCTCTTTGCCATGTATGACACAATGCAGTTCATCAAGTGTGATGTTCAAACCATTTGTGTAGGCCAATGTGCTTCAGCCGCTGCTGTACTTCTTGCTGCTGGCGCAAAAGGCAAGCGCTTTGCACTTCCTAGTGCACGTATTTTGATTCACCAACCTCTCGGTGGAGCGCAAGGTCAAGCGATTGATATCGAAATTCAAGCAAAAGAAATCATGCGTATGCGTGGTGCCCTTGATGAAATTCTTGCTCAGTGCACGGGTCAACCCGTCGAGAAGATTCACCTTGACACCGACCGTGACTACATTATGAGCGCCGAAGAAGCGAAAGAATACGGAATGATTGACGCGGTTCTCACGAGTCGTGATCTTGCAGCTGCATCACTGTCTTCTACCAGTTCAAACTGACCGAAGGTCATCCTGAACGTAGTGAAGGATCTCGCACACTCCTGTCGTTTTTGTGACCACGGAAAAGAAAAAAGGCCTTACAGGTCAGGATAAAACGTGATACGCTCAAGGATCAATATTGTTCTTGCCGACATGTATTCTATGCACCTCTATATAGGTGTTGGATTCGAAAGAGAGACACAGCGTGGCGAAATTTGGTGACAGCGGCGATCTTCTGAAGTGCTCTTTTTGCGGTAAAAGTCAAAAGCAAGTCAAAAAGCTTATTGCAGGCCCTGGTGTCTATATTTGTGATGAATGTATCGAGCTGTGTAACGAAATTATTGAAGAGGAATTGCATGGTGCAACCGAGAGCCCTCAGGTTTCTCTAGAGGAACTTCCCAAGCCTGTAGAAATTTTTGACTATCTCAACGGTTACATTATCGGTCAAAATCAAGCTAAGAAAAATCTCTCAGTTGCTGTCTACAATCACTACAAACGCGTTCGCCTTGGTGGCTACGGTGACAGCGAAGTCGAACTTCAAAAATCCAATATCCTTCTTCTTGGCCCTACAGGTTGTGGAAAGACGTTATTGGCACAAACACTCGCCCGAATGCTCAATGTTCCTTTTGCAATTGCAGACGCAACGGCATTAACCGAAGCTGGATACGTCGGCGAAGATGTAGAAAACATTCTCCTTAAACTTATTCAAGCTGCTGATTATGATGTGAAAAAAGCAGAAACGGGAATTATCTACATCGATGAAATTGACAAGATTGCACGCAAAGCAGAAAACCCTTCCATCACTCGCGATGTGTCCGGCGAAGGTGTACAGCAAGCGCTATTGAAAATTCTCGAAGGTACAGTTGCATCGGTACCTCCTCAAGGTGGTCGTAAGCATCCTCATCAAGAGTTCTTGCAACTCGATACTGCAAACATTCTCTTTATTTGTGGTGGCGCATTTCCTGGTCTTGAAAAAATCGTCGAAACCCGCCTCGGCGGACACGGTGTTGGGTTTGGTGCTGACCTCAAGAAATCCAAAGAGAAGAACATTGCTGAAATCATGGGCAAGATTTTGCCGGAAGATCTCATGCAGTATGGATTGATTCCTGAATTCATCGGTCGTCTCCCTGTGGTCAGTGCTGTTAACCACTTGGATGAAGAAGCACTGATGTCGATTCTTACTGAACCTAAAAATGCTCTTGTGAAACAGTATGAAAAGTTCTTCCAATATGATGATGTTGAACTGGAATTCACCACCGATGCATTGCAAGCAATCGCCAAAGAGGCCCTTACTCGTCAAACGGGTGCTCGAGGGTTGCGCGCCATTATGGAAGAAGTGCTCTTAGAGACAATGTATGAGCTTCCCTCGCGTGATGATGTGAAGAAGTGTGTTGTAGACGAACAAGTCGTTATAAACCGC
>CAYMMG010000028.1:0-13268 GCA_964391505.1 uncultured Burkholderiales bacterium | reverse complement strand
CGGGGTGCAAAAGCGATATCAACGACTCCCGAACCTTCGATGACACGAATAAGATCACTTCTACCCGCTTGATGTCTTGTACGTCCGCGCGAGGCGTCAAGGTAATCAGTGATGTGAAACGTAGGAAAATCTGATTGAAGAACAAGAGTGTCTCCCACATAGCGTTGCCGAGGAAGATTCCCATCAGCATCTTCAATGGAAAAAACTCCCGCTTGCGTCGGTTCATTTTCTGTATCAATGAGATGCGCAAAAATAGCGGCGGAATCCACACGTGGTAAACAAAGCCATGAAATAGAAGCATCAGGTTCAACTATGGCAATCGTGCGATGGTCGCTCAAGAGAGAGCAGTCGTTAATAGGAGGATACGGTTTAATGATGGCTCCTATCGTCAGAGGAATAAAGTGGAATCGATAAGTCTATTAAGACTCGTCCTTCCACGGGGAATGCTCGACGCGTTCGTTCCACAATGCAGGAGTCATGGAGTATCGCCTGTGATCTTCACGTACTCCAGCAACCTCGATATATTCGGATGACTCGCCTTCATAGGTGAAGCCAAGCTTTTCGACCACTCTCACACTGGCCAGGTTCCGTGGAACAATGGCGACTTCGATTCTGCGAAAACCGAGCGCAGAAAACGCATACCCTATGATTACTGAAATCGCTTCGGGAGTATATCCTCGACCCGCATATTTTTGATCTATCCAGTATCCCAGCAAAACGGATTGGAAGGGCCCACGGACAATCGTGCCCAAGGACACCTCACCGATGAAAGTGCCGTCGTGAAGGAAAACTCCGAATCCATAAGAAGTATCAAACTGACTCCCTCGCTCGAAAGCCAATACGCGATGGTGAAAATTTTCGAATGAACTCGTGGTATCCATCGCCACACCATCGACAGTGGGTTCCCAGGGGGCCAACCATTCATAACATCGATCGCGTACCTCTTTATATGCGTCGTAATCTCCGGCTTCGAGCGGACGAAGAATGACGCGTTCCGAGGTGAAATACACATCATGAATGCTATTGGATAGAACCATCGTCCCAGTGTACGCAAAACTATCGATTGGCACCAATAACGCCAGCGATATGGTAGCTACAAAGAACTGGCCATCGTATTCGGACGACTTGCTTCCATTCCGATGAAACCAATGCGTGCACCACCAATCAGTCCACCCATGTTCCCTAATTCCACGGGTCGCACTTGGGTACCTTTCACAAAAGAAAGCATTGCTTGCTTATCGATCTCTCGTTGTGCTGACTCAAAGAACGGTTCACCCCATCCAAGAGCAACCGAACCACCCACAAGCGCAAGGTTAAGATCAAGAGTATTGGCTGCCGAAGCAATAGCGCGACCAAGAAGTTTGCCCGCCCATTCGATAGTTTCTGGCGTTGCCTCTTCTGGAGGTATGCCCGTCTTAGCAAAGATAGAGGGGCCAGAGATTTCTGCTTCTAAACAACCGTGGGCGCCGCAACCACACAGACGGCCATCAGGAATCACATTTGCATGGCCAATGTGTCCTGCGTTATCACGACGACCATTTAGCAAGCGGCCGTCAAGAACAATTCCTCCACCCACACCCGTTGATACGACCATGGCTATAAAGTTGTTCTTTCCCTTGGCACCGCCAATCCATGCTTCACCGAGAGCTAGACCTTTGCAATCATTGTCAACAAATGTTGGTAAAGAGAAGCCCTCTTCAAGTTGCGCGCGCAAAGGGAAGTCGTGCCATAGGATCTGGCCCTTATCACCTCGGATATTAAGAGGCGATACAAACTCGCCGCGTGGCTCCATTGGTCCTGCAGTAGCGCATCCAACAACGACAACTTTGTCGCGAACAGGGGTAGCTAGTTTCTCTCCCATTTCAATGACTGCATTAATCAGGGCGTACCCATCAGAAAACTCAGCATTGATGATTGCATCATGTGCCAATACAGTGCCGTCATCACCAACGACACCCACAGCAATTTTTGTTCCGCCTACGTCGACACCTATTGAATAGAGCATGATTACCTTTCAGGAACGATAGGCGGTATACCCATCGAAAACGTGGAGAAAATCTAACCTTTTTGAGGGTTAAAACGCAATTCAGTAGCGAATAATCATGTACTAAAGAGTGATATTTCCACCGTCTAGTGATATCCCCATCACGCGTCCGAGCGGAGGAAGTTCAAGAATGTGACCGATAGCACTAGATAATTCATAGGCATGGTCAACAACAAGGATGTCTTTTGAAGTAGCGGGACGACCTAAAACTTCAGATGCCTTGTCGATAAGACCTTGTGCATGCGCATCACGCGCCTTAGGTAGAATATGAGAAGCAGCTGTTATTCCAATCACGGGAATCCCTGCTGCAACAGCTGCTCCCACTCCTGAACCACTATCTTCAATCGCAACAACCAGTCCAGGTTGCGCATTGGTTGCTTCCAATGCATAGTGGTAAATCTGAGGCGATTGGGAGCTCTTTGGGATCGCACGACCATACCGTGGATCCGCCTGCAAAGTTTCCGTTGCACTCCAAATACGCGGATCACTGTCACCATTTGTAAAGAATTCAACGAGATCATTATTGACTAGTCCAGGGACCACGCGCAGAAGCGAGCTACTCGTTACAACGCTATTGGTTCCTCCGCCATCTCGCACTTCAGCCAAAGCTTCAGGAATACCTACGATTACTTGAACTTCCTTGAGTGCTTCAATAACACGGGCAGCATCATCCGCACACAACGCAGCACGTTCTTCGTCAGAAATTTGGTGGCCAACCCATCCCTCGACGATTTCAAACATTTGACTGATTTGCTTTCCCGCCCACTGAACTTCATATATTTTTCGCTCACGAGCCGAAGGGATATTCCGCTCAAATCCCCGCGATTCAAAATAGGCAAAGACACTGGCTACCGCATGGGGCATTGCAATGATTTCACTGTCGACAAGAGTTGCATCGTTGTCCCATAAGACATTGACGCCTGAAAAGTTGAAACTCATTTATGCATCCTTACAATATTGAAAAAAGCTGAAAATGCATTTTAGGCGATAAGCGTTATTTCTGCAATAGCTTTGTCAACGCATCTTTCGTACCCATTGATTCAATGGCTTCAAGAGCTGAAGTGACTTCTTCTATGAAAACAGGATTTGTAGAAAGTGATTCGCCAAAAATTTCTTTTATACCAATAAAACCTTCTGGATCCATGGGATGAGCGGTCGCTTGCATAATGAGATCTTGACTCATAGGATCCGTGATATCGATCGTGTTTCCCTGCTCATCCACACCACGAAGATATCGATACCAAGCCGCAACTGCGAAGGCCAAGAATTTTGTCGATTCACGACGTGATAATTGATATTCAATCGGAGGAACAAGAGCGTTTGGTATTTTTTCTGACCCGTCCATGGCAAGACGTTGAATCTTGTCACTAATTGCGGGGTTAGAAAAACGCTCCACCAAGATCTTTTTGTATGCTTCAACATCAACACCCGGAACCTCGGGAATGCAGGGCGTGATATCTTCATCCATGTATCGACGAACAAACTCATTAATCAATGAATCGTTCATAGCAGCGTCAACTTCGCGGTATCCCATGAGATACGACAGGTAAGAAAGCGCCGAATGAGAACCGTTGAGTAAACGTACCTTGCATTTTTCGTATGGTTCAACATCATTTACGAACTGAACTCCAACTTCTTCAAGAGCTGGTCGACCATTAATAAAATTATCTTCAATGATCCATTGCAAGAAATCTTCACTTGCCAATGCACCATGATCTTCAATCCCAAAAGTATCCCTAACAAAGCGCGTGGTTTCATCTGAAGGAGCTGGCGTAATACGATCGACCATTCCATTGGGGAATGAAACGTTGGTTTGAATCCATTGAGCAACTTCGGGATCACATGCTTGTGCGAATTGAGTAATAATTCGAGATGCAATGCGTCCATTACCAGGAAGATTGTCACAGGACATCAAGGTGAAGGGCTGCCCACCACTTTTCATACGACGACGAGCTGCTGCATAAACAAAACCAATCGCTGAAACCGGTTCCTCGGGATGTGCAATATCAGCCTTAATCATTGGGTGATCGAGATCTAAATTTTTCTCGATGTCATAGCAGTACCCTTTTTCGGTAATCGTCAAAGAAATAATTTTTATATCATCCGAAGCAAGTACATCAATTACTTTTGCTTGGTTGGTTGGCGCATGAACAAACTCTTTAATCGATCCGATTACCCGAAGCGTGTCTGTCGTGCGCGATCGCTCCGTCAGAGAGTAAAGGTTGTCTTGAGCATTCAGAATATTTACCAAAGCGATATCAGAATCGAGGTTACCGATTCCGTAAATCATCCAATCTTGTGAATGAGTTTGGAGATAACGATCAATATAGAGCGCTTGGTGCGATCGGTGAAAACCACCCACACTCATATGAGCTATTCCGCACTTGAGTTTTACTCGATCGTATCGAGGAAATGAAGCGACAACATCGAGTTCTGAAGCATCAGATAAAGCCACTTCGCCTACACGTACACCCTGCGTCTCTTGTGGCATTTTCTTCCCTAACTGGCTATGACTGCGTTGATGGCACAGCTACTCGTTCAATACCGCGAGGCTCGACTTGATGACTCCAACGCTGAAGCGTCCTTGATGTTAGAGCTGAAGGATCTGCACCGTCAAATAAGCTTGACCTTCGCACCATGGAACTCTCAAACCATTCTCGAGGAACTTCAGCCTCATGGGCATGCGAAAGGATAAGGTCGAGCTCTTCACTTGCTGCTTTCGCCATTCCCATTAGTGATGCATGGGGTATGTCTCCGTCTGTCAATCCAGCGGTGCGCGGAAAAAGTTCTCGCGTGGAATCAAGGTTAACGAATACACAAGGGTCGTATTCGTCGTTTGCAAGCGAAATAAGACCTTTATTGAGAGAAGTTTCATCGCAAATTTCAAAAGATTTATCGGTGCTTGCTCGCTTTAAATACTGAATCCACGCGACAGCAGCAGTTGCCAAGTGCTCACAAGGCAATCCTGCATCGAGAGCTTCCTGGAGGGGGTCAAGTACACGTTGAGAAATCTTTTCGAAGCTGTTTCTTGCAAGTCGCCATAGCGGGTCATTCATCAATGGATTTGAAATTCTTTCAACAACTTCACGTGCGTATTCTTGTTTATCAACACCTGGAATATCAGGAAGAGTTTCTTGCATCTGATGTAGAAATTCTTCGATGTACAACCGAATCACTGGGCTTTGCATTGCTTCGTGGGCAAATTCATAACCAGCCAGACGACCTACCATGCCTAAAGCAATATGCGCACCGTTGAGCATACGGATTTTCATTGTGCTGTAAGCGTCGACATCGGCACCAACAAACACGCCATCAACATCTCCAAGATGAGAAAAAATAGGATCGGCAGAAGCCTTTCCAATAACCAAACAGGGATTAGGCATAGGTTCTGTGAGTATTGGATGTGGATGATGTTCTAAACCTCGTGCAACAAGAAGTCGCTCTTGTTCGGCATCGTAGCCAACAGATGTGGGCACGATGCGATCAACCATCGTTTCTATAAACTCAACATTTTCAACCCATGCTGCAAACTCGCCGTGGTCTCCGTCATCGAGCATTCGGGCATAATTCAGAACGACGTCTCTCAGCTCAGTTCCATTATCACGAACATTGTCGAGCGACATCACAACAAATGGATCGGTTCCCCTAAAGAAGCGAGCTTGGAGTCCAGCAACTAAAAAAGCGGCTGCACTAACTGGTTCATTAATCTTTCGATAACCGGCATTGGGATATCGTGTAAGTTCTCGCGCAATTTCATGTTCTGTAATCTGATGGTAGCCCTGTTGTGTAATGGTAAGGGTCACTAATCGCGTATGCGGATCTGCCAAAACATCGACAACACGTGCACGGTCTTCCTGCGCAACCAAAATATCCTTCAGGCAAGTAACTCGGGTGTGGTCCATTCCAGGGGTAAGCTCAAACAAGTCGTAATCGTAGTTTTGCCCCACAAGCTCATCTCGGACAGTAGAAGTGTTGATTTGTATTCCCGTAACTTCCAAACCCATTTGTTGAGCAATAGGCAGCCAATGCCCTCGAGCAAAGCGTCCAACACCGATATGCACAGCTGGAGTGTGCGTTAAATATTGTTTCCCCCCCGTAGATGAAGTCATAACACTTTTCCACACATTCCAAATCGAGAAAAGTTAATGAGAAAATGGGAAAAAGAAATCTCGGTTGTACAAAGGGTCGCTGCGCGCTCCGGTGAGGAGCCGAAAAACTGTATGTTCTTCGTCGTCGCGACACTCCGCTTGCGCAGAGGTCGGTTCACCTGGTTCTCCTAAAAGACGCCCGTCTCAGGGCACTTAATGTTGGTGCGAAAAAGCATACACGCTGAGATATCCATACCGCACGTTTTAACTATGTAAATTTCTGCACACTCTCACTCGTCAATATTTTCCCTGTTCAAAGGCATTTTTTGTTTCCCTTTTTTGTGCTCAAAGTCGCTTTCTCAAGTAGAGTCAACAATCATGAATTCCAACGAAATGACTCCGGCTTTTGTTTCAAAAGCTCCCAAGCCCTCCGAGTATCTCGTGTGGGCGGATTGCGAAATGACTGGCCTCGAAATCACGACAGACACGTTGGTCGAAATTGCTTTGGTCGTGACTGATTCTGATCTCAATCTTATTGATGAAGGCATCGACATTGTGATTCATCAACCCCATGAAGCACTATTGGCAATGAAAGACATTGTCAAAAAAATGCATGAAAAGTCTGGTCTCACGAAAGCAATTTCGGCGAGCACAATCTCGGTCGAACAAGCGGAACAAGAATGTCTTGCCTATTTAAAGAAATTAGGAATCAAAGGCGGTTCTGCTCCGCTGTGCGGAAACTCAATAGGAGTCGATCGGCGCTTTCTCGATAAGTACATGCCTAAACTCGATTACTTCTTGCATTACCGAAGCGTTGACGTTTCTTCCTTTAAAGAACTCTGCCGACGATGGTACCCAGAAGTTTTCGACAAGCGACCCGATAAGCTCGGCGAACATCGGGCACTGGGAGATATCTTGGGCTCCATCGAAGAAATGAAGTATTACCGAGACAACATGCTCAAGTAATGTCCGCTACGCGGAGATTCTTCGCTTCGCTCTGAATGACGTTGTGCGTTCAGGATGACTTCATAACACTAAGCCACAATCCATCAAGCAGATCCGTACAGCTCACAGTTATTTCAGTCAGTTCAAAGTGGCGCATGATGGAAACAACGATCGCAACTCCCCCAACGATGACATCAGCACGTTCTTTTTCTAGACCGGGGTTATGAATCCGATCCTCGAGTGATTCTGTAGCAAGTGTTCGAAAAACATCTTCGACCATCTCTTTTGTGAGGACGAACTCGTGAATTTTTTTTGCATCGAACTCGGCAAGACCCATTTCGATTGCAGCCGTTGTTGTGACAGTTGCAGCAACACCAATCCATTTATGTGCATGACGGATGTTAGGAATCTGCACTTCAACATCTTTGAGATATTCACGGATGTCAGCAATCGCATTTGCCAACTCTTCCGGCTTGGGAGGATCACTCTCGAGATGTCGCTTGGTGATGCGCACACTTCCAATAGGAACTGAGATCACCTTGCCACATTGATCAAGTGATTCTGGGGAAGACATGCCAAACTCTGTGGAGCCTCCCCCTATATCGAATACCACCGTTGATTGCAGTGCTGTTGAAATTCCACTCATTGCTCCAGAAAAAGAGTATTGACCTTCTTGCTCGCCAGAAATGATTGTGGCGCTACAACCCGTTTCCTCTTGAAGCTTCTCAATAAATTCTTCACCGTTTTCTGCCACACGCGCGCCTGCTGTTGCAAAAATATGAATGTCCGAAGTTGTAGCTCCATGGGATTGAGCTATTGCGACATATTCTTTTACTGTTGTCTCGGTATCACGCATTCCGCTATCCCCTAAGAGGCGAGTCTTTTCAACATCATGGCCGAGTCGCGTAATACGAACAACACGATCCAAATCAACCGCTGGATTTCCGACATCGCGTACTAGCAATCGCGTGGTATTTGTCCCAATATCAATGACTGCAACAATCTGGGAAGAGTTCATTTATCACCTTTTTCCACAGACAGGGTGGGACCCTGCAAATCAGCGATTTTTTGCATGGTCCATTGTCCCACTTCATCTGCACCTGTCGCGAGATAGTGGGCCACATGAGCATGGAGGCACTTCACACCCTTACGCGTTCCTCCAACCCCGGCACTGGGTCGAGGCCCATCATATTCTGGCGCAATAAGTGCATCGCGTTGATGTTCATAGCGATCATGAATCCGAACAAGGACCTCATGGTCGATTTCATCTTGTACTTGTTTGACTCCGCCGACGCTTTCCACACGCGATACTTCGGCAACCAAGGTTGGGTTAACAAGCCAATATCGCGTGGGCATCGGAGTGCCATCGATAAAGAAGGGAGCATTTTCGATAACGAGCGGTGCATTATTTTTTTCGCGAACAACGATTTGGTATTCACCACGCGGTTCTTTTCCGAGACATTCGATAATGTCTAAACGATCTGAATCACTCGGCTCCACCCATGAAGCGGGCTTGATCCAAAAACTCGCTGCCGTCATGCAACGAGTCTATTTTGCAGGGAGCGTTGTAGTTGTAGCGACACCAGAAACCAAATAGGCCTCTTCGCCAGGCTTCACAAGCCGGTATTGTTCACGTGCAATGCGCTCAATCTCTGCATCGGTAGAAAGACTTTTCCGTTCCTGCTTCATTTTTCGATTAGCTTCTTGCAGCGTCGCAAGTCGACGACGTTCTATTTTTTCCTCACGACTCTGCGTGTAATAGCCACGAATGGGGTACACATAGATAAACATTGTCGCAACGACAGTAACTACAACAAGAACACAACCAATCATGGTGCGCTTGCGGACATCGACAGAACTATTCAAGGTGAACATCTTATTGACTCAGAGCGATGAACGTGTGAATGCGTTGATCCCAGGGTATTGTGCAGCAGAACCAAGCATTTCCTCAATGCGGAGTAGCTGATTGTACTTTGCCACGCGATCCATACGTGCAGGCGCACCCGTTTTGATCTGTCCAGCATTGGTAGCAACGGCCAGATCAGCAATCGTGGCATCGTCGGTTTCTCCACTGCGATGACTCACTACACACGTATAGTTGTTCTCTCTTGCAAGCTTCATCACATCGAGAGTTTCCGTCAACGTGCCTATCTGATTGAGCTTGATAAGGATTGCATTCGCAACCTTTTGTTCGATTCCCATGGCGAGTCGAGATTCATTCGTCACGAAAAGATCGTCCCCCACAAGTTGAACGCGTGAACCTAATTTTGAAGTCAACACCTGCCAACCGTCCCAATCATCTTCTGCCAAACCATCCTCAATTGAAATAATCGAAAACTCATCGCACAACGCCGCCAAGTAATCAACAAATTCTTCCGACGAAAAACGTTTTCCTAAACCACGTAAATCGTACATGCCTTCACGAAAGAATTCTGTCGAGGCCACGTCAAGAGCAAATGCGATATCATGACCAACTCGCAAACCTGTTTTATCTATCGCGTTGGTTAGTATCGCAAGAACATCGTGTGGTGTATCGATATCAGGAGCGAAACCTCCCTCGTCTCCTAGCCCTGTAGACAACCCTTGCGACGCAAGAAGACTTTTAAGCGATTGATACACTTCGCTTCCCCATTGCAAGGCTTCGCTAAAAGTCGAAGCACCCACCGGGATAATCATGAATTCTTGAAAGTCAATGTTGTTGATTGCGTGTTCTCCACCATTGAGAACATTAAGCATAGGAACAGGCATGACGTGGGGATCAAGACCAGTTTCCAAAGTAAAGACTAATGATTTCCCTTGATTAGCAGCACGAGCACAAGAAACGGCCAGACTTGCTCCGAGAATAGCGTTGGCACCCAGACGCGTTTTATTGGGCGTACCGTCGAGTTCGATCAGACCGAGATCGACAACTCGCTGACTTTCGACACTTTTTCCAATGAGGTATTGTGCAATTTCTGAGTTGACATTATTGACAGCAGTGAGAACACCTTTGCCGTTATACCGGGAGCTATCACCGTCACGAAGTTCACATGCTTCGTGGGCACCTGTACTGGCGCCTGAAGGAACAGCGGCTCTACCAACGATTCCATTCTCCAAAACCACTTCTGCTTCTAGCGTCGGCAGCCCTCTGGAATCGAGAATTTCACGTGCATGAACCTGTACAATTTTCGTCATATTTTTTCTTTCTTCGCTTTTTCTTCTGCTTTAATGCGTTCCCATTGAGCGACAACTTCATCTACACTCGAAGCATCGCTGTTTCCAAAGACATGGGGATGGCGACGGATAAGTTTATCGATCAAAATCCTTAAAACATCATTGATATCAAAATTTCCTGATTCCGATGCAATCTGTGCGTGGAGCATCACTTGCAAGAGAACATCACCAAGTTCTTCAGCCAATGCTTCGTAGTCTGGATTCTTATCTTCATTTTCTAAAGTTTGAATTGCTTCGAGAACTTCTGCAGTTTCTTCTTCAAGATATTTTTGCAGCGTAACATGCGTCTGCTCCAAATCCCATGGGCACCCATTTTCCGGATCACGTAACTGTGCAACCACGCGAGTCAATTCTTCAAAAGCATCCGAATTCATCGCGTGTTCGTTCAGTACAAATATCTATTCTGGAATATTTGTCGGGGAAATTTCCGCAGGAGGTGCCGTCGTCGTGACAGGTGTATCCTTTTCGAGAGTAACTATCTCGGGAATCCCTTCGTTATTTTTTAATACCCGACCATACTTAGATAAAACTTTCACTTTTGCTTTTTTCAAGCTGCTTTGAACTTCATTCAATAGATCTGATTGCTTCTCTGGCTCGAGTTGCTGACGAATTTGGTCACGCACATCATCAAGTGTCGGCGCAGAATATGCTGCTGCTTTTAAGACATGGAATCCAAAGTCAGTCTTGACGATTCCCGAAATTGACCCTACTGGCAGGCTGCTTGCCACAGCTTCAAATTCGGCAACAAAACTTCCTTGTGCGAAACAACCCAGGTTGCCTCCTGAATTTTTTGAGCCCGGGTCTGTTGACTTATCTTTCGCAAGCTTCACGAAGTCTGTACCTTTATCAAGTTCGGCTTTGATACTCTGCGCTTCTTTTTCGGTTTTTACAAGGATATGTGAAATCGATTTTCCTGATTCACACGGAGTTGCTATCTGTTCTTGGTTATCGTCGTAATACTTCTTGATCTCTGCTTCTGTCACTTTTGGGGCATCGCGAAGAAGTGCATACTGTTCAGCAAAACCGGCAACGAGACGATCGCGAAAGTCTTTCGGGAAAGCCTTCCAAATTTCTTCGGCATCTCCTTCACCAGATCCAACGAAAAGGTTTTTCGCATCATTTTCGGCTGAATCTATATCCGCCTTGGTAATTTTCATTTTGTGTTTTATGCGTACTTCCTTAATGGAGAGTGTTCGCATCACAATATTTGCCCAACTGGCACGATAGGTCGGAGTGAGTTTGCCATCCTTAACCAAAGGCTCCTGTCCTCCACTCAGAAGTTCGACCAAGGGCTTGTTCTTTGCAAGGGCATTAATGTCAGCATCGAGATCCGATTCACTGACACTTAATTTATTGTATGTAACAGCTTTTTTTTCTGAAAGACCTAGTTCATTCTTAACTGTCGAACACGACGAGAATACTAGGCCCATAATAAGCATAAGGGAGGAGAGGAGAAGAATTTTTTGTATCGATTTCACAACGGTTCAGGCTAGTTGACTTTACTCAAATAACTTCGCAATAAGCTCCCGAAGTTCCCGCGCCGGAGCCTTGTTCTCTTCAAGATTCACCACAATTTCAGCAGGACCAAGCGCATGAGCCGGTTTATAGAGAGAACCAGGGAAAAGACGAGACAAACGAATCTGAAGGGACTGGGGTAGCTCCACACCAATTAGTCGGAATGCATTTCGATTCGCAACAATAGACAGGATTCCCACATTCTGGCAAGAAACCCTTAGGTGAGTAATCTCAATCAGCGTTACCGTCACTTCAGGAAGCGGACCAAATCGATCAGTGAGTTCATCCCCAATGGATTCAACATCGGCGTGCGTTTTTGTAGAGGAAAGCCGTCGATAAATATCGAAGCGATGATCTTGTTTCGTAACATATTCTTCTGGGATCAAAGCATCGCCAGGAACATCGATAGTGATTTCGTGCGGAGCTTCGCGTGTAACTCCATTTAGGTCATCGATTGCTTCGGTCACCATTTCGCAATAGAGGTCAAAACCTACTGCCGCGATATGCCCTGATTGCACGTCACCCAACAACGACCCAGCGCCACGAATTTCCAAGTCACGCATCGCGATTTTAAAACCTGAACCAAGCTCTGTGAATTCGCCTATTGTTTTGAGTCGTTCGTAAGCCTCATGGGACAACGCTTGATTCTTCGGTGAGAAAAGATACGCATAAGCACGTTGACCACGGCGACCAACACGTCCACGCAATTGATAAAGCTGCGCAAGGCCAAGTGCATCGGCTCGATCCACAATCAAAGTATTAACTGCTGGAAGATCGAGACCACTTTCCACAATCGTAGTGGCAATAAGCACGTCGTATTTACGTTCATAGAAATCTTCGACAATTGTTTCGAGACGATTTTCTGCCATTTGTCCATGTGCAGTCACCACGCGCGCTTCGGGAACGAGATCACGAATCGAATCCGCGACGTGTTCGAGATCACGCACACGATTATGAATGAAAAATACTTGACCTTCACGAAGAAGCTCTCGCCTAATGGCCTCCGCTACAGCTCGTTCATCATATTCATGCACGTAGGTCAAGATAGGTTGACGATCAGCGGGAGGCGTCGTGATCATGGACATGTCGCGAATACCGGTTAAGGACATTTCGAGTGTACGCGGAATAGGAGTAGCAGTGAGAGTAAGGACATCAACATTAGTAGCAAATTGTTTGATGGATTCCTTGTGCGTCACACCAAAACGCTGTTCTTCATCGACAACGAGAAGACCTAAATTTTTAAACTCAACATCGCCGGATAATAGGCGATGAGTTCCGATAACAACATCAACTGTTCCATCTTTGACTCCATCAAGGACTGTTCGCTGTTCTTTAGCAGTACGGAAGCGCGATAGCACTTCGACCCGCAAACCGAATGACGAAAAACGTTCCTCGAAGGTGTGCCCGTGTTGTGTGGCAAGCAAAGTTGTCGGCACAAGAACAGCAACTTGTTTGGAGTCTTG
>CAYMMG010000027.1:0-15977 GCA_964391505.1 uncultured Burkholderiales bacterium | reverse complement strand
CGTTGTAGGATATTTAAGTCTCATACATATAAGGAAGTTTCGATGGAAAAATCATACGTCGTCCGATTTATGGTAGCTCTCCTATACGCACCTGTTGGAGCTTTGGGTTTTTTGCGTGATAATGCTCCAACTTTTTTTAGCATGTTTGTCTCGCGAGGAAAGCGTGACGTGACTAAAACGACAATGTCTGCAGAAGAGAAGCTGTCCACAACAAAAGAACACGGTCAGTTTGTCGCTATGGGGACACCCCTCATGCGTACGCGTGCGGAAAAATTAACAGCTGAAGCTAAGAGTAGAGGCGAGGCTCTCGCTCATACCTCACTCGATTTAGCATTAGGAACATTAAACTTTATGGAAAACGCCGTTAAGGCACTTGCATCGACCGTAGCGGGATATCAAGAAAAAGATTCACAGACCTCAACCGCAGCTCCGGAGGCTTCGACAGAGACACAGGAGCGCTCTGCACACATTCATGCTTCTTCGATCGCCGAATCTATGACTCATGATATTTCTGCTCCTTCAGTCGTAACTCCCTCAACGTACGAAAGCGATTCATCTTTTTTCTCTCAAGGAGAAGGGGAGTTCATTGCGGAGCCTCTTCATAAGGTATTACCAGCAAATCTTCAAGGAGTATACGAACGGCTAAGCGCTCCTGAAATCATTGATCGACTTGATGAATTTGCACGCGACGACTTAGCGAATATTCGGAGTTATGAGGCAGATTTTCGGAATCGCCAAACCATTATTCACGCCATCAATTATCGTCTTGATGAAAATCCGTAACGAAATTCTTGCGGTTAGCTCCTTGAAACTTTTATGACTTCAGCACCCGACATCCAAATCGCATCATTCAGCGATACCCATGATGCCTTTGAACGTTATGCTCGGGATTTTTTTTCGCCTAACGCACAGTATCGCGGATACGACAAGTTGATTGAACTTGCGAGTTCCTATGACCTAAATAACTACGATCTTTATGAGGCGCGCTGCGATGAAATTTTGGCGGGCGTAGCTGCCGTTCGTCAACAAGATAACTCTCTCTATTTTGATATCTTTGCTGTCGACACAGCTTTCCGTACAATTGGCGTAGGAGATATCTTATTTTCGGAAATTATTTCACAGGAAAAATATTCCAATGCAACGGCATATGAATCAATGGCGCTCCCCGGTGATCGTTCAACAAAAAACTTCTTCGAACAACGCCAAGGTAAAGCACGCTTATTGATTGTGGGTGGGCCTCTCAAGCCCAAGAGCTAGATCGCTCAGAGTAGGTAACGCAAGCTCATGCTGATGCAAAACCTCAATAGCAACACCACGTGCTCTTTTCTCGACTGAATACATATGTCGCGCATTGCCTGTATATTTACCCGGCGGAGTAGCTATTAACTTTTTTGCCTCAGCGACGAGGTGAGATGAATGAATTTCTTCAATTGCCGATGCTGCTTCTTGACCCGTTATTCGAAGAATGTCAATAATTCTTTGTGCTGCACCTTTTCCGAATCGTTTATCGTATTCATCAGGATTGAATGAATCTTCGGCAACACTTATATGCAGCGGGCGTCCATTCATAAGATCAAATGAATATTCACCTTTACCTATCCTTCTAACCCATTCCTCTTTCAGACTTGGAGGATTTTTGAGATCGGGCGAATTCGCTTCTTCGACTCTTCCTATTTCAGCCTTTCGGCTTTTCATTTTTCTTCTCATAGCCTCGATGTCGAGTGAGCCGGGTCGATAGACGGAAAAACTCAAGCCAATCGGAGCAGAACCGTTATACAAAGCAGCGAGGACCGCGGCTTTATCCAGGCCAGATATATCTACTCGTGATTGTCCATTGCGAGGCATAAACCCACCAGATTCCATCCATCAATACGAGGGCTTCCTACCCTAAGACATCCATTATCTCGCACAATCAATATTTGCACAACCGAGATTGTGTGTTTTCTCAGATTGTAAGCGGCGAGCTCTCTGTCTCAGTATTACAATCCCACATGAAGGGCTTGCTCAGGCGGTGCCACTTCCGGAAATGCGCATTCAGTGACTGCTCCTAAGCGTACAACTAACTCGCGAGCTAACGGTCCTTTAACAACGCAAAGGAAGGCAGTACGTGCAGCAGCATCATAGATTCCTATCGCCGAAAAGAGCGGGGGAGTCTGACCCATTGTGCACGTAAGGAGTAATGCTTAGTCTTCCCAGGATTCTCCTCGCTAAATCACCTGAAGCAGACCAAATAAATGCCGCACGAAAGTTTTTCCCAACCAGTGGACGGTGAATGATGTGGTGCGTAGTCTCTTGTGCATCGTCGGCTTCATCTAGACAATTCATCAGAATAGTCTCGCCATAATGCTGGATAACATTCCTCATATGTTCTCTGTCAGGGCCGAGTTCCCATATATCATCTTCAGGTGAAAGCTGCGTGGACCCAAAAATTCCATCGTGAAGATCGTCTCTATGTTCTAAACCAGCGATAGTACTCTCAGGGACGTAGAAAGTGAAACCTGCAATCAATTTCCCATCATGTTCTTTTGTTGTAGCATGCTCGATATCTTCATCGGTGAAACCTGTAACTCCGAGTAACTCACGAATTGCTGATATTCGATCTCTTAACAATGCACTAAAAAGTATTGAGCCATCCGAAGACAGCGTCCTATGTTGGTCCAAAGAAGTTGTAGTTGCACCAATTGTGGGGACAAACGAGCCAGTCGTTACGAAATTGTTCAAATAATCCGGATCACGATGTGCATGATGAAGCAGATCCTGGCCTAAATATAAACGGACAAACCCATTAAATACATACAGTTGACACCCATAAGGTTTTTCAGCTGCAATAACAACATTATTGAGAGCCTGTTTTTCATGAAGTACGAGTTCACGCAGATCAGTAACAAGTCTGAAAACTTCATCCTGATAAACAGAAAAATCCTTTAATTCATCTGCGGGTAGAAATGTAAAGCCGTCTCTATATAGATCGTATTTCGATGAGGTCATAAGCGCACAGGCATCCTTTCCAGCGCGAAAGAAGCCATTAATTATGGAGTATTTTGTGCCAGTTCGCAATACTGCGGTCTACCCCGTTTAGCCCATAATATATGTTATGTAAAGTCGTAATTTTACCGCGCCATATCTGGTATTGCACAACCCAACGCCGTACCCGTCTGTGCCGGCTCATAGCCTCCTGTAGCAAGTTTGATGAAACAAGGCCTGCCGTTGCGCTGATAGATCATGATGTTCCATTCATCAATGATCTGAAAATCAGATGCACTCGGGTGGATGGAGAGCACGTACTGCCCTGCTGGACTCTTTCGAAGTTCCCTTTGTGTCGGTGCATTAATTTCTTTACCAGGCTCTAACATCGACGTGGACTTAGTCTCTGGTGGTGCAAGAAAATCCTCGGAAAAAAGCGGTGATGGAGTACTTCTATTGATCGCAGCTAGGGTAATTGCTATTACAACGCCGCAGCCTACAATTATCCTTTTTTCGGCTGGAGTATTGGGCATGCGATCCTTCACTTTTCATTTGTCCAATAAGTGTACTATCTACCTTTTTGCTTTTGCAATGCTGATAGGCATTAAGCTTACTTTTGATGGGAACTGCAACTCTCGAAGAGATTCGTACACACGCACTCGATGCACACGAACAAGGTATTTCGTGGCATTTTCATATCATGACTCCCACCTGTAAATTTAACAAGCTATCTGAATATGCATTCATTCTTGAAATTCCTGATGACAAGGTAGCTCTCGTGCATTATTCAGATAAGGCAGAGAAAGGGTTGGGCCAGGAACTGGCTCCCCTGTTACACGGCTCTGACGTACTGGATACAAGCTCATCGAGCGATGAATACTCTCCTTCAGCTGCGATACAAGAGATTGTACGACGAGCTGAAGAACTTAATGAGCAGCATATCGAATGGCATCATCATATGTTTTTCCCGAACTGCCGTTTTAATAATTACCCAGATCAACACTTACTTGTTTTCGAAGATCCACGAGTTGTTGAACCTTTTGAGAGCGCTACGGCTACTGAACCCAAAGATGATCTTAAGCAGATCGAAAACATGTTCTACGCGAGTCGTTCATAAACTGTTGTCTTAGTCTATTAACGTGCACACTCGATCGAAGGCGGATCTGCAGGAACTACACGTATTTCCTTGGACTCCGTTCCATGTGCCCTATCAACAGTGACAGTGAAACTTGTTGTGTCCATGGTACAACTTCTACCGTTAACTTCGAATGAGATATGTGCATGGGGATCATCATTGATACGTTCTATATTTTGAGCATCGGGATGCACCTCACGAATAGCCTCTTCGGCTTGGGATATGTCTACATTCTCTTGTGGCTCCAATACCGCACAACCGACGGCCGCGGGAGTCCCGACTGCAATTGCGCCTACAACACCAGCAGTGAGGATGCGATTGCGGTTCTCCTTGATCGCATCATAGGCATTTTTAATAGCATCGGCTGTTTTTCTGATAATTGTTTTAACTGACATAAGTGAATCCGTTCATATGCAAAATTACGCTATTTCGATTGTATCGGTTTTCGGAATATTTTCAAGTGGGCAAAGTATGTATTTGCTTGCACAAAGCCGGTAATTATGTAGTTTTACTACTAATGATTGATACTTTACGTTGTTTGCGATATGCGAGTGCTGCAATCACCAACGAAGCTCCAAACAATTTAGCGACGACAATCCACATGGTGATGTTGTATGACGAATCATCTTGATCGAGGACCACTTTTGTCGGATTATCTTTGTCGTAATAGACAGTAAGTACATCATATCTTTTGAGAGTGCCTGTCATGGGAGCAACAAGAGGTCTAGCCGTAACTTTGCCATTAAATGTTGTGTACTCAACTTTTTTTCGTGAAACCACAAGCGCTGTCGTTCTTTGCCCATTCTCACGAATATCACTACGCTCCCCTTGCGCGGCAACATGCCATTGCGCCACAAGAATCGCCGCAACGAGAAATACGATGGCAAAAAAATACATTACAAGTATTTTGCGAGGAAGATTAAAGAAAGACGATGCAGCCATTACGTCTTACACATTACTCAGAGTATTATGCAATGTTTTGAATCTGGCTTTGAGTGGGCGCTCCGCCATCACGGTCGATTTCAGTCGTCACTTCATCTGAAGCCTGAGAAAGAGCGACGATTGTAAATACGCCTTGTCCACTACGGACAAGATCATACAAAGCTTCGGGCTGGCTCGCATCATGAAGAAATACAGAATCGCTTGTCATGACAAGATCGGCGTTAGTGACACTCTGTCCTTGCGCAATAAGATAGTCCGTAGCACGCTTTACTTCTTGAAGTTTCATGCCGCTATCAAGCATCTTCTTGATGACACGAAGATGAACGAGATCGGAAAAAGAATACTGGCGTCGGGAACCTGAACCACTTGCTGCTTCTGTAGGAACAAACAATCCTGTACGAGCCCAGTAATCAAGTTGACGATACGTAATTCCAACGATCTCACACGTTCGTGGCGAAGAGAACATTTCTGGTGAAGTCATCTCTCTAGATTACATGCTTGTAGTTAAGAAAAGAAAGAGCGGCGCATATATTTGCGTGCGACCAGCACAAACACCTCGGACTGCCTCACTCATAGCGTTATTGATGGGTTAATAAATGAGTTGGTTTATCATCTCGCGACTTTCATGAGATAAAACACTGACCTTTATGACACGTACTATGTTTTTAACAACGAAGACCCATACCGGAGTGCAGTTTCCATTTCCCGAGTGATTGTCCCGAAGGGATAAGCGAGGAAATGGGAACAAACGGCTTTACTGAAAGTCATCTGGCGACACAGTATCGAGAAAATTTCGGAATTGATTTATTTCATCTTCCGCATTATCTGAGTCAAGTTCAATTCCTGCTTGTTCGAACAGTTCCGCACTCGCAGTAAAACGAACTGGCTCTGTCATGCGCACACTCAACGCTACGGCATCAGATGGACGAGCTGACAGACTGTACTCCCCCGCTAACGTTGCAAAAGTAATTTCTGCATAATAGGTTCCGTTGATCACTTGACTGATGTGAACTGATGAAATACGGGTATGATTCTCGCGTAAGGAAGAAACGAAAAGGTCGTGTGTCAAAGGTCGTGGAAGTTCAACGCCTTGAAGAACGAACATGATCGAAGTCGCCTCGGGCATGCCGATTGTAATGGGAAGATAAACATTGGAGCCAGTACGTTTAAAAAGAAGCATCGGCTGATTTGAAGGAACTTCGATTCGAATCCCACAAAATTCAACAATTTCATGTTGCTCGGGATCGTACGATTCAGCATCTGACATATATAAAAACTCTAGTACAGCGCAACAAAAACATCGCGTTAAATCAGTGCTGCGATTGTGTTTCTTTTTTCAGAGCACGCAAAAGTAGTGCTTCTTTTAAACGAGCCGTGTCTTGAATAAACTGTTTTGCTTTTTCTTGCGCAATCTCACGAGCTTCAGGATTACGTTTTCTCAAATCATCTTGAACAACATGTTCGAGAAATCCAACTTCTCGAGCCGCAAAAAGCGTGTAGTTCTTAATATGACGAACCTCGATGCCTCGTTCCAATAGAGGAGCTACCGTCAAAGCCAAGGCGATTTCGTCGCGAGAGAAAACGATAGAGTTGCCCGAACCCGTGGCTTCAAGAACGCCGTACTTAACTAAGTCTTTCAAAACTGGGCCGCTGATTCCTGTTTCGATCGTCATCGTTTCCAGAGTAACTACAACATCACTCTTAGATAGCTTCTTTGACGCTTTTGTTTTCTTCGGCGTCATCGAATCAGTCGAACCGCTCAAAGCGTCAATGTCAAGATGAGACAATACGGAATCGTAAGCGCTGGGAGAAGGTGCAACTCGCGTAAGTCGCCGTGACGTGCGTGAATCCGTCGCTCGTGCACGAGGAGGTGCTTCTTGAAGAAGTGAGGTTCGCACTGATGAAGGCTTGGGAGCACTATCCGAAGCTGAAGTTGCTACATTTTCAGAATGCAACTGAGAAACACTTGCCACAGACGCCAATTCGTCGTCCGTTTGAGGTACCGAGCTCAAGTGGCTTCGATCTCGCGCGGCACTAAGGTCAATCGTCGGTTCATTTCCCTCTAATTGAAGGGTACCACTGGTTTCAAAATCAAATGCTGGCATATTTCCGTTCGCAAAGGCATCGTCAGAAATCGAGGATAGGTATTCTTTAATAACTTTCAACGGCAAAAAGCGATCACGTTGATGAAGCAAAATCCACTTGAGTTTTGTAATGTCAGTGTCGCTGAACATTCGAAAGCCCGATGCTGTACGCATCGGCGCAATCAAACCCTGGCTTTCAAGAAATCGTATTTTACTCACCGTGATGTCAGGAAAGTCCTCAGATAATTGTTCAAGAACATCACCTATGGAAAATGTCATGGAGCGCTCCTTCGCGTTAACAAAAATACATAACGACCAATTTGAATAACGTCACCGGCATCCAATTGTTTATTATCGATCGCTTGAGAATCAACATATGTTCCATTCGTTGATCCGTTGTCATGGACAATTACAACATCATTTACAAGAGAGATGTCGCAATGATGTCGGGAAACCGTGATGTCGTCAAGAAAAACATCGCATTCCGGGCCGCGTCCAAAAGAAAGTTTACCTTCCTTTAAGAAAACTCGCTCACCCACCATTGGGCCACGAACCATTTCGACGCACCACAGCGTTCCGTCACCCGGCGACTCTTTGGTTTTTTCGACGAGCAGATCGAGTGTATCGACTTGCTCGGTACGATCTTCGTCCAATGCTGATGAGTCGTTATCAGTAGACATACACACTTCTCCCGACGTCGTAATCGATTAAGTCTATTAGAGATCTGCACATAACGGAAACTAGAGGAGTGTGAGCAGGTAAATTATCAATATTTATGCGCGACGATAATCTCGCAAATACTCAATTAGTGAGTAATACCCTGCAGGAACTGCAAAGATCGTGCATATCCACGCGAAAAGGAGCCATGTAAATCGAACGTTTCCAAATGTTTCGTGAACCATCACCCAGCTCGGTGTCGCTGCCATAGCTGCGAACGCTGACCTTTTCCCCCATTGCGTAACATCGAGGCGGACACGTTTGTTTACGACAACTGCAATCGTACCAAGCGCAATAAGAAACTCACGTAGTCCGATAATTGCAACGTAAATTATCGGTATCGTACCTGTTGCCATAAAGACGATAAAAGACACTAGAAAAAGAGCACGATCAGATATTGGGTCAAGGATTCTCCCTAGTTCTGATTCCTGATGGAATCGTCGCGCAATCCAGCCGTCAAGAAAATCTGTAAACCCTAATATGGCAGCGATAATGGCACCGGTAAAAGGGCTATCTAAAGTGATGAAAACAAAGGGTACAAGAAATAGGAGACGAGCTATTGTGAGCACGTTGGGAATAGTAAGTATCCGGCCCTTCACCGTCATGATCCTAGTGGTAAAATCAATGAGCTACAGAGACAAGGATGTTGAAACTTATGCCGATCATTCGTATTCCTACATCATCGCGTGATCATTATGTAAATAATCCTCCGCAAAAACCGAAGTTAGAAATTGGTGGATATTTCGAAAGTAAAGGTTTTTTTGTCCCCAGTCGCTTTGCAGAAGTAGATGAAGCTTATGATTCACCCTCTGGCTTCTTATACAGAAGCGAACATCGCCTGGAATATGCGGGACCTTCTGATTTATTCACAACAGTTACAGTTCTTCCCGAGGATTACGGCAATGATTTTGTCTTTACACGCGAAGAATGGCAAATATTTCAGAGGAATGAACACAAACAACATTACGAGTTGTTCCCCAAAGCCTACGGATATGACCCTCACCTTTTCGCAATTGGCGTTGATTTCAGCCTATGGGAATTAGTTGATGGGATTAATCGGTTTATGTTTGCTGATCCCGTAAACGAAGGTCAGTATTATGTTGGGTCGTCAGGCCTCATACATTCGTTTGATCGAAGGAAACCCATCCTTGGGTACCGCAATCAATATTCTCTACATCAGATTTCTTACGACAGCACTCCAGCATTACTTGCGCACCATGGAGACCATCCATGTTGGCCTGTGGGATATGGTTCTCCATCTGAGCTAATTGATCTCTATGAAATGATTCGCGGATTAAATCGTTTCGATCCAGACCACATTCCGATTGTTGAATTTCAAAGCGATCCGTTGGAAGGAATTCAATGGACACTTCAGTATCATCGAGGTCGCGACAGACAAAAAAAGCTTTTTACTCTTGCTGAAAACGATATTCCTCCATCCGCTATACGCTTTGATCAAGTCATGGGGAGTACAGCGCCAGATGGCGAAGACGTTGAAGTAGCTATCGCTCACGCAGACGGTACGCCGATTAATTTTTCAGGAAATTATGCAAAAGCGGAAGTTCTTGCTCGCTCGAATGTTCCCGTTCTTCTCTCAGCACGCAATCTGAAAACGATATATTGCGCTGGGGTAATGCAGCACGGTTCTCGATCGTTGTGGGCAAAACCGCCGCTCAGTTTATTTATTGAAACTGAAGGTAAATGGGGAGAACAGGCGAATATACCTATTTCATTAACCCGCATTACGCGAATAAAAGAAGTCACACCGGGTGTAGAAATCGCTTTTGCCCCGATGCATGTTGTTTCTGACGGCAACATTGCCTTTGCAACTGCAATTTAATATCTAACTACTCAACTCTTTACGATAGATGATGAGCTCCATCGGCCAACCTTCAGTTTCGCGACGAATTTCTTGATAACCAGTATTTTCATATAGTTTCTGAGCTGCCACTTGATTGATCGTGGTATTCAATTCGATTGATGTGTAACCATGGTCGACGATTTGTTTTTCAAGAAGCGTGAGCAATGATCTTCCTATCCCCTGTCCTTGGAGTTCGGGATCAACACGCATACGTCGTAGCTTCGCAGTTGTGACATCAAGACGACAGAAAGCGCCCATCGCCACAATCTTCTCGCCAATTAGACCGACAAGAAAGTTCCCATGATTGTCCATATAGAAAGTTTCTATGTCATCAAGATCGTGATCATATTTATCCCACTGCCACTCATCAAAAGCTTGCGTTGCTCGTAAGGCAATTTCGTGGAGGTGCTTGACCTGCTGATTATCCGTGGCCTGATACTGCCTGAATGCGACTTGCTCGTTAGACATCCATCCAATATAAGCGTTGGGCTATCTGAGCAGCAATATAAACGATAAATCTGGCAAACGCCTAGGAAAATGAATGGTCGGGCTAGCGGGAGTTTGTGATACCCACCACCCGAGTCCAGCCAGTTTGAAAAAAATACAGTTGGTCGGGCTAGCGGGAGTTTGTGATACCCACCACCCGAGTCCAGCCAGTTTGAAAACAAATACAGTTGGTCGAGAGATCGAGACGCTTTTTGACAACGCCTATCTTAGCGAGATTCTATACGACTTAGCTCAGAAATGGGACGAATTGGTAACCGATCGTGAATCATCCGTGCCGTTGTCGGCATACATTGGTTTATATGATTCAATCTGACAAGTTTTTCCTATTCTTTAGGAGGTCTTGAATCAATTTCAACAAACTCACAGTCTTCGATAAAGATACTGTCATTCATTATGTAACGTATTTCGCCTTGAACAACAAAGTATGTTTTATTTTTATCTAGCGATCGCACTTCGCTCTTATGTTCTTCTATATCAAAATCTAAGAATATTCTGATCCCACTGTTGGCATCAGAAGTCGCCAATTGGAGCGTAGAATGATCATGATTTTCCGATACGTTTCGGAACAAGACCTCAACTTTTATCCACATACCGAGATAATCGCGTGTAATCAGATTTGCTTCTAGTTCTGTCAATGTTTTATACGGGGAAATGATGTCCGGCACAGTTTTTGTGAGATATTTTCTGTCTTCTGGTTTAACTTGCCTAGCTTTTGGCTTCTTTCTATAAATATATATATGCACGTTTAAATACAACAGAACAAGCATCGCAATGATAAAGAAACCAACAATTACGCTTACACAGGTGATAATTCCAAAAAGTGTAAGATTCGATAACGATTTAGATAACGAATCTTTGAAAATTGCAAGGCCAAACAGTTGGTTAAGCAGTAGGGGTATCCCCCAGCACACAGTCGTACCAGCAAACAATAGTTTTTTTTCAAGCGTTTCATTCATTACGGGCCTTAGGATAATTTGTTGATTTTGCTTACCAGTAGTCGCTATAAGACAATCTGGCTGAGTTGTCAGCATACAATGGTTTACATGAAGCAATCTAATAAGGCGTTAGAACAATTCAATCACTCGACTAAGTCGTTAATGGAACTTATTGAGATTCTGGGTGAATTACGCGATGAAGCTGAAGAATCTGAAGATAATGAACTGTTCTTCGAAGATGATTTTGGTGAAAAGATCTTTCTGAAATCTCTCCATGGCAAGCGAGAATCTCAATATATCTCTATAAGAGGAAGAGACATGACAATAACAATAGATTTCCACGATGATTAACCTTGAGCAAGAACAGAATGTCATTGAACTTAGGGGTCTGAATAATAGCTACGACACGATTTCTCAGGCACTCGGTATCAGTAAGCCAAAAGTAATGGCTATATGCAAGAAAAACACTGAATTGATCAAATCCAGACAAGAAACACTTATCAAGGCAAACGAGGAATCATTCAGAGAAGCACTTCGAAAACGTTCAGTGTTCTACACGCGAATGTTAGATAATCTTACTTTTGAAGCTCTGTCTCGTGACTTGTCGAGCATTCCTCTCGATAGACTTGTCTCTCTTATCGAAAAACTAGAACGTATTCTGACAATGTCTGATATGAGTTCAGCAAGGAGATCAAAAGGTGTTTTGAGCTTTGATAACATGTCCGATGATGAACTCGAATCATTTATACGAAACTAATTCTTTACTGTTTTTTTATTAAAGATATACATTGTTATGTTGCTTTGCACCGAAATAGTAAAGGAAAAAGATCTGCACCCCACGATCGCTAATTGTCGTACAAAAGAAACCAATAGTATCTGTGCGGAATCACCAAATCGCCAGATTCGCCACAAAGTTTTTCCACATCATGGTATGCCATAAGTTCTGTATAGCTATTGATTACAAATGAATCCAACCATTTCTGTGCTTTTTTTGAATCTGAAGATCGCGACTCCGACGGAAATAAATAAGTACTGTCGCAAAAAGTTGTTCCTGAACGGATATTCGCGTCTAATTCAGCTTGATCTTGCTCCACAATTCCGCCACCTAATTTCTTAGCAGGCACACTTGATATATCAAAACTTGGAATAGGTCCTTGATCATCGAGCCTCGGTGCAGCCATGCTGAAATACGTTGCATGTACTTCATGAAAATCGTTAACACCAAACCCATAATCGCTTTTTGCTGCCACAAATGACTGCGCATATTCTTCAAGCAAATATCCATCTAATGAAGAGTTCGAAGATCTGTTCGACGATAAATCACCCAACGTATTTTCTCGTAAGTGAATATTAGAATTTGCAACAAATGGAACGCGTGGGTTGAAATCATTTGAAAGTGAATATACTGTTATCGCAACCGCAGTTCCGCCTACTTCAAAAGTTCTGACTACGTATCTGTGTTTTTGTACATAAATGTTTTCAGTAACATTTTTTGACGAAATCGTATACTGAGGAGTTCCAAGCTGCGAACTAATAAAATCAGTCGACTGTCCAGCATGGATACCTTCGATTAATTTCTCATAGTAAGTTTCTGTTTTAAATGTCTTGCTATACGTATCTCTAAAGGAGCTAGTGCCGTTAGTAAAGCCCCACATGACTACAACGAAGCCGATTAAGACTGTAAGTGTTGTAATTGTTTTTGCACCAGATTTTGCTATTTTTGCTATTTTTGCGAAAGAACGTCGAAGTGCATCAACAAAGGTAATTAGTAAATGTTTTAGATTTGATATAAATCGGCTTGCTTTTTTGTTCTTTCGCTTGGGTTTCTTAACGGCCATCTACATTGTCTCCTTTGCTGAAATTGATATTGAGCGATTTGACCCTGGGGACAAATTGTGTCGTTTCACTATCAACCAAGCAACTCCAACTGCAGGGAGAGCTACTAGGTCAGTGGGGTCTGCCAACACTTCACGAGGCATCAACTTATCGATGCTGTGTCCCGTGCAGGCTTGCTTCATGGCAACAAGACTCCATTCTGCTGATCCAAGCACATAGCTATACGCGTCAGCGATTGGTTGGGAGCATTTCACTAGTAAATAACCCATAGCGACAATACAGAATACGATCACAACTTGTTCGTTATCTATTTGCCATCGGTTTTTGCGAAACGCTTTTCGACACGATTCTATAAGGACAATGACGAGCAAGGGAAAAAAGATCAATCCTGCAATGTCTGATAATTTTCCCGTGATCGAATTTCCATATCGATGCTTCAGTATATGATCATTCAGGATAAGAAGACCTAGCGAAAAGAGAGCAATCGGATTCACCAAGTAGTCACCTGGGAAACGATTACCCCCTTTCCGTATCAAATTGTTCTAGTTACTTGAGTTTGATTCGGGCAGAACCTGTATCTAGGAAGTCACACGCGAATCTGAGTTCAAAACCACCTGCATAATCAGAAGGTACTTGAAATACAATAATTCCTCTTTGTGCTCCGTCTGGATCTATATTGCTGCTCGGTGCTTCTGGCTTAACCCCTGAGAATATATCCTCTGAGTACGTGTGATTCGCGTCGTCTTGCAATTCGAAACAATCGACAATGATCTGTTCTTCATCCGAAAGGTTTTTGACTTCAGTATCGACTCCAACCCAACGGTTGCCATCATCCGGCTTACTAAACTCATCAGTTACAGGAACGGGGTCTTGTACCCCATAGACCTGAACGGTCCAATCACCGAGTTTGACTACATCGTTGATTGCAAATACTTCTTGCTTACTTGAAGTCTTTTTATCAGAATCAGAACTACCGACCTTTTCTGCCTTATTTTCTTCACCAGAAGCAACTACCGCTCCTAATGCAATCACGACAACAAGCATCACAAATACGAAACGTAACTTTTTCAAACTATCCCCCTGAGTCTGCATCAATGTGTGAACATCGACTGTGGTTGCTCATGTAACAAATATGGAACATTCGCAGGCTTTATGAGCGTATGCTCATGTACAAATCTTACCATAATTATCTAAGCTCATGCGAATCTGTGCACTTAGATGTGACATTACTTCTCAATGGATCTCGTTTAATAGACTGGTTCATATGGATGCAGAAACAAAGAATTACCGATATGTCATATATGCGCGCAAATCAACGGAAGAAGGCGATCGGCAGGTACAGTCCATTCCACGCGAGATCGCAGACTGTAAGGCACTTGCTGAGCGTCTGAACCTTACTGTTATTGGCGAACCTATTGAGGAATCTAAATCTGCGAAGAAGCCAAAGAATCGCCCTAAGTTCAGCCAGATAATGAGAGATATTGCTGCTGGGAAGATCGATGGAATTATTGCGTGGCATCCAGACCGGCTCTCTCGCAATATGGTTGAGGGCGGAAAGATTATCCATATGCTCGATACTGATGTTATTAAGGATTTGAAATTTCATTCTCATCAGTTTTCGAATGACGCTAATGGGAAGATGCTTCTAGGGATGTTATTTGTTTTCGCGAAACATTATTCGGATGATCTTTCTCACAAAGTGAAAAGCGGTAATAGACGCAATTTATCGATAGGTAAATCTGGAGGTACTCCTAAGTACGGCTATATACACCAATCGAATGGTACTTATTTGAGGGATGGTCAAAACTTTGACTTAATTCAGCAAGCGTGGCAAATGCGTAGTAATGGAAAATCATACGACGAAATATCGGGCTTTCTAAATGATAAAGGCTACCAACGGTTTTATGTTGCACAGGAAACACATCGGAAAGTCAAAATCACCAAGAGTATGTTGGGAAGAATCTTTAACGATTCCTTTTATTATGGTCTGCTCAATCAAGCTAATCAGACAGTAGATCTTCGAGAATTTGACCCTACTTTTGAGCCGATGGTTGATGAAAAGCTATTCGCAAAAGTACAAGCACTCAATCTCAAAAGCAGACGATCTAGCGGCAAAAAGAAACAGATCTTCTTACCTTTACGAAACCTCATTTATTGCGAAAACTGTCACTTCGATAAGCCCATGATTGTTTCAACGCCACGAGGGGGCGATAACAGACGAGTGTTGCGCTATTCATGCAGAAATAAGAGTTGTACTCGATCTGTAAAAAGTATTGTCGCAAAAATGGTCTTTGATGAGATTGCTAAGTGCATCGATGAGAACCTCACTATTGGAATTAACGCGTACGAGCAATACAAGGTTGAAATTAAAGAGCTTTCTGGCAACGATAAGGTAATGATCAGAACACAACTGAACTCCGTCAGAGCTTCGCATAACGCTCTCACGGCAGAATGGAATCAAAAACGTCATGCTATTGGTGTACTAACAGACCCGAAAGCACAATTGGCAACGAATCAAGAGATTGCCGATCTACAGTCAAAGCTGGATCATGCGAGCAAACAAATCACTGAATATGAGCAAAAATTGTTAAAGGAGACAGACAAAACAAAAGCAATCTTGACTAAAAAGGAATTTGAAAAGCTGTTACGCACAACGGGCAAGAAACTAGCAAAAGCAGATCCTGTTCAAAAAGATCTTTTGATAACAGAATTGTTTTTGACAATAGGTTTTAAGGACCAAAAAATAGTGTCCTACCAGTGGAAATACCCCTTTGACGAGCTACAGAAACTCGCCCAAGTATCGAATGGTCGGGCTAGCGGGACTTGAACCCACGACCTCTTGTCCCCCAGACAAGCGCGCTACCAAGCTGCGCCATAGCCCGTCATCCGCATATCTGCGTATGAAGAAAAGTCAGTGTAGCTTAAAATATTGACTGGAACGCCATAATGCCAAGCTGGATCAGACGATAGGCAAGATATAACGAAACAAGAACCAC
>CAYMMG010000026.1:0-18614 GCA_964391505.1 uncultured Burkholderiales bacterium | reverse complement strand
TTGCCTCTGGAATATTTATTCAATGCATTTGTCATGGCCTTCTTAAAGCCTTCTTCATGCATTCCGCCTTCAGTGGTGGCAATATTGTTCGCAAAAGAGTGAAGACCCTCGTTATAGCCAGTGTTCCACTGCATTGCTACATCGACTTCGTTCCCGTTGCCCTGCTCGGTAAAATGAATAACCTCTTCAAAGAGCGCTTCTTTGGCTTTATTGAGGTGCTTGACGAAGTCGCGAAGCCCGCCCTCGAAATAAAAATCTCGAGTGATTGCTTCTTCGGGACGCGAGTCGGTAAAAGTGATTCGAAGACTTCGATTAAGAAATGCCATTTCACGTAAGCGCTCGATCAGTGTTCGCGCATTGAATTCAACAGTTTCAAAAATAGATGCGTCTGGCCAGAAACGGACTGTCGTTCCTGTGATTGTACTGGCGCCTTCTTTATTTATGGAACCTTGGGCTTTTCCGCCGTCTTTAAAGGTCAACGCATGCTTGGATCCGTCGCGATGAATTTCCAGATCGAGCTGCGAGGACAACGCGTTGACGACCGAAATTCCTACGCCATGGAGTCCGCCAGAAATTTTGTAACCTTCGCCGCCGAATTTTCCCCCGGCATGCAAGACAGTGAGAACAACTTCAGCTGCAGACATTCCTTCGTATTCTGGATGGTCATCGACGGGAATTCCGCGCCCATTATCTTGCACAGAACAGCTACCGTCTTCATGGATGACAACATTTATTTCGGTGCAGTATCCGGCCATTGCCTCGTCGACAGAGTTATCGACTACTTCATATACCAGGTGGTGAAGACCAGTTGGGCCTGTGGATCCGATGTACATTCCTGGGCGCTCGCGCACAGGTTCAAGACCTTTAAGGACAGTGATATCTTTTGCTGCGTATGCCATGTTTTGATGTCCGATAATCGATTGATTTGTAGAGCTTTATCTTACCAGAAATTAGGTTCAAAAGTGCTGGCGAAGAACCCTTTTGGGTGAGAAATTATGCCCCAATTTACACAGAAGATTTGCCGCAATATTGGCCATCGAAGTTGAACAGAACTGTTCACGGATTACTCAATATTTATTACATTGATTCCGTATATAAATGCGTGACGCCCACAGGAGAAAAGCCCAGCGTTGCATAAAATTTTTCAGCGACGCTATCGCGTTGCGTCCCTAAATACATTTCCTTTGTACCGACATCTTGCGCATTTTTCATGACGTGGTTCAAGAGCAGGCGTGAACATCCTTGGTGCTGGAAATCGGGATGTGTTCCCACGTTATAAAGAAAAGAGAATCTTTGTGAAAAATCACTTGCAAGAAAAGCAATTGAAACCGGTGTTCCTAAGCGATAAAGCACGAAGAAACGTTCGTCGAGATTCTCGTTCTTATTCGAATTTTCAAACGCAGAAATCCATTCTTTCGCCTCTGACGCGTGGACAAAAAACGACTTACTAAATACATCTAAGAAATCCTCGCTATAAGGAAATGAATTGGATTCAATGAAGAACTCATTTTCAAGCTTTTCGTAGTTCAAACTAACTTCAGATAAATTACACTTCATCCATGTTGTTTCTTGGGAGAGTTCTAGCCCCAAACGCTTACACTTAGCGTCGTTATCGGTTCCAGCAATAACTCCGACCGCAGGAGTTTTACCGGCGTTTTTTAGTCGTTCGCTGTATTTGGACAGGATCTCGTTTGTTAATTCCTTAAAGGCAAATACCGTATTGTAATGAGCACTAGTAAGGTTATCTGTTTCTAAATAACAATAATCTTGCACAGACCCGTCAAGAATAGAGACGAAATTTTCATTACATCGAAAATGAAATTCTAAAATTTCGAATAGCTTCTCGTGATTTTCCGACAAGACTATTTCCCGCGTGAAACAGACATCACAACCGACGTTATATTTTCACCCGCAATGTTTTTGTTGAGTTCGGTCACAATACTTTCTTGCATGTATTTCAATTGTGTTCCCCATGCAGGATGATCTGCAGCAACATAGAGAACTCCGTCGCGCACATAGCGTACATGCACGTGCTGCGCAACGTCGGGGCCTACTATGCCTTCCCATAATGAATGCACACTCGAAACAACAAGAGCTGCTGAACCTACCGATGTTTCAGAAAAACGTGAAACGCATTCTTTGATCGACAAAGTTGTAGGAAGTGCTTGGTTTTCACACTCCTCGAGACGCACAATTTCGTCATTAGGAATCAGCGTGTGCGTGTTCATAAGGTCATCTTAGAGCATCCCTACGACACAGCGATTATCCCCGCGATCACGCCAAATGTTTTTGTCGTAGGCCAGATGTATCCTGTGGCTTATCAGTTTTTGGAAGGAATGCACATGAAAACACGGATGTATGTTGATGGTTTTAATCTTTTCAATAGGATTCTCAAAGGTCGAGGGCCGGGATATAAGTGGATCGACCTACCTGCCTTAGGAGAACATATTTCCGCGGAACCCATTGATTTAGTTCGATACTTCAGCGCATCCATTCGAAAGCATTCCAATATCTCACTCCTCGACTACAACGAAAAACGCGCAAATCAACAGGCATTATTTAATGCATATCGTCTGGATCCTCGGATCGAATTACATATGGGATTGTTCCAAGTCAAAGATAAATCAGGAATGCTTGTCAATAAATATACGCGTAAACCTCTTGGGCTTTGTTCTTCGCTACCCAAGTTATTTACTGGATGTATTGCGGCGAAAGGAGTAGCAACAATTCAAGCATTTGAGGAAAAGAAAACAGATGTCAATATTGCTTCATATTTATTAAAAGACGCCTACGAAGGAAATGTTGATCTTGCGATTGTCGTCTCGAACGATTCCGATCTTTACGAACCATTACGCATATGCAAAGAAGATCTAGGAATAAAAGTTATTGCCGTCAATCCTGTGTCTGCCAACATGCGGAAACATGCACGTCGTAATCAACTAATTGGTGCAGCCAGCCAGTGCTATGAGCTTAGGCCCGGTATCATCAAAAAGCACCAGATGACCTCAATAATCAGGTATTCAAAATCGATGATGCAAAAACCTAAGAGCTGGTAGAAGAAAAAACGAGCTCCGCTTTCGCGGAGCCCGGCCCACAAGACGAATCAAGTGGGTTTGTTGCGTACATTATATCATTTTCATAACCATACGATCAAGGTATTTTCTCTCACGTACCATGACACGACATCAGTGGCCTCTTGGAGATCCTTCACTTCGTTCAGGATGACTAAAAAATCAGGACGACTTTGATACATCACCACCGATGACCGAAAATGTTTCATCAACTTTCAAGGTGGAAGGGATGTCCGTTGCAGTTGTCACAAAAGTTTGAGCTGCGGGAAGACATTCGATCAGCCTGTGTGTACGACCTATATCGAGTTCAGAAAAAACATCATCGAGCAACAAGATGGGATTATCTCCTGTTGTTGCATGAACCACTTTATGTAATGCCATTTTTAGCGCTAGCGCCATTGAACGTTGTTCGCCTTGACTGGCTTGCGTGCGTGTATCGCGGTCGTTAATACTCAAATAAAGATCGTCACGATGAGGGCCAACGACACTATGGCATCGTCGCGCTTCGATAGAAGAATATTCTTCGATCTTTGCAGCGAACAAAACAGCGATTTCTTCAGCGGTGAGATCTTCATCAGGATCACTATCTTGTCCATGATCGTTATCAAAAACTTTGGCAATGTAGCGCACGCCAATATCCGAATTCTCTCCCGAGATATGGTGGTATGAACTTTGTAAAACATTACGCATCTGTGACAACGCCACCAGACGGCCCCGAAGAATCTGAGACCCCGACGACACAATCGAAGCGTTCAAAACATCAAGCACTCCGGGTTCGTATTCTTGTGATTTCAACAATGCATTTTTTTGTTTCAGTGCACGAGAATAATCGGCATGCGCAGCGACATACTTGGGTGAAATTTGATGGAGGGTATCGTCAAAAACATCGCGGCGCAGGGACGAGGATCCTTTGATGATATCGAGATCATCAGGAGTAAAAATGCTGACGCGCAACGTTCCTAATAAATCACGATTGCGACGCAACTTTTGACCATTGACCAGTACTGAGTCACGACCCACACGATTCAACGTCGCAACAATATCTTGAGGTCTTTCATCATCAGTCAGACGTACTTTTATGTGCGCGGATTCAGCACCTTTTCTAATCACGTCATCGTTGGCAACGTGGCGAAAACTCTTTGTATGGCTAGCCCAATACATCGCCTCTAAAAGCGATGTTTTTCCTTGACCATTATCGCCCACAAAGACAGTAACGCCTTTGGTTAAATCGATATCGCACTGACGAATGATTCGAACATTGCTAACCGCCAGTGAGGTGATGTGCATTTTTCTAAAGTTGTTAGCTCACACGCACAGGCATCAAAAGGTATGTGAATGATTCTTGATCTGTACCTCGAAGTGTTGCAGGCTTGAGTGGGTCAAGAGTTTCGATCATCACTTCTTCACTTCCTGACGCTGCTAATCCATCCAAAAGATATTCTGAATTAAAAGCAACTTCGAGTTGTGCACCTTCACATTTGGCGTCAACAAATTCGGTTGCTTCACCAATTTCTTGTGCCACTTGACGTAATTCCACACCATCAGTATTCATAATGAGACGCACTGGTTGGCTATTTCGGTCTTGCGCGACAAGGCGAACACGTTTAACGGCTTCGGCCAGGGCATCGCGAGAAATGGTAACAACGTTGGGGTAGCCCTTGGGAATGAGTTGTTCATAGTTGGGATAATCACCTTCAATGAGTCTCATCGTGATGACAGCATTACCAACACTGAAGCTCACTTCGCGTTCCCCAAGAACAACTTCAACTTCACCACTACCCAGTAATCGTTGAACTTCAGTCAATCCTTTGGCAGGAACCAAAACTGATGTTCCCGATTTCAGGATGGACAGCCCTTCGACATCACGCAGGGCAAGTCGGTACGAATCTGTTGCCACGAAACGCAAACCTTTATCTGTTGCGCTTAAAAGAACGCCACATAAAATAGGACGAGCCTCGTCTTTGCTTGCCGCAACGATTACTTGCTTGAGACCTTCATTAAATGCAGAAGCTTCGACACGAACACCTTGACCTTGTACATCATTGAGTCGAGGATATTCGTCGGCATTAAGTGTGCGCAGTGTGAAACTTGAACGACCTGATGTCAGCGTTGCAGAAGATTCTTTAACTTCTAGTGTCACTGTTCCTGACTCAAGAGAACGAACAATGTCAGAAACTAAACGCGCACCAAGAACAACCGCCCCGTCGCCCTGTGTGTGTGCCATAACATTGACACGAACCGTTAAATCAAGATCAGATCCTGTGATGGTAACGTCATTGCCTCGAGCCACAATATGAACACCACTCAATACAGGTAATGCTCCAGCTCGCGTGGCCACTGCACGGGACGCACTTTGTAGTGCTTCTAGGAACGTATCGCGTTCAATCTGGATTTTCATTGTTTTCCTCCAATATATCTATATGAATTAAAAAGGTTTATTACAGTAGTAGGCCTGTGGAAAAGGGATAACTTCTCGAAAGTCCAGGTCATGATACATTTATTTATCCACATACTATCCACAGTTATCCACAAGTCGTTAGTGAAGGAAGAAGGTGTGGGTATAGTTATACATTCATTACCGAACAGTAATCCACAGTTATCCACAGAGTTATCCACTAGTTGGTTCCTCCTTGATATCCAGAGAAGTTCTGATAATTTGAGTTGTCTATAGGCTGTCCTGTGTTTGAGGCTTTTGCGGGACCCATCTTGATACGACCAATGAGTTCGTTTACTTGTTCGAAGATGGTGGCCTTTTCTGTCATCTGTTGTTTAATTTTTTCTACCGCATGCATGACAGTCGTGTGATCTCGACCTCCAAATACCTCAGCGATTCTTGGAAAAGAATAATCGGTGAGTTCTCTAAAAACATACATGCCTATTTGTCGTGCCGTGACGAGTGGTCGGCGACGTGAAGATCCACAGAGATCTTCAATACTCCATCCAAACATTGCTGCAGTTTCATCCAAGATTACTTGTGGAGTAATAACACGTGTTTTATTAGCAGGAAGAAGATCAGAAAGAACTTGTTTTGCGACTTCTTCATTAAGTACTGCACGATGAAGCGAAGAATAAGCAGCTACACGAATGAGAGCGCCTTCTAATTCCCTAACGTTGTCAGAAATATTACTTGCGATGAAAGTCATCACTTCGTCAGGAACGTTATGGAGACCCTCCGCATAAGCCTTTTTACGCAAAATAGCTAGGCGGGTTTCAAATTCCGGCGGCTGAACATCAGTGATCAGACCCCACTCGAAGCGACTACGAAGACGATCTTCAAGAGTTTGAATCGATTTTGGAGGACGGTCGGAACTCAGAACAATTTGGCTTGCTGCTCCATGAAGCGAATTAAAGGTATGAAAAAACTCTTCTTGAAGTTGTTGAGATCTTTCCAAAAATTGAATGTCGTCTACGAGAAGAACATCAACTTCGCGATACCGTTTTTTAAATGCTGCGGTTGAATTTGTTCGAATCGATTCCACAAACTCATTCATAAAAGTTTCAGTAGAGACATAACGGATTCTCTTGTTGGGAAACATTTTTTTGACATAGTGACCTATGGCATGGAGAAGGTGTGTTTTGCCTAGCCCGGCAGAGCCATAAATAAAGAGAGGGTTGTAACTTCTTGCAGGTGATTCGGCAACACTGAGTGCAGCAGCGTGTGCGAAACGGTTAGACGTTCCAATAACGAAATGATCAAAGGTGTATCGAGGGTTAAGCCCCGTTTCATCGTGTTCGTATACATTGGCTGCTTGAGTATTTCCAAAGCCAGGATACTCTGAATCGAAGCTAGGTTTTACAGCAGAATCGTTAGATTGAGATATAAAAGACGAGTTGTCATTCTCGGCATTTTCTCGCACATCAATTGCATTATCTTCATCTCGTGTTCGTGTTTCGACAACGAAACTTATTGTGATTGGAGTTTCAGAGATGCTTTCAATTGCATCATCAATAATGGAAGAGAAGGCCGACGTAATTTTTTCATGTGCAACAGAAGACGGAACCTGAATGATGATGTTATCGATAACGGATTGAGGATCGATACGACAACCTGCGAACCATGTATTCCATGATGCATCAGATAGTTGATCTCGAACTTGAGCAGCGACAAGATCCCATACGTGTTGAGAAGAGGTAAGAATTGTCGGAGTTTCCATAGGTTCATCCACAGTCTTATCCACACTTGTGGATATTTGTCGAGTTCGCTGCCTGACCCCTCACTCTTTGTAAGAATAAGGTCCCATGCGTCGTGAGACGAAAAACTAACACGTCTGGACGCCGGATACAAAATGACTTTTCCACTGGGTATATGTGAATCATTTCCACAAGGACGAGGAGGTTGTGAATTGGTAAAAAAGTAACGCTATTGATAAGCTAATAGACCCAGTAAACGAATGTGATTGTTTTCCCACCACTTCACATTCAATCTAAGAGGTCGAAATGTCAACAAAGCGTACTTTCCAACCAAGTAACCGCAAGCGTTCTCGTAAGCACGGTTTCACAACACGCATGGCAACAAAAGCTGGACGCGCTGTGCTTAAACGCCGTCGCCTTAAGGGACGTAAGCGCCTGAGCGCATAAATTTTCTCACGTCTTCGTGGGCCGAGATGATAAATCATGAATAGTGATGATCTCTCAATCCAATCTTCTCCCAATTTGAAAAGCGCTTCTCTGTGGAAAATCCGAGGGAAAGCAGGCTGGGCCTATGTTTCTAATGGTAAATCCTTTCACTATTCTCCCTTATGGATTCGTTATAGTCTGCCAGAGGAGTACCAGGGAGATCCTGTTCGCCTGGCCTGTGCTGTTTCAAGGAAATATGGAAATGCTGTAAAGAGAAATAAGTTTAAGAGACGCGTCAAACATGTGGTTCGCACAAACGCACTTGAAGGCGAGCTTGGCGGGCTGGTTTTGTTGGTCGGAATTTCAAATAAGACGAAAGAAGAAGTGTCATATTCTCATGTTCAAGAGGCCATTTCAGCCTTTGTTTCCACGCTTAAATGACAGTCATGTTTGCTCCGTTCCAATCTCCGGGACCTCAATATCGACTACTCAACCCCCTATGGTGGGTTCTGTTTGTTGTCGTTGGGCTGTATCGGTTTATAACAAAGCCATTCCCTTCTCGATGTAGATTCCACCCCACGTGTTCGACATATGCCAGGGATGCATTGGCTCATTATGGAACTTTAAAATCGATTCGGCTCATTGTTGTTCGGATCAGTAAATGTCACCCTTTTCATCCGGGTGGCGTTGACAGGATTGAGCCCGATATTAAGTAAAACGAAGTTGATCGGCGGCGGTTCGAGTGAAATAATTCACACGTCGAGCTCTAGAATATCAATCCACAAGTTGTAATAATTTCGTGTACATCGAACCCTCGTTATTGATGAGATGTGCGCGCGGAAATTTCGAAACGAGACACACATTGATGGATACACTTTTAGGGCCTATTGAGACAGCAATTGGCTGGCTGATTGCCCAAATATACTCCGTTATTCCTAGTGTCGGAGTTGCGATTATTCTCGTGACGTGTCTCGTGATGTTATTGATTTTTCCGCTTACTCATAAACAAACCAAGTCGATGGTTGCGATGCAAGCACTTCAGCCGCAGCTAAAAGAGCTTCAAGCAAAATATAAAGACGACCGTACGAAGCTCAGTGAAGAAACGATGGCGCTCTATAAGACAGCAGGCGTTAATCCACTAGGAGGCTGCCTTCCCACGCTCATCCAAATGCCGTTTCTCTTTTCAATATTCCGAGTAGTAAGTCATATCGAAAAGTATGTTGATCCCAGTTCTGGGCTAAAACCAAGCCCCAAGCTTTTTAATGCTCTCTGCGCTCCAGCTAAAACCGTAGAAGTATGTCGAGGGAACGCAGGGGCTATGCAAAAAAACTTCCCGACATTGTCACCCGACCAGGCAGAAGCTCTTGCAGCTAAGTTACCGGTCGGTAAAGAGTTTTTGGGTTTGAACTTATCGAAAAATTTTGTTGCAGTTTCTGATCGCGGTTTCTCAACTATTGCCGCGTACTTTATTTTAATTATTCTGTTAGCTGTTACTTCATACATATCAATATCGCGTCAGCAGAAGAACAACCCTAATACTCCCTCACAAATGAAGTTTCTTAAGTACCTCTTCCCGGTCGGTATTTCGATTTCGGGAATCATTTTGCCGGCAGGGTCCAATCTCTATATTTTGACAAGCTCAACGTGGCGGGCAGTTCAACAGGAACTTCTTTTCATCAAGGTCATTAAACCACACCGCGAAAAAGATTCAGCCGCAGAGAAGGCTTCTTCTGGCCCTATATTAGAAGGGGATAATGCGAATTATGCTCCCGGACTTGCTCGTAAAAAAAGGAAGAAAAAATAATGAGACGAGCATCAAATGAGAAAGGGAACCGATAATGGAATGGATTGAATCTACAGGAACATCTATTGAAGAAGCACTACATATTGCTCTTGATACACTGGGAATTAACCGTGATGAGATCGAGTATGAGATAATAAGTGAGCCTAAAAAAGGTGTTTTTGGGATTGGCGGAACAGATGCCCGGATTCGTGCACGAGTAAAACCAATATCACGAGAGAAACCACAGGATAAAAAACGCCGAGGGAGTCAGAAAAAGACAAGTTCCAGGACTCCAGCCAAAACAAGCTCGAAGAAAGCACCAAAAGAACGAACCGCTAAGAAAGAAGAAAATAAGATGGACGAGACAGAAACACGTCAAGAAAACCAAGAAGAAGCAAAGCGCGAGTATGCCGAGCCTCTCGATGTTCAAGCTCAGTATGCGAAGGACTTCTTAAGTGGGCTTGTTAAGTACTTTGATGATTCATGTAATATCGAGTCGAATTTTGATGAAGACATGATCAATGTTTCCGTAGATGGTAAGCAAGTCGGCCTTTTGATCGGATCACATGGCTCTACATTATTTGCTGTCGAAGAATTAATGCGTGCTGTTGTCCAAGCAAAGGTTGGCGGATATACGGCCCGCATGTACCTCGATGTTGGTGGATATAGAGCAAAACGAAAAGAAGCATTAGCTGAGTTCGCATCTAACTTGGCGGCAAAAGTTAAGGAATCTGGGCGAACCCAGGTACTTGAACCCATGATCGCTGCAGACCGCAAGATTGTCCATGACACAATCGCTGCAATCGACGGCGTATCAACTACTTCTGAGGGCTATGACCCGAAGCGACGTGTTGTAGTGATGGTAGGAGACGACGAATAGCACCCCCTTATAGTCGTTGCGCCGGCAGAGCCGGACACAACTCGCAGTCGCTCATCCTTCGCTCCTTGTGATTTAGTTAGGGTTGTTCCTGGCGCCAGGAGCGAAGCGACTAAGCAGCAGCAGATCGTTCAGTTGTATCGAGTCTAAAGAGCCGGCATTGCCGGCTCTTTTTTATGTCCGGACTCTAATCTGAGTACCCAAAAAAGATTTTTTATTACACCCAGAATGGCGCAACTGGGTCCGTAATAGCCAGAGGTAATATGATTACAGCGCATGCAATCTTTTGAGTCTGAATTCACATACGAACAACTATTAGAGGCACTCACCCTCTCTCAAGAGTACGGATTTCTTTCTCCTCAGCCTTTAGATAGACAGATCGAACACTCCCGAGAACTTATCTCTTTTTGTCCGAAGGTGATGGGTAAGGTGATAGACCTAGGTGCTGGCGGAGGTCTTCCTTCCTTGGTCTGGCTTCATGTAGATCCTGAAGTTTCAATCGTTGCTATTGACGCAATGAAGAAGAGAACCGATTTTCTGGCTGAGATGGCTTCGAGGCATTCGGGTATTGGAGACCGCTTAACAGTGGTAAATGGAAGGGCTGAGGAGATTGCCCATAAAGTAGGGTATCGAGAAAAATACGATCTTGTTGTGGCGAGAGGATTTGCTTCTCCTTCGACTGTCGCCGAATGCGCGACTGGTCTTATCCGCACTAGCGGACATCTGATTGTCAGTGGTCGACCCGAAGGGGAATTAGAGAGATGGAATGAGGAACAGCTCGATAAATTGGGGTATGGTAAAATCGAACTCTGTTCTGGCGATAAATGTCATGCAGTAAAAATCTCAAAAGAGCGTTCAGTGGAGGATAGGTACCCTCGGAAAGCATCGGCCATGAAGAAAAAACCTCTCTGGGCTTGATTCGACTTAACGTGTTTCACGTGAAACGTGCGGAGGACCGTCTTTTAATAGCGCATTTGGATTCCCAAAGATGTGCTACTAGAGTGTGTTGGTTCCAAGGAGGTTTTCGTGAATGATGATTTAAAGCGCCGAAGCTTACGGATCTTTTCTCATGTGAAAAGAGATCAAGAAGCTCAAGATAAGGCGGAAAAGACTGAAAAAGAGGACAAGCTTGAGAGTCCTGAAGTGCCTGTGAAGGAAAAGAGCGCGAAGATGCCTACTCAGCAACAGGAGTCAATAGCTACTACATCAGCTGCTGAGGACGAGTTCCCCCTTCCTCGAGTTATTTCGATTGCTAACCAAAAGGGTGGCGTAGGTAAAACCACTACTTCGGTTAACCTTGGAGCATCGCTAGCCGAGACTGGCGGACGCGTGCTAGTTATTGACCTGGACCCGCAAGGAAATGCAACGACAGGCTTAGGAATTCAGCACAGAGACTTAGAGGGCTCTGTATATGATGTGATTATTAACGATAAGTCGCTCGATGACTGCACGGAACCCACTTCGGTGCGCAACCTTTTTGTTGTTCCAGCGACGATTGACTTAGCAGGAGCGGAAATTGAGCTTGTCCCCGCATTTTCAAGGGAAATGAAATTAAAGCGAGCGATCGCTGAAATTAAAGACGATTATGACTATATCTTGATCGACTGTCCTCCTTCTTTAGGTCTTCTCACTGTTAACGCGTTGGCGGCTTCCGATGACGTGATTGTACCTATCCAATGTGAGTACTACGCCCTGGAGGGGCTTGGGCAGCTTCTTCGCAATGTTGGCTTAGTGAAAGCCAATTTGAACCAAGAGCTCGAAATGCGTGGAATTGTCCTCACTATGTACGATGCCCGCACTAAGCTCGCCGAGCAAGTTGAATCTGAAGTGCGAGAGCATTTCGGAACCAAGGTCTACACAACAGTGATTCCCCGAACGGTCCGCCTTTCTGAGGCACCTTCATTCGGGCAACCTATCACTACATTTGATCCCACATCACGAGGCGCAATTGCGTATCGAGAACTAGCAAAGGAAGTCAGAAATGGCGAGAGCAAGCGGATTGGGTAAGGGTCTCGGATCACTTATTCCCAGTGAAAATCAAACACCACAAGCAGGAGCAGGTGTCGACTCGATTCCTGTTTCAGACATTTACCCTAACCCTCATCAACCTCGAAAATATTTCGATGAGGAAGCGTTAGCTACCCTTGCGGATTCAATTCGTGAGTTGGGAGTTTTACAGCCAATACTTATTCGTCCTGGTGAAAATGGTTACGAAATCATTGCAGGTGAGCGCCGGTGGCGTGCAGCTAAGCGGGTGGGTCTCACATCGATCCCTGCCCTGGTTCGTGAGGCCGACGATACTGTTTCCTTAGAGCAATCGATTGTTGAGAATATCCAACGAAGCGATTTGAACCCGCTTGAAGAGGCGGCCGCTTACCAACAGCTTATCGAGGAATTCAAGCTTACACATGAGCAAGCGGCGAAACGTGTGGGTAAAAGCCGAACGGCTATTACTAACATTTTACGACTCCTCGTTTTACCCCCTTCAATTCAGAAAATGGTTCGTGATTCAAAGTTGTCTATGGGGCACGCACGAGCTTTGCTCGGCACACCCGACCGTGTTCTTCAAGAGAAGATCGCTAAACTGACAGTTGCTGAGGGCTGGTCAGTGAGAGCGGTCGAAGAAGCGATTCGTGAGTCCTTAAGCGATGAAGTCGATCTGGCAAAAGCAGAGAAGCGAACTCCGTTGCGTGCTCCAGGCCTTATCGAGCTCGAGTCTCTTTTGGGAGATTATCTCAATACTCGCGTAAGTATTTCTATGGGTACTGACAAAGGAAAAATTGCAATTGACTTTTCCACACTAGAAGACCTCGAACGGATTTATCTTTTAATGGCGGAAAATCAAGCTGAAATTAATGCTTAGGTAGATGGAACGCGCTCACTAGCAACGACAGCTTTGATCCCTGCAGCAATTGCAGTAGCAATTTCGCAGCTTTGTTCTCTTATGAAGCGGATCATCGTGATATCTGATGTGTCACACAATTCGATAATGACTGAAGGCATTTTCGATTCACGTAATAGGGGATACATTCGTCCAGCGATTTCATCGGGGTCTGACTTCACAATTTTAGAGAGTTCATGCTGGATGGCTCCTGCAAGTGATGCCCCTACATGCGATCGATATCGCGAGTTGGAAAAGAAGATACATCGACCTGTTGCAGTGTAAGAAGGGGCAATAGAAAAAAGAAGATCTATTCCCGTGTTGTTCGCTTCTGCTGCGATATCGGATTCGTCTCCTCCTTCAGAATAAAGGGGTACACGCATGCCGAGCTCTAAGAGTTCTTTAATGAGACGGTCTCCGACAACGGTAAATGTAGGATCAATACGAATACCTACCCTGTATATATCTGAATCTTCGCGCAATTGCCAGCGAATTTCTTCACGTAGATTCGTCGCTGAGCTTAAAGCGAAAGTGGAAACGCGAGCAAGAGCAACAACAGTATTGGGACCACATATTCCATCGGAGCTAATGGCAAGGTTTCTTTGGAACTCACGTAAAGCCTGAGCTGTTTCTGAACGAAAAAATCCATCTTCCCGACCTGCATCGAATCCTAATGAGTTGAGACGATGTTGCAATTCTGTAACGTCATCGCCACGAAACATTGGTTGACGCTCGTATAAAAGACGATCACCTAATTTAAATGCCGAGGTGGACAGCTCGCTCCAGGTGGGTTCGTCGAGCTCACCAGTGGGAGTTAAGCCATGAATTTCTTGGTATGCCTTGAGAGAACGTACTGTTTCTGGACCAAGTTCACCAATTTCATCGGCGAGGTCATAGCCAAGACGGGTTAGACGCGTCTGAAGTTCGGCGAGTGAGATAGGAGATAATTCGCTCATATCCACCCTTCGTATCTTAAATGGGATTAACCGATGCTATATGATATCAGATAAGTCTTCTAAAAGGCCAGCCTTGTTTTTTGCGCCCACAAGACGTTTCACGGGTTCTCCACCTTTGAATACGATCAAAGTAGGGATACTCATAACTTCGAAGCGTCGAGCCAAGTCGGGATTTTCATCCACATTGACTTTCGCAATACTAATTTTTCCTTCGTTCTCTGTAGCGATTTCGTCTAATACAGGTGAGATCATCTTGCATGGGCCACACCATTCGGCCCAGAAGTCAACGATTATGGGTTGCTCTGAGGTCGAAATTGCCTCGTCAAATGAATCAACGGTTAAAGTTTTTGTTGCGGCGCTCATGGGGTCCTTCCTGCTCACGCGTATACGTAAGACATGGGTTGTATTCTAGTTTTAACACCACAAGGAGGCGGAATCTTCCATGGCGCGACTCAGCCCTCAAGGGCTTCGATATATCGTTCTGCTTCGATTGCCGCCATGGCCCCTGTTCCGGCTGCAGTGATTGCCTGTCTGTAGACGTGGTCGGCGACATCGCCGGCAGCAAATACTCCCGGCAAGTTTGTTTGTGTGGACTTATTCTGCGTATCGATATATCCCAGAGCATCTGTATCGATGGTGCCTTTGAAAAGCTCAGTGTTAGGCGTATGGCCAATGGCGACAAACAGGCCTGATATATCAAGTTGGGATAACTCTCCCGTAACAGTGTTCTTAAGGGTCACGCCAGAAACCTTGGTATCACCCAAGACCTCGATTACTTCTTCGTTGAACCGAAAGATAATCTTCTCGTTCTTAAGCGCGCGATCCTGCATGATCTTCGATGCACGCATTTCCTCGCGACGATGAATCAGTGTCACGCTGTTGGCAAAGCGTGTCAGGAACAATGCTTCTTCTAAAGCGGAATCGCCACCTCCCACAACTGCGATATCGTGACCGGAAAAGAAGAATCCATCACAGGTTGCACATGTAGAAACCCCGTATCCTAGGAGTTTTTGCTCTGATTCCAGACCGATCATTTTGGATTTAGCGCCTGTTGAAATGATTACTGTTTTCGCTAAGAATTCGCTTTCCCCCACATAAACTTTCTTGATGTCGCCTTCAAGTTCCACACGTGTCACATCATCGGTGATGAACTCAGCATCAAATCGAGCAGCCTGTTTACGGAATTGATCCATGAGCTCGGGACCCATAATTCCATCAGCAAAACCAGGGTAATTTTCAACTTCGGTGGTTGTCATGAGTTGCCCACCGGCCGCGGCTCCTTCGATTACTAACGGCTTTAAATTAGCGCGGGCAGCGTAAATGGCTGCCGTTAAACCTGACGGGCCGGACCCAACAATGATGATATCACGAACTGACATTTGTTCCTCTAAATACTTTGACGGATTTCTTTATTTCTTTGCCCATAGAAGCGTACCGATGGTGAGAAAAATTCCCCCCCAAACTAGGTAGGAACCATAGACGGGCAAAGCGATCGAAGTAGCACGAAAAGCAGCAATGAATAGGAAAAAGAGAACGATAAGAAGCAGCGTGGCTACCACAATGCCGTAGACACTGACCCGTGCCAAGCGATGCGCAGGGCGCACGATCTTGTTTGTGGCCGTATCAACGACCGTGTCTAATGTATCGAGAACTGTTTGATTCCATTCGGACATGCTGAACCTCTTTGTGCGTAGTTCCATGTTAGACGCAGGACGATGTTCGTGCCTTATGAAGTGATGCTGAATGTTTCTATAATTTCGCAGTCTGAGTAGACAACGAAGTTCACGGTGGGGTCGTAAGGATTCGATGTTACAGCAAACACTCGACTGTTGGTGGAGTCGATGAGTGCCGCGAAGATAAGAGAATCTACCGAAGCATCTTTCAGTGCGGAACAGTTTGTGAAGTCGCTACTCGTAGCAGTGTCGTATGTGCGGTTGCTCTGCGACTGGGCGGATTCGAGATCATCATTGAAATCATTGGATTTTATATATTTGATCAGGCTTGTTGTTGAAACAAAGGTGCCTAAATCGTATGCGGAGTCGACATGACCCTTAACATTGGACTTGCTCGTTGGTTTTGCGGTGACGAGCCCGTCGTTTTGTGAATCTGGCACGATAAGAGACTGATCGCTTCCGTTGTTTGATTCTGCTGTGGCGCCGGCATCGTTGAGTGACGCAGAAGAACGCGAAGCAGTTTTTGTTTGAGTTGGCTCTGTTTCTTTGTTTGTGGTGATGGCGAAAAGCCCGATTGTAATCACAAGAACGCTTGCCGCAACAGAGATGGAGCTGTAAATCCTTTTAGTGCGAGCATCTGTTTTCAGAGTAGTAATGGTATTGCTTGCAAGTGCATTTGAGGCAAGTAAATCAGCCCCATTGAGCTCTGAGATGCTTTTATTCGCCGGCAAAGGTTGACGCAGAAATGTTTTTTGATTTTGAATAAGCTGAGAATATTGATCGTAATGTTCCCAAGTAGTTACGCGTATCAGAATTTCATCACGAGCAGTTTCATCCGTAATTTCCAAATTGGGAAAAGCATGTGATTCAATAGCGTCAATAACGAGCATGGTTGCGTGTTCGTCATCGTCGGTCATATCGACAAGCTCGGTGACGGAAATGGGGTACTTCATTGTGGCTCCTCAGAAGGTAAGACGACTCCAGAGGGGCTAAAAGTTCCCTGTTCTATGAGCACTTTTCTCAGGTTTAATCGCGCACGAGCCAGGCGTGATCGAACTGTGCCTATCGGGATGGCAAGGTCAACCGAGACCTGGTCATACGACGATCCTTGCACATCGATCAAAATGAGTACTTCTCGATGGATTGGTTCTAGTGCCTCTAAAGCAAGAGAAACTGCGGCTGCTACGTTTCCATGTTCGCTTTCACTTCTGGAGTTCTTATCTACATCAGGAGAGAGTTCTAAAGATTGCATAGGTGCAAGTGAAGCACGTCGTGCTTGAGTTCGAGCATGATCGAGAAACGTGCGATACGTTAACGTGTATACCCACGTAAAAAAGGCCGAATCCTGACGGAATGATTTAATGCTTTTAGCAACCCTGAGCAGGGATTCTTGCGCGATGTCAGCTGCTTCAAGAGGGGGACGACACCATGTTTTGCAGAGTGCAAGAACATAGGGAGCGCTCTTTTCAATCACTCTCTCAATTGCATCTTTGTCTTGCTTTTGGGCGCGCCGAATTTCTAAATCATCTGGGGGTATGAGCTCGGACACTCGATTAGCCTAAGCCAGGTTTGCACAAAAAACTTGGCAACGATTACGAAAAATTCTTACGTCGGTAGGCAAGACGGGCTAAACCCATGAGCTCATCTCGTGCAAACAGCGAGCCTGCAGCTTGAATCAGAATACATACGGCTAGGCCAGCCGGAATAGCAGCGTAAATATTATCGATACGGGTAGAGACAAAGAACCCCCCCAGTGCTGCTATAGAGCAGGTCATTACCATGACAGTAGTTGTTTTCTTGAAGAGCAAACTCGCTTCAAGTTCTTTACTCATGACACGAATCGATAAAGGAATCACAACAAGGTAGGAAAGCGAAAACGCAACACTAAGTCCGACAACTGTGAACGAGTCACGAAAGAGCAGAGCAAATAGAACGTTACAAGTATTTTGAAGAACATTGATGAAAAAGATGGTTTTAGTTTTGTTCAAGGAATTGGAGAGACGTACGTTAAAGAGATAAAGCGAAAATGCTGGAAGAAAGACCAAGAAACCGATGAGAACACGACCTGTGTGCTCGGCTTGACTGGCGGAAATACTTCCATGCCCAATGAGAAGATTCATTACAGGAACAGCGATTGCAATACCGAGAGCAGATATAAAACTCATCACAATCGTTAACCCCGTTGCTGTTTGACGTGTGATGGTTCCCGTCTCTGGAGTCAATCGGATTTTGTTTACGTCAACTTCAGATTGATCCAAGGTATGCGTGATACGAGGGATCATCGTCGTCATGATTGAGTTCGCAAAGAGCCCGTGGGGGAGTTGGAAGAAGGACCAAGCCACAAGGTACATCACCACTCCGCCGCTATATGTATTGGCAAAAGCAATAATGGCGAAAAGAGCAATCTGATTGACGAGCGAATATGCAACCATCCATTTAGAGCGAGAAATGAGCGCTCGCACATGTTTGTTGTTTATTGATACATACGACAAACGCCCACCAGCTCTGATGTAGACGATTCCTACGACAACAGAAACAAGTACGACACCTAACGTTGTGCCAATGGCAAGTGTCGTCATCAACGACGATGACTTGATCTGGTCGAGTGGAACATCGAGTTCTTCTTGGCGTGTGCGAATATAAAGCAATGTCGCAATGACAACGACGTTATTGATAATCGGTGCGAAAGCGGCAGCAACAAATCTTGATCGAGCTGCCAAAAATGCCTGCATGGCAGCCGTCATTGCGTAGAAGAAAATTTGAGGGAGGAGAAAAAGTAGGAAGAATATAACCAGGTTTTCTTGCGCCTGAGCAGT
>CAYMMG010000025.1:2213-19716 GCA_964391505.1 uncultured Burkholderiales bacterium | reverse complement strand
ACCATTGCCCGGCATTTCTGTATGCGAACTACTTCCATTGTACTCGACATCGAGCTGCGTTTCCTGAAGCGCGTCCGTTTCGACCCCTATTGGACAACAAAAGGCAATTAGTGTTATCTTGGAGATTCCCATAAGAAAACTATCTCTGCTCTTCTTGTGCTCAATCATTACCAACCAAAGGAAAATTTCCATGATTAAGAAGCTACTGGTCTTCCTCACAGTATTTGCATCGTTTGCAGTTACTCTGCCTGTCAGCTCAGCATTTGCCGATCCCATCCGAAACGCTGCCGAAAGTGCAGAAGCAGGCGGATGCCGAATTACTGCGGCAGGTGCAACGGTGAAAAAAGTTCAAGCGAAGGTCGGAGTAGCTCAAGATGGTCAGCTCGGGCCAATCACGTGCAACGCAATTAAGGCATACCAATGCACAAAGAATTTAAGCGTTGACGGAGTTGTTGGACCCAATACATGGGGCATCATGAAAGGGAACGCGGCTCCATCAGGTTTGCGGATTTGTGCAGATCTTAAGAACCAAAAGTTGTGGCTCACAAAGAATGGTGTACGGACGTATACTGCAACGCAAATGCGTTCAGGCAATCCGGATCTTGGGAAAATCACACGTACGGGTAACTTTAGGATTTATTGGAAAAATAAAGACCACATCTCTTCAATCTTTGGAACGCCAATGCCCTATGCAATGTTTTTCGATGGAGATAATGCAATTCATGAATCGGGATTCTCCACTCGCGGAAGCCATGGTTGTCTTAATGTCCGACAAGTAGACGCTAAAAAGTTATGGAACCATGCGCCTGTGGGCACTCCCGTGAGTGTATGGGGTGTACGACCACGCGGTCAGTTCTGAGTTTATAATCGTTGTGCGGGCAGAGCCCGACACAACTCGCGGTCACTCCTCCGATCGCTCCCTGTGATCCTTTAATCGCAACGCTGGCAAAGCCCGACATAGCTCGCGGTCACTCCTCCGATCGCTCCCTGTGATCCTTTAATCGCAATGCTGGCAAAGCCCGACACAACTCGCGGTCACTCCTCCGATCGCTCCCTGTGATCCTTTAATCGCAACGCTGGCAAAGCCAGACATAGCTCGCGGTCACTCCTCCGATCGCTCCCTGTGATCCTGCTTTTGATTGGCATGTGCAACCCACGTCATCCTGAACGCAGTGAAGGATGTCCGTGCAGCGGACGAACAAAATTTTCTCAATAGAGATTCTTCGATGATGCCTCAGAAGGACAGGCTCAGCACAGAATGACTGGCTCAATTCAGGATGATACTTGTGATTCGACGATGTCGAGAAAATTGTTGAAGACACATTCTGCAGTTACAACATAATCATCGTATATCGCAGCAAATTCCTTTCGCAACAATGCAGCGTCATTGCTTTTTAGATCTGGGTCAAGCATAAGCCATTCTTCAAACATTTCCTTTGTGACTTCGACGTGCGATTGAATACCATACGCACATGAACCCACTTTGATGGCTTGATTGCGGCACCCTTTTCCTGTTCCCAGTAGTTCAATATTTTCATTGTCATTGACATCGACGGTTTCACCGTGCAGTTGAAAAACGTCTATCGCTTCAGCACAGCCATTGAATAGAGAGTCGCTCAGACCCGCAGCAGTGAGATCGATACGAAATTGCTCGCCTTCGGGATCCTTAAAACCAATTTCTTTCGCTTCAGCACGAATAACAGCAGCGCCGGCTGCCTTGGCAAGTATTTGCATTCCTAAACAAATTCCAAAATAGGGTACGCCACGCTCAATTGCTTCGCGAACGAACTCGACTTCCTTCTTCATCTTTTCAGTGTCGTCATTAGCGCTATCTGGGCCACCGCATACAACAACGGCGCTGTAATTTTCTAGAGCAAGTGGATCTTCGCCGGCTTCAAGATCGACATCGTCAAGCGCGAAACCTCGTTGCTTTGCAACTGAGCTAAATATACCTGGACCTTCGTGTGCGATATTCCGTAAGACGAGGATAGGAACTGCCATGAGAATCCTAGGAAGGGTTTTTAGGAGCCTTCTCTTTCTTTGGCTTCTTTTTTTCTTTTCGCTTATCTTGACCTTTAGCCATGAATACTCCTAACAATCGTTTAAATCAGTTTATATGCTTTACTCGAGCTCTGGTTCATTTTTTGTGCATTCGAAATGACTGAAAATAAGGGTATCGGTGAATGAGTAAAGAAAAATAGAAAACTCAACGACAGCAGCAATCGCCTGGAAGTGATCAAGGAAGTCTTTAGCTAATTAAGACGGAATTAACTGATTGAAACTGAAGTTGCAGCAGCCGCAGGGGCAGGAGCAACACGTCGACCAATTCCTCCGAGACCAACTGCAGTTTCGTGTCCAGAAGTGGGAGCTGGTCGTGGGCCAACAGTTAACAGTACTTCTGGGCCATTCTTTTCGCCCTTAGGGCCGCAACCATCACCATTACACATTGCCTTCAGTGGGCATTTGTCACAGATGCTTTTCCAATCCTGCTCTTTAGGTTCGTTGGGATCCGGATAACGATCGTCAATAGGAGGGGCTTCGTTAACTTCCTGATCCGTTACGAGCAAAGTTGGGTTTTGCTCGGCCTGGTCTTTTTGCAATTGACGTAAAGCCTCAAAATATGCAGCACGTTCAGCCACCAAAGCTTGACGCTGATCAGCACGCGCTTGTTCAGCAACTCTTTGCGCTTCGGCTTGACGTTCTGACTGAGCGTGTTGTTGTTCTGCGCGCGCAGCTGCTTCCTGGTTCTGACGTGCTTGTTCCGCAGATTTTCGAAAGTCATCTGTTCTCGCCGGAACATCGGGTTGTTCTTGTTGCACCTGTGCACGTGCGGCAGCATCTCGTTGGTCTTGCCGAGCTTGGGATGCAACACGTTGCACTGCAATCTGTGCAGCTTGTTGAGCAGCAACCGCTTGGTCGTGCGCTTGTTGTGCTTGTTGATTTTGTTGCGCCTGCTGCTGAAGTCGTCTTTGTTCAATGGCGCGTGCTTGGACAACTTCATCGTTAGAAACGAAGTGTGTAGTGTCTGCAAAAGTCTGGACAGGCCGTCTTCGTTCACGCTCGGCATCCGTACCAATTTCTGTAAAACCTTCTTCGCCACCAAAACGAGATCGAGCTTGGGATTGGCCCTGTGCAGCATTATCATCAACAGAGAACGAAGCCTCTTCATTCGAAGGAATGCGAGGCCCACGTTGTTGGTCTGGATTCTTACCCACTTCGATAAATCCAGCTTCGGAACGAGATCGATCAGCAATATCTTCTTCCATCGACTTGGCGAAGTCATCGACAATAAGCGAGATGGCCATCTGGGATTGTTTTCCCGATTCCAGTTCAAGGATACGTTCTGCGCCCTTGGCTATCTCGCGAAGATCAGACACTCGTGAATCGGCAAGTTTCATTGCAACATCGACTGCTTGGCTAATCGTTATATCGCCAGATTCAACCAGTTCATTTAATTTCTCGTTTACTTCTTTAAAAAGTGTGGAGACTTCAGCGAAGGTCGTGAAGCCTTCTTCACCCATCATCCGTTCTGTATGATCGGATGTACGAACAACCGCAGTATCAAGCATAAAGACAGCTTCTTCAATGTCGCGGTAATCCATACGCTTAGCCATTGTGAGAATATTCTTGTATTCCTCAAGAGTCAATTGAGCAAACTTATCGATCTCAATATTACGAATATCTTCTACAAGTGCAGCTGCTTCTTCTTGAGTGATGTCACCTGCTGCAACAAGTTCAGCGAGTCGAATTTCCCACGCACTAACGACAGCAGCAATTTCACCGAATGTGCGAGTTTCTTGTTTTGTGTACTCAGCGGATTCGATTGTCATTTCAGAAATGCTCTGGATTCCCGCCATCGCTGCAATTCCGAGCCTTCGTTCTGCTTTAAACGGCACTTTTTGAAAAGTTGGTTCCGCGATTGCTTGTTTTTTGTGATTCGAATGGAGAGCCAAAACTTGGTTGATTACGTTTAACAATTCTTCGTAATCACGTTCTCGTAATGCGTCGCGACAATCATCGAGTAGAAGTTCGAGAGCAACTTCACCAAAAACATTTCGGTACCATTCAAAATATGTTTCGAGATCTGAAAGTGCAGGAGCATCCGAACCCTTTAACTTTGCAAGGGCTTTACCAATTTTGTTGAGGTCAAGGTCGACAAGGGGCAATTTTTTCTTAGGTCGATTTTGGGGACCAAATGATTTTCCAGCGTTCGCGTTCGAACTCATACTCAACCCCTTCTGTCGGTTTGCCTGTGATTTATTAGTTCATAAGTTAACACAGTTAGGTTAGCCTAACCTAACTGAGAATAAAAGCGCTGAGACATTGTTGTAAATCTTTATTTATACAAGATATGACAATTTTCTACTTGTATTTCACGAACACACACGATATAATACAAACATATGTACGTGATTGAAGAGCAGTGTGCCGCTATTCGAGAGGCCCTCGCGAAGGTAAAGCAGGTATGCGAGGTGAGCGGCGCTTCGATTTCAACAGCTGAAATGAATGTGTTTGCCGAGATCCAACAAATGACTACTCTTGTCGGTGCTCAAGTAGCAGCAAGCTATCGCGATTCTGGAGCATGGGCAACCGAAGGTTACCTTTCTGCAAAAACTGCAATCGTTCATGAAACTGGGCTCTTGCCGCGAAGCGTGAATGGCACACTAGCAATAGGCTCGCTAATTCGCGATTTTCCTGTCATTTCGAATGCCGTCTCGACAGGAACGATGACAACAGATTGTTTAACCGCTCTTGTCCCATTAGCTAACGAAAAATACCGTGAGTTTTTTGCCGACGACGTGGAATTACTGGTAAAAGTTGCACATACATTATCGGCTCAGCAATTCTTAGCAGCCGTACGTCACTGGAAAAATATGATTGATTCCGTTATTGATGAAACATCTGATGATTACAAGCATTTTGAAAACCGCTTTTTGTACTTCTCGGAAGTTATGGATGGGCGCTATATCCTTCACGGTGAATTCGATGCTATTCAAGGAAGGGTTCTGTACAAAGCACTTCAAGATGTCAGCAGTAAACTCTGGCGACGCACCGCACAAGAATCGCGAAGCGACTACTCTCCTGCTCAAAGACGAGCCGATGCTCTTGTCTGCATCGCACAAGGATATCTTTCAGGTGAAAAAACAGCAAAGCACGATGAAGCCACCCCTTCAAACGGGACCAGTAGCGGGAACAAAGAGCAATCACAGGGAACGACAGAGGATCCAAGAGTGAAGCGACTACCGCGAATGGCGTCTGGCTCCGACAGTGCTTCGACAATGAACGCAGGGAACACAACTCCAGAAGAGTTTCGCTTTTCTCTTAACCCCGTATTAACTTCTGACATAGTCATCGACATCAATGATCTGGACCCCGAATATTCAACTCATGCATTCCTCACTAAATGCATCGAAACCGCGTCACCTATTATCTCGACTCATTCGCGGGAGCATATTGAACAAATTCTGTGTGACACAACACTGGCTACACCCATTAAGTACACGGACGGAACCTACAATCTCGGCCGCAAAGTACGCACTGCACCTTGGAAAATGAAAAAGCAGATGCTGCTCTCACAAGAAACTTGTTCAGTTGCTGGCTGTATCACGCCAGCACATTGGTGCGAAGCACATCACATTCACCACTGGGCACATGGCGGTGAAACCAATATTGATAATCTTGCATTACTTTGTTCGCGACATCACACCATGATGCACAATGACAGAACGTTTGCAGAGAAAACTATCCCCAAACTCAAACAACATCCTCCACCCAACATGGATACCGGGTAATACCCATTCCCAGTCCTAGTCGTCCTCTTCATCATCCAACTGGTGAAAACGCGCTTGCTCAATCTGTTCAAGACTCTTCAATTTATGGTGTCTTTCATCAAGAGCGATGGCACGCAAAAGGTCCCCAACTGTTTCGTAATTTCCGTACTCATCCCGGAATGCACTCTCCCATTTTTCATCATCAGTTTCAGGATGGTCGCGAACATAACCCATGTATTCATGTTCTGCGTGGTCTTCAAACTGTGCGTTAAGTAAATAGCTCCATCGCGGCTTGAGGACATACAAAAACCAAGACAAGTGATAGTACAAGTATGCGAGAATTTGAGGAAGGACACGAACACGAATAAGTCCATGTTTTTTATACCCTCGATTCTGTGTCAACTCTTCGATTATCAGAAGATGCCACAACTCGTTGTCCTGTTGTTCTCGCGCATCAATGACCTCGCCATGAATACGGCGGGCAAATTTTGGAGCTGAATGCGTATGCGTAATGGCAACATAGGAGACTTGCTCCCAGGCAACGTAGGGCATGCGCGCAATAATTTCAAGAACGAGAAACTTGGAAAGCGCTGCTTTGCGTCCGTAAACCACATCCATGAGTCGAAAAAGCAGCCAAGCTGAAATTCCATAATGTATCCGTCGTGTTTCGAGGGTATTTTGTTGCTCTTTTTTAAGTTCGGAACTGCTCAACCGACGATTCTCCATGAAGAAAGTCTAACGAGAGAGGAATTCCTATTCGTAACGGTGCATATAAATATTATTCACTAATCCCACTGCCATAAACATGAGAAGCACCGCCGAACCACCATAACTAACAAAGGGCAGAGGTATCCCCGTAATTGGCATAATCCCCATCGTCATTCCAATATTTTCAAAAACATGGAATACAAACATCGAGACCACCCCAATGCAAATAAGTGTTCCCGTCGCATCAGGAGCTGCACGCGAGATTCTCCACATTCTCCATGCGATAATTCCAAAAAGTCCGAGCACCGTTGTTGATCCCAAAAATCCGAGCTCTTCCCCAATAGCAGTGAAAATGAAATCGGTATGCTGTTCTGGAACATAACTCAAATTTGTTTGTTCGCCTTTGAAAAGCCCCTTCCCCACCATTCCGCCATTTCCAATGGCAGTCTTACTTTGATCGACATTGTATGCAGAAGCACCCTTATCTGATTCTTGGTTGAGGAAAACCGTCAATCGATCTACTTGATATTGTTTTAATACGCCCATTTGCAAGACACCGACCACGCTCACGATTGCGAAGATTGCAAGTACCAAAAGATAACGTCCGCGAGTTCCCGCAACGCTGAGCATTCCAATCCCAATCGCACCCAAAACCATGGCCGTTCCAAGATCGGGTTGCAACAACACCAAACCAATAGGCACAATTGCTATGGCAAGGGTGCGTATTAATGCAGGTATGTGGAACTGTTCATGCTGAGAAATGTAACTAGCAAGGACAATGATCAGAAAGAATTTAGAAAATTCACTGGGTTGCAACTGAAAACCACCAGGAAGCGAAAACCATCCTTGGGTACCATTAGCTGCGGACCCTAACGGAGACAACACCAATACCAACATTCCCACAACGCCTATGTATATCAACGGTGACATATCTCGCATCTTGCGATAGTCAATCGACATAACGAAAAACATCAACATGACCCCAACGAGCACAAAACCTATTTGACGTTCAAGAAAGTATGCTTTGGAAATGCCTTGCGACGCTAAGCGCGAACGTGATGCCGAATAGATCATTATGCATCCCAGAACCGAAAGTGCACCCACTGCACCTAATAACACGACATCCACTTGTCGCCAAGGCTTGGCGGAAAGTTGTTTTTTTGCTGCCGTTAATGATTTGGTCAAAGCCATCAGTCAGCACCTCCCGGAGGAGGAGCAAACATCACACTAGTAATACCCAAACCATAGGCGCCTTCGAATACACGCCGAACAATAGGTGCAGCCGTACCGGCACCCCACCCTGCTTCTTCGACTACAGAAACGGCAACGTACTTAGGATTAACAGCAGGAGAAAACCCTACGAAAAGAGATGTGTCTTGTTTCCCATCAATTTCCGCGGTACCTGTTTTACCCGCAACAGAAATTGAACTAGGAAATGAACCGAAAGCACCACGAGCAGTTCCGTCTTCTGATGTTATAACACTCGTGAATCCCTGTTTCATGACCGAAACCATGTTCGCGTCGAGCGTGATCGTTTTTTTCAATTTTGGTTTAGTAACACTCGATGGTTTCTTAGTCCCTGCTGGAATAATCTCAGCAACGAGCTGAGGCTGATACAACTTGCCGCCATTTGCAAAGGCTCCATATGCCATTGCGATCTGAATGGGCGTAACAAGCGTGTCACCCTGACCCACAGAAGAGTTCACATTATCGCCCGGCAACCATTCTGCGTAGGGAAATGCTTTCGGATCTTCCTTATGGACAGCTTGCTTCCATTTCTCATCGGGGATGCGCCCCTTACTTTCATTTCCGATAGGGATGCCCGTCACGCTACCGAATCCAAACTCGCGTGCAGTGGTTTGGATGGCATCACCATCAGGATTATTTTTGTATTGAAGAGACCATAACTTTGAACCGATGTTATAAAAGTATGTGTCAGAAGACACGGCCAGAGCACGGGACAATGAAATATATCCGTTTACTTTATTTCCTGCATTGGCAAATACGACGTCAGAAACTTTAAGCGAACCTGTGTCGTTAAATGTCGAACCAGGCGACACGATCTTGCTTTTTACTCCCGCAATTGCCGTCACCATTTTAAAAGTTGAACCAGGGGCATAGAGGCCTTGCACGGCTCGATTATTTAGCGGGTATGCATTAGCTGGATCATTCAATTGTTTCCAGACTGGAGTTGGGATCCCTTCCACAAATGCGGCAGGATCAAAAGTGGGAAAACTCGCAAGAGCAAGAACAAAGCCATTTTGTGGATCAACAATCGTCACCGATCCGCCGGGCGCTTTAAATTTGGTAAATTTTGTTTTGTCGTTCGTGTCCTGTTGAGAACGGGTTACTTCTATCTGTTCTGCAAGCGAGGTTTCCGCCACGCGCTGTAAATTGATATCAATGGAAAGGACAACGTCATGACCTGGAACGGGAGGAGTGTAACTAACTTGTCGAAGTACACGTCCTTTAACATCAATTTCTACTCGTCGAGTCGATGGAGTTCCTCTCAATGCATCTTCATATGCATACTCAACTCCTGATTTACCAATAGATTCACCTAATTGATAATTTTCTTTACGCTCTTTGAGCTCCTGGTCATTAATTTCACCTACGTAACCAACAACGTGTGCTGCCAAAGTGCCATTGGGATATCGACGTACTGCTAGCGGGACAGCATCCACCCCAGCAAACTCATCTTGTCGTTCTTTAATGTACTGAATACGGTCAAGAGGAATATCAATCGCGATGGGAACGGGCTTATACGGAGAGATCCTTTCATCTTTTATTCGTGCTTCAATATCGTTTTTGTCGATGTCTAATACCTTTGAAAGTCGATTGACAACTTCCTTTTTCTTCTTCTCATCTTTTAATTCTTGACGATCGACAACAATCGAACGTGCAATTCGGTTATCGACGAGAACATTTCCATTGACATCGAGTATTCGACCACGGGGAGCTTCTTCCTGGATGACTCGAATACGATTTTGTGTTGCCGCTGCTGCGAGCTGGTCGCCCGTGGCAACCTGTAGATACCAGAGGCGTGAACCAAGTGTGAGGAAAAGTGCGATAATGACTACTCCAACAATTCCGATTCGCTTCTCGCGTAGTTGATCCGTCATCGGTTTTTCCAAGCTGGTGCACCAATAAATTTCTTCACGATTGCAAAAATGAACGGGGAAGCAATCATGTTAATGAGCGACGAAAGAAGGATCACATATGCAGTATGTGCGCTGAAGAGACTTTCAAAGCCTACGAGAATAGAAATCAAGACATACACAGCATTTCCGGCAACGCTCACACTCAACCCCATTAGAGGCACAGCGAGCGGTGTAGGCCTCATCATGCCGGTTTGCATCATCCCGATAACAAGACCGCACACCATCATGGATAGTCCAGACACGCCCAGTGGTGTTCGATAAAAGATATCCGAGCCTACACCGGCACAAAAGCCAAAGACCAAGGCAGTATTCGCACCTGCATAATAGGCAACCGCTGCTACTGCGACATAACCAAAAGATGGAGCCGCACCGAAAATTCTCCATGACGAAAAAACAGTAGTTTCCATCAGCAATCCGACAATCACCATGAGAGCGATAGCACTCCATCGAAGGATCGGAGATCGATCGGTATAGTCACGAGCTGCAAGTGGATCGAGTGAAAATCGATGAGCATGATGACGCGAAGGCGAAAGAACATCTTTCATTTTGCTGCTGCTTTACTTGTGTGAAGGATGGATACCACCGAGATACGATTAATATTCACGATAGGAGTGAGTTTCACGTCTTTATAAAGACCGCTGGGATTTCGTTTTGCACTTTTCACCGTAGCAACCGGAATATTAGGAGGGAATCGACCATCTTGAAGCCCTGATGTGACAACTGTATCGCCCTTCTTAATATCTGCATCGGGATCCACAAATTGCATAGATATGTCACTATCGCCCGCTTGGCCTTGAGCAATGCCAGTAATTTCGCTTCGCGCATCGCGCACACCGACGCCCGATGTTGAATCTGTAATCAACAGGACAGTAGAGCGAGAAGAGGAAACATCAATGATGCGGCCTACAAGGCCATCACCGTCAACCACTGCATCGCCCACTCGCACCTTTGATTTTGTTCCCTTATCAACTTGAAGTGTTGTCTCAAAATTTGAAGGTGATCCTGTTATCACTTGTGCCGTCGTATTATCAATATCAATAACTTTGGTGAGTTGAAGCAGTTTTCGCAACCGATCATTTTCACCCACCGCTGCTTCATAGGTTTTATTTTTTGTTTTTACTTTCGTAACCTCTCGGCGCAGGCGAGTGTTTTCCTTTTTTAAGTCTGAGGCATTCACAATTCCATCGACAAAGTTTCCGACGGGTGACGTTACAGCATTCACACCACGCTGCATGGGAGAAAAAGCTTCGCGTACTGCAGAACGAACTGTGCCAAGAGGTCCAGTGTCGCCACCTCGGAGATCTATCGTGATCAAAGTGAGCGCAGTAATACACAGTAAAAGCACGACGCGTTTTTTTACCGTCACTGGAACGAGCTTTCTAATGCAAGTTTGACGAAATAAGAACCGACTTTAAGACATCGAATTCTTCCAGACATTGCCCAGAACCAACAACAACACTGAATAATGGATTCTTTGCAACGATGATGGGCATTCCTGTTTCGTCTGCGAGGCGTCGATCCAGTCCATGAAGCAGAGCGCCGCCGCCCGTAATAACAATTCCTTTTTCCATAATGTCTGCAGCAAGTTCAGGAGGCGTAGTATCCAACGTCACTTTTACAGCATCAACAATGGCCGAGACCGGCTCTTCAATCGCTTCTCTGATTTCAACAGTGGAGACCACAATGGTCTTGGGCAAGCCTGTGACCAGGTCACGACCGCGAATTTCAGCCATTTGCTCTTCTGCTAGAGGAGCAGCAGACGCGAGCCGCATTTTGATTTCTTCTGCGGTACGTTCACCGATTGCAAGTGAATATTCTTTCTTGATAAACGTCATGATGGATTCATCGAGCTCGTCCCCACCAATACGAACCGATTCGCTCGACACGATTCCACCCAAAGAAATAACAGCGACTTCGGTTGTGCCTCCACCAATGTCGACAACCATATTTCCCGTTGGTTCATGCACGGGGAGACCCGCACCAATTGCTGCAGCCATCGGTTCTTCAATAATATACGCAGGCTTTCGAGCTCCTGCATACTCCGCAGCTTCTTGAACAGCACGTTGCTCAACACCCGTAATGCCACTGGGAACACAAATCACCATACGCGGTTTTGCCCAGCGCCGTTGATGAACACGTTGAATAAAATAGCGGAGCATCTTTTCACAGACGTCAAAGTCTGCAATAACGCCATCTTTAAGCGGGCGGATAGCGCGGATGTGACCAGGAGTACGACCGATCATGCGTTTCGCTTCCGTTCCCACAGCAAGAGGACGTCCGTCGCGAGTATTAACAGCAACCACGCTGGGTTCGTTCAGGACAACACCACGACCACGCACGTAGACAAGGGTATTGGCAGTGCCAAGGTCAACAGCCATATCACGGCCAACAATTGATGAGAAAATGGAATCAGACACGAAAATTGGTCTCCTTTGGACCTCTAGGCTAGGCCAGAAGGGACCAATCCGTCCAAAGGAAGCTTTTTACAGGGTCTGACCCCATAAGGCTAGGAGCCGAAGAAAATTTCTATTTCTCTCGCAGCGGATATTTCAGAATCAGAACCATGGATAAGATTTTCAGTGAAAAGAATACCGAAATCACCGCGGATCGTACCGGGGTCAGCTGTAACAGGGTCCGTTGACCCCATCATCGTGCGCATCACCATCTGAGCATCACGGCCTTGAACTTCCATGACCACAACAGGACCACTGCTCATAAAGTCCACTAATTCAGGATAAAAGCCTTTATCTTTGTGCTCTTCGTAGTGCTCGTCGAGTGTTTCTTTATCGAGCATTCGCATATCCATACGAGCAATCGTGAGGTTTTTCTTCTCGATGCGGGTAATGATTTCGCCGACAAGTTGGCGCTTAACTGCATCGGGTTTCAAAATAATAAGTGTTGTATCTAGCATGCAAGCATTTTACGAGATGTCCGCTGCTTTTCCCGACTCCTATGTCATTCCGAGGCTCTGCCGAGGAATCTCCGCGCAGCGGACAACCTCGAACACCCGCTGCGCGGAGATCCTTCACTTCGTTCAGGATGACTTGTTGCGCTCAGGATGACAAATAGGCTCAGGAGGACGCCATCGCCCCACGAATTGCACCTACAACATACAAGCTGCCAGTCACGATGATATGGTCGTCATCAAGCGCCAGCGCTTTCGCATTTTCGATTGCGGTAAGAGGACCATTAACTTCTATCACTGTTTCAACGCCAGCGTCGCGTAAGGCCTGACTTAAAACGCCAACCTCCATTGCACGCGCAGTATCTGCAGCCGTAACAATGACGATGTCGTCGTTATCAATGCCAAGAGCATTGATCATTGCAGTGGGATCTTTTTCTTCTGTTAAACCCAAAACATAAATTCTACGTGCACGTTCGAACTCTTCTTCCAAAGCAGTTGCAAGCGCTTGAGCGCCTGCAACATTATGTGCCCCATCTATGAGCACGAGAGGCTCGCGCTCCAAAATTTCCATACGTCCAGGAGAACGTGCATTATTATATCCTTCAATAACGACTTCCTCGCCGAGCGCGGCATCGATAAAAGACTCTGCTGCAACAAGCGCAATCAGAGCGTTACTCGCTTGATGAGCACCAAAGAGAGGAAGGAACACATCGCGATATGTGGCATAAGGTGTGCGCATGCTCAGCAATCGTCCACCTACTGCTTGCTCGTTGGAAAGCATCTCAAAGTCTTGACCCACCACGAGTGCAGTTGCATTGACTTTCTGTGCGGCCTCCAGGAAAATCGACACAATATTTTCATCGGTTTCACCAATGACAACGCGATTATCACGCTTAATGATTCCACTCTTTTCCGCGGCAATTTTCTCTCGCGTATCTCCTAAATAGGCCATGTGATCAAGTTCCACATTGGTAATCACTGCTACTTCAGTGGCACATACATTTGTGGCGTCGTACAACCCACCCATGCCGACTTCTATCACACCCACATCGACTGCTTCGTGACTCATTATTTCATATGCCGCAGCCACAAAGATCTCAAAATAGGAAGGTGGATCTTTTGCGATAACGTCAACCGAATTTTCAATATTACGTATAGATGTGAGCGCATGCTCGAGAAGCGAACTTTCAACAGGCTTGCCGTCAAGACAGATACGTTCATTCATGTAAGAAAGATGTGGTGATGAAATGGCTCCTACATATAGCCCTTTTGTGCGCAACAAGGATTCTGTAATCCTGGTTGTTGATGTCTTACCGTTTGTTCCTGTGATGTGAATTGCTTTGACATACTCTTGAGGGTCGCCCATGTATCGACATAAGAGTTGCATGCGCTCCAATGTGGGCATGGTTGCACGTTTAGAAAGCTTGCCTGTTTCAAAATTAATATGAGCATCAAGCCATTGCTCGAGTTGAGGCGAAATCATTCTTTAGTCGCGAATTCCGTACGGGAAACGTCGAAGAACACATCGGTATCGATATCTTCAATCGATTCTCTTGTGAATGCAGGGTCCGTGATGTTGCACGAATCGCGAATATCATCGAGAGCAACCAGCCAGACACCTTTGAGCCACCCACCTCTCAATACTGTTTTAACAACTTCAGTTTTCATGCTGGTTTTAGCTTCTGACTTATACCCACGCATTTGCCCGACTGCTGCAATAACTGTTGCATAAATATCGTGGTCTGCATCGAAGGGTAATTCACTTTGTGTCGGCCACGAAGATGTATGAACTGAACCTTCTTGCCACCATGACCAAACTTCTTCTGTAACAAATGGCATGATCGGAGCAAACAAACGTTGAAACACAGAAAGCGCGATACGCAGTGTTGTTTGTGCACTGAGTTGACCTAGTTCTCCTTGACTTCCATACGCACGACTCTTTACAATTTCGAGATAGTTGTCGCAAAAATCCCAGAAGCGAGTTTCTGCAATCTGCAGTGATCGTGCATAATCATATTGAGCAAATGCTTCTCCGCATGCAACAGCATCAGTTTTCAGCATTGTCAAAAATGATCGATCCAACTCATTGGTTACGTTATTCGTATCAATGTCGGAAACATCGGATGCCACGGTGAGCACAAACTTGCTGGCATTTAATAATTTCGTAGAAAGCCGGCGACCAATCTTCATGATGCCTTCATCGAAAGCTGTGTCGACCCCGGGTCGACCGTTGGCGGCCCAGTAGCGAACTGCATCAGATCCATACTGTTCAAGTAATCCCATTGGGGTAACAACATTACCTTTGGACTTACTCATTTTTTTGCGGTCAGGATCAAGAATCCATCCCGAAATTAATGTGTTCGTAAACGGAACATCATCGTTCTCGTAGTGCGCGCGTACCACTGTGGAAAATAACCACGTACGAATAATTTCGTGCGCTTGAGGACGAAGATCCATAGGGAAAACCTTTTTAAAGAGCTCATCATCTTCACTCCAGCCACCAGCAATCTGGGGAGTCAACGACGAGGTCGCCCATGTATCAAAAATATCAGGGTCTCCCACGAAACCATTCGGTTGGTTGCGTTGATCATCTGTGTAGCCCGGCGGCACATGACTCGAAGGATCAACAGGCAGTTGAGAATCATCCGGTTGTAATACACGAGAGTGATCAACTTCACCGCTCTCATCCAATGCAAACCACACAGGGATGGGAACACCAAAATAACGCTGTCGTGATATCAACCAATCACCATTTAGCCCATCTATCCAGTTATCGAAACGCGATTCCATAAACTTAGGGTGCCATTGCATCTCGGCACCACGAGCTTTAAGAGCTTCTCGAAGTTTTGCATCGCGCCCACCATTGCGAATGTACCACTGACGAGAAGCCACAACTTCCAGAGGACGATCGCCCTTCTCGTAAAACTTTACGGGTCGCATAATCTCGCGTGGCTCTTCTAATAATGCGCCACTTTCACGCATCAATTCTTCCATCACCTTTTTTGCTTGATTAGGAAACAAGCCCGCGATCTTGGCATATGCCGCGTCTGCCGCTTTCGCATCGATGGCACCCCAATCAGCAGTTGAACCGGGCAAAGGCAATATACGTCCGTCACGACCAATAACTGCGCGCACGGGCAAATCGAGTTCACGCCACATCTGAACATCACTAATATCTCCCCATGTAGAAATCATTACAACACCCGATCCCTTTTCGGGGTCAGCAATCTCATGAGGATAAATCTCTAAGGGAACTCCAAAGACAGGGGTGAGGACTTTCTTACCAATGAGGTGCGTAAAGCGAGTGTCTTTCGGATTTACAGCGATACCCACATCCGCCGCAATAAGTTCAGGTCGTGTCGTTTCAACGACCAGATATTCATTGGATGCCGTTCCTGTGTCTTCATCGAAAAAAGGAAATGCAAGCTTATAAAATTTTCCGCCTTTTTCGCGATCTTCAATTTCTGCTTGGGCAACGGCAGTTTTAAAATCAACATCCCACAAAGTGGGTGCATCAGATTTGTAAGCCTCTCCGCGATCAATCATTTTCAAAAAGGCGCGTTGAGAAATTTTCTGTGCTGTTTTGCCGACGGTTGTGTACGTCATCGACCAATCAACCGACAAACCAAGATGACGCCAGAGTTCTTCGAATTTCTGTTCATCAATTTCTACAAGCTCTCCACATAACTCAATAAAATTTCGTCGCGAGATAGGATGCGGCGGATCAAAAGGATCGTCGGGCGCGACAAAATCTGGATCGTATTCAACAGTAGGGTCACAAATCACACCAAAATAATTTTGTACCCGTCGTTCTGTAGGAAGGCCATTGTCATCCCAGCCCATAGGGTAGAAAGGGTGCTTTCCTGCCATCCGCTGATAACGCACAACTGTATCGGTATGGGTATAGCTAAAAACGTGACCTAAATGCAGCGATCCGGAAACAGTTGGTGGTGGGGTGTCAACCGAAAAGATTTGTTCGCGGGTATGGTTTCGATCGAAGGCGTAAATATTGGAATCTTTCCAAATTTGCGACCATTTATCTTCGAGACCATCGGCTGAGACTTTTTCGGGAATATGCGATGTCATAAGTGGGAGCATTCTAGGCGAAGCCTACGGATCCATTCCCATATTATTGTCGAAAATCATGTTCATCACCCGTTGATTTTCTCGACGCATCGTGTCATGCACGATATCGTTGCCCACAATAGTCACCTTTGCTTCCTCGAGACTCAAGAATCGTCCTTCGTCATGTTCGTCCGAAAGAGTTACACCAGGGATACTTTCAAGGTCGAATCTGAGCACCACCCTTAATGCAGTGCGCGTGGGGTGAACAAGTACTTCTCCTGTAGGAAATATCGGTAATACGATCCCTGTTTCTTCTAAGACTTCTCTGCGCAATGCATCTACTACCGATTCCCCTTTTTCGTCGTCGATTTCATCGTCAACACCACCGCCAGGAAATTCCCACATACCTGGATAGGAATCATGAGGTGCTCGACGAACAAGAAGTACTTTATTTTCAGCATAGATGACAGCAGAAACGACGAGACGACTTCGACCCAAACGCGCCATCGAACTGCGATATGTATCGTGGGCATCGTTCCAATATGCCTCATCTAAATGTGTCACATCACAATGTTACGCGCTACCCTGCACCTACAAATGTGTATCCCGTTGAAACACCACCGCCAAAGTACGAGGTATTAAAGGTAAAGACTCCTCCATCTCGAGCAAAAAGCCAGTAACCATTACCTTCTGGTGCTACTTTCATGCCGATAATAGGTTGATTCAAACGAATCGAACCCGTCGAACCATAAAACTGAGCATCACCAAACGAAAAAATCCCGCCATCTCTCGCGACCAACCAATAACCTTTACCCGAAGCCGTCGATGCCATACCCACAATAGGTTGATTCAAACGAATCGAACCCGTCGAACCATAAAACTGAGCATCACCA
>CAYMMG010000025.1:0-2113 GCA_964391505.1 uncultured Burkholderiales bacterium | reverse complement strand
CATACCCACAATAGGTTGATTCAAACGAATCGAACCCGTCGAACCATAAAACTGAACATTGCCTACTGTAAAAATTCCTCCGTCGCTCGCAACACTCCACCCACCTCGTTCATAGGGATCTGACGCACCACCAACAATGGGATAGTTCAAACTTCTCGATCCGCGAGCATACCCAGAAAGCGATCCTCCACTTGCAACTGCTCCATTACTTGCAAAAAGAGCGTACCCACCCTGAGCATTGGATGGTAAACCAATAACCGTATTCGAAGTTTGTGCTGCCGAAACACCATCATCGTTAACAGCACGTACACTGAACCGAGCCGAAGCATTTTTATAGGTAGTTACTGTTGTTGATGTTGTAGGAGCATTGACACTCCGCACCAATGTGTTATTAATGTCGTAAACCTGATAACTCGTTGCACCCGTTGAACTGGTCCACGATAGGGCTCCATACCCGGCTCGTGCCTGTAAAACAACAGAAGCAGGAGGATCGGGAAGGGAAACAGGGGTAGAAGAATTAGGATTCGACATCGTGATCGCGTTGAGAATGTAGGGTCGATGTCGTGTTATAGAGTTACGCGTATCGGTAATTGCCGCTCCACTTAGTTGGAGACGCGCGAGAATATCGTCGGCATCTTCCGTAGGATGCGCCTGTCGTACGAGCGCGATCGCTCCCGCGATCATTGGCGTTGCCATTGATGTTCCTGATTTGGTTCCGAAACCATCCACATTGCCATCCACATCCATTGTCGGAGGAACACTTGATCGTATCGACGAACCCGTTCCCCACAAAGCAATCAATGAATTCGAATTGCTGTAGTTTGCAACAACATCGGCTTTTGTCGTTGACCCCACAGCGACTGCATCCGACATACAAGCAGGCCAAGAAATCCTTGTCGTGTTGCTGGCATTTCCTGAAGCAACGGCAGTGAGAATTCCATCTGTTCGCAATTGCGATATTGCACTTGCAATTGAAGGGCTGGTGGAGTCACACGTTGTGCTGTACGACCCTCCTCCTAATGACATATTAATTGACGCTACGTCCGATTCATTCGAGAGCACATAATTTAATGCGTTAAGAATGTCGCTATCCCCTGTCAGAACACATGGACTTGTAATTCCTATGTCTGCACAAATGGAAACGGAGCCGCCATCAACATAAGTGGTAAATACTTGAATCGCAACAATGCTCGCAGTGGGTGCAATTCCTCCGACGGGACCATCCGTCACATTCGTTCGTCCTGCGGCAATACCGGCAACATGGGTACCGTGGCTACATGTTGGCGATGCACCACACGGTGCCGCCGAACCAGTTCCGATTTGTGAATCTAAACCGTTAGGACATGCCCCTGTTCCGCCAATTCCATCGATCCCCTCGGCGTAACACACTTCTTCTGTTACTGCGCCGGCCAGGAAGGGGTGGCTTGATTGGACGCCCGTATCAATAATGACAACTTTTTGACCTGTTCCGGTATATGGCGTCGAATTACTCCATGCGGCTGAAGCTCCTAATAGAGGAACAGCTTGTGTAAGTGCTGGACGAAACGAAATATTGTTTTCGTACGACATTAGCTCTTGTGATGGTGTGTAATATCGCGAGAGGTGAACTGACATAACATTCGAATCATCACGGAGCGATTCGAGCTTTTCTTTGTCGACGGTGGTTGAAATTGCAGGAATGCGGGTGTATTTTTTTGTTTCACTATTTTCGAGGTCTGCATCTCGAATGACTTCTCTTTGATCGCTGGAAAGTTCTGAGCGCTCCGCGGCTGAATCTAATTCAGAAATATCGTGACTGCCCAGAACAACGATGACCTTGGCTTCACCATCTTCCAAAAGTGCATCACCAATTGACGGGTCAACAATTACGTCAGTCGATTGAGCATAATTTGCAGTTGCAAGCGCAGGAAATGAATTGAAGCTGACTGTTGACATTGACAGCAAACACAGCAGAAGAATCAGCTTTTTTTTGACATTCTTCACACTTATATATCGGCTAACCATAATGAAAGGTTAGGCGGATTTTTTGGCACCTTCAACAATGAGTTTCGGTGTACCGCGGTTTATAACGACTTGTTCGTCTACAACACACTTCTTCACATCATCACGCGAG
>CAYMMG010000024.1:2274-21324 GCA_964391505.1 uncultured Burkholderiales bacterium | reverse complement strand
ATTTGATGGCGCAAGGGACACCCTGCCGTAGTGAGCGCAACGGTAACACGTGCAGTGTTTCCATCACGAGAGGCCTCTTTGACCATCCCAAGGTTGACAATGTTGTCTTTGAGTTCTGGGTCGATCACGCCACGAAGAACAGAGATAATCATCTCATCCATACGTCCTCCTTAAATGTGGTTCAGGGTGTACTTATTGTAGCGGCCCCTTTTAGGCACTCTCGATGAGAAAATGCTTAAGATCAATCAAATCATGGTCAGATGGAAATAATCTCGTTACCGAACTGGTTTCAGATCATGACATTTCGCGTCGATATAGCTATTTCAACGTAAAATGTCCGAACGATATTTCAATTTGAGTCGCTTTCCTCTAGAATAGAAGGCAAGACATTTGGAGGTCCCCGTGACAACAACAGTACCTACGGAAAAAACAGAAGCATCTGAAACACAGGCACCTCAGGCTCATGCCGCTGGTGCGATGATCGTCACTGATGCCGCAGCAAGCAAAGTTGCTGAATTGATCGCTCAAGAGGATGAAGCGGGAATGTTCTTGCGTGTCGCTGTACGTCCTGGTGGCTGTTCAGGATTGAGCTACGAAATGTTTTTTGATTCCGAAAAAGCTGATGACGATATCGTTAATGCGCAAGGTGGTATTGAAGTTGCTGTTGATCCAGCAAGTGCTCCTTATCTTGCGGGGGCAACTCTTGATTACAAAGATGGTCTTCAAGGCGCAGGTTTTGCGATTAATAACCCTAATGTCACGAAGTCGTGTGGCTGCGGCAACTCATTTAGCTAATAGCTATTTGCCACGTTGGCATAAATAAGCACTGTACTCACTATTTCATTCAGCCAAAGTCGATAAAGCTTTGTACGATACTTTATCCCTTTAGGCTAATTTCCTTTATTGAATCAAGCTTTTCACTGCACGATTGTTCCCCCAAGGGGTGCTCAATCCGAATGCTCCCCAAAATAACAACTTCTGCTTGTTTATTGGCGTTGCATTCCTGAGTAACGAGCTCGTTCACCGAAATACTATTGCCCGATCCCATGATCCCGGCCGTTACTCCAAGAGTAAATGTTGCAATTAATAGAGATTTCATTCCTTTTTCTCCTATCGTGCGTCCCGTCACAAATAAGATCGACCGTAGATTAATAGGATTGAGGGGTATTTCCGCATTGCGGCATTTAGCTTGTTGGGGTATAATGGACGGTCTACCCAGAAATTCAAGGAGTTTTTATGCATATTCGTCTTCTGACAAGGAAAATGACACTTGGGCTGACTGCAACATTTTTAGCTGCAGCAGTATTGATTCCAAGTATGGGATTTTCCTTAAGTGCTGAGACAGAAGCCGCCAGACCAGGAACAGGCAACGTGGGTTTGGTCGTACCTTTTTTTGATCAACCTGGACGTCCCGCGAATGTACAATTTCTTGTACCAGGATCTACTGCTGATCAATGCGTTGGCTATGCCACTTACCGAAAAGACGCCAACATACAAGAATCAGTTCTCTCTTTTCATGCAGGCGAATCTGGTGTTGCTAGATCACGAGTAGCTACGGGTGAGTGTTATGCCATCTCGATGTCAGTTGATTACGGGGATGGACGAGGGTTTACTCCTTGGAGAACCCACTACGCAGCAACAAATCCGCGACCTATTACTCTGACAAAGCCACGAGCTGTAGTCATCAAGCAAATTCTATATAGACTTTGTATTAAGCACACAACATCTCAAGAAGTTATTTGCACAAAAGTACTGCGCAAAAAGAATAACGGGTAGTTCGTAGTTCTATATCAACTAATTCTTACGTGGCGCTGATATCCATTTATCAGTGCCACTTTCATTTTTAAAGACAGCAATGTTCTAATCTTTCTGTCCGTACGATCTGCCAAGGTTCACTGAAATCAGATTTATTGGATTTTTTTGTGCATATTCATAATTCAATGAGAGAAATGAATATAGAATAGTGAGGGCACCTCGTTTTCGGCTAGGCACATTTGCGGATGTAAAGCAGAGAAAGATATGCTCCCGGTAGCCAATCAAATTGAGCTTAAAGGAGCACAATGTCATCATCAGATTCCACAGTTAATAAAGTCGGAAACCCTTTTACCGAAGCTAAGACTCCCGCAGAATTAATTACTTTGATATCGAAGCACGATATCGAATTTGTTAATTTGCGGTTCTGTGACTTAACCGGCGCAATGTTGAACTTCACAATTGCAGCACGCGATTTTGACGAGGATGCGTTTACTCTTGGGCTTCCTTTTGATGGCAGCTCTGTACGTGGATTCCAACAGATCAATGAGAGCGACTTGGCAATTTTGCCTGACCCTACCTCGGCGACGATCGACCCTTTTCGTGACCGTCCCACAGTTGTAATTCTCGCTTCCGTGCATCAACCGATCACTATGGCGGAATACACCAAAGACACGCGTACTATTGCTCGTAAAGCGGAAGAACATCTCCGTGCAAGCGGCGTTGCAGATACTGCTTATTTTGGTCCAGAAGCAGAGTTCTTCATTTTTGACTCCGTTCGTTTCGGTCAAGACATGAACAGCTCTTTTCACGAGATTGATTCAGTGGCTGGTTCATGGAATTCAGATCGTGACGTTGAATCCGATGGTGGACCCAACCAGGGTTACAAACTTCCCGTTAAGGGCGGATACTTTGTTCTTCCTCCTGGAGATAAGTTCCAAGATCTTCGTGGCGAAATGTTTGTTGCACTCGAAGAGATGGGCATCCAGTGTGAAGTTCAACACCATGAGGTTGGTACAGCTGGTCAAGGTGAAATCGACATGAAGTTTGATTCACTTGTCAATATGGCAGACAAAGTGCAAATGTATAAATATGTTGTCAAGAACGTTGCCTTCGATGCAGGGTATAGTGCAACGTTTATGCCCAAGCCTCTTTTTGGTGACAATGGATCAGGTATGCACATTCACCAATCCTTATGGAAAGACGGAACGAACTTATTCTACGATCCGAACGGCGAAGGACACCTTTCACAATTGGCCCTTCATTATATTGCCGGTATCATCGAACATGGTAAAGCCTTGTGCGCATTTACAAACCCCACAACTAACTCGTACCGTCGGCTGACTCCTGGCTTTGAAGCTCCGAACATGCTTGTGTATTCACAACGTAACCGTTCGGCGGCGATTCGTATTCCTCTTGTGCGTGCAACCGCTGTTGCGACTCGCGTGGAATTCCGGACACCAGACCCGATGGCCAACCCATACTTGGCGTTCCCTGCATTGATGATGGCAGGCCTCGACGGAATCAAGCGCGGGCTTATGCCGCCAGAACCAGCAAACTTTGATTTGTTCGAAGCAAGCGAAGAGCAACTCAAAGACATTAAGGTTGCTCCTGATTCGTTGGGCGCAGCTCTCGATGCATTGCGTGAAGATCACGAGTTCCTTCTCGAAGGCGATGTGTTCACCGCAGATGTCATCGAAGAATGGATTGCACAGAAGACAGAAGATGTCGATGCTGTTCGTTTGCGACCGCATCCTTATGAATTCTCCATGTATTACGACGCATAATCAGTTCCAAGGAATTCTAAACAAAGGCGGTCTTTTATAAAGGCCGCCTTTGTCTTTAATAAAACCAATCTTGCTGCTGGACTAGTTACCCTTTAGAATTGACGTTCGTGATAATTTGCCAAGGAAGGTTGATATGAGTCAAGACCCGCTAGACGGCACGGGGCCTTACACAGAATTTTCCTTCGCATATTTTTCTGAAATGATGGCCGACAATTTAGTTGAAGTTGTATATACACTTAGCGAGCTCGGTCACATTAGTTCTCGGCGGATTGCAGATGACTTTAGCAAGCAACTTATAGATTTTCATCCAAAGGTTTTGCTCGCGGTTTCCTTTCTTCTTGATAATGAAATGCAAGAAGATGCATATATGGAATGGAGAGAGGATGTTTGCTGTGTCGCAGAGGATGAAGAACTTACTATTCCTTCCATATCTATTCCGTTGGACCCACAAATTGTTGTGAATCTGATGCTAAAGCCGAGAGAGGATATTGCTGGAGAGTTATTGCGTCGGTACGAGAGGATGTTGACACGTTGTTTTACTTCTCGTGAATATGTTTCACCCATATCTGTGACCAACGGACTAGAAATATTGCGTGCATATATAAATTATCCGGGCGACCGAACTTCTCTGCATGCAAAATCTTTCCCTATTTTTTCTCAACGTTCATACGACGTCGAAGATATAGAGGGGGGAGTCAATGTCTTACACTTGGCTTCCTTTGCATTAACAGTGATGAATGCATTGAATCGTGGCGACACACTATTCGATATTGAAGGAACGCTCCTTGATCGGGTAGGTCTTCCTTTGAGGCCTGTACTCAATGCAATGCGCAAACATGCACCACTTATTGTTGATTACGCAGACGAGACTCTTTCACGCCTTTGTGGATATTCTTTGGGTCCCCAACCATTTAGTGAAAGAATCCGATACTGGAAATCCTATTATGGCTTTGTGGAGGATCCCCTTAGGGCTGAAGGGCACATCTCGTTTTCGCCTCGAGAGGGTAATGGATCTGGAATAGCTACCGAAGAGTTATTTTTTGAACCCAGGTTGGTGAGTAGCGGAGATAGGTTTGGTCCTACTGATGCAAAAACCCTTGAAGGGCTCAGTTTGACCAGAGGGTTTCGTGTTTCACCCAATTAATTCAAGGCTTTGCACGCTAACCTTGATGGTATGACAAGCGTTGCTCAAACATTGCGTGTTGCTCTTGCACAACTTCATTTAACTGTTGGAGTTGATGATGAGACGCTAACGAAAAATACAACTGCAATACGTGTTGCTTATCAAAGGGCCTTGGCTGATAAATGTGACATTGTAGTTGCACCCGAACTTGCTGTGTGTGGGTACTCGCCAGAAGATTTGTTGTTGCGCGAGCACGTGCAAAAAGTAATTACAGCAGCCGGTGATCAGTTGTGCCAAGACATACTTAGTTCGGACGCTGACGCACCTACTCTTTTCTTCGGTTCTCCGCGTATGGCAAAATCCACTCCAGGGTCGAGAGGTGAACAGATTTTTCCTCAAGGTCTTGAATCACGTACTACTCTCGACCTTGAAGACGAAACCTTGGCAAATGCAATTGTTGTTGTTAATCCGCGAGATCAATCAATTAATAGTGTGTACAAAATGCATCTTCCTAACTGGAGCGTCTTCGATGAAGCGCGATGGTTTGCAGCAGCCACACGTGTTGCCGAGCCTATAGATATTGCTGGAGTGAACGTTGGTGTCTTAAATTGCCGAGATGTGTGGAAAGAATCATCGACAGCGGACCTTGTATCTTTGGGGGCACAAATCATCCTGGTCCCGAACGCTTCGCCTTATGCGAATGCTCGTCACATAGAGCGGGTCACAACAGTTTGTACGTATGCCAAGAAGTATGGCATTCCTTTCGTATATGTGAACATGGTCGAGAGTTGTGATGAAGTTGTTTTTGATGGCGGGTCTTTTGTCGTCGATGCTTCAGGAGAAGTCCTTGCAAATGCATGTCGGTTTGAACAGGATTTTGTCGTCGTTGATGTGCCTATCCCGTCGGGAATCGAAATCGAAAGGAATCTGACACTTTCGAAAGCCACTGCATCCCCAGATTTGTCAGCTTCGCTGTTACATGACGACTTTGAACCCAGTGAGGCATATCGTGCAATCGTATTGTCATTGCGTGAGTACATCAACTCTATAGATTTAGATGTCCACGTCGCACTCGGACTCAGTGGCGGAGTTGATTCTGCGCTTGTGGCCACTATCGCTGTAGATGCCTTGGGTGCCGATCGCGTTCATGGAGTTCTTCTGCCTTCTCAGTTCACGTCACAACGATCAATCGACGATGCGCACCAGTTGGTAAAGAATTTAGGGATAACAACAGAAACAATTTCTATAGAAAAATTGCACGAAACAGCGTCACAAGAGTTTTCCCTCGATGTTTTGCCGGGCATAGTCAGTGAAAACGTTCAAGCCAGACTGCGCGGAATGACACTAATGATGTTGTCCAACAGTAAAGGGTATGTCATTCTTGCGACCAGTAATAAATCAGAAAGCGCAGTGGGATATTTCACGCTCTACGGAGATAGCGTTGGCGGGTTTGCTCCCATTAAAGATGTTTATAAAACACACATATACGAACTATGTGCGTGGCGCAACGGTTCCTTAAAGTTTTCAACGGCATCACCTATTCCACAGTCGATTATCAACCGCGCCCCCACCGCAGAATTGCGTGATGGACAAACAGACGAAGAGTCACTGTATCCGTATGATCTTCTTGATGCGGTTCTTATACGCTTTGTTGATTACGACTTAGGCATTGATGAGATTGTTGCACAAGGATATGACCGCGAAATCGTTACACATATAGCTCAGCTTGTAATAGCAAGTGAATTCAAACGCAAGCAAACGTGCATCGGGCCTCGACTAACTCGTCGCAACTTTGGTAAGTCGCGACGTATTCCTATTTCAGCCCACTGGTAAAGGTGTTTCTGGGTCAGGTAGCTTTGTCTACGGAAGAGCGAGTTCTATAGGTGCTCTTGTCGATCGATCGGGCCTGTACTGATATTGTGATGTAAGAGGTCGGAATATGGACGCGAACTCCGTTTCGTCGCGTACTCCCACAAGAAAAGAACGGTCAGTAACGGGAACGTGTGGACCTTGTGAGCCGTAGGCGCTCCGCAACATGGAAGCGTAGTTTACTTTTTCAACAGGAAGGTCTATGAGCGTCAGAATCTTTTTCATGTCTGCTACATCATCCAGATCGACAGACCACACTTCTCCTTGCACATTTCCAGCTAATAGTGCCCCGGTCATTTCCAAAGGCAGATGAGAACCGATTGATAGCAGTCGAATGTCATCTTCCGGGATTGTCGTACCTTCAGTCGATGAAACAATAAGTGGATTTGTGGAGAGCTGTGCCCATCCCGGTGTGGTCGTTGCAGCATAACTTTGAAGCCCTTCGGGTCTTCTCAGCCCCAAAATCATATCTTTATGAAGCGCAGTGAGTGCATCCAAAATATGAGTGATGCTTTTTGCCCCACGAAAAAAGTGCTCATTCCTCTCAGCGGTCTGAAAAACATCAGCTAGCTTTTTCGCGAGTACAGCCTCCATAAATATATCGAGGGTTCGAGCGCAAAATAATACTGCGATCTCATCATATGTAGATGTGCTCATTGCTCGTGTATGTGAGAGATCGTCTTCTATAACGATTAATTTTGGTGCACCGAGGATAAGGTCGCTGGCATGAAGCCACATGTTAGGAAGTTGAATGTGGACAGCTTCACCTTCGAAATCTTGTACGGTACTTAAATTAGGAAGAACGCGAGGGATATGAAGTATCTCATCACAGAAAATTTCTACATCTCGCAATGCTTTGCCAGCCAGGCCAGTTAATGTATCAATAGCTGTCTGTAGCGCATCTTCTGCAGCATGTCGCTTTCTCTGTCTATGTGAAGGGCTGCCCGATCCTTCATTGTTTCCTCTATTCCTTTTTGGAACTACGGTTCTTGCTGGTGGGGTGGACTGAGGCCGGTTTCTTTTTGTTCCCAAATCGATTGTTATTGCAGGGACGAGAAACGAACCTCGATCAACTGTTGGCGGAGTCGCCAGAGCTTGTTGTTCTGCAAATGGTGTGTATAAATCGACAAGTCTCAATGCGCGAAGATCGCTATCATGTTCTTCGATGAGTATGCTGACCTCAATAACTCTGTCGGTCGGTATATCTCTCATTTGAGAGATTGCAGCGGCTACTTGTTGCTTTCCCGGATCATTTATAACGGTGGAGAGCGGAAGAATACCTCGGTTCAGCAATAATGCGAATGTGTTGGCAAGGGTTTGAGTTTCGTCGTTGTCATGTATGGCAACCAGTGATCCGAGAGCTGTAGCAAGTTTTTTTGCAGCCTTTGTGTCTTCTGCTGATAACTGTGATGTGAGAGCATCTTTTGCGGGTTCCACAACTTCAAGAGAGATTTCGCCTCTGATCAACGCTCGAACAAAGTCTCGTATGGAATCTTCGGACGCTTGTATCCCGAATGTTGCCAGATCAGCCTGATACTTGTGGGCGAGGATATTAACGATACGTTCAGGGTTGCATCGTTCTAAGAGTACAGGAATATTTCTCGCAGGGGGAGCAGTAGGAATTTGTCTGCGTTTAGTTGTCATTTATGCCATCCTTGGAATTTACGCGATATCGAGATCTCTTGAAACTTCGGGCCATATGCGGCTTTGAAGGTTGATTTATCTTTATGAGTGTAATCGAGGGATTTTTTTACATGCAAAAGAGAAAATTAGGTGTTTTTGGAAAATCCCGATGAGTAGAATCCTCCAAGAGAACATTTAGCAGAAAAATGGTGTGGTCAGGTGCATTTAGATTTTGGTACAGTGTTGCATAGTCCCAGTTCAGGCCAATTCGAAATCTTCAATTCGTAATCATATGTTACTGAAAGTGAAAAAAAGTAAAAAAGACCTTGTCAAAAACGTAACCTCGTCGTACCATAAGGATCTTAAAGGAATTCATTGCCTTGGCGGAACTTTTTACACTCTGAACAGGAAAAACCCCTGATTCGATCTGTAGTTTGCTATGTCTGGAAACAGGTTAACAATACAGTTTAACGCAAGACAAAACAAGTCTGACTTTGAGGCGGGAATATCTCACTTCCGGCAGAAAACTTATATCAAGGAGAACAATTAAGTGGCTAAATTTACCGACAAAGAAGAAGAAGATCTCGTTCGTCTCTACCTTACAGACATTGGTCAGTACCCTCTCTTGACTAAAGAAGACGAAGTCAAACTTGCACAAGCAATTGAAGAAGGTGCACAAGCTCGCGAAGCTCTCGGTGAAAAGAAACGACTTGCAGATGTTGTCGACGATGAAGAAGTTGATGAAGACGACAACAGTGTCGCAGCTGTCGCAAAAGTAAAAGCTCAAGCAGAAAAAGCTGAAGCTGCTAAAAAACTTGCAAAGGTTTCTCCTGCAGACAAGCGCAAACTTCGTCGAGTGATTCGTCACGCAGACGACGCGGAACGAAAATTCGTTCAATGTAACCTTCGTCTTGTTGTATCGATTGCAAAGAAGTATCAAGCATCTGGCTTACCTTTGCTCGACCTCATCCAAGAAGGCAACCTAGGCCTTATGCACGCAGTTGAAAAATTCGACTGGCGCAAAGGTTTCAAATTCTCAACATATGCAACATGGTGGATCCGTCAAGCGATCACACGCGGTATTGCAAATACCGGCCGCACCATCCGACTCCCGGTTCACGCTGGCGACACGCTTGCACGTTTGCAAAAAGCACGTTCTCGCCTGGAACTCAAGTACGGTCGTCCAGCAACTATTGCTGAACTTGCAATCGAAGTTGAAATGCCAGAAGACAAAGTTACCGAAGCACTTCGTTTCGCTGCAGAACCACTTTCATTGAGCGAACCTCTCCGTGAAGACGGCGACGCAGAACTCGGCGACATCGTTGAAGACCGCAGTGCAGAATCTCCTTTCGAGACTGCAGCAACAGCTCTTCTTCCTGATGAGATTGCAACATTGCTTTCTCCACTCGATGAGCGTGAACGCGAAATCTTGAAATTACGCTTCGGCCTTGATCGTGGCGAGCCTCGCACCTTGGAAGAAGTGGGAGAACACTTCAACCTCACACGTGAGCGTATCCGTCAGATCGAAGCACGTGCAATGAGCAAGTTGCGCCATCCTTCAGCTGACACAGGAGCACGAGACCTTCTCGCTGTTTAATTCTGGTTACAAAAAAGGGTCTGTCCTTACAGTGAGGACAGACCCTTTTTATCTGGGAAATTACGGTAGATCGTTTCGCGTTACAAAGGATTAACGATGGGGTCGGACCAGGTAGCACCTCTTGATTTGAGACAGCTGGCTGATTTACATACATCTTCGTCCTCTGCATTTGAATTGGCAACCAAAAGGAGAAGGAATATTCCTGAAAGTGCACGTGCTCATGTACGCAATGTAGTCAAGATTCCTCTGGTTGGCGCGACGGCCCAGTTAGCAGTTGTATTGACTCATATACCAGCGTCTCGACCTATACCTGTTCTCGGTTTTCTTGCAGCTGCAACACAAGTAGATAGATGTATCCAAGGCCAGTATGTATGGCAACATGCGATCAGAGTGAACCACCCGAAACTTGTTGCAAAGATTTCTTCTATGCAGGAGGCATTTCGCGGGCGGCTCGAAGACTTCGAGGCAGGTAACACTCCGAAAGGAAAGCTACATGCTCTCGGCTTTCGAGCCAGCCATACCATTGCTCGTCACGCACTCAACGGCGCTGTTTCAGTTCTTCATCGAGAGCCCGATTGGTCTGCAGGACCCGTAAAAGAAAATAAACCAGCTGCTCTTCACCCGCCTATGCAATCACTCCAGCCGCCAACTTCTCACACATCTCTCTCGTTTACTTCACGCGCGTTGAGGTAAGAATTAATACGCATCATTGAAAGGATTCGTTTATGACAGCCATATTTCATGAGGATTTACATGTAGCGCAGCGTTCTCCGAATGGAGAAGGGCCATGGAACTGGATTCTCGATCACAAGTCAGAAATAGGAACGGCAATTTGTGTAACAACAGCTATTCTCGGTGCACGCAATGCATCACGTGCTGCAAACAACGGTGAGAACAAAAAAGCTCTCGCATGGGGTCTATATTCAGGCGTTCAAACTTTAGGCGCAGTATTGAATGCAGGTTCTGCGATTGTAGAATGTCGAGGCGATGATTCGGGAAATCATCCCGTGGTTCGTGCACGAAATATTCTTTATCCTCTCTCAAAGCCCCAAGAAAAAGTGAATCCTGTTCAAGACATGTTGGATGCACTTGAAGGGCTTACTCAATCGCGATAGGTTTTCGACATTATGGACTGACTTCTCTACCTGCTTGTTAATTACGAGTAAACACAAGGATTCAAGAACTATTTTTTTGCGTTCTTTCGAAAAAGAAGTGCTGCGCAGAAAACAGTTACTATTCCTAGTCCTATACCCGTTCGGAGTCTATTTTCATTTAATGCCTGTACGGGAAGGCGATCCCAGAGGGTTACTTCTTTCGTGAAATGAACAATGGGCCATGAGCGTTCGTTCGCTATGCGCGCGAGTTCGCGATCGGGGTTGACCGCGACTGGATGTCCGACGCACTCTAGTAAAGGTACGTCTGTGATCGAATCACTATACGCAAATGATTCATCGAGGTCGATGTCGTAGCGTGCTGCGAGCTTGAGAACTGCTTCTGGTTTGAAATGGCCATACGAGTAGAACTCAAGTTCACCGCTGTAGTTACCCAAAGCATCTAAGCGTGATGTTGTCGCAATGAAATCGTCCACGCCGAGGTGTGTCGCAATGGGTTCAACAACTTCGTGAGGGGCACTCGAAACAATAACAACGTAGCGTCCTTCGCGCTTATGTTGTTCGATGAGTTCGACTGCGTCGTCAAAGATAATTGGTATTACTACTTCGTGCAGAGTTTCTTGGACCAACGTAGAAACGCGATCTCGATTCCATCCCTTTGTGAGGTTAAGGGCAACTTGACGAATTCTTTCCATTTTCTTTTCGTTTGCACCGACAAGCTGGAAGACAACTTGTGCATAAGCAGCGCGTACAAGAGTTCGTCGGTTAAGTAAGCCGTGCTTGCGAAATGTTTTTGAAAAAGCGAGCATTGAGGATTTTGCGATAATAGTTTTATCAAGGTCAAAAAAAGCAGCTTGTTTTTGAGGAGTGTATATTTTATTCATTTTTCTTAAACTTATCCCTTGACGATATGAATGCAGTGGTCTAATTTTACTTCTACTTCCACGTGATCGCGAGAGTGTGGAATTCTTCCCTAATCAAAAGCCTGGTGTAATGGCTGTGCTGAGGGATGGATCCAATGCTATTTTCAGTTTTTTCGCCTAAGGGTGGGGTTGGAACAACAGTAACTTCCGTTTTATTTGCAAAAAGTTGTTCTCAAACTGTTCCTACGTTGGTTATAGATGCATGTGGGGGAGACCTTGAAGCTGTAGTGGCTTCAGATATTGAACCGCGGTATTGTTTTGATGATTGGATGAATTCGGCGGAACCGACATCTACATCTTTAGAGAAAATTTCCGTGTCTCTTACTTCCAATCTTGATTTCGTTGCTGGCTCGGTGAGGAATCAGGTTTTAGCCCCAGAGGACGAGATCTCATCGCGAGGAGCTGAGAATGATGGCATTCGTCGGCAACGGATTACTGATGCTTTGATTCAAAGAGAGGGACATTGTGTTATTGACTTGGGAAACCGAGTAGATGACCTTGCACATGAAATCATTCAATCATCCGACATAGTTGTGATGGTTCTGCGTCAATGCTATTTAGGTTTATGGAGAGCGATGACGCATTTGTTTCGCGAACATGTGGATGTATGTGTAGTCGTAGGGGAAAGCGGTCGGAGTATTTCCACTAACGAGATCGCTCGCACGTTGGGTTTCCTAACAGTTGTAGAAATTGATGCTCGTCGTGATTTTGCAAGAACAATCGATGCAGGAGTTTTAATCCACCGCACACCTGAAAAGTTGATTGGGCCTGTGGGTGTTTACGTGAATGACATCATGGACGAAAAGCGTGAACTGATGGTAGCTCATGATGTTTTTGAAGATGTCAGTCACCGAAATAGTCAACCGTTTTGGAGTGACAAAGAATCTTTAAGGAACGTCTCGCAACAGAAAGCAAAACGTTCGTCGTCGCGTGAAGAATTCACTCTTGATAAAACCTATTCTCAACATCTTCTCAGTTCGTTAAAGGATCGTAGATGACTCAAAGTTCTTCACCCCGCCTTGATGTTCACAACGATGTCATTGCTCAACTGGGCGAGTCTTCAATAGATCATGAGAGCGTTGACGTCATTATTCGATCGAGTGTTAACAATCGGTATCCCTTGATGTCGACAGATGAAAAAAGTCGTCTGATCTCCAGTCTGATACATGATGTAACAGGGTACGGTTTCCTTGAAGAACTGCTCAATGATGAATCAGTGAATGAAATTATGATTAACTCCTCGTCAACGGTATATTTAGATAAGGCAGGCGTTTTTCACAAGGTTGATATTCAGACAACAAATGAAGAGCTCGTACGTCTCGTGCAGAAAATTGCAGGCTCTATTGGCGCACGATGCGATGTGTCTTCTCCCATTGTTGATGCATGGCTTGATGATGGTTCTCGCATGCATGCAGTATTACCGCCGATTGCCGCCGATGGACCATACATCACAATTCGACGTTTTATCGCTCGGTCTTTTGAACTCCATCAATTTTGTGAAGATGAAAGCCAGGAAAGGAGCATACGTGACATTATCTCATGCGCGCGCAACGTCATAGTTGCCGGCGGGACTAGTTCTGGTAAAACCACACTACTGAATTGCATGATTCATCATGTTGATAAAAATCAGCGGGTAGTTTCTATCGAAGAAACAGCTGAATTACATACCGACCATCCGCATTGCGTTCGATTATTGGCGCGAGCCGCCAATAGCGAAGGAGCGGGCGCAGTAAGTCTCGGAGACCTTGTCAAGGCGTCGCTTCGCATGAGACCAGATCGTATAGTCGTAGGCGAGGTGCGAGGAAAGGAAGCTTTTGACCTTGTTCAAGCTTTGAATACAGGTCACGATGGATCACTGTGCACAATCCATGCCAATGGACCCCGGGAAGTGATTCACAGGTTGGCATCTCTCGCTGTGTTTGCCCAGCCAGGACTTGATTATCAAGCAATTCTTACTCAGGTTGTTTATGGAATAGACACAATTATCTTTGTAAAGAAATCTACCAATGGTAGACGTGTGATCAATTCCATTAGCCGCATTCAACGCGACGAAAATCATTTTCAAATATTGAATACGTTTACTGGGGAGACGAGTTATGTCTGAAGTTTTCGCGCCCCTTGCAGAGCTTATCTTCGCTGGTGTTCTTGTCATTCTTGCGTTCATTATTTCATCAACAAAAATTCCATCAGCAAACGCGCAGAAAATTTTCTCTTTACTTATTAATCGTTGTCATGACGCTGGATTTTCTTATACTCCTGAAACACTGCGCAATCTCGTTGTGGGAGTTTATGTGGTATCAGGATTATGTGGATTAATAGTTTCGCCTTTAGCTGCGATTTGTTCTCCCGTTATCGTGAGCATATCTATAGCTGGATTTCTCCACTATCGCGCCCATCAAATACACATTCAGTCTCGAAACATCAATGACAATATTTGCTATTTCCTTGCGCGGACGTTGCGTGCAGGATATTCGCTTGACCAAGCCACAGTGCGTGCGTACGAACAATTCTCGCAGTCCTCAATTTTACAAAATATCCATCGGCATATTTATGCAGGCTCTTCGTTTTCTCGTGCCGTCAATATTGTAGGCGTCAAAGACGATCTGTCCTCTTCAGAAAAAATGTTGTGCGCAACGCTTTCACTTGCATACACAATGGGAGGAAACTCTGCCCGCATTTTCGAGCGCATTGGAGATTATTTTCACCAAAATTATGAGTTACAAGCTGATACGGTAGCTTCACTCTCACAAGTCCGAATGTCTACCTATGTTATTGGCGCTTTGCCTGTGATCATGCTTATTTTGTCGATGGTAATGGGAACAAATACAGCATCATTTCTTTTTAGTCATCCTGTTGGTTGGGCATGCCTCATTACCGGGTTCCTTCTGGAACTTCTCGGCGTGCTGTGGATGAAAAAACTTGTATCACGAGGAGTAGGCGTATGGACATCTTGACATCACTCTCACAACCAGTAATGACTTTGCGTTCTCGCGCACGCCAAGAGCGCGCAGTTCGTGAATCAAATAATCAAGCAATAAAAGACATGCCATATGTCTATGGTCTAATGGCAGTCGCAGCATCTTCGGGTCTTTCGCCGGAATCATCTATGCGCTGTGTAAGCGAATATGTTCCGCCTTCTATCTCAGAGTCGATGAACAAAGCGATGTTAGAAATCGATGCAGGACGTTCATTTCGAAGTTCTCTATTATGTTTTGAGGATTACCCTCATTTGAGACCTCTTGCCCATATTTTGAATGAATCGATGGAATCAGGGACGAGCTCTCTTGCCACGCTGGATTCACTTGGTCGGGATGCGATGAATAAGGTGCGAAGAAAAACTGACATTGCTCTTAAACGACTCCCAATTACAATGCTTTTTCCTCTCGTCACATGTATTCTGCCGTCGTTTATTCTTCTCAGTGTGGTGCCTACTTTAATCAATGGTTTTATGTCTTTTCATTGGTGATAGTGAATATATTTCTTCCCTCGACCTGTTAGAAAACATAGAAGTAAATGGAAAGGAAAGCAATGCAATATCTTGTATCTATATATCACTATTTAGAAAGTCGAATAACTTCGAAAAATGAAGAAGGACAATCAACAGCAGAATATGCTCTTGTTATCCTCGGAGCAGCGGCCTTGGCGGTATTGCTGTTGACGTGGGCAAGCTCAACAGGATCCATTAGTAACTTATTTGAGACTGTTATTTCTCGTGTGATGTCGAAGGCATCCTAATGTTTTTAGGGTCTGATCTTGCAAATACGAAAAAGCAGAGAGTCGCACAGGCGACTGCGCCACGATTTGCAAGGTCGGACCCTCCCCTTAAACTACTAAACAGCAGCAGTTCGTTCAGTTGTATCGAGTCTTGTGACACAAGGTGCGCAATGGAACAGAACATGAAAAAATTCAAACATACTGAACAGGGGCAAGCAACAGTCGAAGTCGCACTGCTTATACCCATTCTTGCTCTGTTTCTTTTGCTGATAGTTCAAGTTGCACTTATTGCGCGCGAGCATGTGCTGGTTGCTCAGGCTGCACGCTCAGCTGCAAGAGAACTCAGTGTAAATAACAATCGCGAAAATGCGATTTCGATTGCACGGCGCAGTGTTCCTAATGCACGGGTTGATATTGCTCGTCCTGGCACTGCGGGTCAGTATCTGTCGGTTACAGTTCATGAAACAGTGAAAAGTTCGCTCCCTCTTATCGGCGTTCTTTTCCCTGATGTTACCGTATCATCTCAGGTGGTCATGCGAGTCGAGAAATAAATGATGGAGGCTAGGGACGACGGTACAGTTGCTGTTTGGATAATAGCGTTGTGTGCCATTTGCATGGTTGTTGCTCTTGGTGTCGCGCGCCTTGGACAGGCAACACGAGGGGCAGCCCGTACTCAAAATGCTGCTGATGCAGCCGCACTCAGTGGAGCATATGAAGTTGCACATTCGAATTCTTCTGAGGCGTGCTTATCTGCAAGAACAACCGCTGAGAAAAATGGTGCGAGACTTATCACTTGTTTCGCAAATGAGGATGAAGTGGTAGTCCACGTATCGATGAAAAACGATCCGAACTTTACTGCCCGTGCACGCGCGGAAGTGGAGTAGGTGTTATTTGTATGTTTGCAAAACTGCATCATCTTTGAAGTCGTTAAATAAACTCGTTGCTTGAGGAGCCAAAGTGTTCGATCCAGCCCAGGGTACAAGAATGCTGGAAATATTTCCTGCTTCAATAATGCTGGCTTGCTCCATTAAAAAGTAAACATCGCGCAACGTTAAGTTTGTTAATTTAAGATGTTTTGCCATGAACGCTACGGCTTCGAATCGTGAAGTTATCGTGGTATGTGACTTCTTCATTTCGGCCAATGCTGCAATTAATACTTTGGCTTGATTTTGTGATCTTTGTAAATCGCCATTCGAGAAACTGTGACGGTCTCGCGTGAAACTGAGTGCCTGTCCGCCTGACATGTGAACAACACCTGGATTAAAATTGGAACCAGAGGCGCTATCATGCATGGATTTTTCTACGGTTACATCAATACCGCCTAAGTCATCAATAAGACCCGTAAAGGCGGCAAAATTGGCTTCTAAGACATAGCTTATTTTGACTCCCGTTAGCTGTTCTATTGTTTGAGTTGTGAGCGCAGATCCACCAAATGCGTTGGCGGCATTAATTTTATTTCTGCCATGACCCGGAATGGAAACAGTGGTGTCACGGGGAAAATTAAGGATAGTTACTTTCTTTTCGACTGTGTTGATTCCGATTAAATGAAGAGCGTCTGCTCGTGCACCGCCAACACCAGGGCGCTCGTCATTGCCAATGACGAGAATGAAGAAAGCATCTGATGGAACGGGGAGAAAAGTTCCTTGTGAACGTACAGAAGAATTCCATGATACATTTCTTGCAGTAATAGAAATTGCAGCGTTGTTACTTGTGACAGAAACTATTCCAGATGTTAAGGCGCTTGCAGAAAGCACGAGAGTGATGCCGAATGTAAGAGAAATCATGCATAGGGCAATTGTTCCTCGACGATAAGAGTGCACCAAGGCATTGGCAGAATACGATAAAGCTTTCATGATTGGGCCTTCGGAGTTGTTGTCGTGACAGGTACATCATCCAGCGTGTACCCGATGATGACACCTGTTATGTCAAAGTAAACTTTTCCAGCGCGAGTGACCTTATTCCCTTTTTTGTCTGTAAGCGATTGTGAAATATCAGCGACTACTAACGAATTATCGGCGTTGTCACTTGCCATATAGCTATAAGCAACAGTAACTGTATTTTTTTGCGCTTCTTTATTATTAGGAAAGGTGTCCGCCGCATCTTGTTCTGCACTTGGTGAAAATAGATCGGATTTTGTGGCGCCAGTAATGAGCACTTGCGAAAGCGTTTTTGTGACTTTCTTTTCAATCGTGCTATCAAAAGTATTTGTTGATTGAGTGCCATTTGTAGTTGAACGACTTGAAACACGTAAGGAAAGAGTTGAATCTGACTTCTGTGCGGAAGATCGTTTTTCCCGATTTTGAACATCGGAACATGAAGATAACATCAGCGCTATTATCAGGAATGACGTAAGTGTAAAAAAATTACGGAAATAATGCATCAATCTCATTCTTTCAGATTCAAATGCCGCGTGGGGCGATGTGGACTACGATAAAGGCTATGTTTGGGCGTACAGGCAAGACAAATACTTCTTCTAGCTTGTCTGACAGTGTTGTTAAGCGCATGGATATAGTTCGCATGAAGAAAAATGCGATTCGTTGTGGTGATGCAACACAACGCGAACGCGCTTGTTTCGTGGGGGAAGTCATGTCGACGCGCATTGTTCCTCGGGGTGCGAGCTATTGGTTTGAAGTGGTCATCAGTGACGGGACAGGAAAAATTAATGGATGGTTTTTTGGTCGCAAATCGATTGCAGGGCTGCAACTTGGTTCAGCTGTTTTCTTTGAAGGCCTAGTGCAACTTGATGAAGGCGAACTAACTATCGCAAATCCCTATTACGAATTGCTGTGAAGAGGTTCGTACTTATGTAGGGGAGGGCCGCACCTGCTGCTTCGCACCAGGAACAACCCTAAAGTCAGGATTCAAAAATTGCGTGTACTTCTGATGTTGTTGATTTTGAGGACAACAAAATAATTTCATCTCCTGATGTCACAACGGTTTCGGGACGAGGGAAAACGACATGCCCATCACGCAAAATGGCAACTACGGAACATTCGCGGGGAATATTAAGTTCCGTAATTGTTTTACCTACTAATTCGGATTCATCAGAAAGAGTTGTTTCTATGAGCTCCACACGGCCGTCATCAAAACTAAGTAATTCAACGATTTTGTCACGAGTGACTTCTTCTTCAATCAGAGACATAAGGAGGTGCGAAGGAGAAACAGCTCGATCTACCCCCCAGTGATCGTTGAACATCCACTCGTTGAGGGGGTGATTGACCCGCGCGATCACGCGGGGCACTCCGTATTCTTGCTTGGCGAGAAGTGAAATAACGAGGTTATCTTCATCATCTCCGGTGCAACTCAATACGACGTCAGCGTCAATACATGCTGCTTTTTCGAGTGTTTTGATATCACATCCATCACCAATGACAACTGATAGTTGATAGTCATTCATGCTTGCAACAGACCAGAGCTCTTCAGTTTTGAAATTTTTATCAATGACAGTAACTTCGTGACCAACTTTGCAGAGAGCAAGACTGACATATCGTCCTTGAGTTCCACATCCAACAACAATGACTTTCATTTTTGAGGTCCTGACTGAAGGAGT
>CAYMMG010000024.1:0-2174 GCA_964391505.1 uncultured Burkholderiales bacterium | reverse complement strand
TTGGCGAAAACGCTCAGGATTTTTATCGATGAGAGCAACACTATGGTCACGTTCCAAGAGGTATCCCGTAAGGGCTCGGCCGACGCGTCCACATCCGACAATGACAAAATGCACTCTATAAATGTACTTGATCAAAGCCAAAACGGGCACATAGCAATGTTTGTTTATAGGAGGATCCTTCCGTAGGCTTGAAAAAACGACCAAAATAGCCAGGTGACAATTATTAAACGTGCTTTTCTGGGCAAACCTATAGCAAGTAATGAAGTAGAACATCAGCGCATCTCGAAGAAAGTGGCACTGGCAGTCTTCTCCTCTGATGCAATTTCTTCGACAGCGTACGCTACGCAAGAAATTCTCATGGTCATTGCGTTAGGGGCATCATCCTTAATTTTGGGATTAGACAAATTAGTCCCTATTTCGATTGTTGTGGCAATACTTATTGCAATTGTTGTGAGTTCTTATCGCAAAACAATTTATGCATACCCACAAGGCGGTGGTAGCTACGTTGTATCTAAGGAAAACTTGGGCGAAAACACTTCTTTAGTTGCAGGTGCTGCAATTTTAGTTGACTACGTGTTGACTGTTGCTGTGTCAACCTGTGCAGGGGTAAGAGCAATAACATCAATCCCAGCTTTTCAAAATTGGGCAGACCACCGAGTTGCGTTATGTGTGGGTGCAATTTCTTTCATTACCTTGATCAATCTCCGAGGAGCGAAAGAGAGCGGAAAGATTTTTGCAATTCCCACCTATGTTTACGTTCTTGCTGTTGGATCACTCATTAGTTTTGGTTTAACAAAAAGTTACTTAGGTTGGTTTGGGGGGATTGATCCTATTGAATTTTCAAGTTACGCTCAAGAAGCAGCTGCTGAAGGTTTGGTGGAAAGTGGAGGAGCGCTCGCCATTATCGTCTTGCTTCGAGGTTTTGCTTCTGGTGCGGTTGCGTTAACGGGTATCGAAGCGATTTGTGATGGAGTTCCTGCATTCCGAAAGCCTTCTGCAAAGAATGCCAGCAGAACGCTTATGATGATGGCAGGAATCCTCGCTACACTTTTCTTTGGGATCTCACTCCTTGCAAGTCGTATTCACCCCATCCCGTTGGAAGAAGGAGAAAGTGTATTTTCTCAAATGGGTAGACACGTTTTTGGTGAGGGACCAATTTATTTCGGGTTACAAATTTCTACAGCGTTAATATTGATGCTTGCAGCGAACACTGCATACGCAGATTTTCCTCGTCTGTCCTCCATTATTGCACGGGACGGATTTTTACCTCGTCAATTTACCAATCGTGGAGATCGTCTCGTATTCTCAAACGGCGTTATCGTTTTAGGCCTTGCCGCAATTGCTCTTGTGTGGATATTTGGTGGAACAGAAACTGCGTTGATTCCGTTGTATGCAGTTGGCGTATTTACGTCCTTTACTCTTTCGCAACTTGGGATGGTTCGCTATCAACTCAATCCAGAACACAGAAGCCGAGTAGGAGCAGGTATCTCTGCTCTCGGCGCGTTCACAACATTCGTCGTGCTCCTCGTTGTGGCTATCACAAAATTTACACATGGGGCCTGGGTATCAATTGTTGTTGTCGTTATTGTTGTTCTCTTTTTCAAAGGCGTGCACAAGCATTATGTACGAGTTCAAAAATCTATTGCCGTGCCAGTGGATTACAAACCACAGAGAATGAATCACACCGTGATGGTTCTTGTCGGCCGAATGCATCGCGGAACATTGCAAGCTCTTGAATATGCACGCTCCCTTGCACCCAACCATCTTGTTGCTATTTCCGTGGTAAGCGATGAAGAAGAGCGAGAACGCGTAATTGCTCAATGGGAAAGTTTCAATATGGATATGCCTCTGGAGATTGTCTATTCGCCGTATCGGGAACTTCTGCGACCAATTTTGGATGCAGTTGATGATCTGGATGCTCGTTATGACAACGATATTGTTACTGTGATCATCCCGGAATTCGTAGTACACCGCTGGTGGGAGCATTTACTCCATAACCAATCGGCACTACTTCTCAAAGGCCGACTGCTGTTCCGTAAGAACACCGTAGTGACATCGGTCCCCTACCAAGTTGAGTAATTTGCAGGGTCCAACCCTGCAAACAAGCGTAATTTCGTCGGACTTATCTGTGCATTTGTCCGTGTTGTAGTCTTAACCCTTGTCTTTTTGCGTAA
>CAYMMG010000023.1:0-21623 GCA_964391505.1 uncultured Burkholderiales bacterium | reverse complement strand
TTTGACGTAACTATACGTATGAACGCGCCAGGTAGTACTATGAAATCTAATGGATTCCTTTGAACCGCTGGTAACCACTCGCACGGCAACACCTGATGAATATTCTCGAGTTATTGAACTTACACACGAAATGTACAACGCGACCGAAATTGGCGTTGAAGACACGACCTGGGAACGCGATGCGATTGCGTGGATCGGCGAAGCTTCCAAAAATGGTCACGCCGAAGCTGCTGTCGCATTTGATTCAGCAACCGATACCATTGTCGCAAGTGGAATCGGAATTATTTACGATGATCTTCCTCAGCCATGGTTACCCAACGGCAAGATGGGATACATTCGCTGGATGTCCACAACTGAAGACTTTCGTGGTTATGGCGTCGGTGAACAAGTTTTAAACCACCTCATGAATTGGTTCAACGATCAAGGAGTTGTCCGAGTTCAGCTTCATGCCACCGATAAAGCTATTGAGTTTTATTCACAACATGGCTTCGAAAAAGATTCATACACGAACATGTGGTGGCGCAAGGCCTAAACATAGCGACGAGGAAACCGTGGCGTTTGAACGGCCTCCGGAGGAAGCAAGCACTGTGGCGTAAAACGCCCACCAAATTTCTTATGCATTTGCATAATAAATTTGGTGGGCGTTGAGGGACTCGAACCCCCGACCCCCGACCCTCGACCTTGATAATAGAGGAGGGAGTTGCGAGCACCTCCCTTACAAGGAGACGCCGTGTAAACCAAATAAAATCTGTGGGCGTTGAGGGACTCGAACCCCGACCCACGACCTTGATAATAGAGGAGGGAGTTGCGAGCACCTCCCTTACAAGGAGACGCCGTGTAAACCAAATAAATTCTGTGGGCGTTGAGGGACTCGAACCCCCGACCCCCTCCTTGTAAGGGAGGTGCTCTAGCCAACTGAGCTAAACGCCCGCATTGCTCGCGGCGTACCGCGATGCGAGTCGTTTACTCTATCAGAGACATTATTTGATCGTGAACACGGGGACTAGCTGATGCAATAATTTCTCCATTAGTCAGCCATGCTTGCTCATCACCCGAGAAGTCGGTAATTATTCCTCCGGCTTCAGTCACCAACAACCCACCTGCTGCACTATCCCATGGCTTTAAGAACATTTCAATGTATGCTGCCCACGGACCACTTGCAACCCAGCCCAAATCAAGTGCTGCAGCTCCGACTCGGCGCAAATCTTCAAAAATTCCATAGAGCCTATTAATGAGTGCTACGTGACCCGGTATATATTCGGGATGACGAAAAGGGACTGCCGTTGCAAAAAGATTGTGACTATTCCCTCGATCATGGGTCGAGAGCCGCACCGATTCACCTGAAAAATTCTGTCGCCATGCACCTTCACCTTTGGTTGCATACATCAGATCGCCTGTGACAGGAGCCTGAACAACACCCACATTCAGTTCATTATCCACGCGCAATGCAATCGAGACCGCAAATGCACCAAACGTATGAGAATAATTGCTTGTTCCGTCAAGAGGATCAACTATCCAACATGTTGAGGGAAGATCTATAACGACCTGTGCTTTGTCGAGTGCAAACTTGGTCGATTCTTCACCCATAAAAAAAATGGAATCGTCAAAATCTGCAAGCTCTTGACGAATGATTTCTTCGCATTGCCCATCCAGTTCTGTCACAAAATCGGCGTGACCTTTCGATGTGATGTCCAGCGGTGTACCAAATCGTTCGAGCAAAAGCTTGCTCGCTTTATCCGATGCACTCAACGCGACCTCGCGGGCATGAGCAAGATCAATATTTCCTGTCATGCCCGTTACACTAGGCGATCTGACGTTGGAGAACTTGTTCTGAGTCCTCCTCGTCTTCATCCACCTCGTGAGAAGTTGCTCCCAAGGCTTTGAGCACTCGAGCGTTATCGAGCTGTTCGCTTTTCCGGGGCCTTCCCCGTCCCCGTTTGAGCAAGAGCTCTTCTCCGTTAACGAAAATCACTCCTCCCCATACGCCTGCGAAAGGTGGTTGCTCTCGCGCCGCTGCAAGGCATGGCTCGCGCATCACACAGGTTGTGCATATGACTTGAGCTATGCGCATATCCGTGGTGCGTTCAGAGAAAAACAGGTCAGTCTTGCCCTCGCATGCAGGTGCCATTACCTGCGGTGAGGCAGTGTCTTCGATGCTTTCGCTCTGTTGCCTATGTTGTCTGTGTTGATCTAATACTTGTGTCATGAGAAAAGTCCTTTGTTATGTTGAAGTCCTGAGAAAATAAAAAAGCCGCCGGATGAATCCGACGGCTCTGAGATTTTTTGCTCTGGACTTTTCTCTATGAAGTCCTTATGGCAAAAATCGTTGACCGTCGGGGGGAAAGTTCCCAAAATACCGGCTTTGTAATGGGTGTAAATGCATACACCACACCGGTTGAGTTCTTACCGAGAAAAGGTAAAATCCGCACCGTGACCTGGTCTAACGCAGAATTAATCCACGCGAAAAGAGCACTCGCGTCATTACCAATCGAGGTAAGAGTCGAAGAGACACTTAACCCGTGGTTCGTAGATGTAATTCCTGCCATACGTACCAGGAAAGCAGAGCAGACAAGGCTCGTCAAGTTATTAAAGAAAAAAATCGGGAAATATTTCGTGAAAATCATTTATCAACGATTGAGACCTCGACACTAAAACGCCGGTTGGTGCCATAATGTCGTCAGAATCACGACGAAGCACCGTACATCCAGATCGCTGAGCAATATATAAAGCAGCAAGAATATCCCATGATTTAAGCATTACGTCGTCATCGTCAATGTAGGCGTCGAATCCCCCGCTGGCGACATCACAGATAGCGAGAGCTGATGCACCAAAGTTACGAAGATGGCGAAAAATATGAGATGACGCACCATGGGACGTAAAGCAAATAGTTGATGAAGCAAAGTTGTCAGCTACCGTACCGACTTCTTCTTGGCGAAACTGGTGAGGAGAAAGATCTCGAACGGATCCATCTTTCGACAAAAGACTCACTTGCCTTTCGGTCGCACTAAAGATACGCCCCGTCACTTGATCAACCACAACAGCACCAACAACGATCTGCTTGTAAACAAGTGCTGCAGAAAAGCACCAGTAACCAAGGCCGTGAGATGCATTGGTCGATCCGTCGACCGGATCAACAACTAATAACAACGAATTGCTGATCAGCTGCTCTTTGTCAACTTCTCGTTCCTCGCTAAGAATGTATCCAGAAAAGCTAGAAAAATCATCATGAACAATATTGTCTGCAAGCACGTCGAGTTCGTATTGATTTGACCCTGAATTAGGCCCTTGCGTTTTTGCACGCCTAGTCACAGAATCCATTTTGTCGATCGCAACACGAATACGCGATGCCGTATCTATAAGCTGATCAACAATACGGTCAATTTCTTTTTCGGCGAGAACGTAGTTCTCCATTAGGAATCCATATGGATATTGAGAGAATCGATCTGAATACCAATAATGGTCCATTGGTTAACAACAAAACGGCAGGTAAATCGAAGAGATTCCACTTTTTCCGGCAACGGAATCGCAACGATCGCAAACGAAGCATTGGAATCATCCCATTGCCGAATAACCTGTGCGTTATACGAAGTCCCAATTTCTCGCGGGAGTTCACACAAAGTTTTCACAGCTTGACGGACGTCTTGATCAATAGAGCTCATCATAATCAACGTTTTTTCAGTTGTGTAATCATCACGCGCAATTGCATCACATAACGCTTCTACTGTGTCTATAGCGGTTGGGGGATGAGTGCGGGCCAGAACTGCAATCATCACAATGCACAACACGATAAATAAGGCGAATGGATAGAGAAGTGGCACGTATCCATTCTAGGACTCGGTCGTGTTCGAGTCGCCTCTGGAATCAAATCTCAGAAATAAGTGTGTTGGCAGCATGAGCAAAGACGATATCTCGTCCCGTCACTGCGTCTGCATCATGCGATGACACCGATATTGCTACCTGCGAATAGGTCAATTTAATTTCGGGGTGGTGATTCATCGCATCGGCGAGATTGGCAATCTGCAAGGTCAGTTCTACACCCTGCGCATAAGAAGCAGTATCAATAACGCGCACCAACTCATTGCCTTCGTGCGTCCATCCATCGGGGGTTTCGAGAGTTTCCTGTATGTGGTCCATAAACCTCTATGCTATTACGTCTGTGGGGGCCGTAGCTCAGCTGGTTAGAGCAAACGACTCATAATCGTTCGGTCGCGGGTTCGAGCCCCGCCGGCCCCACTCGCTTCCTTAAGAGGAACAGGTCACTCGATATTCCAAGTGACCTGATCGCCTTGATAATTTTCATACCGCATAAAATCGACAATTTCTTCATCTAACATTCGAAATGATATCCATCCACGCACGCACTCGCCTTTGTTAGGTATGGCGGCATTGAGTTCTGGTTTTTTTGGAACGGTTGATCCAGTTCCATTTGCATTATCGGTGAAATGGACCGAAAAAAAGTTTCGCTCCAGCACATTTGCTCCACTTACTGTTGGATCATCATTTCCGCCACAAAACTCTACATCAAAAGCAACATTCGTGAATTCTTCTCGATCAAAGTCTCCCTCGAATTTTTCTGACCCAATGAGCTGAATTGTTGCTTTATTGCTCAGCACAGCTTTATCGCCCATTTCTAGTCCACCTACACGGACTCGTGGAATCGTTGTTGAGGTTGACGCAGACACCACATCGCTACGAGGATTCGAACGAGGAAGCAAACTGATACCAATCAGGATCACGATTGCTCCTACACCGAGAATAGCTAATTCAATCGAGCGCTTTTTACGACGTTTCTTTAATTTATCTAAACTTTCTTCGACAAAAGCTTTGGATCTAATATCGTCGTTTTCAACGTGCGGGACCGATTCACCAATGCCTGAAATTTTCTTTCGCAGCGCAGATGGTCTCTTATAGAAATCAAATACAACATTAAATACGCTTCCATAACGGTCAAAAAAGCTGATATTCGTAATACCCGTGCGAACCACTAATCGAATGTCGGAAAGCCACATAAATGAGGCGATACGTGAACGGTTAAACAAGCGAGTGGAGTCCGGTTCAGTGAATATTAAAGATTTGTCATTCACATGGAGACGAGACATCCCCTCACAAAAGTTGAAAAATTGTCCTTTAATTTTGAGAGGAGGAGACTTCGCGTAAAGGGGCAGGCTCTCCGGCGGTTCGCTATCAGGTGGGACGCCATAAACAGCATTGACTCCCAGTGTTCGAATAATGGCATTGCACGCATCGAGATTTGGCTCCACAATACGCTTTCGACATTCATCAGATGTCACATAGTTTCTGTGGATTAAACGCTCTTCCGCACATTTATGCAGGAAGGAGCTTATTGATGGTTGAGCAATCTCGCTATTTGCATTTTCGGTCGTTGCGCCCAGCGAGGCATCCGAGATACCCACCTGTGCAAAATCTTCAATAACTTCTCGTAACGCGGAAGCTGAGTACGTTACCTTCCCTTCGAAAGGACTCAATGCAACCGTGAGGAGACTGCTATGTTGATCAAGCGCTTCGGTAATACAGGCTCCACTCTGTAGTGCACGTTCCATCGAGCTGAGACGTTCATAAATTCGCGTCGCCAGAGCATCAACTACCATTTCAGTAGACGGAGAATTATCAATAACCGAAACGTAGGTCACATCAAGAGTAGGAGCGGCGCACGGCATCGGGTTTGCAATCACGGGCACTGAAGGGGGATCGATATAGGAACCTTGATTTGGTTCTGCATTGAGGTGCCTCAAAAGATGTGAACGATTTGTCCATGCAGTCATATTTCCGCTGGAAAATGCGCGCCACATAAATGGAGGCAATTCTTCCGGTTGAGCAGTTTCGAGTCCGTATCGAGGTAGTGCTGAAAGTGCAGGCCCTGAGAGTTCCCACAGCGCACATACTTCAGCAGAGAAATAAGACAACCAAGGAGGGGGTTGCGTACTCGCCTCGCTCCGAATATCTTCAAATAAATCTATATCTGGCGTTTTAACAACGTCCCATAACCTGCGATATCCTGATGCTATCGCGACATCATCACCCGAGATCAGAACCCGCGTCGACAAGCCTGAGACAGCAACGGACACTTCGAGCGGCAAGTCTTTTTCATGAGGCCGTGCAAGCTGTTGACGGATCAGCGTTGCAGCTAATACGGAAAGGCCCAGGCATCGAAGAGGGTCATCAAAATGACCGACTCGAAAATGAAAACCTAATTGCGGTGGTGCGAGCAGATCCTCTTCGACCAGCCAGTCGATACCATCATGTTGTTCCCACACACAGCTTTTTTAGCACAGCACACTTATCAAAACAGTGATCCATTCAGCGCATTCGTTGGATCTTTACTGAGGCAGAGCCGATTGTGATCTCGACAGGAGGATTTAATTTTCGCAATGTGATTGTGATCGCATCAATTTTAGAATCTGCTTCAAAAAGTTGATTCACTACTCGTTGAGCCATCTTTTCGATGAGAAAAAACCTTTCATGTTCTGCAATAGCAGCAATGACCTCACACAAAGGAGCATAGTCAACTGCGTCTGCTAGCTCGTCTGTTTGACCTGCACGCGTTTGATCCGCTTCAAGATCAAGATCGATTTCAAATTCTTGTCGATGTTCTTGTTCTTCGGGAAGCGTCCCGCAGTAGGCCATCACTCGAATGCCGCGAAGTTGAACAAGATCAGCCATGTACTGACTTTAATAGCAGAGTGCTACTTGCCAAGAAATTTCCCAGCAACGAGTTTGTGAATTGCTCCCTTCAAAGCAGGATCAGTGATCGAGTTCAATGCGTCGGGAGAAAACCACGCAACTTTCTGCGATTCATCGGAAGGAGGACGAAGGAACGTTTCGCCTGCTTGGCCAATAAAACGTACGTCATAGTGAACATGACCAGCAGGCGTGTCATGAACATCGACATGGAATATTTCGGGTACAAACTCTGCCTCAACGCCTGTCTCTTCACGCGTTTCGCGTGCAGCAGCCTCTAGAGGAGTTTCGTTATTATCGAGATGTCCACCGGGTTGAAGCCATAGCGGAATCTTTTTGTGAAAGTGTAAAAGTAAACCCACGTCGGAAAGAACGAACGCTGAGCCTGTGATGTGTCGTTGGTTGAGATGACGATCGAATACGTCGTCTTCGCAAGAGTTCAAGAGAAGTGTTCGCATCAACTCCAACGATGTCCGTTCCCTCTCGTCGAACGGTTCGTAATCTTCGAGCTGGGTGAGAAGGATCTTCGATCGATGCGAGGAGTCGGTAATCGTATCGACGTCCATAGAGAATCAGACTAACACGGGCTACAGTAATCGCGATGAAGATACCTCCCAAACCAAGAAGTACCATCATGGTGAAGTGGAGAGATGTCACACTAGCTAAAACACCAACGACAATCGGTGAACACACTCGTGCAATCGCGTTTCTCTGCATCAACCGACAACCAAACTGCTGATACTCCCCTTGCATGAGATTCCGAGCTGCGACATGACGCAAGAGAGACTGCATGGTTACTAGCGCCATGCCGTTAACTACCGCCGACAGCAATGCGATATGCACACCAGCAAATGTCGTGTAATACACGCACGTTATTACACCCAGCCCCATGGCAGCGACAAGCAACACCCACTCATGCGTTTCTGTCAATGTTGCACGTTTGCGTATGGTAGGCAGTAAAACAAATCCCGTAAGTGCAGCTAAACCTCCATAGACAAAACATAATGTTGAATCCATTCCCTGAGACACATTGCTAATGTATTTAAAGCAAAGCGGCATCAAGGCCATGCATCCACCAGCAATTATGTTAAGAAATAAGTCCATAGAAAGAAGTGTGGATGGTATGCGACGAAATTTATGAATGCGAGATTGGTACTCTCGAATTGATTCGTTTAATGCAATATCGCTAAAACGTCGATTGAATTGTTCCGTTGTAGAGGAACTATCAAGAGTTTCCTCATAGGAGTCACTTCCACATTCAGGAAAAAGATATGTTATTGCCCATGTGCACGCATAAAGAACAGCAGCAATAACAAGTGGGATGAGCACGGACCCGGCAAACGCCACCGGAGCGATTGCCGCGCTCACAAACAAGATCGATCCCTCTTGAACTCCAATTAGTCGCGGAGCAAATTTCGTGTCTTGCACAAGAAAGGCATGCGTCACTCGGGGAAAAGTCGCTTCAATCATTACTTTTGAGAAGCTCGCACAAAATACAATCGCCAAGAACAAAATGATGTTGTGAATAAATAAAAGAGCGAAACACGAGGTCAATCCGAGAATTGCTCCCGCTCGTTGAGAAGTAAGAAGTGATACGCGCTTAAAGACTGCAGACGACAACGGTTTCATCACAGTAATAAGACCCTGAACCATCAGGCTCATGAGGCCCGAGAGAATGGGGGAAACATGGAATCTGGACATAAGCACAATCCATGTTGACGCTATAAAACCAACCCGCGCAGCAACAGAGAAAAAGACCAGAGAATAGACAGGGAACTTCCCGCGAATTCGCAATATGCGCATAATGTACATTATGGACGCCTATGCGCGAATTCACAATCGAGAATTACCTGCTCGAGACAAGTATTTTTTGTAACGGGTTCCCGTCATCCTGAACGCAGTGAAGAATCTCAGATCCTTCGTTTCACTCAGGATGACAACCCGCTACGCGGAGATTCCTTGCAAGCTTGGAATGGCAGGAGTGCAGCTCTCGGTCTGACACTACACGGCATCAGCGACAGGTGCCACACCCATAATTTCTCCAGAAACACCTTTAACTTTGGCGCCCGATCCCTCTCGATCCTGGAGGGTAATAGAAACCGTAGAGCAATCAAATGCTGCTGTTTCAGAAAGGAAGACAGTTTCATCCCCTAAGGCAATACACATGCCTGCGACGAGTCCTCGTGAGGGCTGTATCTTCATAGCACGCAGCCCTGAACCCCCTCGGGCTTGCAGAGTCATCGAATTAATGTGCATACGCTTGGCATAACCTTTATCTGTGGTGATGACGCAATCATCATCTTCATATACGGAAACGGCTGCCATCACTTCATCGTCGCCCTTGAGCTTCATTGCACGGACTGTTCCAGAAGATCGAGATGTTGAACGAACATCTGTGAGGTAAAAACGGATACCTTGTCCACCCCGGGTAATCATGAGCATCTGGTGATCTTCATCTTCATGAACTTCTGCTGCTGAAACGATAAATTCACCAGCACCTAACTTGGCGCACACAACCCCGTCTTTTCGCGTCGCGATTTCTGCAAGGGCGCTCGCATCAATTTTTTTGATTCCACCTTTGTTCGTAACAAGTGCAAGGGCTTCGATATTGTCGATATCCATTACGCCAACAGGTTTCTCACCTGAACCCAGTGAAACTAATGTCGATACAGCAGCAAGACGATCTTTGGGTAATTCATAACACGGTATGCGATACGCACGTCCGAGATTGGTAACCACAACCATCGAGTTCAGACTTGAGAGTTCATAGATCGCTGAAACAGAGTCGCGATCCTTTGTGCTCGTGATTTTTGCTCCCTTTGATGAAGCAGGAATCGCGCGCACGTAATTGCGAGTAGAGACATTGATCACAAGATCCTCTTCTGCCACCAATGCCGTTGTTGAAAGATCTCCCGTGTCACCTTTTTCAATTTTTGTACGGCGTGGCGCAACTAACGTGGCACAATATTGCTCGAGATCGGTCTTAATTAATTCACGAACCTTCGCAGGGCTTTTCAGGAGCGCTTTGAGTTCTTTGATTTCTTTCGCAAGCTTCTTTGCTTCTTCCGACAATTCTTTCTGACCAAGTTCCGTCAAACGACCTAAGGGCAGATCGAGGATATGGTTAGCTTGAATCTCCGAGAATGCAAACTTCTTTTCCATAAGTCGCGTTCGCGCCATTGCTCGATCTTTCGATGATCGAATTGCAGCGATTATGGCATCGATCATGTCGACAGCACGAACAAGGCCCTCAACAATATGAAACCGGTCTTCAGCCTTCTTCAAACGAAACGCACTTCGTCTTCGAATCACTTCGATTTGATGTGCCAACCATGCTCTCAAAATGTCATCGAGAGTCAAAGTAAGAGGAATCCCATCGACTAGTGCCACCATGTTGATCGGCATCGTCGTTTGTAACGGCGTGTGCTTATATAAATTATTGAGTACGACAGAAACATCTGTGCCTGGTTTACAATCAATCACCAGTCGCGTAATTCCCTGTCCTGATTCATTGCGAATATCTTTAACTCCCGAAATTGTTCCTGATTCAACGGCATCGGCAGCTTTTTCGGCAATCGTTTCAACAGAAGTTTGGTATGGAATAGACGTAATGACGATAGAGGTTTTACCTTTGACCTCTTCGATAACATGTTCTCCACGCACACGCACGGATCCGCGACCCTTGGTGTACATGTCAACAATTCCATCGGTACCTAAAATTGTGGCTCCCGTTGGATAGTCAGGGCCCTTAATTATTTTGGCGAGATCGCGTGCAGTGGCATCTTCGTGATCGATGAGATGCACTGCTGCTTTAATCACTTCGACAGGATTATGTGGTGGAATATTCGTCGCAAGACCAACAGCAATGCCTTGGCTTCCGTTAATCAGAATGTTTGGAATACGACTAGGCAAGACAACAGGTTCTTGCGAAGATGCATCAAAATTATCAACGAAATCCACAGTATCTTCATCAATATTCTCCAGCAATCGCTCTGCTACGGTCGATAAACGGCATTCCGTGTAGCGCATTGCGGCTGCAGGATCATTCGGTGAGCCAAAATTTCCATGAGGGTCAATTAGCGGAAGCGAAAGGGAGAAATGCTGCCCCATACGGACAAGTGCTTCATAGATCGATTGATCGCCATGTGGGTGATAGCGTCCCATCACTTCACCAATCACTCGAGCAGATTTCACAAAAGGGCGGTCGCTTCGAACACCAGCATCATGCATCGCCCATAAAATTCGGCGATGTACAGGCTTAAGACCATCTCTCACGTCCGGCAATGCACGCGAAACAATCACGCTCATCGCATATTCGAGGAAAGAGCTCTCCACTTCATCGACGAGTGCTTTACTGGGAATTTGTTCATCGAACAGGCTTGCTTCGCTCTTCTTCGCTTTCGCTGAAACTTTTCCTCGTGCCATCATGTGCTCCTTAGCAATAGGCCAAACTTACCTATGCCTCTAAATATCAAGATTGTCTACTTCTTTTGCATTTGCTTGAATAAAATCTCGTCGCGCTTCTGCATCGTCTCCCATGAGCCGCGACAATACATCATCACAAATAGCAGCCTGGTCGATGTTGATCTGGATAAGTCGACGCGTTGCTGGAGATACAGCAGTTTCTGCCAACTCCTTCGCATCCATTTCGCCCAACCCTTTGAAGCGCACAAAGCGAAGTTGAGTACGAGGATTTTGCTGAATAAGATTTTGCCTCTGTGCTTCATCAGCAACATATACTTTTTCACCCTTGATCTCAGTGGAATACAGAGGAGGTTGAGCGACATAGAGACATCCCGCTTCGACAAGAGGAAACATTTGTCGAAAGAAAAAAGTGATGAGGAGCGTTCGAATATGACCACCATCGACATCAGCATCGGCCAAAATGATGATCTTTTTATACCTCAGTTTTTCTACTTCAAATTCTGAACCGATACCCGCGCCTATAGATGTGACAAGCGCTTGAATTTCAAGATTTTTCAGAATTTTATCGAGCGTTGCTCTTTCGACATTAAGAATTTTTCCCCGCAAGGGCAAGATTGCTTGCGTCTTAGGGTTACGTGCATCTTTCGCGCTTCCACCGGCAGAGTTACCTTCCACAATAAAGAGTTCGCATTCGTCTGGTTTGCGTGAGGAACAATCGGCGAGCTTGCCTGGAAGTCCACCAGAATCTAAAGAGGATTTTCGACGCGTTAATTCTCGTGCCTGCTTTGCAGCTTTACGTGCCTTGCTCGCACCCAAAGCTTTGTTAATAAAAAGTTTCGCATCCGCAGGGTTATGTTCCAACCATGCGAGAAAGTAATCACTGGTTGCTTTTTCTACAGCAGAGCGTATCGTCGCATTACCCAATTTAGTTTTAGTTTGTCCTTCGAACTGTGGTTCAGAAAGACGCACGCTCACAACGGCACACATACCTTCGCGAACATCCTCTCCGAAGAAATTGGAGTCCTTCTCTTTCATCAACCCTGACTGACGTGCATACTTATTTGCGGCAGTGGTGAGTGCACGCTTAAAACCTTCAGCATGCATTCCCCCTTCAGTTGTAGAAATGCCATTCGCAAACGTATGAAGCCCTTCGTGGTATCCACTATTCCATTGCCACGCCACATCGATCTCACCATCATCGGTTGATGTCGAAAAAGATCCGATCGTGTTGAACAAAGGTGTTTTGCTTGCGTTGAGATGTGCAACAAAATCAACGAGTCCTCCGTCATAGGAAAATGTTTCTTCGCGCTTGTGATCTTTTCGTTCATCATGAAAACCTATGGCGAGACCTTTATTGAGAAATGCCATAATCTGTAAACGCTCACAAATAGTTTGTGATTTAAAATTAACATCATCGAACACCCGCTCGTCCGGCCAAAAAGTAATAGTTGTACCTGAACGCGTTTTGGGAATGGATGCGACTTTCTTCAGTTTGCCTTGGGCTACTCCGCTGGCAATTTTATTTCCCGTCGTAACCGGAGCAAAAGACATCTCATAAGCTCCCCCATCGCGTTCAATATGAAGATCTAGCCGAGAGCTCAGCGCGTTCACGACACTGATACCTACACCGTGAAGTCCACCAGAAACCTTGTAACCGCCATCACCGAACTTGCCTCCCGCATGCAATGTGGTGAGAACGACTTCCGCTGCAGATTTCTTCTTATCTCCTGGGAAAGGGCCTACAGGTATTCCCCGACCGTTATCAGTGACACGGCATCCGCCGCCATCGAGAAGCGTGACATCTATACGGTCACAATGCCCAGCCATAGCTTCATCGATTGAATTATCGACTACTTCCCAGATGAGGTGGTGAAGTCCTTGAGATCCGGTTGATCCGATATACATTCCCGGACGTTTGCGAACCGGATCCAGTCCTTCTAAAACGGTGATATGACTGGCATCATATTCAGAACCGGTCTTTTTTTTAGGCGCGGCCATGGCCTAGAGCAACTTCCGTGAAAACTTCATTGAAAGAGTCTAAGGCACAACACACGCCTTATTAATGATAGAAAATGGATTTTATTCGTTGTCCAGGGAAGGAGCACCTCTGCCTTGCGGTGGCTGTGGTACCAAATCTTGTAAATCGCTATCGCTTAGCGATCCTCTTCTGGGAGAATTTTGGTACTCGCCGCTTTCAGAACCAAATCGGTTGTCCCTTTCCGATTCATTTCTTTCCATTCGAAAGTTCTTGACCGGATATGAATCACTGTCGTGATCAAAGTGGATACGAGATCCAATTTGGACAGCTGCGGAACCTAGCAACAAGACACTGAGTGCCACTGTTGCGACGAGCAAACCTTTAACAAGCTTTTTTACACTCGCCAATTCTTGAACGAGAGTCGGGATATCAGTTGCGGGAACAGGATTGCTCGCCGGGACAATATTCGATGTCTCTGTGGGCACTTCGCCCGTATCTGATGTTTCCATGATTTTCCTCCTTTTATAGTCGTCGCGCAGGCAAAGCCCGACACGACTCGCGGTCACTCCTCCTTAGCCCTAGGGGCCATATAGATCTGTTTGTCCTAAAGATACGGATGAAATCTGAAGGTTGCCTGAAAAGCGTTTTACAATGCGTCGAGTTGTGCCAAATCTTCCACATCAAGGTGAATCTTGATGGCAGCAAAGTTCTCGTCAATGTGTGTCTTCTGTGAAGATTTCGGAATAGGGAGTGCATTTCTGGCTATCAGCCACGCGAGAGCAACTTGTGCCGTTGTTACGCCATGTTTGCGTGCGACAGATTGCACCACGGCATTGGTTAATAATTCACCACGACCCACAGGAGTGTAGGCAACAATCTCAATCTGATTAGTTGAACAATATTGCTTAAACTCAGGAGTTACTTCTTCTTTATATCCACAGTTATAAAGCATCTGATTTGCTGCAATCGGGTGAGAGCTCAGCTTTGCCGCACGATCCATATCAGCAATAGAGAAATTACTTACGCCAAAAAAACGAACAACACCTTCATCGATAAAAGTATTAATGGGTTCGAGTGCTCGCTCCCATTCAGATCCATCAAACGTTGAATGGATATAAAGGAGGTCAATGTAATCTGTGCCCAGACTCCTCAGCATGCGTTCTATCGCCTTGTGAGTTTCGTGCTTACCAAAGGAATTCTTCCACAGCTTGTCAGCTATAAAAATACAATCACGTGAATAACTTTGTATGGCTTTACCCACGATTTCATCTGTATGCCCCGCACCATACATCTCTGCGGTATCGATATGATTTTGGCCAATGTCAAGAGAGTAACGGATGGCTCTCACTTCTTGGTCGTCATTGCTGACATCCGTTGTTGCACATCGTGCAGCATTGTCCCAATCTCCACCCATGAGCCAGGTTCCAATTCCTACCGGAAAGAGATCGGTTCCCGCAACAGTTTTCATGCAGCAATAATAGTTTCCAGGGTGTAACCCTGGACAAACTTACTTGAATGACCACTTCGATATTGAGATCCTTCGCCAAGGCTCAGGACTCCCTTCGGTCGGCTCTCTCAAGGATGACCTCGCTGAAGAAGGTCTGTCCTCCCGCTAGCGGGAGGACAGACCTTCTTCAGCTCCCTTTCAGAAATCCGGGTACAATCAAGGGTAATGAAGATACTTGTAGTCGAAGACGAAATGAAGCTTGCCCGTGCAATTATGACCGGCCTTGAACTCGAGGGGTGGGTAACGGAAAATGCCACAAATTCAGATGATGCTCATTTATTTCTTAAGGACAACGACTTTGATGCAGTCATTCTGGACAGAATGCTCGATGACGGTACCGATGGAATTGACATCTGTCGTGCGATGCGTGCCAAAGGAAATACAACACCCGTATTAATGTTGACCGCGCGTAACGAAACACGAGATCGTATCGATGGTCTTGATATCGGCGCTGATGACTACCTCGGCAAACCTTTCGAATTTGATGAGCTCAGCGCGCGCATCCGTGCCATTGTTCGGCGTCCCACACAAACAATTGGGCCGATTGTGACCCATGGCATGCTCACCATTGATATGTCAAGAAAAGAAGTGAGTAATTTTGGAAAAGCTATTTCTTTAAGTAAAAAAGAATACTCTCTACTCGAATACCTGCTCATTAACCAAGGGATGACAATTTCAAAAGATCAAATCATCGAGCGTGTATGGGACTTTGATTCCAACATCTTGCCTAACACAGTAGAAGCCACCATAAAAAATATTCGCAAGAAACTAAAGTCTGATGTTACCAAGTCAGAAAATCTCATAGAAACAGTTCGCGGATTCGGATATCGAATTTCCGCACAAGAATCGACCCTCTAATGTTTCGCTCGGCCCTCTTTAAGCTCACCGCGTTTTATTTTGGTTTACTCTTTTTTGTGTGCATAGCTTTTTCTGTTCCTACATTTTCGATTGCTTCTGAAAGGATATCGCGAGGCGCGGAAAGACAAACAGAGATTTTTCGCGATTACGACGATCCAGTGCCTGTAAAACCAGGGCAGCCGGGACGCTTTGATCCCGATGGAGAACTTAGACGTCGTGTCGATGATCAAGTAGAGGATGATCGTGATGAGTTACTCCAAACAATCATCATGACAAATCTTGCTGTGCTTACGCTCGGCACGGCACTGTGCTTTCTTTTCGCAAAAAGAACCTTGCGTCCAATTGAGGATTTCCACAAAGCACAGTCTCGCTTTACAGCTGACGCAAGCCACGAATTGCGTACCCCGCTCACTGTGATGAAAACAGAAATAGAAGTAGCACTCTTGCAAAAACTTGATGCTCCAAAACTACGCGAAGTACTTACGAGCAATCTTGAAGAAATAGATCGCTTAAGCGCATTAAGCGATCAACTACTTTCCCTCACCCGAGTAAGCGAACCGAAAGATGCCCCAACAAAAGTTGAATTGTCTCAGCTTGTGGAGCACGAAATTTCAACCTCGGAAAAAAAGTTTTCACTTACCATTGATCGCGACATCGAAGACAACATAACGATCGAAGGTATTGAGTCATTGTTACGAGATCTCATCAATATCCTCATATCCAATGCTGTTCAGTATGCAGGAGATGCAGAACCTGTAATTTCTGTCTCGCTGACGAGAAGAGATAGTCATATCGAGCTTGTTGTCCGCGATAAAGGGATGGGAATAGACCCTAATGACCTTCCCCACGTCTTTGAGCGGTTCTATCGCGGCGCAAAGGCACTAAAGAAACGTCGAAATGGTCATGGACTTGGCCTCTCTATCGCTGCAGAAATTGTTGAACGACACAAAGGTCATATTTCTGTTACATCTCAGCCTGGCGAGTACACCGAGTTTACAATTAATTTTTGACTTATTACGCAATACAGGCCAGGCAACAAACGCTCGCTTTCCTTCGCGAATTGCGGCCGGTCTGCACCGTAGACATACAATGAATGAAACCCGAGGAGCACTATGAGCACTAACGCAACAATTGACGATTTTTCTGAACTCTCCGCCCTTTTCATTAACTGCACATTGAAAAAATCACCCGAGAAAAGCCATACGGAATTACTGGTGGATATCTCAAGAAATATCATGGATAAGCAGGATGTGAAAACTGAATCTATTCGCGCGATTGATCATGACATTGCGACTGGCGTTTACCCGGACATGACAGAACACGGGTGGGAAACGGATGAATGGCCAGAGATTTACAAAAAAGTTCAGGAAACAGATATTCTTGTGTTAGCAGGCCCTATTTGGCTTGGCGATAATTCTTCGATCATGAAACAAGTTATTGAACGCTTATATGCAAACAGCCATATTCTTAACAGCCAGGGACAGTATGCAGACTACGGGAAAGTTGGCGGTTGTTTGATAACAGGCAACGAAGACGGAATCAAGCACTGCGCAATGAACGTTTTATATTCGTTAGGGCATACTGGCTACACCATCCCTCCTCAAGCAGATGCAGGATGGATCGGCGAGGCTGGTCCAGGGCCGAGCTATGGTGACGCACGTGAAGAAGGCGAAGGACATTATGGCCTCGACAACGACTTTACGAATCGCAATACTACTTTTATGACATGGAATCTCATGCATGTTGCTCAGATGATGAAAAATGCTGGAGGTATTCCCGCTTATGGAAATCAAAGAAGCGCTTGGGATGCAGGTGCCCGTTTTGATTTCGAAAATCCAGAATATCGCTAGTTAAGAACTGCTCTCTATAAGTTCCACCGCTTCTTGTGGTGCCTCCGCAAAAGTAACAAGCTCCGCAAGTTTTGATGTAAGAAAACCGTCAGACTCCATTCGCGCGAGCTGGTCCTGCAACCCTTTATAAAAATTATCAGTATTAAGAAAAACAATAGGTTTACCATGCACCCCATGTTTTTTATATTCAATAATTTCTGTTACTTCATCGAGAGTGCCGACTCCACCGACAAGAACAAGAAATACATCGGAACGAGCCGACATAACCGACTTACGCTCAGCAAGATCAACTGCAATGATCATTTCACTGGCATTCGTCCGCGCTTTATGTTTGAGGAACTCTACGGAAACTCCCACTATCTGTGCCCCAGCATCTTGTGCGGCTGTTGCCACTTCTCGCATGAGCCCAACGTCAGACCCACCCCATATGAGCGAATGGCCATTTCGAGCTAAAGCCGTGATTGCTTCTAACGCCGGAACAGTATATTTTTCAGGAAGATCATTTGCAGAGCAAAAAACGCAGATATTCATCTAACACATCTTAGAGAACCTTCTATAGAAAAGAGAAAGTCTTCTTGACTAGCTTCCAAAAGTAAAGGCATTGATTTCCACGCCACTAGGAACTTGTAGAGTCACAATACTGTTCGGCACGAACCGTGGATGCGCAACGAGTCGATAAAGTTGTGAACTTTTGATTTTTACTTTGCTATTATTCACATCTGAGCCTGCTGAATTTGTTGTACTAATCGGTTTACCATCAAGCAAAACAGCGATCGACTCTTCACTATTGGAACCAGCAACAAAATAGACATCCTTCGCTGACGTCTTTATCGTGAGAGTCGACGGACCTGCTCCTCGCGCAATAATCTTTTCCGAAGTAACTTCCCAAACACCCGAGAGCGTCCATTGATCTGATTTGAGATCCTTTCGCGAAACAAACGTTTGCGTTTTCCCAGAAAGAAGTCGAGTATCTCCGACATAATTTCCTGCACGTTTTGTTCCTAAGTAAGTTTCCGGCGTTTGCTTTTCACCTACCGGAACTTTTCCGTTGCCACCAACCGATGATTTTCCAGGATCAGATCCATTACGCTCTTTTAACAAACCTCGAATCGCTTCTTCAGTTTCTTTGTACTCTCCTTCACCAAAATGCACGCGTCGAACTTTGCCGTCTTTGTCAATCAGGTAGCTTGCTGGCCAATATTGATTCTTAAAGGCATTCCAAGTCGAGAAATCATTATCAAGCGCAATCGGATATTCGAGCTTTGCTTTTTCTACTGCCTTTTTCACATTTGCAGGTAGCTTTTCAAATGCAAACTCAGGAGCATGGACACCGACAACGACAAGACCGTCATCCTTATAAGCTTTATGCCATCCTCGCAAATATGGCTGAGTTCTTATGCAGTTAATACAGCTGTAGGTCCAGAAATCAACAAGGACAACTTTTCCTTTCAAATCGTTTTTAACAGAAAGGTTGTCTGAATTAATCCAATTCTCAAGGCCCACAAACTCTGGGGCTTCATATGCCTTGACGTTATATATTCCTTTTTGGGATTCACGTCCTGAATCATTCGGTATAAGTTTGGCGCTCAAGCTGTCGAAATCAAAAGGCGTATGTCGGGACACCCACGTTTGTACACCTTGAGCGCTGCCCGTAAAGATCAGAATACCGACAAGGATAAAAACGATTGCCAATGACCGCTGGAAGGCACCTTTAGGATTGACCGCCCATCGAACTTTAGAAATAAATCGTTGACTAAAAATACTAACGAGTAACAGAATAAAACTCAGCCCTAAAACGTAGGCACCAATATACGACATTGCCAAACTGAAGTTTGCAGGTAGCACAGTGGCAAGAATGTATGCGTAAACGGGACTACAACTCGAAAAAACGGGTCCAAGTGCTGCGCCTGTAATGATCGAAGCGACAACAGGATTCTTTTGCTCTCCTCCTTTTGCCATCATTTTTTGGCTTCTCGAATGAAATCCGAGCTTGATAGTCAACTTCTCATAAAGAAGAGGAAACAAGATCCCAATACCAAGAAGAATGATGATCGTTCCAGAGATGTAATTAATGCTTTCGGGAGGTATACCTATGAGGACAGTGGAAACCTTTAACAAAAGCGTAAAGGCAACAAGCGAAAAAGCAAGCGAAACTGTAATGATAATGGGGCGTTTAAAGTTTCGCGTGTCCCCTGATACGGAACCGCCGATAATAATAGGAAGAAGCGGTAAGACGCATGGAGCCAGAATGGTCAGCATGCCTGCAATAAATGCACCTAATAATAAAAACATATAATTCCTTCTTTAGGCCACATAACGCCTGCGAAAAACGAGGCCGCCTGGGGGATACGGCAGCCTCGCTCAATCGCGATTTTTATTTAGACGGCATCAAAACTGACTTGATGACGTGAGTTACACCATTGCTGGAAATAACATCTGATGTTTCAATTTCCGAAACTCCGCCTTTGGCATCTTTAACAGCTACGCCACTTCCTTCGATAACAGGAGTAAGCGCTTCACCTTGAACGGTTGTGAGGGTCTCACCTTTTTGCGCCATTACACGAAGATCAGCACTCGTGTACGTTCCCGCTACAACGTGATACGTCAAAATGTTTGTAAGCATTGCACGGTTTTCTTCTTTTTGAAGAGCTTCCGCTGTGGCTGCATCAATTTTTTCATATGCGCCATTATTGGGGGCAAACACCGTGAATGGTCCTTCACCTTTGAGCGTGTCTACAAGCTCAGCAAGCTTCACAAGAGATACCGTTGTTGTGACATTGTCTGCATTAACAGCATTGTCAACAATATCTTTATCTTTAACCATCTTTGCTCCACCAACAGTAACGCCGTCACCATCGGATGTCGCTGACGAGCTTTTGTCCATACTCGTAGAGTCTGATTTCTTTGAGTCGTCGTCGCTCGAACAAGCAACAGCGCTCAGAGAAATCGCCCCCACCATTAGAGTGGCGATCAATACGCCTATTTTGCTTCTACCTTTGGTTCCCATTTGGGACCTCCTTTTTGGGTTAGTAAACTAATAATTTAATTTACTTAACTAAGTTAATATACTTTATGCTAGGATGCAAGTATGGCTACTGAGAGCAATATGAGCGATTTCCCCTCTTTGGGTCAGATCAGCACGTATTCTTCTGGTGTTATCCAAGCGAGGGTATATAGAAAGTTAAAAAAAGTAACAGAAGCTATCGTAAACAAACATGACCTATCGATGACACAGTGGTTTGTCTTAGGCACGGTCTACGATCACGGTGACGAAGGAATCCGTATCACTGACCTTGCTAAACAAGTCGACACCACCCTCGCCTACTTGACCAACACTATTAATATTCTTGACGCACGAGGGATGACAGAACGATTAAGCCATGGACAAGATAACAGGGCAAAACTCGTACGTGTCAAAAAATCATTTAAGAAGATGATTCCTACAATTGAAGAAAAGATTCGCGAAGATATGCGAAAAGTTATTTACCCCAATGTCACTCCTGAAGAATTAGAGATTTATATCCACGTATTAATGAAGTTAGCCAATATTTCTGAAAAACCAGTCAACTAAATCGATTCGTTACCCTATTCAGAATTCTTGATATTCAATTTCGGTCGCATTAAAAAATGATTGAATGAATTCAACAGCTTTCAGAGAATCAAATGATTTACACGTATAGAGCACACTCGACATAAATTTCTTGTTCGTCCATATGTTAGAGAGAGATACCAGAATCAATTAAGGGAACGAAGGCATCAAAACCTTGATTTTCAGGACGCCCCTGTCCGCTCGGCGAATGGATAATGGGTTCACCGTATGTGCGTAGCCCGAGAGCATATGCGAGCCCTGTCAGACATTCACGGACATCAGGCTCTGTGATTTCTCGGTTGTACGTTGCTTCAATAAGAAGTCTTTGCCGTGTAATAGAAGGAGCTAAATCTTTCATGATGGTGCTAACCCTTGATATTCCTTGCTATCCATGACCATTGTGCTGGTAGCCCACTCTTCTAGCGAGGTGTATACCACCGTCTTCGGGTACTCAGAGCTTTTTTCACTTTTTCCGGAATAGGTAAGGTGCACAACAGCTACACGTCCAGTCTCATCGTTGAGCTGGAAAAGGACGTCATCTCTATCTATACGATGAGCGAGAGCATTACAAGAAAGCTCATAAAGAACATGCATTTTAGAGAGTTCGTTCTGCAATTCTTTTTCTGCGGCTCCATTATTGGGGGCATCGTATCGTACCCAAGGTTCTAAATAATCCATGTCGAAAGTATATCTAACTCTAGTTTTAATAAATATTGC
>CAYMMG010000022.1:0-30686 GCA_964391505.1 uncultured Burkholderiales bacterium | reverse complement strand
GAGGGAGGAGAAAAAGTAGGAAGAATATAACCAGGTTTTCTTGCGCCTGAGCAGTGCTCGAGGAGTTCAACGCTGTCATAATTTGAGCAAGAACGGGAGTCAAAAGCAAGGTCAGGCCGGTAAGGCCAATGGCAGAGATGAATACGAAAGACATCAGTGCATGATCCGCGTCTCGATCTTTTCGCTTATATTGCTGAACAAAAAAAGGAACCATGGTAGATGCGATGAGACTTCCCAAAATAAGTTCATACATCATGTTTGGGGTTTCATTTGCGAGCGAGTATGAGTCAGAGAGACGTGTGTACCCGAGTGTGGTTCCAATCAGAATGACACGGACAAAGCCTAAGATCCGTGAGGCGAGAGTTCCTGAAAAAACGAAAAAAGATTGACGGGCGCTGGGAGATAAACTCATGACCCAAATTTTTCTTGAGCGATACTAATGATAGGAGCGATAGGTTTTTTACGTGAACGACGAATGTGCGATGCCCACCACAGTGCAAGGAATAGAGCGGAAGCTACAGTAATTCCAACTCCAGCACCTGATACCGCAGTAGATCGGACAGTTGCAGATTGTTTACTGACAACCAATTGTTCACGAGGCGTCACGATCTCGATAGCAACTGGAAAAGATCCTGACGTACGTGCTTTTACCGGGATTTGAACGGTCGTATTTTGTTCATCAAGCAGAGCCGGAAAACTTGAACCTTGGGGAAATGCCAGCTTCTTGCTGCGGATGTGAACAACAACAGAAATAGGTAAACCCGAAGTGTTGCGGATGGTTACCGGAATCTTATTTTCCCTAGAAGTAATCGTAAGCGTTCTTTTTTCAGGAAGGGCGATGTCTTTCTTAACGCTTTCCGTTAATGTTTGCGCGCGTTTTGTGTTAATAAATTTCCCCATTTTTCGGTCTGACCTCGAATATGCTGATAGTCGCATCCATATAGCGTGGTTAGTTTGAAGAGAATTTTTCGCAAACATAGATTCCGTACCTCGCGAATATTTTTCAATTTCTTCCAAATCATCACGCGTAAAGGAACTAGAGATTTCTTTAGGATAGCTGGCCTTGGCCAGCTTTTTGGACAGAGATTGATCCACGCTGATTTCAGAAAAGAACGTTTTTGTTGTGACAGGCACAACGAAAGGATTGTTCGCCATACCATTGAGAAATTCTTCTAGGGTCGTACCATTAAGAGTGGAGATGTCGAGGGGAAGAATTAGACCTCGCGCCAAACTTGGAGCCTCTAATGTGACGACCGAAGTTGCACTCAGAAGATAGTTCGCTTGTGCGGAAGGCGATAGTGATTTCGGTAGATGCTTCATGATGGAAGTGTCTGCGACGCCAACACGAAGCGATGATGAATTTTTTGTGAGCGACACTGGTCGCGTCGTTGGTCGTTCATTCCGAGCAAATGTCGTATCGTCCACGATGACATTATCGATTCCGGTACGTGCAATCTTTTCGATGGTATTCGGTGTAATTGTTTGTGTCGCTAGCGTGCGCGCTGGAGCGGAAAGGCCTGCTTGGTTGACACGAGATCGGCCTATCGCGAGAAGATCCGCGTAGGCGCTGCTCACATTCTGTTTCTCAAGCTCGGCGATATTGATGGGCGAATAAGTATCGTTAATGTATTCAACATCAGAGCGTTGAGATGTAAATAGCGAGGGCGATGAAATGGTCGACCCATCGGCGTTACGCAGAGCGCCATAGGTGCCGAGAGCTTCGGGGCTAAGAAGCAGCGACCATGGGACTGAATTGCCAGAAATTACTTCAAGCGTTTCGTGGGCGCGAAGAAACTGAGTACGAATTTTTTTTCCGTAATCCGTGAGTTCGTTACTACTATTTGTTAATGACATTCGATCGACAACGGGCGAAAATTGCAACAGTGGAACAACATTAAGTCGTTGAGCATAAGCGATTCCGTCCGCACCAACAGAGGGAACGTTTGTGACGAATGAATATTGAGTCTTTACTGCTTCGTTCGAGGACTGTGTCTGTGAAATGGAAATGGGATACACGCCAGAAGCCCCTAACGACAAGCTTGTTGCTGCATCCGCATTAATGGGAAGAGTGAACGTATATTCGTCGGAATTTGTTGTGCTGGGAACAAAGTTTGCAAGAGGAATTTCAAGCGTATCGCGTACCCTCCGTTTTCCTAAGTTATCCGCAAAGTTAAAGAGTTCGCTCCGCGTATTCGTAGGAGCCAAAACACTGATTGTGAATGTTGTATCGACTGCTTTGGTTTTAATGGTTAAGTTCAATGAGCTGTTTTGAATTGAGTAAGGACTGAGATGCTCAATGGTGAAGGATAAATCCTCACTCGTCTCGGCAAAAGCAGGGACTACTAAAAAGGATGGGAGAATCGAAACACCCAGGATGAGGGCAATAACTGAAGCTGCGATGCCTCGGCTACGGAAAAGCGAAATCTTCATCAAGTTCTCCAGATTAGGCGGTTTTTGAGGAATTTATGTCATTCTCTCGACCTTCAGGAGCCCTCGGTATCAATCAAATTGTCCAAATAAGAGCATCAAGCTTGCTAGACGGTCGACGATAATAAAAACATGGTTGATTTAGATGAGCTTCTGCGCTTCGCCATACACGTTGGTGCTTCTGACCTTCACGTCAAGGTGGGGTCACGTCCCCGTGTTCGTATTGACGGTCGTCTCGAAGAAACTGAATTTACACCCGTAGGTCCTGGGGATACGGAACGCATAGCCTTCACTATTATGCCGAAACATCGCGCAGATGAGTTCGTAAAGAACTCTGAAGCAGACTTCGCGTATGCGGTTGCTGGACTAGGTCGTTTTCGTGTCAATATTTTTCGTCAACGCGGATCCGTGGGAATGGTTTTTCGTCGGGTTGTTCCTGGAATTCCTTCTTTTGAAGATCTCGGGCTTCCTACGATTGCTCAAAAATTGGCGGAAGAACACCATGGACTTATTGTGGTTTCAGGCCCTGCAGGTTCAGGGAAGACAACGACCTTGGCTGCCATGATTGACCATATTAATCACAATCAAGCTCGGCACATTGTGACTATCGAGGATCCCATTGAAGTGCTTCACAAGGATCACCTTTCGATTGTTAATCAGAGAGAAATAGGCACGGACACCGAGAATTATGTCTCTGCAATGCATCGCGTAATACGTCAAGATCCTGATGTTATCTTGATTGGTGAACTTAATGACCTCGAAACAACTCAAGCTGCGCTTGCGGCCGCAGAAACTGGCCACCTTGTTCTCACCACATTGCACACGATGAACACGACTGAAACTATTCAACGTCTTGTTGATTTTTATCCTGTTCATCAACAGCGTTCTGCACGAATGCTCGTTGCTGCAACACTCAAGGGCATCATTTGTCAACGTCTTGTAACCCGCGTGGATGGAGTCGGTCGCGTACCAGCTTGTGAAGTCATGACGATGACGTCAAGAATCTTTGATCGAATTGTTGAACCCGGTGATAATCCTTTGGACATGGAAGACATCATTTCTGACGGTGATTACTACGGCATGCACACCATGGACCAATCGTTATTACAACTCTTTGGCGATGGTCTCGTTACTCGTCGCGAAGCTTTAGGCAATGCGATTAACCCTGCTGAATTGCGTGCTGCAATGGAAACCATCCGAGGCGAATAGCCGCAGCGGCGTAGGGTCTGATCTTGGAAAAGAAAAGACAGAGCCTACAAAGGCCGAATCTTTTCCAAGGTCGGACCCTACCGTGAAGCAATTAATCAGCAGCAGTTCGTTCAGTTGTCTCCCATTTACCAGTCATCCTTCGTTTCACTCAGGATGACAACTTGAGCCTTTAGTAAAGTAATACGGCGTTCTCGCATATCTATGGAACTTCAACAACGTCTCTCATCCCTTGCTGACCCAACCTCACCTACGTACGAACTCGCCATGCTTTTCGATAAGGAAGGCTACGATTTCCACCTTGTCGGGGGGAGTGTTCGTGATGCGATTTTGGGGGAAGAGTCTTACGATATCGATATTTGCACCAATGCTCGACCCAAAGAAATTCTCGAACTCCTCTCTGGAGTTGCCACGGACGTATGGCGTCAGGGAGAAGCTTTCGGAACAATTGGTGCCAGGTTTAAAGGCCAAGATTTCGAGATCACTACATATCGACAAGAGATTTACCGAGATGATTCTCGCAAACCCGAAGTCGAATTCGGTGACAGTTTAGAAACGGATCTTTCTCGGCGCGATTTTACGATTAACGCAATGGCGTTTTCTCTACCGAAAGCACAACTTGTGGATCCGTACAACGGTTTGGATGACCTCATTAATAAGCGCTTGCGGACACCGCTTTCACCAGAGATTTCTTTTTCCGATGATCCTCTGCGCATGATGCGTGCAGCACGGTTCATTGCTCGGTTTTCTTGCGTGCCTGATGATCAGCTTGTTCAGGCAGTCATTGAAATGCGCGAGCGTCTTAGTATTGTTTCATCAGAACGGATTCGCGATGAACTATGTAAATTACTTGTCGTGCCAGACCCGTCGCCGGGACTTTACTTCTTATCCGAAACCAAACTAGCTGACGAATTTTTTCCCGAACTTAATGCGATGAGTTTGGAACAAGATCCTATTCACACCCACAAAGATGTTTTGGTGCACACCATTGCGGTCGTTGCAAATACTCGGCCAGAATTGCGCGTGCGTCTTGCTGCGTTAATGCACGACATCGCAAAACCCGCCACACGAGAAATAGGTGATCACGGCGTGTCGTTCCATCATCATGAAGTGGTTGGAGCAAAGATGACACGCAAACGGATGAAAGCCCTCGCTTTTTCGAAGGAAATGATTAGCGAAGTGAGCCAACTTGTTTTTCTCCATTTGCGTATTCATACCTACGCTATGGGTTGGTCAGATTCGGCGGTTCGAAGATATGTTCGTGATGCAGGCGATCTTCTCGATGACCTCAACCACTTGCAGCGCTGTGATTGCACCACGCGTAACAAGCGACGCGCTGAGGAATTACAGGCCCGAATGGATGCGCTGGAAGAACGTATTGTTGAACTTTCCCAAAAAGAAGAACTTAAAAAAATTCGTCCGCATCTTGACGGAGCACAAGTGATGAAACATTTAGACCTGAAACCAGGGCCCAACGTCGGACGCGCCTTGCATTATTTGCTCGAACATCGCTTAGAGAATGGTCCCATTCCAGAAGGCGAAGCGTACGCATTGCTCGACGACTGGGCGAAGGAACAAATCACAGGGAGCGAAGGATGAGCGACCGCGAGCAACGTCGGGCTCTGCCCGCGTTGCGATAACAAGGACAGCTACAGGCCTTCTTTGCGTGCACGAAAAACAACAACGGGGGGAATCATTACGACGGGTTCGTGATGAAATTCAGGCGTGGGCTCGCAGATCGAGTCAACTCGGAAACCGTGACGCATAAAGAGTTCATGAATCCGTGCAATAGAACGAGGATAAACAACAACGCGCTGTCCATTGCGCAGAGTTTCGTAATCAGTATCGTCGAAGAAACTTCTCGTAATGCGAGGCGTTCCCATGGGCAGAACTCCTGGTGCGGAGGGAATATCGTCTTGTTCAACCATGCGAGCAATTGGATGTTCAAAAGAAACAATCATCGAACCAGTTGTACGCAGCACGCGCTGGCTTTGACGGATGACACGGTCGAGATCTTCGATTTCATCTAAAACGAGTGGCGAAAAAACGGTATCGATTGAATCTGCACGCAAAAAAGCGAGATCAGCAAATGCTCCTTGATGGAACTCCACCCTCGCTTCGTGTTCTGTGGCCAACGATTTCGTCATCGCCATTCGTTCTGTCGATGGATCAACAACAATGACGTGTGCGCCTGCATGAGCCAAAGTAATTGGGGTGATTAACTCTCCTGCACCTAAGACCAAGATGCGCTTCGTGTCGACATTACCAATTAAGCGAATGTCGGAGTCCGTCACACCGTATCCATATTCAATTGCGCGGGCCAAAGTAGTTGTCATCCAATAATGTAAGCGCACAACCAGGTGATATAGCAAATGCTGGACTTGGAAACACTTGCGCATATGCGATTTTTATAGATCACTGGTAGAATGTTTTTTTATACCGGTGGGATGTCAAGGAGTGACGGTGGACGACCAACAAGCCTTTTTTAAAAGATATCGCCAGAATTTTCCATGGGCTCATGGCGAGCAAATTATAATTGCCAATGAATCGAGTTCACATACACAAAATGGTGGTCGTGCCACCATTGCTCCTCTGAACCCATGGGGAATCTATTGGCGTCTTTCCGAACTGACTGCACGTCAAGATGCGCTCAATGCATATACCCAAGATTTTCCTGACAGAGCGGCATATGAATCTGAATTACATATTTTGATTGTCAAATATGTAGAAATGGCGGCAACCCTGATTCGATTTCCTCATCTCGACAAAGATGAAGCAATTGAATTTGCAGACGTATTTGTCGAGAAACACAAAGGTTTGCTTCTTCGTCATTTTCCAGGAACGAAGGGTCTTAAGCTTTTCGTTCAAAAAACAGAAAATAGTGAACTTGCAAAATTTGCTGGCGTTCTTCTTGTCGGGGCAGTTCTTGATGAATTAGATGAGGATGTCGCTGGTGTAGAGAAATTAAGAACAGGTAATGGACAATCGAATGGGTCGCCGCATGCGAACTTCTTTCGTGCTGTGGCTGAACTTGATATTTCTGGGATGTGGAATTCCTATTTCGCTGAGATGCAAACAATTCGGGATAGAGATGATCATACAGATGAGCTCGGAACATGGCAGTGGTATGTAGCTCAAGGCTTCGCAGAGTATTTAGGCCCTCTTTTTAGCAATGAAGAGTTCCGTTCTGTAGTTATTGCATCAGGGAGAGCTCCTACCTTTAAAGAAGTTGCAAGTATTGCTTCTGCCTCGGATGCTGCAGACTACTTTGTTGGCCTTATTTCGAGTTCCCAAGCTCGTCAAAAGATGATTAACACAATGGCAGATCTCGTTGCTTACATTGAACAAGTAGCGCCCAGTAATCAAATAGCGACAAGACGTCAGGAGGAATTGCTTGAAGTGGTTGTAAGCGTTCAATCAGATGGACAATCGCAGGAGGATTTCGTTTCGAGATTTATGCGTGAGTTGAATGCAAGAGCCGTAGATGGCGCTGATCCAATTTTGGCTCGTGGAGTGGTTCCTGAAGATGTAGCGAACTTTCTCTTTACCAGGGGTACCAACGACGAGGAAGGTCAGGTTGCTCTCAGTTTTGTGCGAGAACTATATGCAGCATCAGAAGGAAACGCATATTCACAAGCTTTTACGGACATCGTCAATCATATCCAGGTGAGATTGTTGGCTCTTTCGATGGAAGCTAGAGATTCCGTATCTCTTTAGTCGCTGAGGAAACATTTTTCATCGGACTGAAGAATTAACAAAGTCGCGCTTGAATAAGGTTTTGGGCAGATATCGGCGCTGGGGCATTTTCATGTCATCATTCTCGCGCGAGTGCGCATACTTCTGGTAGATTTTTCCCGGTCTCACAAAGGATTGGTTATGGATTTAACTCTCGAAGCAATGGCCCGTTATGACGAAGCAGTCCCTTTACTCCGTGGTATCGAACAAAGGTTTCCCCCACAACGGTACGCACCATCTCAACAAGAACTTCGCGAACTTTTCGATGAATGGTCACGCACACTCCCTGATTCCTATAGGGCACGTGGAACAGACAAAGAAATTGCAGCAATTCTTGATGTGGTATCTCATCATCTCTTCCTTAAGGGCATTACTGTCGGGCTCATAAAAGACAGTCACCGTATTGGCAGAGATATCCCCCATGCGACGCTTGAGAATCATCCCTATCTTGTTAACCAATGGATTCAGGTAGCGAGGTCTTTGTGTCCATCTGGTGCTGCGATTCATTTAGATCTCGACAATCACGTCCAAGCATTTATGAGAAAAAATATTGACACTATTTTGCTTTCCTATCCGACCTACGGAGGCGTTGTTAGTTTTGTTCAAGAAACACATGGTTCACTTCTCCAACAACACGCGGGAATGCTTTTTGCACGTGCATTAGCTGCTGAAGTTTTGGAGCGCAGCTCCATTCATAGAGATGGAGAAGGCTTAGATCCCAATGTTGTTCGCAGACTACGTCAACAACTTCCCGAAATCGAACGTGCATGTAGCGCTGCTTTCTTGGTCCCTGGTTTCTGGGAAAGTTTTAAAGAAGAAGTGGAGAGGCTGCATTTATCAGAAGCACGAACATTCGACACATTTCAAAGCATGAGTCATTGTTTGCGTGTTTTTGGATTAGAGAGAACATTTAGGCAATTGTGCGAGGCCGATCATCAGCTCGACAAGCTAATCTTGCCAGAAATAGAGACTCTTGGTGAAGCATTTGTCATGCTTTCTCAACAAAGCGCCCTCGAAGTTCTTCATAAACGTCTCGTAAAGACACTGGGATCAGATCCTCAAACGCGTTTTGACTTTGCTGCAGCATTAGAAAACATAGATCGCTATGTAGGAGATCAAACCAAATTCGGTCATGCTCTTATGTGTTTTGGGCATGTGCCAAATGGGAAATCGAGTAGTCAGATCGGAGCTTTGACGTCACCTACGAGTTTGTTTATGAGCCGGTATCTACCTTCGACTTGGGGTCATGTACGCAGAGCTCTAGATGATGCACTTGGTGATAATGTGCGTCCGTTTTTGGAAGAACTCCAGAATCGTTTTCCCGATGCCCAGCAAAGAGAAAATGTGATAGATCTTTTGGCGTCGATATACAACATTAGTCCTCGTTTCATGGATCCTGATCGTCATCACGAATTTGTGAGCGCTGCCGTGAATGATCTACAAAAAGATTTTGGTCAGTATGTAGCGACTTCCCTGAGAGCCAATGGTTTGAATCCCGCTGCGCAACAGAGCGGACTTTCCCGCACCCATTAAAAGGAATGATTATGCAATATTCTCCCGACGTACTTTCTTGCTATAAGAACATAGCTGAGGAGATGGAGAGATTCGATGTTGATGCTGCAGATCTGAGAATCATTCGTGACACAGAAGATGTAGTTGTGACTGACATGCGAAGGACTCTCGCTTCGATTTTTGGATATCGACAAGATGCCGATCCAATTACTCCAAGTCAAGCCGCGATCATCGTGGATGTAATCTCTTTTCATCTCGAACTACAACAATTTCTTGGACAGAAGATAGGCAACGACCAAACAGAAATATCACATGCTCCACATCCTCGCGGGTCGCTTTCTCCTTTTGTTATCCAAGGATGGATCAGGGTGATGTCTTCCTTGCATGGAGGTAAAGACATAACTGCCGATCTGGCTTTACATACCGATCATTTTTTCCATGTGCATGGCGCTGCTGTTTCCAATGCTCATCCTGGAAAGAGTGGAGTTCTTCAGTTCGCTGACCTTACGAGTGGTTCGCTCCTCCAGCAATATACGGGAGCATTAGCAGCACGCCTTCTTATCAAAGAATACGTGGAACTTCAAGCGCGGAGACGTGAACCAGAAGGGGGTTCACGTTCCGAAATTGATGAAAAATTTTCTTTCTCACTTTTCGACGGATTGAGCGAAAATATATTTGCAATCCCAGGTGTCGCGGAGAACTTTGTGCGCACAATCGAAGAGGCGATTTCTTCTCCGGACTGGAGCTATTTTAAATATAAGGATCCCTTTTCTTTGTTCAGACACTTAGACATGGTGGATCGAATATCTATGCTTACTGCAGACTGCGAGAGATTTAATTCTGTATTGAATCAAGACAATGTTCGACTCACTGATGCGATTGCAATGCTTTCACCCAGGAGTGCACAAGAAATTCTGGATCGCGATATCGAAACTCTTTTTCCTTCGGATTCTGGGCGCGCGCGTGCTGGACTTCATGCAGTCCTAGAAACAATTATTGATGCCAAGGGCCTAGATATGGAACGTTTCGGGGAGATGCTTGCGAGACAGCTCTCTTATTCGACGGATGATGTATCAGTTCTGTCCGAATTCGCGGGCCAGAAGTTTAGAGGATTGAGAAATGCTCCCATAAAAAGGGAACTTGTTAAAGCCATGGGAAGCATAGATGTAGTAAATGATTTTCTTACTACCTTGAAACGAGAGTTCCCTCGAGGAGAAGAAAGAACACGTGCAATCGAATTGATTGCAGCCATGTGTCGTCCATATCGAGAAGGAATGAATCCTTCGCGTCACCGTGAATTCATGCTTGATGCTCGAGACGCAACCCGTCCCGTTGTTGCACGAGGTGTCTCAGTCACTCTCTAACTTTCATTCACAAAATTTTAGCTTGTGCACAGATTTTTGACGCGTTAGCCGAGGACGTAGTTCTCAAACGCAAAGTTGCGCACGGACCTGAAGTGCGTCAGCTCGCCGGATTATTAATCCCAAAACCGAAGTTGTGTGCTGTCTTGAAGTGCGTCAGCTCGCCTCCCTCCTTTCACAAAGGTGGAGCATCTCACAAAAACTAAAATGGCCCGGTAGCTTTACTCCTCGGCGCATTGCGAAGCACGTACGTGAGTGAAGCTACCGGGCCATTGGCGAAAATTTATTTAATGAAATCCTCCACCATTTGGTAAGCAACATCATCGTGAAACTGCTTAGCTGGTGACTTCATAAAGTATGCGCTCGCACCTTCGAGTGGTCCACCCATTCCGCGGTCCATCGCGATTTTCGCACAACGAAGAGCGTCGATGATGACACCGGCAGAGTTAGGTGAGTCCCACACTTCAAGCTTGAGTTCAATGTTCAAAGGAACGTCGCCAAAGTTACGACCTTCCAAACGAATGTAGGCCCACTTGCGGTCTTCAAGCCAACCCACATGGTCGCTCGGACCAATGTGAACATTGCCTGCTTCAATTCCGTTTTCTAGCTGAGAAGTAACGGCTTGCGTCTTAGAAATCTTTTTTGATTCCAAACGATCGCGTTCGAGCATATTCTTAAAGTCCATGTTTCCACCAACATTGAGTTGGTAGGTGCGATCCAAGATCATTCCGCGGTCTTCCATCAAACGAGCAAGAATGCGGTGAACAATTGTTGCACCCACTTGACTCTTAATGTCGTCTCCGACAATCGGAAGCTTCGCGTCAGTGAACTTCTTCGCGAATTCAGGATCGCTCGAAATGAATACAGGAATAGCGTTGACGAAACCAACACCGGCATCGATACATGCTTGCGCATAGAAACGTTGTGCTTGTTCAGAACCAACTGGTAAGTAGCTGACCATGACATCGACATCGGCATCTTTCATTGCTTGTGCAACATCAACAGCTTCTGCAGGGGATTCCTCACATGTTTCTTTGTAGTACTTTCCCCAACCATCAAGGGTAGGTCCACGTTGTACCAACACGCCCGTGTCGGGAACTTGAGCAAACGTGATGGTGTTGTTCTGTCCTGCGTGGATGGCCTTCGAGAGATCTTGTCCGACCTTGGTGCTGTCCACATCGAAAGCACACACGACATTGACATCGCGGACGTGATATCCACCCATCTCAACATGCATTAGTCCCGGAACTGTTTCTCCGGGAGTAGCGTCTTTGTAGTATTCAATACCTTGAAGAAGGCTGCTGGCACAGTTTCCTACGCCTGCAATAGCTACTCGTATTTCTTTATTCTCTTTCATTATTCTCCTTAAGGGGTGAGAGGGGTTTGCGTTATGTTTTGCTCCATGGCGGCGAGAAAAGCGATCTGTTTTTCGATGTACTCGCGTTCGACTTCATGCCACAGTTTGAGAGCGTGATGGTCTGATGAGGGGATATGTGAAAGACGTTTCTTGAGAGCAGATGTTCGGTTTGTTAAAAAAATTTGTGTTTCTTCATCGGTGGCAAAATGAAGAAAGGCGAGGTGTGCAACGAATGCCCGGTCGTCATCGGCGTGGTCGATATAGGAAGAAAGGAGTTTTTCTTTGAAAGCCTGCATTCCCTTCTCGGTGATGGTATAGACCTTTTTCTTTTTGTGCGAACTAAGCAATGCAGCTGAACGGGCAAAAGGTAATCGAGCTCCGTATGCAATGTCTCCCGAGAGAGAACCTGTCGAAAATACATTCGTGCGCGTGGGCAAGGAAGTGGTTGTTCGAGGGGGTACGTCGCCGAGCTGCGTATCGATCAGACCTTGTCGGTGAAGCTTGGCCAAGGTTGGGTACAAGCTGCCATAAGAGATGACACCCGATATTCCTAAGAGCTCGCCGAGCTGCTTGCGGATCTCATAACCGTGCAGGGGGTCACCCATGAGAAGTCCAAGAATAGAGAGCGCCAACATAAGTTTTCTAGTATATCGCATCGATATATCGTCCGAAGGTCTGTCCGTCCAGCAGGTACAACAATGAACTGTAAGTAGATCAGAATCCTCTGCCAGACATCCGTTTTATACCTTTTGGAAGGTTAGACCTCCTGTGTCTTCCTTGTGTTTTGGCTTTTTTCGGTTACACTGCAGGCATGACAGCCACGCCCCCAGGCTCTGGCGGATCGGTTGGGTCCCCCGGTTCACAATCACAAAACTTGCCACACGTTGACTACATTTTGGCCCGACGCCGTGTGTTACGGGACTTTCGCCGAGGAATTCTTACTCGTCTTGATGTCTGCGATGCTCATCCTGAATTGATGCGAGTAGCCACAAACTATGGCAATGACACCAACAGAGACTGTCCTATCTGTGCCGACGAGGATGTACGATCTCCGCTAAAAGAAGTGAATTACCTCTACGGCGATGGTCTTCGAAAGACCAATGGTCGCCCTGTAACAGATCAAAATCAACTCGAAGATGCCGATAAATCAGGCAAAGCCTATCACCGCTATTTGGTGGAAGTATGCACGACCTGTCGGTGGAACTTCCTCATCCGACGCGAAGATCGTGGCTAGTTTTTATTGCAAGCTACTTTGTTCGTTGATGCCCATGTGAAGAACCCAAACCATCATGGTTTGAAACGATTCCAAGCTGTTCAAGACTTCGCACAACGCCCATACCCGTTTCACTTGACGGTAATGTCCTACTTCTAATGTGTTCACCGTTCTTCTTTCTAAGAAGTCCTTTTTTTGCGAGTAAAGCAATACGCGTAGCGCCCCATTCCGAGTTAGGGTCAGTTTCCTTGACAATCTTGCGAATAACATTCTTGGTAAATAACTTAGGTTTACATGTTTTTAGCAACATTCGCAGCGTTGCATCGCCCTCATGATTCTCTAGCAGAAGGTCTTTGACAACTTTTGAGAGGAGATGCTTATCAAAGTGAGGGGATTGCACGAGTATGTCGATCACCTCGCGTCCATCGGGAGAGTTCGGATTGATTTTTCCCAACACATAATCCAGGCCGCTCTTTGAGAAAGCAGCTTGTTCGCCGACAGCGCGTACAATACGCATACCCTTTTCAGCTTTGAGGTCAACATGTGTAAGTGCTCCGGTAACTATACGATGTCCGTATTCGTAGCGTTCAAGAAGGTCTAAGAGAAGTTCTATACCCCAATCTTGCGAGGCGTCAATTGCCCATACGTGACGAGGAGTTAATAAGTGTTTTTTATGCAATGCTTGCATAGTTTCTTTTTCCCAAAAAACTTCATTTCCTGGATAATGATCTCCCAATAGTTGTGCGACGTCTCTTTTTGTAAGGAGACCCTTGTTAGACAAACTACTTATTACATCGTTGTAAAGCGCGATCGCCCGATCAAGAGGATACTTTTTATTTTCGTCTCGTAACCACCCAGAAGTCCAGTAAAATCGATTTTGATCAACGATGAACTCCACTGCCTTTCGGCCAAGACGGTTTGAAGCGATGAGAGCTTGAACAATATCATTTCCATCTCGGGTAAGAGTACCGACGATAAGGACGGCGTCATTGCCATTTGTTGCGACATCTAGCCTGATGGTTCCAAAGATACCCTTCTTACGGAGGATTACGTCAACTTGATCTGGCGATAAGTTGTACGATTCTGCGAGAGCGAGAAAAACGCGTTGGGCTGAGTCTCGTTCCGTCTTATGGCCAGATTTCCCAACTTTAACTTTTTTGATGATTACATCGACTTCGTCATTCGTGATTTGTTGAGATTGAATGCGGTCGAGAATCTCGTCTCTTAAAACAGGGTTGATCACCGACCCGACCTTGAGACGTGTCCTGGCGTCTGGTGACATCAAAACTCCTTTTATCGTCGTCATCCGTGTGGCTGCATGTGTAAACAGCCTAGAGATTCAGGGGTTAAAGGTCAAAAGCAGCTCGTATAAATGTTGTCAGTTAAAGAGAAATTTCCTGACAGCACACTACCGCTGGCTTACACTACTTATATGAATTCGACAGCTATTAAGTCATTCCAGCAATTATGTTCGCGCAAAGTTGCCTCGGGAAGTGATCCTGTCGTGATGATCACTGCGTACGATGCGCCCACGATGCGATACGCCACGGCTGGTGGTGCGGATATTGTGTTGGTAGGAGATTCTGCTGCCATGGTCATGTTGGGATACGAATCCACAATGTCGATGACGACAAATGAAATGGAAATCCTTGTCGGCGCGGTCGCTCGAACAGATTCTGATCTTCCTGTCGTTGCTGACATGGTCTGGGGGAGCTACCACGTCTCAACGGAAAAAGCAGTCAAGCATGCCATTGACTTAGTGCGTGCTGGTGCACATGCGGTCAAAATCGAAGGGGGCCAAGAACGCGTAGACGTTATTCGCGCGATTGTGGATGCAAAGATTCCTGTCATCGGTCATGTGGGTTTGACTCCGCAATCTTTATTGGAACTGGGAAGTTATCAAGTCCAAGGAAAAGATTTTTCGCGAGCGCAACAAGTCCTTCTCGATGCGCGTGCAGTCGAGCAAGCCGGCGCTTCCATGATTGTTGTGGAGTGCGTCCCTGATGCTTTGAGCCGCACCATCACCGAAGAACTAAGTATTCCTGTGATCGGTATTGGTGCCGGTCGCCATGTCGATGGACAAGTTCTTGTCATGCATGACTTGCTAGGTATCGGGCCAGGCGAACTGCCCAAGTTTGTGCGTACCTATGCAGATGTTGAGAACACTGCGCGCGAAGCTGTTGCGAAATATGTGGCCGATGTGCGAGAAGGAAACTTCCCTAATTCAGAAGAGACGTATCACATGGCTGATGATGTTGTTGCAGAATTGCGCAAAGATTCCGATACGTCAGCATCTATCAAAAAAGAATCTCCACGCGATTCGTCAAGGTTATAAAGCCGAAAACCTATTTCTGAGCATTAAGGCATCTTGTTGAGAAGCGATGATTCCAATCCTCTTATGTGAGAAATGCCATTACGCAATTTATCTATTGTCGCGCTTAACTTGCGAGATTTTGCCACAGAGGACGTGATCGTACGATAATCGGACCGTCGGAATTGCGCACAGAGCTGGGCCTTTCAAGTTCTGGATGAGAACGGCCGCGGGGCAACAGAAAATGTTGAAGCCGTTCGTGGATCACATCGAGTGCACGTTCCATCTCTTCTTGGTATCGTTCGTATTGTGAATGAGGAATGTTATGCGCCGATCCAGGCAGGCAAGGTGGAGTGCTGTAAATGATTGCTCGAATCTCAGCAAAGGGATCTTTCGAATCAAATGTGTGATGGTATGTTCCAATACTGAGTTTGCCCGCCGGAGTAAGTTGACCCCATACAAGGCCTACCCCGTACACGCGATCGCCATAAACGAACCGATGATTCTCGGCAAGGGTTCTGAAATGTTGATTCCTCAGTAATCCCAATTGTCCCAGAAGGTTGATGGCTTGCAAACCACGTTGTTTTCGCGGATCGCATCTATTGATAATCTCGGTGACACTGGCTGGGCTCGGTGCGCATCGTTGTATTTGACGACGAAGAGAAAGAAGCCCAACAGGCGTGTTCGGATCTCCAATTTCATCATCTGTGACAGATTTCAATGATTTGATGTACCGGGCGAGAACTCCGCGGATCCAGTTTCCTGAGCCATCCAATCCGCAGCGGCGAATAAAATCTTCTGCCTCATTTACAGTGAGACATTTTGTATCGCGGAGGACTTCTACTAAATCGGATCCTCGGCTGCTATTGGGGTTGATACGAGCAATGAGGTTTACCCTCACATCGGGGAGAAGTACTTGGAGTTGCCCGTGCTCTGCGAGTTCTTTGAGAACAAGAAATCCATTTTCGTTTTCTGGGTCAGCACGACTTGCCAGGAAATCGGCATCTAAATAGGTAATACGGCAGTGAGAAATGTGCGAACAAATAATTTTTCGGTGATGTTCGTTGTTCGGGTCGAGTAAGTCGAAGTCGATATCATTTCGTCTTTTTTTCATGATATTTAAAGAAGCATTCTTTGGACTCGAGTGTGTTTGGGTAAGCGTACAATCTACAGTCCTTCCCGTTTTGCGTCAAATGTGGCAATTCTCTAAAATCAATGGGTATTCAGTTTTCACGGAAGAAGTACACATGACCCGTCAACAACGTAATGGCGCAGACCTTCGAGTTATTGCGTGTACTACTGAACCTGTTCCACTGACAAGTGCATGGCTTGAAACTTTTCGGGAATCTTTGCGCGATGTTGTTCCTTCTGACATGAAGGAACTTAATGACTGGATTCGCGATTGTTGCCAAACCACCAGCGATGTAACAACGGGTATTCCTCATCCCGTTCCCCATTTTAAAAAAGTTATTGATGATCATATGGAAATGATCATGGATCTCGCTCAAGAAGCTTTTCGTGATAATAGAGCTCGGGGTTCCATCGAAAATTTAATGATTAGGTGTGAAGATGAAATTTTCCACGATCTTCCCTGGGGTGATGTTCTGGTATCTATGCATGGTTTCCAGAGACGTTTACAAGAAGTTTTCTTGTTAAGTGCTGCTATGGCAAACAAGGAATCGAAATCTGCCGATGACGTGGAATTCACGCCGCTACATGAACTTCCTACCAAAGACCAGCATGAGATTGTCCTCGAATTATTTTCTGATGGGCTTGAAGTAGTGAAGGGTTTGCGTGATCACGGATTTGACGGGGATGCGCGTGCACTTGCTGCAGCAAATCCGGTAATTGTATATGACGCTAAAAAAGTTTGTCTTTATATTGCTGCTGTGGCTTCAGAAGTGGACAGCTCGAAAGGAACATTTAAAAAAAGAGGGAGAGATGAAACAAGGGCCTCGCTTGCTATTGTCACGAAGGCATTGGAAAGGATCCCGCGACCTCGAACCAGCAACCTTCCTCTTGCTTATGAGACGGCTCGAAATGCGGATCATCCGTTAGCAAGGGGTGCGAAAGAAAAACCTGATCAAGAGGACGATCATCGACGTCCCGAACTGACTGTCGTGAATAATACGCCACGCCGAGGTTTATTGGCACGAAGAAGAGGAACACCAGAGCGTTTGCCTCATCCTGGCCATAATGGCGAACCCAAGACACGTCACTTGATAGGGTTACCTTCTCTTAAAGTTTAAAAGGTATATTGCCACTCGTATCTACCCATCGCGGGAAGAGCTGATCTCACTTCGCGCTCCCGGGGCCCCGTGTAATAGACTCTCCTTTCTTATATCAACCTGTTCGTTGTATCTGACACGGCCCGCACGCCGAACCAGAATCTACGAACTCGCCGACGGAATATCCGCCGCGATCCAGAGGAGACAAAGTGCGACCTTATGAACTTATGGTCATTTTTGACCAAGACCAAGACGAGAATGACGTCAAGAAAGCCACTCAGGCTTATTGCGATCAGATTTCGAAATCCGGCGCCACGCTTGGCACCGTTGATCATTGGGGAAAACGCAAGTTTGCGTATCCCATCAATAAAAAGCTCGAAGGCTATTACGTTGTTGTGCAAGCCAAAGCAGAACCAGAGATTATGACAGAAGTGTCACGTCAACTGGGTCTTGCGACTGAAGTTGTACGCCATATGGTGCTTCGAATCCCAGAATCTCAGTACGTTTCTTAAAACAGAATCGTTTTTGTCGTAGCGCTTTGCTAAAAAGGGATTCGACAAACAATTACAGCGAAAGGCATCACCCATGACTAGCTCAAACTCAATCACAATCGTCGGGAACGTAACCCGTGAACCCGAACTCCGCTTTACCCCTTCCGGTCAAGCAAACACACGCTTTGGCGTTGCGGTCAACCGTCGTTGGCAAGACCGTGGTGGCGAATGGCAAGAAGCTGTGAGCTTCTTCGACGTTGTTGCATGGCGCGAAATGGCCGAAAACATTGGCCAATCATTACAAAAGGGCAGTCGCGTTATTGTGACTGGTCGCCTCGAGCAACGCAGCTACGAAACCAAAGAAGGTCAAAAGCGCAGTGTCGTCGAAGTGATCGCCGACGAAGTAGGTCCTTCTCTTCGATGGGCAACCGTCGACATTCATCGTAACGAACGCAAAGATGGTCAATCTGGTGGATACTCCGGTGGTGGCAATGCAGAATCTGCACCAGCTCCTGCGGCTGAAGCTGCAATGGCAACTGTACCGAACTACGAAGAATACGGTGACGAACCGTTCTAGCCACCGAATTTAGGGTCTGATCTTGCAAAGGTGAAGACAGAGCCCACAAAGGCTCAATCTTTTCCAAGGTCGGACCCTCCACCAAGGAACCGCGGGTCTGCGCCAGCAAGGGGCGACCCTCCCCCGAAGTCTCTAAAGGAGAAACAAACAAATGGGAAATAACAAGAAACGTCGCGCTCCCGAAGTCGACACACGAAAGTTTCGCAAGAAGACATCCATCCTTACGTACGAAGGCATCAAGTATGTCGACTACAAAGACGTCAACTTGCTGCGTAAATTCATGAGTGAACGCGCAAAAATCCGTCAACGCTTGGTAACAGGGAATTCACAAAAACAACAACGTGAAATCGCAAAGGCGATCCGTATCGCACGCGAGATGGCTTTGCTTCCTTTCAACGTTCGACAAGTAACGTCCAAAACAAAGAAGCGACGCGATGGCGACGATGAAGGCACCCTCGATGGCGCGGAACGACGCGAACGCGGAGAACGCCCTGAACGCGGAGATCGCGGTCCCCGCGGAGATCGACCTGAACGCGCACCTCGCGCTGACCAAGCGCCTGTAGCCACAAGTCCAGAGGTAAGTGCTGTTGATGTAGAAGCGCAAGAGCTTATTGCAGCTGAAGCTGTCGGCGCGGGCGAGGAGGCATAATGAAAGTTATTCTTCGTAAAGACGTCAAGGGCCGTGGCCGTACCGGAGACATCGTTGATGTTGCCGACGGCTTCGCTCGTAACTATCTCATTCCTCAAGGCTTTGCAACCCTCGCAAGCGCAGGTGCTGTTGACCAAGCAAAATCTATGCAACGTGCTCGAGCAATCAAACTTGAAAAAGAAAAAGCTGGTGCACTCGAAACTGCAGAAACACTAAATGCAACCTCAGTGACAATTCCTGTTAATGCTGGCGAAGAAGGAAAGCTCTTTGGTTCCGTTACCGTTACTGATGTAGCTAAAGCGATTGCAAAGCAAACCAACATGGAAATTGACCGACGCGACGTCACACTCAGTGGACAAATCAAAGCTCTCGGTGAGTTTTCTGCTGCTGTTGAGTTGCATCCAGAAGTAACAGCCAATGTTGCTATTAGTGTTGTTGCTGCTTCGTAAGAGAATGGTTAGCGCGTGAACTTTTACACGCAAACAATGATTGAATTGGTTCTCGCCTTGGGCGGCGCCATGGTTGTTGGCAATGTGATTGCTATTGTTCGTCGAAACAAAGACCGAACAACTGCGCGCGAAGCATTACAAACATCATCTCGCCCATCGCGCCATGTCACGAAGGCGCTTGCGAAAGAACAGGTTAAGCAGGGAACTGCAACTCTGGCCGTTGCTCCATTAAGACGTTCACTTTTCTATATCTCAATTGGAGCATTCGCTTTTGTCTGGGCAGCGGCGACACTTCTCCGTTAATTATTCGCTTTCGTCATTCTCGACTTTACGTTTCTTTCTCGCCGGAAGTCGTACTATTTTTGGAACAATGGGATGGTTCACAGCATCACTGACCTTTTGAACGATGGTTGCACTCGGGTCGTAATAATCCATTAGTGCTTTGGTTTTTATATCGAATTTTACGGCCACCATACGAACAGTGAAGGCAGTCAAAATTGCAGTCCATGCAGCAATTTCGGTGTGAACGTTGAGGTATTCAGACATCATAAGAAAGCTACCCACACCCAGTGCTGAAGCTATTCCGTACATACGGCCAGGAATTAAATTCTTTCGCTTCTTTCCCATCACAGTGTCACGCATGAGTCGACCACCTACGGCATTGATTAATCCAACGATGACGGCCGCATAGACGCTCGCTTTGGCATCGAGTGCCCGTTGTGTTCCATAAACGGAGTTCAAACCAATGCCCAAAGCTTCGGTTGCAATGATAAGAAGCGCAATCGGTCGTGTGCGCAATAGCGATCGTGCAAGCAGAACAGCCGCGATAGCACCAAGGAGAACGGCGGAATAGCGCCAATCTCGAATGACGGCTGGTTGGATATTAAGGAATACCGCATCGCGAATAATTCCTCCACCAGCACCACTGATGATGGTGATCAGTGAGACGCCAACGGGGTCATATCCGCGCTTGACCGCGATAAGCGAACCCGTAATTGCAAATAGGAATACAGCAATCAGGTCATATTGAACGGGAAGTGCAAACTGAGTATCGATACGAAGAGTGTAGCTTTTCTGTTGGTAAGGATGAATCACAGGGAGCGATCGGAGGAGCCAGGAGTGAAGCGACTACCGCGAGAAGTATCCGGCTTTGCCGGTGCTTCGACAAAAGAGTAGTGGAGCGGGCGACGGGAATCGAACCCGCATTGTCAGCTTGGGAAGCTGATGTTCTACCATTGAACTACGCCCGCGAAGTGTACAGACTAGCTTTTTATTCCTTGTTTTCGCAGCCGTAGCTCTGCAGTGACAGGCCAGTGGTCTGAAGGGAGCATATGCCAGATGCGCTTTCGCACGACATGGGCACTCACAACATCAAAGTGATCACTGACAAGAATATGATCGATTGCTTTATTGGGGCCGGGAAGTGAATAGTGATAAAAGTCTGTTCCACCACAATCAGGTGAATGTGCGAAGCGAAGTCCCTTATCTTCAATCTGCGAAAATACAAGATTGTCGCGATGAGCATTGAAGTCACCCGTAATGACGGTAGGTATATCTGAGTCGATCATCGTTAAGAGCTGGTCCATGCTTTGTTGGCGAAGTTTATTGTCCTTGTGGTCGAGGTGGGTATTGAAAACATCCACGCACTGACCTGAGGGAGAAAGCAAGCGTGCATGTGTCACGATCCGAGGAAACTGCGCGCCCGTTAAGGTAGAAACAATATTGGGTGTAGATCCAAACCATTGAGTATCAAGATCCTGGATTTTCCATCGCGAAGTATCGAAAAGAACAGGACAATGTTCTCCCTGTTCTTCGCCGTCGCGTCCATTTCCCACGTATTCGTATCTTTTTACACGTCGAAGTATTTTCTTAATCTGAAAGAGATGTGCCTCTTGTAAACCGATTACATCGCAGTTCAATTTTTCGATAAGGCGCGTCGTTGCAAAAGATCGAAAACGCCAGGAATGAATACCGTCGTGCGCTGTTCCAAAACGAATGTTAAAAGAAGCTATACGAAGAGAGAAATCAGTCACAAAGACAGCCTATCGACTGGTTCAAAAACAAATATGAAACGGCGCAATGTGTTCCCCCATGGAAAGAAGCATTGCGTATGTTCTGCACAAACGACACCCTACGTATTATTTGCACTTCACATCCGCAACACTCCACGACACATAACACCGCTTCATGTTTGATCGTATAAAGTATCACATATGAGTGCAACTCGTAAAGTCAATCATGACAACGCAAATATTTTTTCACTCGACGACATTCGTTTGCGATGGAATAAAAATGTAAAAACAACACTCGATACTTACATGACAATTCCAAATGTGTCACCTGCATACGATGCGCAATGGAAAGAACATGCATACATTGATGATGCGATGAACTTGTATGAACAGTGGGCAATACAAAATGCACCGAGTCGCGCGACAGTAAAAGTTCAACGAATTGAAAATAAAACTCCACTATTAATTGTTGATATTCCTGCGCGGGCATACGAGAACGATGACGTTATTTTGATGTACGGTCATCTCGACAAACAACCACCGATGACGGGTTGGCGCGAGGGCATTGAGACGTTTGCAGCTACGTATGAAGGAGATCGACTTTACGGTCGTGGAGGCGCAGATGACGGTTACGCACTTTTCTCTGCAATTCTTGCGTGCCAACACTTAGAAAATAACGAGATTACGCATGCGCGCCAGGTTATTGTCATTGAAGCATCAGAAGAGAGTGGAAGCCCTGACCTTCCCGACCACTTAGCAATGCTCGATCAAACGTTAGATCAGCCTCTTGGCCCAGTTTCGCTTGTTGTATGCCTAGATTCGGGATGCTTGGATTACGAACACCTCTGGATTACACAGTCGCTGCGCGGATTACTCCAAATCAATGTTGGTGTCAGAGTTCTTGATCAAGGAACACATTCGGGTGGAGCGGGTGGAATTGTTCCGAGCGCGTTTCACGTTTTACGTGAATTGATAGATCGTATCTGTGAGCCTGCTTCAGGAAAAATAACACTTCCCGAACTAAAGGTGGATGTTCCCGACTATGTCAGTGACGGTGCGCAAAAAGCAGCCGAGATTTTAGGATCAACAGATGCGCATGGGTTACCTTTTGCTGATGGGGTGCAACCCTTGCAGGAAAACATTTCAGATCAAATCATTGCGAATACATACGAACCTGCACTTGAAATTATCGGTGTCGATGGAATTCCTGCTCTTAGTAGTGCGGGGAATGTTTTGCGTCCAGAAATTACGCTTGCTTTATCGTTTCGCTTACCTCCAGGAGTTGATCCACATATTGCTGCGGGTGCGATAACCGAAAAGTTATTGTCAGACGTTCCTTATAATGCTCACGTCACTGTGGTGGTTGACTCTCTCGCGACTGGTTGGTCTGCTCCTGAACCAGAGGAGTGGATTTCACAATGTTGTGAGCAAGCGTCAAACATGTATTTTGATTCTGACGTTCAGGTGATGGGGGAAGGTGGCACAATTCCTTTTATGGCAATGCTCGGAGAGAAATACCCTGCGGCTCAATTTATGGTGACGGGAGTTCTCGGGCCTGGGAGCAATGCTCACGGCCCGAATGAGTTCCTTCATATTCCTACTGCTCACAAAGTTACGGGATGCGTTGCGCACGTATTAACTGCACACGGAAAGAAATAAATTCGGGCCAGGCCCATCGTCACCGTAAGTCATCGTGGGCCTGGCCCCCAGCTACTTTACGCAGCGATGGGCCTGGCCCGAATAATCAAGCGACGTTTCGTCGGCGTGAGAGTCTCAAAGCAAGTGCACCAGCACCGAGAAGACTTGTAATAACGATTGCAAAGATCGAGAAACCAAATCCCGTAATAGGAAGAGCTCCTATCGTTGTTGTTGAGGTATCGATTACTGTCAAGGTAACAGCTGTTCCTGTGTAGTTAATGCGGTACGTCACATTGTTAGCAACCAACGTTGCGCCGTCAGCCAGGCCATCGAAGGTTCCTGTTATGGACCCAGCGGTAAGGATTGTGAACACGGTACCAACACTTGGAGTAGCAGTAGAAGCAACAGACAGCGTTGCGTTACCAAGAGCTGCTGTCCCCGTTACTGTTGTTTGGTCGTACCCTGTGCACGCTGTTGTTCCATCGATTTCTTCTGTGAACGTAGAACCTGCAGTGAGACTCAAACTTGCGAGAGTTAAACATCCAGGCGAGGTACCCGTACTGAGTGTTCCCCCTGAATCAACTGTCGTTGCTCCCGCGGTTCCGGTGCCTTTTAGTGTTCCTCCCGAAGCTACCGTAACGGGCATTCCTGCAAGGTTGCCGCCCCACACAACAGATCCGTCGTTGATCGTGATTGTAAAAGGATTTGCTGGTCCTCCCGGGAAAGTCGCTTCTGACAAGGTCCATGTTCCTGTGCCGGTTTTCACAATTTCACCATCTTCATTATCGAAGGATCCGGTAAACGTTCCCGAGGTGTTCCCACCTCCGATTGTGAACCCTTCTCCGGGGCCATCAGATTCGATATGTCCGTTGCCTGTAATGGTTCCAATCACTTCGCCTGGATCATCTGACTCAAAGGTTGCAGGGTTTGCACCATTATTCGTTAAGTTTATGATGCTGTCATCTGCGATTTGGGCTCCATTACCCGAAACGAGAAGTGTGGATGCATTGGTTGCCGTCGCGGCTACATTAATGTCACCAGGGATGCTCGTGCCGGCACCAGACTTGAGCGCAATCAACGTTGTCCCCGTGATATTTGTATCTCCAACGTAATTGTTAACACTCGTGCCAGAAAATCGAAAGTTTCCTGCTGCAAGAGCGGCTACAAACGTTAGATCGCCCGTTCCTGAAATGGGTCCTTCGATTTCCATATCGGAGGAGGATCCGGGAAAGCCGAGCTCAAATTTTGTGTTACCCGTGAGTGTAATGTTTCCCGATAAAGTTACGTTGTCGGTTGCGCTGAATAGTCCAATCGTGCCGGCAGTGTTGATGTTTTCTGCTGTAGTTATTGGTGCAAGTGGATTAAATAATAAGGTTCCGTCGTCGGAAATGGTTGTGTCGCCAGCAGTGGTTCCCAAACTATTCGTGCTGTAGGCGACGGCGTATCCATCAGTGGTGATCGTTGTTGTTCCACTGTATGTATTGGTGTTAATCAATTGAACATAACCATCAACAATCACATTTCCTGTGCCAGAAATTATTCCGTTGTGTACGATCTGGCTTCCCACGCCTGAATACGTGATCGTGTTTGAACCCATGTTCACGGCGCCATTAACCAAGAGAGCAACACCGTTATCGGCATAAATGACCGCATCAGATGATAAATCGATAGTTCCTGTGATTGTTGCATCATCGTTTGCTTCAATGCGTGGGGGTTCGTTGCTTCCATTGTCGTCAAGAATAATAGGATTCGCAATGCTCAGCGCAGTTGCGTTGAGTCGCAATGATGATAGACCTTGTGTCGCAAATCCCGAAGTGATGTTAATTGTATTTGCTGAATTTCCAAGACAGTTGCTTGCAGATTGACAGTTCATGGCTGCAGTATCGACATAAATATCACCGGTATAAGTTTGTGCGGTTGTTGGTGTATTGAATACCTCGAGGGGTAGACCTGGGTTACCCGCAAAACTAATCAACGGTGCGCTCCCTGTTATTTCCGGCAAGTTCCAAGTTGAGCTAGTTGTAAAGATGCGCATGAACCCAGGAGCAGTGATGTTCATATCAACGCCACCAGAGAATGTTGGGTTTCCTTGGACGTTGAGACCAGTTTGTCCGGAGTTATTTGTGAAACGTACGAGTGAAGAGAAAGTTGGGCTCGAAAAAGCTTCAAGCGTTCCCGATAGTTCCAACATGTTACCGCTGAAGCTCATATTACTGTTATCTACTCTTATGTCGTCCAAGATGATCGCAAGGTCGTTGTTGAAGGTAAAAGTAGTGATTCCAATTGAAGGGAAATGGAGGGAATCACCGTTTTCAGGTACTCCGCCGTTATCACAACCGGTCCAGTTGCCACCATTACTCATATCCCCGTTGACCGCACCTGTCCACGTACATTCGTCGACTGCAGCACCCGCCGGCGATGCAATAAACACTAAGGGCATCGCCAACATTGTTGTGATGAGTAATATTCGAAGACAATTCTTCATAGGGAAGCTCCTAAAGGACACAATAAGTTGTCTAGGAATGCTACCTCATGATGAATACTCACGAGTATTAGAAAGTGCTCCGGTAATCTGGATAATCATGAATAAAAGGGATAAAAGCGAAGCCCACATTGCTCCGCGTTTGGGGAATAGGAGAATATGGCCAACGTTGTAACATTTAAGAACTCAAATGTTCGAAAGGACAAGTAATGGCCAACACGGTATTAGAACGTACGTTGAATAACGTCAATCAAGATGATCTCAAAGCGGGGTATGCATCTCCACAAGGTGCCGTTGATCAATTTGGGAATGTTGCGCCTCCGGGAAGCTTCACTGGCACCGCCGAAACGATGTCTGTCACAGGATCGTCGCGAGCTGCGCTTGCACTTTTTGCAATCGTTGTCGCTGTAGGTACCTGGGCGTGGACTTCAATACCTGATAAGTACTTCGGACTCGCTTTGATCGGCGGAATTTTTGTTGGCCTTGGGTTTGGGTTAGTAACAACCTTTAAGCCAGAAGTTGCCCGTTTTACAGCGCCACTTTATGCCGTTGCAGAAGGTGTTGCCTTGGGTATGATTTCCCGCGTCTACGAAGATGCGTACAACGGAATTGTTGTCCAAGCAGTATTGGGGACAGGCGCAATTGTCTTTGTAATGTATACCTTGTACTCAACAGGGATCCTAAAAGTTACTCCTCGCTTCCGAAAAGTAGTGATCAGTGCGATGATGGGAATCATGGTTTTCTATGCACTCAGTTTTGTGTTGCGCATATTTGATGTTGGAATCCCATTGGTATTCGATTCAGGTCCTGTGGGAATTATTTTTTCACTTTTCTTCATATCAATTGCGGCATCAACACTTGCACTTGATTTTGACTTCATTGAACGTGGCGCTCAAGCAGGATTACCAAAGTACATGGACTGGGCGGCAGGCTACGGTTTGATTGTTTCTATTGTGTGGATTTACCTCGAGGTACTTCGACTACTGGGCAACATTCGAAGCTAGTCCTTTCGGGAGGTCCGTCCTTCCAAAAGGTACATAAGTGATTCTTCACTGATCAAGCGAAGCTGTAGGATAAATCCATGACTGGATATCTTGCTCCCGTATGGTTTCACGTAACCGACATTGATGTCGTCCGCGGTGAGGGCTGCTGGGTTTTCACTACTGATGGAACTAAGTACTTGGACTTCACTGCAGGTATTGCGGTTGTTTCGACGGGCCATTGTCATCCCGAGGTCGTTGCTGCAATTCAAAACCAGGTGGCACAATTTATTCATGCACAGGTCAATTGTTACTCACATAATCTCTTGCAGCCCCTTGCAGACGAACTTGAATCAATTACTCCTGCCGGCATTGATGCCTTCTTCTATTCAAACTCTGGCGCAGAAGCAACCGAAGCTGCTGTCAAACTTGCAAAGCAAGTAACAAAAAAGCCAAATATCATTGTTTTTAATGGTTCTTTTCACGGTCGTACGCATATGACGATGGCAATGACGACAAGTAAGACGGGTTATCGCGCAGGATACAATCCCTTACCGGGAGGGGTTTTCATTTCCCCCTTTCCTGCAGTTCTCGGAACAGACGAAGATCGCGAAGCATCAATCGATGCATGTCTTGCACAACTCGACTACGTTCTAGCGTCGCAAAGCGCGCCGAGCGAAACTGCCGCGATGATTATCGAACCTGAACAAGGCGAGGGTGGCTATACGCCTGCTCCACAACGCTTCCTTGAAGGGGTGGCTGGGCGGTGCGCGGATAACGGGATACTTTTTGTGGCCGATGAAGTGCAGTGTGGCTTCGGTCGTACAGGAAAATTCTTTGCAGTGGATCACTACGGAATCACGCCCGACGTATTGATAATGGCAAAGGGGATCGCAAGCGGATTTCCTTTTTCGGCTCTGGGTGCTTCTAAGAATCTTATGGATCAATGGCCCACAGGCAGCCATGGAGGAACATATGGTGGAAACCCGATGGGTTGTGCCGCTGCGTTGGCAACTATCGGCGTTATGAAAGACCCCGCGTTTCTTGCAAATGTGGTTGACCGCGGGGAACAACTTAGATCCGGTCTACGTGAACTTGCGCAGGATTTCCCTGTTCTCGGAAATGTGCGTGGGCTTGGGTTGATGGTGGCCGCAGAATTTTTGGATCCTGAGACAAGCGCAGCGGATGCTGCACGCTGTGCATCAGTCATTCAACACTGTCGTGAAGAAAGTAACATCCTGATGATGAATGCAGGTACCTGGGGAAATGTCATTCGATTCATGCCTCCGCTAGTGGTGAGTGAAGAAGAAGTGACTCTTGCACTTGATGCAGTGCGTGCTGCATTGCATGCGACTCAGTAAATACGCATGAACTTAGGGTTGTGGATTCTTCTCGGAATCTTGTCGGCATGCTTCTTTGTGGTTGGTGTAATGGTCCTTGGACTGCCTCGCGACACATTTCTTCACAAAATGGGTGTGCGCGCTGACTGGGATAATGCAGTACCCCATACCATGTACAAACTCTCGGGAGTGTTCGAAGTTTTAGGAGCAGCTGGATTATTGCTTCCCGCGGTCACAGGAGTTGCCCAAGGAGTTACTCTTCTATCAGCTGTTGCATTAATTGCTTTAATGGGAATTGCGATTGGTGTTCATATTGGAATCCGGGATACGGGGAATTCGATTTATAAGCCGGTTGGGCTGGGTATTGGACTTATTATTTTCCTAGTTTTGTATCGCTAAATTACCGTGCGGTCGAAGAGATTCGAACTCCCGACCTCCTGCTCCGTAGGCAGGCGCTCTATCCAACTGAGCTACGACCGCTTAAGGTTGAATATCCTAATTCACTAGGCAATTGTCACAACAATCGCGTCTTTTATAAGGTCGAAGAGATTCACTGTGCTTATTGTTCGAATCTCTCACGCACAGCAAGCTGTGCTTCGAGATTTCGAACCGCCGACCTCCTGCTCCGTAGGCAGGCGCTCTCACAGGGAGCGATCGGAGGAGCGACCGCGAGGCACGTGAGCTTTGCTTGCGTGCCTACAGATAATTCAGAACTGAGCTGCGACCGCTTAAGGTTAAATAGTTTAGCTGAACCGGTGCCGACAGACTCCTTCGCATGAGTTTCATTCTTAAGAAATAGGAATTTAAACCAAGCCAGGCTTCTTAGCGGCTTCCTTGATAACTTTCTTTAGAGTGGGTAAATGTAAGTCTTCAAGCTTTTTGAATCGAATACAACTTTTTCCAACACTCACTTTTCCCAAATTATTCTTATATTTTTCGGCGACGTATTGGCCTTCATCAACAGAGCAAACATAAATGCTTATATATTGTTTTTGGTTCGCTAATGCGATTGTTGGCCATTCAATATCTTCTTTTTTATAGTTTTTATATGGAAATGATCCATAACCAAGCATGTTGCTAGCGAAATGTGGCTCCAGCTTTGGTGCAGCTTCTTGAATAAAGTTATGGAGGAACACGATTACATCTTTGCGGTCTGAAGGCACCGCATCGATATAGCTTTTTATGTCTTTTCCTTCAGATGGCTTGAACATATTCATAGCGAAAATTCTATCAACTAAGAAATTGTCGCGTGCTTGGCCTAAAGTTGATTTCTATCTACTGAAGTGCAAAACCCTTTGTTCTAGTGTACGGGATCCCAAAAGCAGGCTCACCGCAATTAACGCGTAGATTGTGATCCGGGGTATGAATACCGTGACAGTATTCGCGAAACGAGAGCGGTTCTGTGTTCGGAAGAAACGGAGTTCCACTCCAAGCTTGAAATATTTCCCTATACAGCTCTGCATTATGTACAGGATCTACTTTCGTTTTGAATCCATATTGGCTCGTGGGAAGTGGATTGTTTATTGAGTACAGGGGACACATGCGTATTCGTATAGGTGATGTTCCACAAAATTCGTCAGTTAATGGGATGTGCGCTTGGACCTGGTAACTAACAGGCATTGCCTTTGCTCGAAGTAAGCGAGTTGCTTGACGCAATCCCACTAATAAGTCAACAAAATATTGTGGATGATCAAACTGTGAAAAATTAGTTAATGGCGTTTGAGTGTTGTTGGAGACGACCAACTCATTTTCATGTTGGGCGTTGAGAGGGACATAAATTATTGTTCCGCCGACGGAACTATCGAGAGATTGCACGATTTGATTACTGGTTGCTCCTCTGGTTTCGTATTCGAATTGGGAAGCAATCGCAGGCTCTCTCTTCCTCACTCGTTCTTGAGCAAGCTTGTGCTCGAGGTCAATAACCTTTTGTATTATTTCACCTCGAAACTCGCCTTTCTTAACGAGGTAAAGTTGTACATGGAAATGGGATACAGAACCTGTGACATCTCCATAATTGATACTGAGGAGAACATGAGAAAATACCTCTTCTTCTGCAACTGCTTGTAAAAACCAATGGAGGGCGTCCGCAAGTTGCACAATATCATCATTGTGAGCTTCTGCAATATCCTCAAAATGGCAATAGGGAAGCACTGCTAAATATGAATCAGGGATGACTGGCAATCCATTTTCGATGATCATCGCTCGATCAAAACCTTCACCCGGCAGTTGACCTTCAACGGTGTGGAACAAATTGTCGTCGATAAATCCTTCACTCATACAAAAGACAGAACAGGGTTTATTAACTGAAGGTCCGAACTTTTTGAGATATTTTGGGTGAAATTCTGGCGCGGCAGGAAGAGTTTCTATAGCGCCAATGGGCACATTCCCTGTTCCCCAATAAGTTCTAAGACCTGTAAAAGGATCAATGCGCTCTCGATAGTCTCCAAAGGTAGATGTGAGTCTGCGATCTACGGAATGTGGATGTCTGCGTCCCTGCACTATAAAATTTTAGATGACTAAGAGCCCCATTCGCCAAAGTCGAATTGATTAAAAAATGGCGGAGGGCGAGGGATTTGAACCCTCGGTCCATCTTACGACGGACACTTGCTTAGCAGGCAAGCCCATTCGGCCACTCTGGCAGCCCTCCATATTCCTTCGTTTACAGATTATGCTCAGTTTCGCGCCCTTCGGGACGCGATGAGCCTAAGGTCTCATCGC
>CAYMMG010000021.1:0-31855 GCA_964391505.1 uncultured Burkholderiales bacterium | reverse complement strand
CCGCGAGAAGCATCCGGCTTTGCCGGTGCTTCGACTATAAAATCACAGGGAGCGAAGGATGAGCGACCGCGAGCAATGTCTGGCTCTGCCAGCATTGCGACGATAATCAACAGGGGGATATATGGCGGACGACACTAATGAAGTGGAAGGTGTACGTATTCTTGGAGCACAAGAAGCTCAAGAATTAGCGCGCACACCCAGCTCGTCGCGTACCTCGCGCGCGTCTCGCAAAGCGGCACGTAAGGCCGTTGCCACCTCACCAACTGAACAGACAAGCAATGTCGATCTTCCCCATTGGAGTGACGCTCCGACGGGCGAAGTCCCCACAACAGTTATTGACTCTGATGCCCCTGCAGATGGATGGGAAGCACTGACGGGCTCACAGCCGCGTATCCGCGTTGATCAAAATGATTGGAAAGCGAGCGATTACGATCCAGATCTTTCATTACAAGATGATTCTTTGAGTGTAGGTGCTTTAGGTAACGACCATATTTCTCTTGATGACAATGATGAAGAATTCGATCGCAATGTTGCACAAAAACGAGCGGGAACGACGCCTGCTACTCCTGCAGGCCCAGAAGCTAAATCGACTCTCCCTGCTCCTGGTGCTCCAGGAAGTGCAAGTAATCCCATCAATACTGACACGGGTGCACAACGAATTACCAAAATTTCTACGGTCCCTGATTCTGCGACTGCCACACCGATTGAAGGCGCTGAAATAGCCCAGCCGCTTGATGGCAAAGAATCTCGACCACGTCCCTCGAGCAAAGCCCGGCGAGAAAAGCGTCAAGGTGCAGCCCCCTATACTTCTGGAGCAATTGCGGATAACGACACTGAACCTGCAACTCCAACCAGTGAAATGACAACGCTCATTACCCGCACGGCGACTGCTGCGGTGATGGCTGTCATCGCACTTGTGTGTTTCTTTTTAGGAACTATTCCGACCCTTATTTTCGTGGCACTGGTAATAACTGCAATGAGTCTTGAGCTGTGTGCTGCTTTCCGTCAGATCGGAAGCAAACCAGCAGCGCTATTGGTGGGAGCGATGTCGTTCTTCTCTGTGATTGCCGGTTATCTTGTTGGTGATCGCGCCATAGCATTGGCTTCGGTGACGTTTTTTGCTTTTGCTGCACTTTGGTATCTCATAGGGGTCATGCGTGCGCGACCAGTTATTGGTTTAGGTATTTCGGCATTAGTGTATTTATATGTTGGCATTTTGGGCTCTTTCGCAGGAATGATTTTGCGTCTTGAAAGTTCTTCTGGAAAGTCGATCGGTATTTTCGTCCTAGTTTCGACGGTGCTCTGCGTCACAGCTAATGATACTGCCGCGTATTTATTCGGGAAATACATGGGCCGCACGCCGCTGGCACCTGCAATATCACCGAATAAAACGATGGAAGGAACAACGGCGGGAGTTATCGCTTCAATCATCGTGGGAATCTTTGTCGCGTATTCGTCTTCTGACAACCTCTGGAGTGATGTTAAGGGCGGAATCATTCTTGGGTTTCTTCTTGCCTGTGCATCCATATTTGGTGACTTGATTGAATCCATGCTCAAGCGGGACTGCAACCTTAAGGACTTCGGTTCGATTCTGCCTGGACATGGGGGTTTGATGGATCGCTTTGATGGCCTTCTCTTCGCGCTGCCAGTAGCGTTCTACCTCTCTCTTACCCTCCTCTAATCCTTATAAGGACTGGCCTTTTTTCGTCTTTTTTCGTACATAAGGACAGTCCTTTTAAGGACAGTCACGTGTCTAATCCTGCAAACACTCAACAATAGTGATCAAACATGTCAATGTTTTGATTGAAATCGTTCAATTTGCGCGTAGAATGTAATTAATGTCACCCGTAATAAATATGAGAAAACGCATTGCCGTTCTAGGTTCGACAGGCTCAATTGGCACTCAAACACTTCAAGTGCTCGAGAATTTTCGCGATGAATTCGAAGTTACCCATCTCGTGGCCGGCTCAAACGCTGATCTGTTGGAAACCCAACGCCTTGCATGGAATCTGCCGACAAATCATGCTGGCAGCGCTTTCGACGATCCTCAGATTTTGGAAAATTTTGCATCGTCAGATGATGTGGACATTGTGATTAACGGGGTCGTGGGTTTTGCCGGATTTCGAGCCACACTGGCGGCCTTGAAAGCGAACAAAATTTTGGGCCTTGCGAATAAGGAAAGCTTGATTGCTGGTGGACCTGTTGTACGTTCCATCACGTCGGCTAGTGACTTTACCGGCCAAATCATCCCTATCGATTCTGAGCACAGCGCTATCTGGCAATGTTTACGTTCAGGCACGCGAAACGAAGTAAAAGAGATTGTTTTAACTGCTAGCGGCGGCCCTTTTCGAGGCAAAACCAGCGAACAGCTGAGAGACGTCACCAAGGCTGATGCTCTTAAGCATCCTACGTGGACAATGGGTCAGAAAATCACGATCGACTCTGCCACACTTATGAATAAAGGACTTGAAGTTATTGAGGCGCATGAACTTTTCGATGTCAATTTCGACCAGATTAAAGTGGTTGTCCATCCCCAGTCGATCGTCCATTCGATGGTGACCTTTTGCGACGGTGCGACGATTGCACAACTGTCGCATCCCGATATGCGATTACCTATTTCTCTTGCGCTCGGCGTCGATCATCGCTTGGATCATTCTTACGGCGCACTTTCTTTTGAAGATCAAATGTCGCTCGACTTTGAAGCACCCGACAGCGATGCATTTCCTGCCCTCAAGCTCGCCTACGCGGCGGGTCGCGAAGGTCAAGGTGCCCCTGCCATATTGAGTGCAGCTAATGAAGTCGCAGTGCAAGCTTTTCTTGATGACGAGATTTCTTTCACCGCTATTAGTGAAATTGTCGACGACGTTCTTCAGGAGGGTATCGTCGCAGTCGATAATGAAGAAGACGTATACGAGGCGGATCGTATCGCTCGCGAGCGCGCGGATCGCTTTGTGGAAAAGAGAAGTGTGTAATGTCGTTTTCTGGAGACCATTTCGAACCCAAGTCGCCGTGGAGCAAAGCTCGCTCCTATGGGCTTTTAACACTTATTGTTTTCACCTTTATTATTTCTATCGCTGATCCTGCATCTCGGGGATATGCTTTGGTGGGTTTTGCCATTTTGTTGACAGTCATGTTGCATGAGGCAGGTCACTTTATTGCTGCAAAATGGGCCAAGATGAAAGCAACCGAGTTTTTTGTAGGGTTCGGTCCACGGATTTGGTCATTTCGTCGAGGTGAAACAGAATACGGAATCAAGGCACTTCCCTTGGGTGGTTACGTAAAAATTATTGGAATGACAAATCTTGAAGATGTTCATGAAGATGATGAACATCGAACATATCGCAAAGGTCAGACGCGGAAAAAACTTGTCGTCATTATGGCAGGCGTAACTGTCAACCTTGTTCTTGCTTTTCTTCTCATTTTTGTGTCGCTTGTTGCTCATGGTGTCCCCAAGGCACCTGAAGATGCACGCGCAATTATTGCAACGGTTAATCCGGGCTCAGCGGGAGAAAAAGCAGGGCTTAAACCCGGCGACATGATTGTCGAAATTGAAAACTCACGCATTGCCAGTTTCGATCAGTTGGCGAAGGAAATTGCACAGGGCAAAGTGGGTGAAGAAATCTCGGTGACGTATCAAAGAGACGGTAAGACGTTCACAAAATCAACGACACTTCTCTCGAGCGTATCAGCAGACGGCAAAGCGACAGGGAAACCTCAGTTGGGTGTATCTCAGCGTGCAGATTATGAACGTCTCGGTGTGTTGACAGCGATTAAAGAATCGGGCGGGGCTACGTACGACATAACGAGCCTCTCCATAGGCGGCATGGGACGCCTTTTTAGTCCATCAGGTTTATCCAACTACTCACAAACTGTTGTCGAGGGAGATTTCGAAGACCAAAGTCGTCCAAGCTCGCTTGTGGGTATCGTCAATGTGGGTGGACAGGTTGTCAATCAAGATATTTGGTCAGTGCTGTATCTTATGGCATTTATTAACATTTTCTTAGCTCTCATCAATTCACTTCCGATTTTACCGTTGGATGGTGGTCATGCAGCAGTTGCAATATATGAACGCATAGCTTCGAAAATTAAGAAGCGTGAAGTCCATGCTGATTTCAAAAAAATGATGCCAGTCGTTACTGTATTTGTGGGAATTCTTATACTCTTTATGCTCACCTCGCTCTGGCTCGACGTTCTTCAAATAACCTCGTAGGCTAGAGGCGTGATTACACGCAAAAAGACGCGCCAGCTCCATGTAGGTTCGGTCGCAGTCGGCGGCGACGCTCCAGTTTCAATTCAATCGATGACCACGACGAAGACGTCTGATGTTGATGGTACCTTGGCCCAAATTTACGCATTACGCGGCGCCGGGTGTGACATTGTGCGCTGTACCTGTAATGAGACCGAAGCCGCCGAAGGTTTGGCTCAGATTGTGCCACGTTCGCCATTGCCGATCGTTGCTGACATTCACTTTCAGTATCGCCTTGCTCTCGCCGCTATGGAAGCAGGTGTATCAGCTCTTCGTCTGAACCCCGGCAATATTCGTAAACCTGAACAAATCAAGATTGTCGCGCGAGAAGCAAAAGATCGGGGTATTCCCATTCGCATCGGAGTGAATGCTGGTTCGCTTGATCCTTCATTATATGAAAAATATGGAGGGGCAACTCCTGAGGCACTTGTGGAATCTGCACAACGTGAGTTGGCGTATTTTCAAGAAGTGGATTTCGATGATGTAAAAATTTCGGTCAAGGCAAGCAATGTCGTATTGATGGTCGAAGCATATCGACTGTTGAGTGAAACAGTTGATTACCCTCTGCACTTGGGTGTCACTGAAGCTGGTCCGATGCCCAATGGTTTGATTAAGTCAGTGGCCGGAATTGCAACATTGCTGAACGAAGGGATTGGCGATACGATCCGTTTTTCTCTCACGGCTGACCCGGTCGAAGAAGCTAAGGCGGGCCGTACCTTATTAGAAGCTTTGGGTCTTCGTGAGCGTACGGGTCTGGATCTTATTGCATGTCCGAGTTGTGGCCGTACTGAAATAGACGTCATTGAAGTTGCAGCGCAAGCACAAAAAGCGTTGGAAGACAAAGCAATTCCATTACAGATCGCCATAATGGGCTGTGTGGTTAATGGTCCGGGTGAAGCACGCGAAGCAGACTTAGGAATTGCTGCCGGTCGCGGTAAAGGACACTTGTTTGTTAAAGGTAACGTCGTGCGGGTTGTCCCCGAAGACCAAATGGTCGAAGCGCTCGTAGCTGAAGCGCAAGCGATTATGGAGCAGGGGATCGAGGCTCGTATTGCAGCGGCCGATGCGGGTGCAGAAGAAGAAGCTAATGCTGCACGCGACGAGTTATTGCAGATCCAAGGAAAAGACGCGAACAAGTCAGAAGAGAAGATTGACAAGATCCACAACTTGGTTAGTCATTCTGAGTGAAACGAAGAATCTCGACCGGCGCATAAAGGAAGATACTTCACTCCGTTCAGGATGACATCATACGGAAAGGTAGGCAATGAAGAAAAGTTACGACGTACCGTTCGTGGGTAACGCGCCCGACGATGCACATTGTTATCAAGCGACTATTTCGATGATCGTCCAGTACTTTCATCCTGAAATGAAACCGACATTGGCAGATATGGACGTGGCGACAGGAAAACAACCCAACAAAACGGTGTGGCCTTTCCAAGGTTTAATTTATCTGAAGTCCCTCGGTATTGACATTACGCTTGTCACTCCTTTTCGCTATGACGAGTTTGTCAAAGAGGGCGTTGAATACATTCGACGTATGTATGGTGACGAAGTTGCAAACTGGCAAGACGAGAACAGTGATATCCCGATGGAAGTAACACGCATTGAGACGCTCCAGAAAGAAGTCACGATTGACTATCGCAACCCGACTTATGATGACATTCTGAAGGGTTTGAAGAAATATCCCGTAATGTGTTCAGTTAATTCTGATGTTTTACGCGGTGAAGATGGATACTCTGGCCACTTTGTTGTTATTTCTGGCTGTGACAATGAAGGCCTCTACCTGAATGATCCGGGTTTGCCTCCTCTCAAAAATCGTTACGTTACTCGTGAGGTTTTCGAGGAAGCATGGGCGGGTTTTTCGAGTGATGAAGCAAAGTTTCTCTATCTCGTTTCTCAAGCTACAGCTCCGAAGAGTGGATTTTTGAGCCGTTTTCAGCGGAGCTAAAGGCCGGCGACCTAAACCAGCCACGCGTTTGCCGACAAAGTGCCCATACTGTACAATCATTCTTTATCTTCATGGAGGAAGAACTATGTCTTTGAATGCTATAAAAGCAGGCGACCTACGCGGACTTGGCGAAGTTGCTGTCATTCTCGACATCGATGATGGTGTCGTAACGGTACGACATTCCTTATTGGATGAGACGCAATTAGTGAGATCCAACGGAAACCACCGTGGGGTTTTCAACATTGATGCGTTGAAAACTGCCGTAATTGTTACGCTTGAAGAACTATTAGCTCACATAGATAGTACATGGACCAGCGAACTCTATTCCGATGAGACGAAGGAAGGTGCTCGAGAATTTTTGCGTGAAATTTCACGTGGTCGAATCCCCGTACAGCTATCATCTGGACCAAATATTCCAGTCTCAGGCTCACCGACAGTCGATGTTGCGCGTGATGTAGGTGAAGGACCTTCTGGTTTTCCAGGCTTAGGTTTTACCTCCGGTTCAACAAGCTAAATTCAGTATCTTTAATAGCTGCATCAATATAAAGGATCAGGATGGCTACTTCATCAAAAATTGCACAATCGCTCACTGTTCCTTTTGTTGTGGCGCACGATGGTGACGAATGTTCCATCGAAGTGGGATTCGAGGAAGATGGTCGCACTCCGTATATTGCAATTCATGTGATTGATTCAGATACTGATGCGTTCAAGGAGTGTCGTGTGACAGGTGGTGTGCTCGAAATTACACAACCAGGATCGTTTTACAGGGACAGATGGAATACACCTTCATCTACGAAGATGCGTGCATCAAGCGACGCAGCACTTGTCGTGAATATGGCGCGCAAGCATCGGACGGCTATTCAGGATGCCCTGATGACTGACCAAAAGTTCCATGAATGGAGTGAACCTCAACGCACGAACATGCGAAACTTTTTTACAACAATGTTGGGTGTTCCCATGAGTTTTGCTCAAACACGCGTTAGATAATAAACTTAATTTCTACTTTATGGAGGATAATTATGGGAACTAATGATTTTGCGACAATATCAAATGGACGTTCGCGTTCAGCTCGACCGCCTTCGCCTGATGCGACCACCAGCTTTTTAGCGAAGCTTCGTGACGGGAAAACAACTGTAGAAATTACTGCGGGTATGGCATATGGTCGTGGGCGCGGTCCTCGTAATCCCTTTCTTTCTATCGATATTGATCCACGCAACCCAGCAAAACGTGTGAAATACACGATTTCGTCAGATCAGTACGTCTGCTTTGTGCAAACGTCCAGAGGTGCCAAGAAGCTTCTTGACGATGCTGATTGGAATCCGAAATCCTCACAATCAAGCCGACGCGCGTTTCCCGTTACCGATGGTGAGGTAATCCGCAGTGTCGTGGAAGCAAATACCGATGAGATTAAGCGTCAGTTGTCATTACCCGGAAATCGGTTGAAGTTTACAGATGAACAATTCGGTGTGCTCAGAGATTTTCTGAAGAATGAATTTGGAGTGCAGATTGCAGCGAAAGTTGTAAGCCGAGAAGTTCCTCTCCCTTAAGCGGGTCCAGCGTTAACACAGCAAAAATCAATCACGAAAATTACTCTCTGCGCGTGCGTGCGAGTCGATAGACCAGATGACCAGTTCACTGTCTGGCGAAACGTCAATTGTTTTTTCTTTTTGGGCTGAGTCGATAAGCAGACTTTCACCTGTGGCAACATTTTCATTTTCGAATGTTCCCGTGCCCCGTGCCATATATACATAGAGTTTTTCATTGGAGGGAAGTGCGACGGTTGTATCCGAATCAAAGCGTCCGACGTACAGAGAAGCAGTGCTGTTATGAAGGTGGATGGGAGCATCGATTGCTCCACTTGCGATGCATGCGAGCGAGTTGGTGATGAGATGCTCGACATTTTCTTGTTGGTATCGAGGCTGCGCACGCATAACATCGGGCAATACCCACATCTGTAACAGGTGCACGTCTTCGTCGCTAGATGGGTTCACTTCCGAGTGAAGTACGCCGCTGCCCGCGCTCATTTGTTGAATTTCTCCGGGCGAAATGGTTCCCTTATTACCTTGATTGTCTTCATGGGAAAGACTGCCGCTTAACACCCAAGTCACAATTTCCATATCGTGGTGGGCGTGCATACCAAAACCTCGCCCTGCTTTGACGAAGTCGTCGTTGACAACGAGGAGGTCACCAAAGCCGTTGCGCCCGTCGCGATAGTGCTGCGAGAAGTTGAAGATATGGAAAGACTCGAGCCAATCAATCTGAGAGTGAAAACGTTGGTCCGCAGTGATTTTTGTGACTGTCATATTGTCCAGTGTAACGTGAGTTTCACGATTTTATTCCTTGCAATTTTTTACAAGTTTTCCCTTGATTTTGTCGCAACTAGACAGTAATATACATACATATGTTCGTGAATGAATTATGTGCTGAAATCCGAGAGGCGTACGCGTTGCTGGAGGAAATGTGTTGTTCTTCCAGCCGTGTATCGACTGCGGAAATGAAAGAGATTATTGCGGTCGGGCAGGTTGGAGCCGTGGTTTCAGACCGAATTCTCGCGACCTATTCCGATTCGGGCGATTGGATCAACGACGGTTATCTTTCCGCGAAAACAGCTGTTGTGCATGAAACAGGTTTATCACTGCGAAGTGTCGATAGCGCATTGGCAAAGGGCGATCTGCTCGATGATTTTCCTGCGATCATGGAAGGTGTCACGTCTGGTTTAATGACAACAGATCATATTGCTTGCCTTGTTCCTATAGCGGGCAAGAAGTATCGCGAGCATTTTGAAGTCGATGTTGACATGCTTGTTCAAACTGCACAGGAACTTTCTGCCAAAGAATTCGCTTACCTTATTCGTTATTGGAAGGGAAGAGTCGATGACGTTATTGACGAACCTTCGGATGAGTATAAAGCTTTCGAAAATCGTAACTTGTTTGTGTCGGAAATTATCGATGGTCGTTACATCATTAAGGGCGAGCTTGGTCCGATCGAAGGTAAAATTTTTGTCAAAGCTCTCCAAGACATCGGAGAAAAACTCTGGCGTCTTAAGCCTTGTGAAAATCGTAGCGATTACACGCCTGCGCAACAGCGGGCTGACGCATTGGTCTGTATTGCGCGAGGATATATATCGAGCGATATGTCGGCAGATGTCGATACCGGCATTCAAGACGACAACAGTAATAACGATAAGCATGTGCACTTCACGTCGAACCCAGCCTTAACTGCCGACGTTGTTGTCGATATTAACGATCTCGATCCAAAGTATTCAACACATGCATTCCTCTCCAAGTGTCTCCACACGGCGAGGCAAGGAAAGTCTCCTCTTATTTCAACGCATTCACGTAAAGCTCTCGAGCAGATTTTGTGTGACACGACGTTGCAATTGCCTATAAAAAATACAGATGGAACATATGATCTCGGGCGAAAAGTGAGAACAGCACCTTCGGGAATGAAAAAACAGTTGATGCTTTCCAGTCGCACCTGTTCTATCGCCGGATGCACGATGCCCGCTCATTGGTGTGAGGCTCATCATATTGAGCATTGGGCCCACGGCGGAGAAACTTCAATGGATAATCTTGCATTGCTCTGTTCTCGACATCACACAATGATCCATAACGATAAGACATTTGCAGAAAAAATGATCCCTCTGTTGAAACAGCATCCGCCACCCATCGCCGATACCGGATAGACACCGATAAACTATTTTTCCGATGATCCCGCTTTCTGAATTTACGTATGAACTGCCCCAAATGGCGATAGCGACTGACCCTGTGGAGCCAAGAGACTCAGCCAAACTTTTGGTCAGTCGGAGTGAACAAGAAGTTCTGCAGTCGACCGTTGCTGACCTGCATACTTTTCTTCAGCCTGGCGATTTGGTCATCGTGAACAACACAAAAGTATTGCCGGCGCGTATACCGATTATTCGCTCCAGTGGGGGACGTGGGGAAGTGTTTTTACTTCACCGTATTGATGATGGATTATGGAATGCTCTCGTAAAACCCAGCGCCAAAATTCCTGTGGGCGAAAAAGTTCATACGGCGATTGATGTTAACGGTACGCAATGCATGATTGACATTGGTGACGATAGCGGAGAAGGTCACCGTATCATCCGCTTTATCGATGCAAACGAACTCGATGTTATCCATGCTGCGGGTCGTGCGCCTTTGCCTCCCTATCTCGGCGATGTGGATATTCCTCTCGAGCGCTATCAAACTATGTTTGCCCGTGATGAGGAATCCGTTGCTGCACCCACGGCCGGTCTGCATTTCACTCCGAGCGTGAAAGAAAATCTTCGCGCATCGGGGATAGCGATCAACGAAGTAACTCTTCATGTAGGAGTAGGAACGTTTCGACCTATTATGGCCGACAATATTGAAGATCACGTAATGCATTCAGAGCGCTATGACGTTCCAGTTGATGTGTGGGAAAATATACACACGACAAAACAAAATGGTGGCCGTATTGTGGCTGTGGGAACCACATCGTTACGTACGCTCGAATCTGTTGCACAAACAAACCAACTTGCAGGCGATACAAACCTTTTTTGTTACGGGGATTTTCCTTTCCAGGTCGTGGATCTTTTATTAACGAACTTCCATCAACCCCAATCATCGCTGCTTGTTTTACTCGATTCATTCATTGGCCTTCGTTGGAGAGAGCTCTATTCCTATGCTTTGGCGAACGACTATCGGTTTTTGAGCTTTGGTGACGCAATGCTCGTCGCAAGGCATTAGGTTTTTTAGTCATGAAGTTAACGAGCACCATTACCCATGAACGCCTCGGTGCACGGCGAACGAGCGTCGCGACTTCTCGAGGGGTATTCCAAACACCTCTCTTTATGCCCGTCGGTACACGGGGTGCTGTTCGCACGATCGCGGCGCAAGATTATGCGCGTCTGGGTGCAGAAATAGTTTTGGGAAATGCGTACCATCTGATGTTGCGACCCGGAGCAGATGTAGTTGCCGGCTTAGGAGGTCTGGCAAAGTTTTCTGGATGGGATGGTTTAACGCTTACTGACTCGGGTGGCTTTCAAGTCTTTTCTCTAGCGCCCAAGGTCACCGATAACGGTGTTGAATTTCGTTCCACTTATGACGGAGACATGATTGATTTCACGCCCGAGCGGGCCGTCGAAACACAGGAACTTCTCGGCGCTGATATTCAAATGGTTCTCGACGTGTGTTGTGCGTTGCCTGCAAGCGAAGATGTTTTACATGAGGCAATGATGCGCACCTATGAATGGGCGAAACGTGCACGTGCTGCCCATTCCCGAACCGATGACCAAGCATTGTTTGGAATCGTCCAAGGAGGAGACTCGGAACTCTTACGTATCGAATCTGCGACGCGAACAACCAGTTTAGATTTTGACGGATATGCAATTGGCGGTTTGAGCGTGGGTGAATCGCGTGAAGAAATGATTCGAATTCTCGATGTTCTTGTTGAGAATGAATCGCTCCCGACTGGTCAGCCGCGTTACTTGATGGGAATAGGAGATCCGATTGGAATTATTGAATCTGTTATGCGCGGTATCGATATGTTCGATTGCGTATTACCCACGCGCCTTGCGCGTCATGGAATTTTGTTGACATGGAACGGGAAAATGCATATCAAGCGCGAAGAATATTCCCGCAGCGATAAACCGATCGATTCAGAATGTGGATGTGAAGTGTGTCAACGCTATTCGCGAGCTTACATCCGCCACTTGGTTGCACAGCGGGAAGCCAGCGCTCCGTATCTTTGTACGTTGCACAATCTGTCATGGATGTTTCGATACGTTGATACCATACGTACAGCAATCGAAACGAGTGACAGTGCGTTAATTGAACTACGCGAAAAAATTATTGCTGCATATTCATAGCTATATTTGTAACGAATGAATTAGCGAGCTGGTGGTTCCTTTGTCGGTTCATTTCCGAGACTCGTGTGGCGACCGAGCACCTTGCCTGCATGGATAAATGCTCCCGACAATCCTCGAGCTCCAGGAATATTGGGTAAAACGCGATCTAATCCACGCCCTACTTGTGTTGCCACAAGAGAACTTAAATGGATAAGGTCATCTCTAGTAGCAGTTGAAGTGAGATGAAGGGGATCAACAGTGTGATCATGTTCAAGGGCCCTGCCTAATGCCATAATGAAAGCTTCGTGAGAACGGAAGGTTCCCCGAATAACGACGACATTACAATCGTCGAGCAGCTGAACAAACTTTGCGATCTTCACCTTGTCGCCTTGCGTGTAATCGGATTTTTGATGGGGGTGTCCAGCGATTGGTTTCTTGCGTAGATCAAGTACGAGTGCTGCTGCACCTGCTTTGTCTATTTCAAAGGCGAAAAGACTATTGCCTCTTCCTGATTTGAAATCGAGTACTCGATCACGGAGCCGGTGTCGTGCAGCTTCCCGTCCTCGTCCGCGGAGGGCTACGATGTAACGAAGCGACTCTTGGGCGTCGGCAATTGATGGATCTGGCGCAATGGTGTGCACGAGCTCAAATTTCAAACCTACCGGTGGGATGTAGCCAGCATTGAGGTCAACGATCTGGACGTTGTCTGTAAATATTTCTTCGACGGTAGGCATGCATATATTATACCCAAGTAGAGCAATTGAGACAAATCGTACTTATCTATCTGGCAGCTCCAAGTCGTTCGCGGTGCAGTAATTCAGCAGGGTCGTTTTCGATTTCTGCGAGGTCATTGATGTTTATGTCAGTGGCTTGTGCGAGAAAGAAGTCGGCCAGCAAGGGATTGCGCGCTAAGACCGGGCCGTGAAGATAGGTAGCGATAATGTGATCCGACTGATAGCCATCAACATATCCGTGAGATGAGTTCACGCCGTTGCCGCGACCATGCTCGACAACACCAAGAGGTTGAGCATTTTCTCCGAGAGTGGTATGCCCGCCATGGTTTTCAAAGCCGGTGAGTGCACCCATTCCCTCGATCAAGCATTCTGTAACGAGTTCACCAATGATGCGAGGTGTTCCATGTGTGGTGGTGACGTCGATCATGCCGAGTCCATCGTGGAACTTTCCGTCAGCAACGGGAAAGGTGTGACCAAGTATTTGAAAGCCAGCACACACGGCAAGTAGCCATCCCGTTTCCAAAGCTTTTTCAAAAGTTGAATGTTGTTCTTCTAAAAGATCAGCAGCCAATGTTTGTGCATTGTCTTCGCCGCCGCCCAGAAGGTAAATATCTGCTGATTGAGGAAGGGGATCGCCGGGTGAAACAACAACGATGTCGCAATCAATATTACGCAAGCGCGCACGGTATTGGAGTACAAGCGCATTGCCTCGGTCGCCGTAGGTGCCCAGAAGTTCCGGATAAATAAGTGCAACGGTCAACGTCATGATGCGGCCTTTTGAGGAGTTACCATTTTCGGCAACACGCGAGAAAGTGTAAGGAATTGTGTATAGCTTGCGACGACGTTGACGTGTTTTGTCTTACGAGTAAGGGTAATCGCCTCACCGAGATCGTGCGCGATCTGGGTGCTTTTGCCGGCAACTACTAAGCGCACGTTCATGTCTGTTGCACGTTCGCCAAAGATAACTACATTTTCGAGCGTTGCATTTTCAAAATCGACATCGTACAACCAGGAAGGATCTTTGCCGTCTGCAATGTTGCAATTGAACGCAAAAATAGTTGCATCGCCAGGGACCCGGGAAAGATGGGAAAGCGTTTCATTCCAACCCGCAGGATTTTTTGCAAGATAAAGTTGAATGCTGCGTTCATTGTCTAATTGAAAAATGGCATTTCGTCCTGCAACTTCGCGAACATCTTTCCAGGAAGCCAGAATCGTTTCACTTTCAACACCACACAGCAGCCCGGTCTGGTAGGCCAGTATTGCATTATTAACATTCCATGCCCCTGGCAGAAACAGAGAATCAGTAATCCGTTCTCGTGTTTCATCATCGATGGTCGTGATGCTTGTTGGCGTTGTAAATCCACAGGTGGGAGATGTGAAGTGAGAGCGATCATCCCAGCGCAATAATTCACCACACATGGGGCATGTGTGTGCATCGGCATGCCAACGCGAAAACAAATCAACGTAGCTCAATTGCTCGTTGGGTAGATCGCTCGTGGCGTAAACAATATGAGGATCACAACCATTTGCGATCACATGAACAGACGAGGAAGCAAGCATTTTTTTCCAACTCTGCGAGATAGAACTCACTTCACCAAACCTATCGAGTTGATCGCGGCTCAGATTTCCCAGTACCAGAAGTTCGGGATGCAATTCTTCAAACATTCCCGGCAAGGAACGTTCATCAACTTCGAGAACTGCCCAGCGTGCACCTCCGGAAGCCTTATTTGCATTCACAAGAGCGGCAAGAACACCTGCGCGCTGGTTGGCTCCGAGCGCGTTCGATATAACATCGGTGTGAATTTCACCGAGTGCGCTGGCAATAAGTCGTGTTGTTGTTGTTTTACCATTCGTTGCACTGACGATAATTATTCGAGTGTCGTGTGCGGCAATTCGTAAAGCTTGAGGATACAACGCATCGATGACGCGTCCTTGAATTTGTTCACCTGATCCTCGACCGAAAAGACGAGAAAGAAAAAATGCGAGACGTCCTGCGATGCAGGCAAAGAGATAGCGCATACGAATAACCACAGACTATAGCTTTGCAGATGGCTTACACATTTTTGTGTTTGCGTGGGCACGTTTAATGTGAAGGTGGCTCTGGATCACGTGTGAGCTGTTCCACCTCAATGTTGTGAGAAAAAGAGCGGAACGTACCCGTAAATTTTTTAATTGCTTCATCAGGGCTCATGTTCCTGGGGGCACCTATGCTCACAGCAAAGCCGTAATCGGGTTCGCTCTCAGGCGTATTGGGGGGATTGTCCAGCGAGACGGTTGAAATGTGAACATTAAAAAAATCAGCATCGAGCACGCGAAAAAGACTTTGACGATATTCTTGTCGAGTCTGGAGATCGAGCACGGTGGACCTGAACGGGACGACGTGACTCCATATCGAATCCGGCTGGTCATTATTTGCACCCATAGTCATAATGTTCTCGTCTCTATTTTAAGAAAGCATTAGCGACAGAGTGCACATAGTGCCGCTTATGGTAAAAAACAGACGAATGTCTCTTTGAAATATGGCCAAATAGTGTGATAGTATTTTCTGTCCGCAACCTATAGATCAGGATCGCGTGGGGGAAATCCTCCACGTTTTTTGATGTATGGGGCCAAAACGGTGATGCATCGTAATGGACGGCAATGAACACAGGCGTCGCAAGGCGTAATAATTCGCTCGAACGAGGAGGTGACCATGTCCTTATCACAAGGATTGACAGAACTGGTTGCCCCTGTGCTCGAAAAAGCAGGTTTTCGTCTCTGGGATCTCAAAGTCACCAAGGCGGGCAAGCGCTCTATTGTTTCTGTAACTCTTGATAAAACTGGTGGCGTGTCAATTGAAGATATAGCTGCAATGAGTAAAGTGATCGCACCCTTGCTTGACGAACATGCCGCTCTTGATGACGCGTACCACCTAGAAGTCGCAAGCCCCGGTTTAGAGCGACCATTGAGCCGTGTCGAACACTTTGAATGGTCGCTAGGCATGAACGTCACTATTTCTCATCGCGTTGATGGTTCGCTTGTGCGCAGTCGCGGACGTCTTGTTGTTGCAGCTATAGATAACGTCACTCTTGAAACAGACGATGGTGGATCCGAGTTAATTGCAATTGATTCCATTACCAAAGCCCACACCCTTTTCGACTTTGACGAAGCAATGAAGAAGGGCCCCCTGGCCTCTATTTCTGATGAGGAAACAGAATCAGAGGATGAAGATTTACGAGAACGAGCACAATGATTATGAGGAGATATAAATGAATTCTGAGCAGATTGCCCACCACGAACTTTTAATGACCCTCGTTCCCTTTAAGGAGACAAAATAATGAATTCTGAGATGATGCAAGCACTTCGCGCAGTTGCGCAAGATCGTGGTGTAGACGAAATAGTACTCCTTCAAGCATTGGCTGACGCGCTAGTTACAGCTTATAAGCGTTTCCCTGAATCAGCTGAAGAAGCAGAAGTCGTGATCGACCCCGACACGGGTGAAATTCGCGTGATGGCTCAAGAGCTAGATGAGGACTACAACATCGTTCGCGAATGGGACGACACTCCTGAAAACTTTGGTCGCATTGCTGCACAAACCGCCAAGCAAGTAATCTCGCAACGCATTCGTGAAGTGGAACGCGACACTAAGTTTGCTGAGTATTCTGGCCGCGAAGGCGACATTGTGACAGGTATAGTTTCTCAAGCAGACCACCGCTATACCTTGCTCGATCTCGGACGCGTCGAAGCACTTCTTCCTCAGAGTGAACAAGCTCCGATGGAGCGTTACGAACATGCAAAGCGGCTCAAGGCATACATTGTCGAAGTGCGTAACACTCAAAAGGGTCCACAAATTGTTGTGTCCCGCACGCACCCTGGCTTAGTTGAAGCATTGTTCCGATTGGAAGTTCCTGAAATCGAACAAAACGTTGTTGAGATAAAAGCCATTGCTCGCGAACCTGGACGTCGCACGAAGATTGCCGTATGGAGCAACGATGAAAATGTTGATCCTGTTGGTTCATGCGTTGGTGCATCGGGTGGTCGAGTGCGCGAAGTTATGACCGAACTCCGTGGAGAAAAAGTAGACATCGTTCCTTTTTCGGAAGACCCTGTCACATATGTGCGCGCTGCACTTTCTCCTGCCAAAAATATTCGTGAAGTACTCTGCGATTACGAAAGTGGGACAGCAACTGTGATTGTGCCCGACCAGCAGCTCTCGTTGGCTATTGGTAAAGAAGGTCAGAATGCCCGCCTTGCTGCACGATTAACAGGTTGGAGAATCGACATTCAAGCAGAGTCAGAACACGGTGGTTCGTCAGAATCGGAAGGCGAATCTGCAGGAACAACACCAGCTGAACCAGGCACACTTGATGAACCAACAGAAGTTCAGGCCGAAGTTCAAGAAAATCCAGAAGTGCAACCTGAAGCAATTGCAGAGACTGCCGAAGTTGTACCCGAAATAGAAACTCAAGAGACAGAACAAAAACAAGACGTATAGAGAATGCGTGAATAAGCGCGCTGATTGCGCATTACTTCACGGCTTCATGCGAAACTAGAAAACTCACAACGTATATAAGGTATAGGGAAAACAAGAGGGAAACGTGGCACAAAAGAAGATCCGCGTCTACGAGCTCGCCCGCGAGCTCGGCGTCGATAATTCAGTGGTAATTGATTTATCAGCCGAACTTAAGATCGGTGTTAAATCACACTCGTCGTCTATCGACGATCCATCCGCTGATCGTGTTCGTCGTCTTGCTGATTCAAAAGGGTTGCGTCGCGAACCCATCGTCGAAGAAGCTCCTGCGCCGAAAAAAGCCGCGCCGAAAAAAGTTGTCTCTTCTTCATCGCGTGCAAAGAAACCTGCCGAAGTTCCAGCACCACCTGCAGAGATTGATCTTGGTGTGGCTGAAGATGCCGAGCAGCTTGCTCCCGTAAAAAGTAAAGTCATTCGTTCATCTGCTGCGGTTGCCGTGGGTAATGAAGGTGTCACCAAAGAACGCATTAGCGAACAGCTTAAAGAAGAAGCCGAAATCGCAAAAGCCGTCGCACGTGTTAGCGGACCAACAACGGGTGCGCCAACACAAAATCGTCGTGGACCTGTTCCTCCACCTCCACCTGGCCGAAGAATTCAAGCTCCTCCTCCTGGCGCACTTGGTGTACGCCGCGGACCTGGAGGAACAGGCACGGGTGACTCAACCGGACGCGGTGGTGCGGGACCTCGCGGAACCGGTGCGGGCCAAACAACATTCCCCACTCCCAATACTCAAAACTTTCCACCTTCGGGTGTTCCCGGCAAAGGTCGTGGAGCTCCTCGTGGTGGCCCCGGTGGTCGCGGCCCTGGTGGAGGACGAAAGAAAAAAGGCAAGAAGCGTCGTGGCGAGAGTGATCTTCAGCCAGCACAAACAACAACGCTGACACCAAAAGATACCGCAGTTCCCGAAGGCGAAATTATTATTACGCAAGGGACAACTGTTCAAGATTTTGCTCCGAAGCTGAACCGCACAACGGCAGACATCGTCAAGATGATGTTCGAAGCTGGCGAAATGTTAACCGCAACTCAATCTCTTGCAGATGAAATGATCGAACTGATTGCTGAAGAACTTGGCGCAACAGTATTGATTGTTGAAGCAGGCCAAGAAGCAGAACTCGAACTTCTTTCCCTCTTGCAAGATGATGATGAAGTAAACGAAGATGCACTTATTGAACGTCCGCCTATCGTCACGGTCATGGGCCACGTTGACCACGGTAAAACTACTTTGCTTGATGCGATCCGTAAAACAAATGTTGTGGGCGGAGAATCGGGCGGTATTACTCAACACATTGGTGCATACCAAGCGCAGCATAACGGCAAGGCACTTACTTTTATTGATACGCCTGGCCATGAAGCGTTTTCGCAAATGCGTGCACGTGGAGCAAAAGCGACGGACGTCGCTGTTCTTGTTGTTGCAGCAAACGATGGAGTAATGCCCCAAACACTTGAAGCACTCAGTCATGCAAAAGCTGCCGAAGTTCCGATCATTGTCGCAGTTACTAAGGTTGACCGCGAAGATGCTGACCCGCAGCGCGTGCGTCAAATGATGACCGAGCATGAACTTGTTCCTGAAGAGTGGGGTGGCACGACGATGTTCGTGGATGTTTCTCCTAAGACAGGTCAAGGAATGGACGATCTTCTCGAAGCCATCGTTCTTGTTGCAGAAACTGAAGAACTTACTGCTGACCCGACTTCGATTGCTCGCGCTCGCGTCTTAGAAGCACACCTCGACCCAGGTCGCGGACCTGTGGCGACAGTTATTGTTGAAACCGGAACTCTCCGCGTGGGCGACATGGTTGTTGCTGGTCAAGGGTGGGGTAAAGTTCGCGCGATGTTCACCGACGATGGCGCCAATGTTGAAGAAGCCGGCCCGTCAGTTCCAGTAGCAGTGCTTGGTCTTTCATCTGCACCTCTTGCCGGTGACCAACTTCGTGTTGCACCGAACGATCGTGCCGCACGCACAATTGCCGATGCTCGTGAGCGCCGTCGACGTCTTGCTAACTCGTTGCAGCATCTCAGTGTTTCCGGAGGCGCGCGACTCGAAGATATCTTCACTGCTGTCGCACGCGGTGAAGTTGCAACACTAAGCCTTGTCTTGAAGGCCGACGTACAAGGTTCTCTCGAAGCATTAACAGATTCGTTAAAGAAGCTCGACAAAGATCACGAAGAAGTTCGTCTCTCTTTTGTGCATCGTGCCGTTGGTGGAATCACCGAAAGCGACGTGTCTCTGGCTGCGGTATCGAACGCAACGATTATTGGTTTCAATGTGCGTCCTGATCGGAATGCTCGTGATGCTGCCGAAAAAGCAGGCGTCGACATGCGTCTCTATGAAGTGATCTACAAAGTTCTTGACGACATGAATGCAGCCTTGCAAGGGATGCTTTCACCTACATTTGAAGAAGTTGTCACGGGTGAAGCCGAAGTGCGAGAAATCTTCTCTGTTCCTAAGCTTGGAAAGATCGCAGGTTGCTATGTGCAAACAGGCGTCATTGCTCGAGGTTCCAAGGTCCGCTTCTTGCGTGAAGGTGTTGTCATTTGGAAAGGTAATATCATTTCGCTTCGTCGTGAAAAGGACGATGTCAAAGAAGTGCGCGACGGTTTCGAATGCGGTATTGGACTTGAGAACTTTACCGACTTAAAGCCCGGCGACATCATCGAAACATATGAAGAAAAAGAAGTTGCCCGCGGTTAGCTTTCTGTCATTCTGAGCGCACCGAAGAATCTCTCAATAACTTTCCCTGGAAACCAAGAACGATCCACGTTGTCACAACGAACGGCGCCGTAAGGATAATAAAATCTGTTTTTAATGCCGCGAAGTAAAGCAGAGTCGAGACTATGCAGGCAACAGTGGTAATTAAAAAGGCCTTTGTTCTCATTTGTCCAAGTGCTACTGCACAGAGAACGGCGTTGAATCCGAACAAGCCAGCATTAATGTCGGCTTGAGTAACTAACAAAAGTAATCCGATCCACATTCCAATAAGTGATCCATAGATTGCGTAGAACGCCTTAGTCATATTTCGAACACATAGACCAAAAATGATGAAGATTCCTGCAGCTACGCTTCCTTGAAACATAACCTGTGCAATTCCTTGAGGTATGGCGTGAAGTACGTTTATAGAATTGGAATGAGAAGTTGCCAGAGGTGCTCGATCCATGACGTCAAGCAGAGCATTGAGAGAAGCAATGACCCATACAGAAAAAATAAAGGGCGATGTTAATGGTCGCATATATGTACTCAGTCCACGCATAATAAGCGTTGACAATATGCTCGCTACGATAAGAGCAACGATAGCTAGAAAACTGTAACCGTAATAAAAACCTATAGCGATACCCGCTAAGGTTCCGTTGAATCCGTATATGCCTGATGTAATCTCATCGCGGTCGAAATGCCTGAGGCGGGCAGTCACTGTTGATATATACGTTCCCGCAATCGCGCATAGAGCCAAGCGCCATGAATGTATGCCGATGCCGATGAGAAAGAGTAATCCTGCGAGAGCATTTTCAACGAGGAATACCTGGCTGACCCCACGCAACTGAATTTTTAAGGGGGATATCACGGGCAAACTATATCAAAGTGTCAGCAGGGTAACGCGTTGAGAGATTTTGATCGAAGTCATCCTTGCTTACGAAAGAGCTAGTGATCTAACATCAAGTCTTATGGTCAAAGCATGGATGCGGATCTCGATTTTCATTGTTTTAATAACTGCAATAGCTTGTTTTAGCTCACCTGCATACTCTATTGATCCCGATGTCAATGCGCGTCTAGCCCCGGGAGCCGATGGTCAATCCGTCACTCTCACAACATCGGTTTCTATTCCAAGTGCAAACTCGTCGAGCGGAACGCCCGGATCGAATCGTGCAAGTCGCGTTGGCCCCCTGAGGTGGTCCGCGCAGAAAACGCGATACGTTGATGAAGATTCTCGTTTTGGAATCATTGTTTTGCAAAGCGTACAGTGTGATCCAGCACAGTTCGAACCGCCAACCGGAACGTATTTGACCTCACTTCCTGTTACGGGTGCAGGAACGGTGTATTCAGGAATTATTTCCAACAGAGTAACAGGGGCTCGAATCTCGACCACGATTTACTGCAAAGCCCCGCGCGTACCCGTTACTCGTCCGCCAGCAAACGTGAGTACACCCCCGACGTACGGAGAGATTTGGAACGCGCTCTATTCAACTTCTTTTCAAAATTCTGCACGATCATCGGGAGCATATATCGCTCCTTCATCTCCTGGTCTTACGGGATTACCCACGAACATCTGGGCACAGTTTCCTGATGGGCAAACAATTGATCGAGATGTTTCATTGCCCAACGGCTATCGAATAAGAGCGACTGTGAGAATTACACAGGTGCAAGTACTCACAACGTCACCTTCGGGTCGCCGTACAACATTGGTAACACTTGCACCCAACGGTTCAGGTTCCATTGACGGAGGAAGTTTTGAGAACCCAGCCGCGGCGCATAAGTTTTCAACCGCTGGAAATTATCTCATTACAACAGGTGTGATCTGGACTGGAAACACAGCGACCTTGTCGGGCCCGGATATAGGAACAATTAGTGTGCCCGTCGGTTCGATCCGATTAGAAATCAATCGTTCCTATGTTGTGAACCAGCTGAGGCCTGCACTTACTAAATAAGAGAAAATAAGGACAGTCCTTATTACGCAAGTACTGCTTTTTTCACAAACTCGTTTACGATTTCACCATCGCGAGTATTGATTCCTTCACGCAATCCCTCGACCTTGTCCGCAGCATCATCAAGAGGCTGAGTCGCAAGAGCAACAATGTAGGAAAGTGTTGCATTCGTAAGCGCATACGTCGATGTGTAGGGAACCGCACCAGGCATGTTCCCTACGGCATAGTGAATAACATCGCCGACCATATAGATTGGTTCAGCATGTGAAGTTTCATGCGAAGTTTCAATACACCCGCCCTGATCGATCGCCGTATCGACAACAATGGATCCCGGTTTCATCTGTGACACCATATCGGTCGTGACAACAATAGGGGCACGTCCTCCCGGTACAAGAACGCCGCCAATGACTGCATCGGCTTTACTGATGCTTTCTAAAATTGTGGAAGGAGAACTCGCAAGCGTATTGAATTTACCGGGATGTTGTTCATCAATAGCGCGAAGCTTTTCGGTATTAATGTCAATGAGATCCACATGTGCTCCCATTGCGCTTGCTAGTAAAGCAGCGTTGAGGCCTACATGGCCAGCACCGAGAACCGATACATGTGCCGGTGCAACTCCACTGGCTCCCGATAATAAAACTCCGCGTCCGCCTTGAGGCTTTTCCAGAAAGCGCATCGCAACTTGGATGCTGAGCTTGCCGGCAATTTCTGACATGGGAGCAAGCAGTGGCAAGCCGCCATCGACAAGAACGGTTTCGTAAGCGATGCCCGTCACGCCTGCTTCGCACAATGCATCTGCCACATGAGGATATGCCGCGAGGTGAAGATAGGTAAACAACGTAAGGTCCTTGCGAAAGTATGCGAACTCGCTCTTTTGCGGCTCCTTTACTTTGACGACTAAATCGCATCCCCAGGCAGTTGTAGCATCGCATATTGTGGCACCTTGCTGCGCATAGGCATCGTCGGATAAATGGATTCCCGCGCCCGCATTATGTTCAACAAAAACTTGCGCACCGTGTGTCGTCAATTCTTTGACGCCTTCAGGAGTTAGCGCAACTCTGGATTCGTCCATCTTGATTTCTTTTGGAATACCTACGCGTGTTGTCATAAGGGAAAAGTATACGCGTCGAGGCATGCCTGGTGTAATCGAGAATCTTTCATGATTGAACTCACGCGGAGCCGGCGTATATTAACCTAGAAGTACAGGTATTATTCAAGGAGATCACATGTCAGACCAGCAGAATTTTATAAACGGATCCTTTGTCGACGCAGTTTCTGGTGCGACCGATGACGTGATCAATCCTGCAACAGGTGAAGTGATCGCGCAAGTTCCCAGTTCCGCGGGTGAAGATGCAGATAATGTTGTTGCTGCAGCACAGGCAGCGTTTCCTGCATGGTCAGCAACCACTCCTCGCGAGCGAAGCGAGAAGCTTTTGCAGCTGGCAGATGTGATTGAAAAAAATATCGACGAATTAAAAGAAATCGAAATGCACAATGTTGGTAAGCCCGTTTCCATTATTGATTTTGAATTCGATCTCACTGTTGACAATATTCGTTTCTTTGCGGGAGCGAGTCGCACGATGTCGACCCAAGGTGCGGGGGAGTACTTGGACGGACACACGAGCTACCTCCGTCGTGAACCTCTCGGTGTGTGCGTAGGAATTGCGCCGTGGAATTATCCACTGAATATGGCAATCTGGAAACTCGGTCCGGCATTGGCAGCGGGCAACACATTTATTCTTAAACCGTCTGAACTTACGCCGTTGAGTTCGTTACGTTTGGCTGAACTCGCAAAAGATATTTTTCCTGCTGGTGTATTCAATGTGGTTACGGGTCAAGGCGAAACTTTGGGTGATGCTCTGGTCAAACACAATGATGTTGCAATGGTGTCGGTCACCGGTGATGTCAATACAGGTAAACTCATTGCACGCAACGCTGCGGAATCTTTAAAGCGCGTGCATCTTGAGTTGGGGGGTAAGGCCCCGGTAGTTGTTTTTGATGATGCTGATCTTGAACTCGTTGCAGGAACTTTGATCGATATGGGTTATTACAATTCAGGTCAAGATTGCACAGCGCCGTGCAGGGTGATCGCGGGTCCCAAAATTTATGATGATCTCGTTGCGCTGTTAGCGAGCAAAGCGAGTGGTCTAGCTACGGGCGATCCTAGCGATCCTGATATAGCAATGGGTCCACTGGTCAGCAAGGAACAACAAGAACGAGTTGCAGGCATGGTGACACGAGCCGTTGAAGCAGGCGCCGAGGTGGTGGCCGGTGGGTCGACAATTGATGCTCCGGGTTACTTTTATCAACCGACTGTGCTTGCTCACCCAGCGCAAGATTCTGAAATTGTTCAACGCGAAGTGTTTGGTCCCGTGATCAGTGTTCAACAATTTAGCGATGAAGAACAAGCCATTGCCTGGGCAAACGATGTGGATTACGGATTATCTGCCTCGGTGTGGACGAGCGATGTTGGTCGTGCAATGCGCATGACAAAAGCCCTGAAATTTGGGTGCGTGTGGGTGAACGATCATCTACCGATCGTTTCAGAGATGCCACATGGTGGTTTCAAACACAGTGGCTACGGCAAAGACATGTCGATCTATGCCATCGAGCACTACACGGAACTTAAACACGTGATGATCCGCCATTAGGGAATCGTTTAGGGAGGTCTGACCTTCCAAAAGGTACAAACAGCGCATGTCCTACTAGACTCTCTCAGTGCTTATTGTCGATGACCTCACTATAGAAATAGGAGCCCGCACTCTTGTGCGCGAGGCAACTTTTCGCGTGGCGTCGGGAGATAAAGTTGCTCTTGTTGGCCGCAATGGTGCTGGTAAGACCACCATGCTCAAAGCTATTGCGGGCGAATTTGATAAAAATGCAGGCACTGTTGACCTTGGCGAATCATATGGCTGGTTACGTCAAGAAGTGCGAACGGGCTCAGGCGAATCAGACATCCCAAAAAATACGTTTGATTACATCCGTTTGGCGCATCCATTGGTTGTAGATGAAAAGCGTCTGGACGCTATCCACCAAGAAATAGATCAACATGTGGACGATCTCGATAAGCAAATGGCTGTAGTTACCAAATATTCTCATGCCGAAGAAGAGTTTCGTAATGCTGGAGGATATGAAATTAACTCTGATGTAGAGAGCATGGCTCATGGCGTGGGCGTCGATGAAGAGATGTTGTTATCCGATCTTTCAACGCTCAGTGGTGGTCAGCGTCGCAAGGTCGAACTCGCTCGTTTGTTACTCAAAGGTGGGGACGTGCTTATTCTTGATGAGCCCACCAACCACCTCGACGTCGATGCAAAAAAGTTCGTCATGGATTTTCTTAGTTCCACAGAGGCAGGAGTTTTAGTAGTAAGTCACGATATTGCGCTCATGGATAAAAGTCTCACTCGGGTTCTCGCTCTCGAAGACGGTCGACTCGAGCAATATAACGGAACTTACTCTCAATACTTAGTGGCTCGCGAAGAGCGAGAAGCAATGCGTGCAAAACAAGCAGCGGTTTTGATGAAAGAATCGGGTCGTCTCTCGGACACTAAAGCAAAGTTTGCCAAGGGCAATGCCAGTCATGCGGCCAAACGACGCGCGCTTCAACGACGAATCGATTCACTTGCAACATTGCTGCATGAAAAAGCACCCAAAATTAAAGCGCGTGATGTCAACTTTACTTTTCCAGCACCTATTCGTTCGGGAGATATTGCGCTCACAATTTCCGATGTGTCAAAAGAATTTGACGGAAAGCAAATATTTAAACCGCTCTCGCTTATTGTAGAACGCGGTGATTTTATCCTGATCGCTGGTAAAAACGGTGCAGGTAAAACAACGCTGTTGCGATGCATCATGGGTATTTATGAACGTGAATCAGGAACAATCAAGCCAGGGAAAAACGCGACGCTCGGTTTCTATGCTCAGGAACATGAAGACATCGACCCCAAGGCGAGCGTGCTCTCTCAAATGGTAAATGCTTCACCACGGATGGCTCAAGCCGAATTACGATCTGTTCTTGCTCACTTTGGACTATACGGTGATGTTGCCGATCAAGAAGCGGGAACGCTTTCAGGCGGAGAGAAAACCAAAATGGCATTAGCGCGTCTTATGGTGAGTAATGCCAACGTTCTTCTGCTTGATGAACCAACAAATAATTTGGATCCTGCATCGATTGAAGCGCTGCTCGGTGCGCTGCAATCTTATGAGGGAACAATCATTCTCGTCAGTCACAATACGGAATTTGTGACCCAACTTGCTCCTACACGTGTTGTGCATCTTCCCGACGGGCTCGTGTCGCACTTTACGCCGGAGATGTTACACTCCATTGCAGAAGTGTAAAGGGCTGAATCTGAATCATTTCTCTATCTATCTTGTAATAAATCCTGTATGAGTGTGTATAAAATGGAATAAATGGTCCTTTTGGACTGTTTAGCGAAACGAGAAATCTGCCGAAGTTGAGAGAGAACAGTATCTCAGGTTGGGCCCAGGATGAACATAATAAGCAGGAAAATTCTCGCACTTGCAACAGTGGTACTAATCCTTATTGTGGGCTCTGTCGTTTTAGCCCCAGCAGCTGACGCAGTTCCTACAACTTTTACAGTCAATGTCACTACTGATGCGTCCGATGCGATGCCTGGTGACGGAATGTGTGAAACGTTAGTTTCGAGTGAGTGTTCTCTTCGCGCTGCAATCGAAGAAGCAAATGCCAATGCAGGTGCAGACACCATTGAATTTAATATTCCGGGAAGTGGCGTACATACAATCTCACCGTCGACGGCTTTACCGGCGATGACAGAACAAACAACTATTGATGGATATTCACAACCGGGTTCCAGCGCCAATACTGCTGAGAGTCCTAACCCGATGAATAGTGTTCTACGAATTGAATTAAGTGGAGATGCATTGTCCGCTCATGGGTACGGCCTTGCTTTCACAGCTGCGGATTCTGTTGTTCGGGGAATTTCTATATTTGGGTTCTCGGGTCTCAGCGGTGGCATGCCTGATTCTGCCAATATTTATGTTGATGCACCAGATTTTTCCATTCTCGGAAGTTACGTGGGTGTTCGTGCCGATGGAATGACGGTGGGTCCAGGAGATAATTCGTTAGGAATATCTGGCTCAGGAAATGCTGCGGGAATGATTGTCGGTTCTGCTTTGCCATCGGATCGAAATATTTTCTTTAGTCTTTCAGAAAGCAATCAGTCCTCCGCCATTATTGTGGGGTCTGGGTTGATGACAGTTTATGGAAATTACTTTGGTATAGGCCGCGACGGAATAACAGACTTCACTCCCGAAGATGTTGGCGGGACTGGTTTTGAGGGTCCCTATTCGATGAACATGAATCTCTTAGGAAGTAACGATTTCGGGGGAAGTGTCATCGGGGGTCCGAGTGTTGGACAGAGAAATGTACTCTCGGGTGGCACTAACCAACTTATTATCAGTAGTAATGGCAATATAGTTCAAGGCAATTACATAGGAACGGACTATACCGGACAGCCGAATCCGGCGATTACAAATGGTATTGGTATCGCTGCAGCTACAGGGACAAACAATCTTGTTGGTGGAACGAACCCGGGAGAGGGTAACGTGATTGCCGGGGTGCATGGTATGGGAGTTATGCTGGCGCTTTTTCACATTGAGGAATTTAATTTTGATATTCCTGGTCCACAAGTTGCCCTTCTCGGCAATGCTATTTCAGATATAGACATATATGACTATCCTTTATTTGGTGACTCGAACCAAGCCATTGATTTCATAAGGCTGACAGATACATCGGTTCCAGCAGATTTTAGTCCTGAGATATTCGAGAGCCAAGGTCCAACCTTGAATGATGGGGGAGATGGTGACGTCGGTCCGAACGACCTCATGAACTTTCCTGTTCTCAAGAGCGCCGTACAATCAGGAAGTGGCGTGACTGTCAATTACGATCTGGACGTTGTCGGCGCAGACGGATCTGGGCTATACCGAGTCGAATTTTTTGCGAATGACATATCTACGATTTTTGGATATGGACCAGGACAAACGTATATTGGATCGGCAACAACAACGAATGGGGCAAACAAGACTGTAACACTTAACGTTGGTTCTACTGATCTCGTGCGCAAAGCCCTATCTGCAACCGTGACACCAATTGACGCTGCACTATCCAATGGGCATGGAGGAACAAGCGAGTTTGCGCAGAACATATTGATTGGTTCCGATACAGATTGGGATGCCGATGGCGTTACAAATGTTATTGAACAATCTGCATCAAATGGTGGTGACGGAAACGGCGATTCCATTCTTGATTACATGCAGCCCACTGTCGCGTCTTATGCTGTAAACGGAACCACTACTCGTGTAACTTTTGAAACAACAGGATGTTATGCGACGGATTCCATCGCTTCGCTTCCGGCCGCAAGCTTGCCTGAGAATGATAGTGGGTTCGATTACCCATTTGGTTTGACGGATTTCACGCTGAATTGCTCAAGAGGAAATACGGTGGACGTGAAAAAGTATATTTTCACAAATGTCTCTGCGGATGAATTTTCAGTTCGAAAATATCGTCCCGCTACCCATACTTATGAAGAAGTTCCCGGTTCAAGCATTACTCAAGAATCGATTGGATCTGCGAGTGCTCTTAAAATATCGTACTCCATCACCGATGGAGGTTCCCTCGATGATGACGGTGTTGCCAATGGTGTGATTGTTGATCCTTTTGGAATCGCGGTTCCTCAAGATTCGGAGGCTGCAAGCACTGTAGACAACACGGCCGCTGCTACGGCGTCAGCTTCGGGTTTACTTCCTGCAACTGGTGCAACAGGATTACATGAAATATTGATCTATGGTTTCGGGTTTATTGTATTTGGCTTTTTCGTAATACTGACGAATCGGCGTGGTTGCACAATTATCCGATACATGTCACATGCACGACAAACATAAAAAATGCCGACTCTAAAAAGTGTCGGCATTTGAGTAAAGAAGGCTTTTACGCTTTGACTAACTCGGTATCCAATTGAATTTTAATCTTCTCAGAAACAGCTAATTTTTCGCCTACGGGCATATTCCATGTGATATCCCAGTCAGTTCGATTAATCTCAGCACTTGCCTCGAATGCCGCGTGGGTTGCATCCATGAATTCATTTGCACCTTCAAATGCAGCCGTGAATTCAATCGGGAGAGTTTTACCATTGATGGTGAGATCTCCCACGATCGTGAAGTCTTCAGGGGATCCCTTGATTGACGTCGATACAAACTCCATTGTCGGGTTATCGGAACCGCCGAAAAAATCTGCACTTTTGAGGTGTCCGTCACGATCCGCGTTACCTGTCTCGACGCTCAAAAGATTGATAGATGCGCTCACCGAGGAATCTTCGAGGGTGTCACCCACGTTGACTTTAATATCGTGATCAGTAAATCGTCCATGAACTTTGGTGAATCCAAGGTGGCGTGCGGTGAATCCGACAACGGTGTGGGCATTATCGGTGGTCCAAGTACCTTTTTCGATAGGTAATGTCATGTTGTACTCCTTATATATGGGGGTGTCCTTTGTGTAACGCGGCAAGTCTACAATATAGTTCAAATTTGAACGAAATTATGTGATAATCTTGTGAACAGGGCAAACGCTTTGCAGGGTCCCACCCTGTCTGTGGAAAATTGCCAGAAGGGCGAGGAAATCGTGGAAAAACTTCCCCAAAGATGGTTAAGCGAAGAAGAGCAGGAATTGTGGCGTTCCTATCTCGGTGCCTGGTTTCGTCTCGCCCGAGTACTCAATGATGACTTGGAGCGCAACTCTGGGTTCGATCATCTCACTTATGAGATTTTCGTCAATCTTTCGGAAAGTACCACGCGATCATTGAGAATGACCGACCTAGCAAAGAGTGTAAGCGTCAATAAGTCTCGACTTACTTACCGTATTGGTCAACTTGAAGTTCAGGGTCTCGTATCTCGAACAGAGTGTGAGGAAGATGGCCGAGGTCATATGTGTGTGTTGACGGACAAGGGTTTTGCCATATTGGAAAAAGCAGCTCCCCACCATGTTCAAGCGGTCCTCACTAATTTTATCGATGCCATTGATCCCAGCGAAGTCGCTGAGCTTATCTCTGTATTGAATAAGATAGCTCCGGGCGTCGCACCTCGTGGAGTCTGCGAACAGTAGATTGTCGCTATGGATTTTTCTAATAAGTATCTTGATTCGCGAAATGCGATTCCTCTCCGAGTGGCGGGGGAACGAATAACAAAAACTGAAATTGTTGATGTGTTTTCTCCGTATAGCGGTGCAGTTGTCGGTCGTGTGCATTGCGCAACTGAGAAGGAACTCGAGACAGCAGTATCGATCGCGCAAGCTGCATTCACTTCATTGGAACTGATTCCTCATAAACGGGCGGCCGTCCTCGAAACCGCTGGACGCCTTCTTGCTGAGCGTAAAGAAGATTTTGCAAGAATTATTGCAAGTGAAGCAGCGAAACCTATTAAAACTGCCCGAATAGAAGTTGAGCGCGCTGTACAGACTTTCTTGTTTTCTGCAAGCATTGCGCGTACCGTTACGGGCGATATGATAGCTCTCAATGCGCATCCCAGCGGTGAGAAAAAACTTGCGTTCACGCTTCGTCAACCCATTGGAGTAATCGCGGCGATTGCTCCTTTTAATTTTCCGCTCAACCTCGTTGCACACAAAATAGCCCCTGCTATTGCGGCCGGATGTCCGGTTGTGCTCAAGCCTGCAATGAACACTCCTTTGTCTGCAGCGGCACTTGTCGATCTCCTTGTTGATGAGTGCGGATTGCCTGGGGATTATCTTGCATATGTGCCGTGTCCAGGGTCTGTGGCTGCGCACTTTACTGAGCTTGATGATGTCGCGATGATTTCTTTCACGGGTTCGCCAGGTGTGGGCTGGTCAATTCGTGCTGATGCCCCACGCAAAAAAGTTGCGCTTGAATTAGGAAATAATGCACCTTTGATCGTTGCGGACGATGCAGATGTACAAGCGGCGGCAACCTCGGTTGCGGCAAGTGGATATTCATTCCAGGGTCAAAGTTGTATCAGCGTGCAGCGCGTGTATGTGCATTCATCAGTGTATGACCATTTTCTTGATCTTCTTAAAGAAAAAGTAGAAGCTCTGGTCGTGGGAGATCCTCTTGAAGATGCAACTGATGTGTCGTCTCTTATTGCGCCAGCGGATACGAAACGGATTTTGGATTGGGTGGACAGTGCTGTTCAAGGTGGTGCAAGAATCATTACGGGAGGCGATGTTTCCTCCGACGGTGTACTACGCCCGCTTATCTTGGCTGATACAACCGATGACATGGATGTCTGTCGAAAAGAAGTTTTTGGTCCCGTGGTGAGCGTCATGAGCTTCGAGAATTTTGATGATGCCATTACTCGCGCAAATGATTCTGACTACGGCCTGCAAGCTGCCATCTTTACGAAAGACATTTCGCGTGCATTAACAGCTGCACATCGTCTCGATTTTGGGGGAGTTCTCATTAATGAAACACCGACCTATCGAGCAGACAATATGCCCTATGGCGGTATCCGTGACTCCGGCAATACAAAAGAGGGTCCGGCGTATACCGTTCATGAAATGACAGTCGAAAAACTTGTCATCATTAATGAGTAAACTCACGGGATGAAACGCCGCATAATAACGACTCTCGTAATTGTTTTCTTCGTCATTGGTTGCACGGGTGCGTATTTCTTGCTCACGAGCGATGGTGAGAAAAAAGTAAGTGTTTATGAAACAGAGGTTAATTCGAAAGACGACTGCTCGTCGTATGAAGAATACGACAGTGCACGCAAGGTTTGTTACTTCGAATGTGAAGATGAGATTGAGTGCGAGAAGATTAGTGCGCTCATTGATAAAGAGTTCAAGGCATACATGGACGAGTATGCGGAGAATCAACCATCAGACAGCTCAGATGATCAACCCGCTGACGACAGAGAAGACAAAAACGTACGTGCAGAATATTCTGTTAGC
>CAYMMG010000020.1:0-32182 GCA_964391505.1 uncultured Burkholderiales bacterium | reverse complement strand
TCGTCTCAAACGTAAGAACATTGGCATCATTCGTACCAAGAGTAAGTGCCGCACCCAAAGTATTACCATTGTTACAAGCAAAACTTCCTGTTGGATCACAAACAAGAGCCGATAGAGATTGGTACTCAGCTTCACCTAAAGCATTAAATCCTAACAACTGTGTCAGCGCACCAGACGGAATAGCCTGAAGAGAACTCACACCATTGACAGTAGAGGTAAGTCCAGTAGCCTGATCCAACGTAATCGCATTCGTAACCGGCAACGAACCAGCCGGAGCAGAAAGAACATTGCCACTAGCATCAGTATAAAGAAAATTAACAGGAGAAAAAGTACCCGTATCGTCACGAGTACTAGGAAAAGCACTAAGCGTTACATCACCCGTCAACGTTTTATCCCCCGCCAGGGTCTGTGCACCCGTAGTAATAAGTCCTCGTGCTGTTGCAGACGCGTCTGGAATATTCAAGGTTAAGGTTCCACCAAGAGACACCGGAGATCCCGACGCGTTCACATCTGTACCCGCAGATCCTGTAGCTAAACCAATCGTAGAATTCGCAAGTTGTGAGTTGGCGATCCCGGTAACAGTGACATTAGATAACCCAGCAGCTGTCAGCCTTCCTTGCGCGTCGACAGAAAACGTTGGAAGTGAAAGAGAACCGTCCGCGTTATCCGCTCCAGCATACGCTCCCGGTGTCACTGCAGTATCAGCCAATGTGATAGTCGCATTCGCGTTTTCTGAACCCGAACCAGAAATCGTGATCCCTGTCCCGCCAAGAATAGTAGCAACATAATTACCTGTCGTGTTCGTACCCAGTGCTACCGAGTTCGGATTGATCACCGTTACGCTAGAAGTTCCACCAGTTACAAAAACTGGATCTATGTCCGGTGCTATGAACGATGCTAATGCTGTCTCAATAAGTTTAGAAGCTATTTTTTCAGACGCTTTCGCATTGTTTTTATTAAGTTTATTTAATACTTCTGGGCTTATATGCCTCAGTCTTACACTGCCATTCTTTAGCTTCACACTTCGTTCAGCATCAACAGACTTACGAATGTTTCTTGCTTCACGTTTGAAAAAACAATATAACCACAACAACAAAATGATAATGATAATAAGAAGAATAGTTGTAACAATAAAACGTCGACGCGCACTTTTGTTTATACCATCACCGTCTGCTCGGTCTTGACTGGTCATGGGTCTCCTATATTTCTCTGACGATTGCGTCACAGTTTTTTACTTCAACCAAAGAATTATATGCTTATCGACAAATTGCTATCAATCTTAATAAAAATAAGTTGGAAGAATGCATCAAATACCACAATCTATGAGTTTACAGATATTCCGAACATCTCCCGGTTTTCTAGCTTTGCTCAGTTAGTTCAAGTTAGTTTTCTTGTATACATTTTTCGGGCTCAGAGACATTAATTAGGGATGATTTTCCTTTCTATTTGAGTTCAAGTGTGGTTTTTGGTAAATGAACGTTTAGTAAGTTAATTGAGATGAATTATTGGTGGTGTGTTGTGTGTTGGTAGGTTAAATCGTTGTTGAGAACGTGTGGTCCATACCGTGGAATAGCTCCATCAGGGTGCTCTTTGAGAGTGATCCTCTCAAAGAGCATTTATCTGATGGATTCACATGATCGCATATCGCGAATGTACACGTGTTACTTACCTACAAGTTGTTTCCTTGGAGACGATTTCTTAAGAAACAATCCAGCACCAATGAGTATAACTGCGAATATCACGATAAAGAACACGTTAGCTCCGGTTATGGGAAGCGATGAACTCAATGCAAGTACCTCAACAACGGCGTCATCACTAATAGGAACAAGCAATGTCTGTTTTAGAGGCGTAGAAGAACTTATCACAGAAGCAACATTCGTAATCCCAGGACTAACAGCAGTTGTTTTAGCTGTAACAGTAACGATCACAGTCTCTCCAACAGCAATCGATGGGATAGTCCACGTAACCGTGCCCCCCGAATTTGTTCCACCACTAGTAGCAGAAACAAATTCCAGTCCTTGAGGCAAAACATCCCTAACAACCACATTATCAGCAGCAATTGTGCCATTATTCGTGATAGCGATATCGAAAACAGCGTTATCACCAAGACGTACCGGCGAGTTTCGAACAGTTTTAGCAATAGCTAAATCTCCACCCTCAACCTCAACAGAAACATCGTTAGATAACGCAGGCAACGCTAAACCGCCAGCACGCACCGCAAAATCATTGGTATAAATATCTCCAGGAGTATTCCCACTCGTGTTAATCACCACGTCAGCATCAAAAAGATCACCAACATTAAAAGGAGCAGAACGCACAAGCCGAAACGCGGTAGAATCACCAATCACGCTTGGACACCCCGCAGAACCAAAATCAGGAGCCGCGGTCACATTAACGGGTTCACACCATAGAGTAGAACCACCAGGAATAGCATTCGAAGGATCATCACCATCAACCACAATCGTTGAAGGATCCGCAACCGTATAAAAAATATCCTCAGCACCACTAGAGGTTACGCTCGCCAAAGACGTCGTACCACTAAAAGCGGAAGGCAGTGTGCGACCATCACCAACATAAGGGATAATATCAATTACATCAAGAGAACCAAGAGCAGCAGTACCCGTGTTCTCATAACTCAAATTGAACAACAAATCACCATTCTGCGCAATAAGCGGATCGGAAGTCGTCTTCAACGTTTTAACCTCAGAAAATGGGCCCGACGCCTGCACGTTAGCTTGAATAGATTGCGTATCTAAAGCAACAAGGCCTCCACCATCATCATAATCTCCATTAATAGTGGCAGTATTTTGGAAATTTTCAAAAGCACTAAAACCAGGAAGTATACGAACGTCGTAAGTAATACTCAACACCGAACCATTAGCTACCTGACCAAAATCCCACGAAGCTGTGCTATCACCATCGGCTCCACCCGTCGTGGGAGAAATACTCGAAACCCCAGTGAACTCCAAACCAGCAGGCAAAACATCATCAATAACAACGTTCTCTGCAGTGCCAGGAATCGGACCAACTACATAACCCGTAACTTCAAATTGGACAACATCATAGGGTTTAAGGTTCCTATTAGCACCCACAACACTCTTATTGAGCTCAAGAGTAGGACCACCAAGTGTAAGACAATCATTATGCTGACCAGGATCAGGAGGATTACCAGGAAGAGTACAATAAGCACCAACAGTATAATCAGTCCCCAATTTATCAGTCCATGGATTAGACCCTACAAAAGGCGTACCAGCCGCCCATGAAGAAGCAGACAACGTATGGAAAATCTTTGTTCCCACAACACCAGGCAAAGCAACCATCCCGATACCAAAAGTGAATTGTTCTCCTTGTTGGGTATCTCGCAACATGATTATACGTACCTGAGTCACATCACTAAGAGCAGCAGGAGGAGTTGACGACCACGTCTTTGCAAGATCTGAACAATCCGCCTCTGAATCCAAGTTGCTATGCGGATCAGTAGAGTACTCAACAACATAATCACTCGAAGAAATCGGCGTCTCTATAATGGCACCGCCCGAAGTCAAAAGAAAGGAATATGGTAAAACAATTTCTCCACCATTAGATTCATAAGTAATAGGCGGAACAGCACCCGTAATAAAAGACTCCAGATTCCCTACAGCATTAAGGTCGATCACCTTAGTATCGGCCTGAGGAGCCAACGATTGGCCAGGAGAAAGCTGGACACACCCCCCCAGACGCTGCGGAGGCGAGTTTGGTCCCCCCAGTTCAACACTTATCTGGAATTTCTGGCCAGAGGAAACCGTCCCATCACCCTTATTATAGTCTTGTGTTTGTGTCGGAACATAAGGCTTATGTCCCGGAAGAGACGGAAACGACGTCGGAGTATTGAGAAAATGGAAAAGCCCACCCCCGTTATCGCCTACAACAATATTAGGCGTATTCATATAACGAGTATTCGCAAGACCGTCAAAATGGTACTCGACTCTCACACTATTCGTATTATTTGCTGGATTTTCTGAAGTATTCGCAACTCCAGAAACACCATTAGGATCATTAATCCACGAAGCTACAACATTAGGAAGAAAACCAAACGACGGAGAAAAACCGCCCGCGATAGCAAAAAGCTCCGTGTCGTTAATAAAGACAGGAACAACCCCTGAAAGAATGATCCTCCGCGAACCAAAAGACGCGAAAGGTGACGATCCATACGAAGGAAAAGACCCAGGAGCAAGATCTGCACCAGTAACCTGCACATCAATAGCATCTAACCCACCGTTATAACTACACGTCCAACTTCCAGAATCAACAACTGAATTACTAGCAGTAGCCGAAGTAGCAACACCAATCTTCCCGAAAGGAACATTCGAGCTCGGTGAGTTATTCGCACCACAACGCTGAGTAGAAGAATACGCACCAGGAAATACCCACGAGCCAGGAACCATCTCAGCTGACGACGGCAAAGCCGAAATATCTATACGAAAATCAAGAGGCTCTGTAGGATTCAACGGTTCAGACCCCTTACCATCACCAGGAACTTCCATAGTGACAGGAAACAACAAGATACGTCCCGATTCAAGAGTTCCAGGATTCACAAAATCTTTAATCACCGGCACGTCAGTACTGTAATTTATTTTTAGATCCACTTTAGGAGCAGAAGAAGCAACAAGAGTAACAACATTCGAAGTTGCCAAAGGCGCCTCGTTCGACGCAATAGTAGCAGTAATGTCATGTGCCGATGCATTGGCAACAGAACCCATCATAAGAGTCAAAGGAAACGAACCACTCGCACCACCAGACACATCACCCAAAATACATGACAACGCAGCCGAATCATAAGTAGAACCATTAAGACAAGACCCAGGAACAGAAGTAGAAGGAACAAAAGACATACCAGCCGGAGCAACAACACTAAGAACAGCACCCGTTACAGCAATATCACCAGTCGCCCAATCAACATTAATAACAGAAGTATCTTGAGTTTTGACAATACCATTATTCGCACCAGCATCAAGACCAGCACCACCCGGCTGATCCGGATCAGGCGCACCCACATCAAAAGAAGGAGTACCATCAGACACAACAGACAACTTCACAACAACATCAGGAACACTATCAGCATGCGCAGGAAGAACATAAGAACTCATCAACGCAACAAGAAGCACAAAAGTAAAAAACAAATTTCTCTTCACAGCAACCCTTTCAAAAAGTCAACACCGGAACTATACTCGACAAACCACCCCACACACTTGACACACTAAAAAAATTATGGAAAAACTATCCTACCTACTACATAATTCAGGGAGCTGAAGAAATCGGAAGTAAAGGAAATATCGACAGAAATACGAAGATACAATTCGATCACTTAACACAAAACGACCAAAAAAATAATAACCAACAAACAACTTAGACGAGATAATCCGTTCCCTTACTGGCAGAATTAACGAGTGGGGTTCGCCCCGATCAACTACATGGATTACGCGTATTCAAGCTTGAACGCATATGTCAATAAGTCAACAATCCCGCGGCTTCATAAAGCGGAAATGTTCGACATCCTTGGACATCAAAGCTACTTAGAGTATTTGGAGGCCAGGCCCGCGACTACTTAACGCGACAGGAGGCCTGGCCCACTTTATTTATTCGCCCTTAACTTTTGCGACGATTTCTTCTGCAATCGCAAAAGGAACCTGCTCGTAGTTATGGAATTGCATCGAATATGCCGCACGACCTTGCGTCTTAGAACGCAACTCGTTCACGTAACCAAACATGGTTGCAAGAGGAACGTGTGCAGTAATGACTTGCGAGTTTCCTCGTTGTTCCATACCTTGAACTTGTCCACGGCGTGAGTTCAAGTCGCCAATTACATCACCCATGTAATCCTCAGGAGTTGTCACTTCAACAGCCATAATCGGTTCGAGTAATACGGGCTTTGCTTTACGTGCAGCTTCTTTGAATCCCATCAAACCAGCAATACGGAAAGCCATTTCCGAAGAGTCTACGTCGTGATAGGAACCGTACGTCAGAGTTACTTTGACATCAACAACAGGGTACCCAGCAAGAACACCGGTTTCCATTGCATCGCGCACACCCTTTTCAACTGCAGGAATGTATTCACGAGGAATAGCACCACCTGTAATCTTGTTGACGAATTCAAATCCGCCACCAGCGCCGCTTGGCTCAAGAGACATCACAACATCAGCGTATTGTCCAGAACCACCTGACTGCTTCACGTGCTTGTACTGAACTTTCTCAACGAGCTGCGAGATTGTTTCGCGATACGCAACTTGAGGCTTACCGACATTTGCATCCACGTTGAATTCACGCTTCATACGATCAACGAGAACTTCGAGGTGAAGCTCACCCATACCCGCCATGATTGTTTGGCCGGTTTCTTCATCTGTATGAACGCGGAAAGTGGGATCTTCTTCGGAAAGTGAACCAAGTGCTTTGGCAAGTTTGTCTTGGTCGTCTTTTGTCTTAGGTTCAATCGCAACCGAAATAACAGGTTCGGGAAACACCATTTTCTCAAGAACAATCGCATGCGCTTTATCGCAGAGCGTATCCCCTGTTGTCGTTTGTTTGAAGCCGAGACCAGCAACGATGTCACCTGCATATGCAATATCAATGTCTTCGCGCTCATTTGCGTGCATACGAAGGAGGCGACCAATGCGCTCTTTCTTATCACGTGTTGAGTTATAAAGTTCCTGACCCTTTTCGATCTTTCCCGAGTAAATACGGAAGTATGTCAACTTGCCATATGGGTCACCAACAATTTTGAAAGCAAGAGCAGAGAATGGTTCATCGTCAGACGCTTTACGATAGTCATCTGTTTCACCATCGAGCTTGTGGCCATGGGTGGGAGGGATGTCGAGTGGTGAAGGAAGAAAGTCGACAACGGCATCGAGCATGGGTTGAACGCCCTTGTTCTTGAATGCAGATCCGCAAAGAATGGGAACGAATTCATTTGCGATTGTTCCTTTGCGGATTGCACGCTTGAGGATATCGAGAGGAATTTCCTTGTCATCCAAGTACATTTCCATCATTTCGTCATCTGCATGTGCAACTGTTTCAAGTAGTGCGTGGCGGTATTCTTCAGCTTGCGCTTTGAGCTCCGGACGAATCTCGCACACTTCAAACTCTGCACCTTCAGTTTTATCATCAAGTGCCCATTTGATTTCCTTCATTTGCATAAGGTCAACAATGCCTTCGAAAATAGTTTCAGAACCAATAGGTAGATGAAGAACAGCGGTGTTCGCACCGAGGCGGTCTTTGATCATGCCGAGGCACATGAAAAAGTCTGCACCGGTTCGGTCCATCTTGTTGATGAAACACATACGAGGAACGGAGTACTTGTCTGCTTGACGCCACACCGTTTCTGATTGAGGTTCCACACCGGCAACACCATCGAAAACTGCAACTGCACCATCGAGAACACGAAGTGAACGTTCCACTTCAACAGTAAAGTCCACGTGACCAGGTGTATCGATGATCTGAACCATATAGTCGTTCCACATACAGGTCGTTGCAGCAGAAGTAATAGTGATACCACGCTCTTGCTCTTGAACCATGTGGTCCATAACCGCGCCACCTTCGTGCACTTCACCGATCTTGTATGTGCGGCCAGTGTAAAAGAGGATACGTTCGGTCGTTGTGGTCTTACCTGCATCGATGTGCGCCATAATACCGATGTTACGAACTTTTGCCAGTGGGTGACGTGCCATTTTTCCTTTTCCCTACTTTATTTTGCTTAGGTATTCGATTTTAGTTTTTGCCCGGCGGACAAGGGTGGAGTCGTTTTGCTTGATGGTTGCGCGAAGCTCGCATTTGCAGCGTTGCGCAGGTTTAGTGTTTCATATTCCGAGCATTTGCAGCGAGCGATGAGACCCTAGGCTCATCGCGTCCGCAAAGCGGCGCGAAACCGCGAGGAATATGAAGCACAAACCGCTACCAACGAAAATGGGCAAAAGCTTTATTGGCTTCAGCCATTTTTTGTAAATCGTCTCTCTTCTTTATTGATGTTCCTACACCATTAGCTGCATCCATGATCTCTTGAGCAAGACGCTCTGCCATGGACTTTTCGCGACGCTTGCGCGAGTGCTCCACAACCCAACGGATCGCCAAAGTCGTTGCACGACGAGGTTTTACTTCAACGGGCACTTGGTATGTTGCACCACCAACACGACGAGAACGAACCTCGAGTGCTGGGCGAACATTTTCGATTGCCTTCTTCAGAGTCGGAATGGGATCGCCGGCTTCTTCGCCTTCGGTCTTTTTGGACTTGATGATTTCGAGCGCGTCATAAACAATTGCTGATGCAATTGATTTCTTTCCGGCAAGAAGGATTTTGTTAATAAGTTGTTGAACTACGACACTGTGATAAATCGGATCAGGGAGGAGTTCGCGACGGGGGGCTGGACCTTTACGTGGCATTAGGACTTCTTCTCCTTCTTCGCACCGTAACGGCTTCGCGCCTGTTGACGGCCTGTAACACCTGAAGCGTCAAGTGTTCCTCGAACAACTTTGTAACGTACACCGGGAAGATCTTTTACTCGACCACCACGAACAAGCACAATGGAGTGCTCTTGGAGATTGTGGCCGATTCCAGGAATATACGCCGTAACTTCAACGCCCGAAGAAAGACGCACACGTGCAATCTTTCGAAGAGCGGAGTTAGGTTTACGAGGGGTAAGAGTTTTTACTTGGGTACATACACCGCGACGTTGCGGCGACCCTTTCAAAGCAGGAACTACAGATTTCGTAGTTTTGGTTTTTCGCCCTTTACGGACGAGTTGCTCAATGGTTGGCACGAGGCTCCTTATCCTTCAACATCAGAAGGCTTGCTTTTCTTTGACTCCCTTACAGAGTCCGGACAATGTGATGGCTTAGCTCCGAGAATTGTTAGAAACTCAGCGCTCAGCAACGCCAGCACAAGAGGTACATTCTACGCGTACTTAGGTAGTCGCGGCAAAATTGTGCTCGCATTACCTGTCATTCATCGCGTTGGAGGGATTTACCGCGGTATATCCGCGGTAAATCCCTCCAACGCGGAAGATAGATATGAGCATGAGATTTTTCACAGCTAAGAACCGTTATTTCATATATCTTGAACGAGTAATAACCCCATGGGTCTGGTGTATTGTTTTAAAAACAAGCATCCCCCACTCACACCAGACCCAACTTATATCTACGCATTAAATAAGGAGAAAATCGCATGTCGGCTGAAACAGTCAATACTGGAATATCAGAAAAAAATAGAGATCAGGTAGCAGACGGATTGGCCGCCGTACTCGCCGACACTTATACCTTGTATCTCAAGACCCACAACTTTCACTGGAATGTAACTGGCCCGATGTTTGGATCGCTCCATGTTCTCTTTGAAACGCAATATCAAGAACTCGCCCTTGCAATAGATACTTTGGCCGAACGCATTCGTGCTCTCGGCGACTTCGTTCCTGCAACTTTTAAACAGTTTCAAGCAATGAGCGATATCAAAGAAACAGAAGAAATTCCCAAGGCAACAGAAATGATTGCTCAACTTCTCGATGGACATGAAATCGTCACACGCAATGCCCGTGAAGTAATTGAGAAAGCAGACAAGCTTGATGATCAAGCGACTGCTGATCTTCTCACTGCACGCTTAGAGGCACACGAAAAAGCAGCGTGGATGCTTCGATCACATCTCGAATAACCCCAAAAGAAATTTATTTCCCAAGCGAGGTCATTTGGTTTCGCTTTTTTGTGCAGGAAACAGGAATAGAAAAAGTTCGTTCACAACGAATATAAGCTGAACACATTCCTGCCGCTACTTTTCCATAAGTAAAAGCGACAGTCGCAACAATTGTTACCTCTGTCTCCAGTAGTAACAAGTGCTGCGCTGTCGCTTTTTTCCGCTCACCACATGGTTGGGAATAGGGGTTTACGGTCTTTATCTATCTCAGCGGGATCATTCTCGGACATTACCGATGTTCCGCTTCTTGATGGGAAGGACGGTCATTTTCTCAGAAATAATTTCGTCCTTCTCAACTCTGTTTATATTCGGATTAATAACTACTCTACCTTTTCGCTTTCGCGACGTGCATCCGCTTCTGCTCTGCTTACTTCGCGCTTGGCTTCGTCTTTTTTAATTTCTGCGGTCTGCTTCAGATCTTTCCACTCTTCTTCTCCACGCTTGCGACCACGTTCAGCCAAGTTTTCGACTTTATCCTTCGTGTTTTCCCATAAATCTTGGGCTTTACCTTTTACATCTGACATGTGTCCTCCTTTGGTCACCTATATATCAAACCATTACGGAACTCATTGAGCAGTTAGAAATTTCACAATAGCGAAAATAGGCAGCTCGACAGGGGTTAGTTTTTTAAGTTACCTAGGAATGTGAAATTTTTCACTAACGGGGTAGATCCCTGCCGCCAAGTTCTTCACGTGCCGATGCAAGTTGAGAGCGATCGTTAGGAGAGAAAATGTATTCAAAGTCTGCTGACAATTTAGAAAGTTTGTGAAGAAACTTCTCTGATTCGAGAATAATTGAATCAAATGATTTACCCGTCAAGCGACCCTTGTTCTCAAGTTTGGAATCTACGTAATCAAGGTATTCCCCAAAGGCTGCCGCTACTTCACTTATATGAAATTGTGCTTGATCGTAAGCTTCCTCATTATGTGGCAATGGCTCTGGAATATTAATGGTCTGGTCTATGTATACAAGTGTCGTTCGATCACTAAACTCCTCTGCAGGAAAGCCCTTTGTTCGAAGTTCTGCCAATTCCTGGATAACACCTTCAACAAATTCCTCAAGAACATTACTCATATCTTGGGCAATGTCTTCTGCCCTTTTATCTGGTTCATAGAAACGGGTAAAAGCTTCAACAGACTTTGCTCGATACGAAGCCAAAAGATTATGGAAGGCAAAAAAATTTGCTATTAATTCAAGATCAGGAAGTTCAGTCGTAGGCATAGCAAGTACTTATCGACCAGCAAAACTGGCACCCTGAGTGGCAATGTCCTGGTCTACTCCGGGCGAAAACGCTACCCGCTCTGAAACCGGTGTTGATCGCCAGTTAGCATCCTTGGCCCATTCGGACAACTTCCGTTCAACAACGTCACACGAGTTACCGAACACACGAATAACAAGTGAATCACGATCATGTCCAACAACAACAGGATGGTGAATCGTAGGTTCTCGCCCCTCTTCGCCATCGGCCTCAAGAATGAATAGCTGTGTATCGTCTTGTTGAACCCACTCTCGCTTCTCTTTTGTTCTTCCCGCGACCCAAAGATCTGCATGTGAATGCAGAGGTACCGAAATCGCAATTGTGCGCTGTCTGCCAGCATCAACATGCGTGGGATCCATGATGTCAAGGTTTGAGACTGCAGTACCCTCACGATAGTGAACCAGTTCACATGAAATATTCCCATCGTATCGTCGTGAAGAGAAGACTTCTTCTAAACCAAGTTGGGTAATGACATCCATGCAGCATCGCGCTGCATCGGACACATAATCCAATCGATCAAGCAATTGTTGCGCAGCGACAATGAGATGATCTTCCGAGCGGGAAAGTCCGCCGAACGCATACATGCCCATAGGCTCAAATATTTCTGGGGATGGCGGCGAGAACGAGAGCAGTGAGCGCTTGGGTTTATTTACTGCGAATGCATTCGTATGATGTTTGAAGAACGAGCCTTCTATTTTAAGAACTGAAAAATTACCTGTTATCCACATTCCGATATATGCTTCACCATTAATCTGACCTTCGTGGATACCTTGATGGACCGAATCGGCCACAGCCAAAACAAATGCTCCCGTATCTTCCTCTGTGTCTAAAAATTCTCGAGGAAAATGGGATGTATCTTGCTGTAGGCGAGATATCACATCTGGATCGATGTGGTGATCCACTACTGCAAATCCTCGCTCACGGAGCTCTTCTCGGATTCCTGGTGTATGCCTGTTTGCATCCCTGCGTATACGCATAGGATCGATTGTATAACGGTAAATCTTGCATTAACAGCTGAAATATCAAAAATGGGCGCCTGAAGCGCCCATTTTTGACTATATATATTGTGTGGTGAGATGTACTCCACGCTGCGCGGAGATCCTTCGAGATCCGTCGGCTAAAGCCTCTCAGGATTCCCTTCGGTCGGCCCTCTCAGGATGACTAGCGTCAATTTATAAAGACAACAATCCCTGCCACCTTCAGGAGCAGTTTCTCCTTTAGGAAGGCTGCCTACTCTCCTCCAAGAGTATCAGCAATTGATTTAGCGAGATCGCCATTGTTGCCCGTAGCATCGACAACGATCGTCTTATAAATGTCATCGCCTTTTTTGGCATCGCCAGACGCGGTAGCGCTAATGGTATCAATAGAGCCCAATTTCTCGATAGCAGCATTTACGTCGCCTCCAGCATTGACGATAGAGACACCGACTTTTTTGCGGCATCGATGGCAATCGGTCCAACGTTAATGATTCTGTTTTCAGATTCACGATAGATAATTGCTTTGCGGCCCTAACGTCAATTAACCAGCAGCTGGCTGACTAAATTCTTCATCACCGTCATTGATTTCATTTGAATCGTCGACTGAAACCTGGGCAACAGGAACTTCTTCAGGCGAAAAAGTAAACGCTTCAGACTCAGGAGCTCCGACACCCATGGACATGAAACTAGCCATGTCGTCTGGGGAAGCCGAGAAGGATCCACTACTTTCAAGCGAAGCGCGCAAACGATCTGCCAAGTCGAGATCTGCATCTTCGTCCCCTGCCGACCAGAACGCCATCGGCGTATAGTTCGGTGCATCGGTTCGAATTTCGTTGTATTGCTTCATTCCAGTACCTGCAGGAATGAGCTTTCCAATGATGACATTTTCTTTCAAGCCAACAAGTGAGTCGCTTCGTCCATCGATTGCAGCTTCGGTCAAGACGCGTGTTGTTTCCTGGAAGGAAGCAGCAGACATCCATGAATCAGTTGCAAGCGAAGCCTTGGTTATACCCATAAGTTCAGGGCGACCTTCGGCAGGCTTTAAGCCTTGCTCAACCAAGTGACGGTTCACGTCTCCGAAGACACGTGAGTCAATCTTGGAACCAGGCAAGAACTGCGAGTCGCCTTGCTCGGACACCATGACACGTCGCAACATTTGTCGAACGATAACTTCAACGTGCTTATCGTGAATAGATACACCTTGTTCACGGTACACACGTTGCACTTCATCGCTGAGGTACAACTGAGATTCGCGTACACCCTTAATGGCCAAAATTTCTTTTGGATCAAGAGACGTTTTTGCATCACCCGTCAAACGATCTCCGGCTGTCACTTCATCACCATCAGCAATTGCCATGGTTGCACGACGTGCAACAACGTGATCGATTTCTTCACCCTTATCGGTAACGATCGTGACGACTTTCTCGCCCTTGTCATTTTCACCAGTACGGGCAACACCTGTTTCGGTTGCCATTACGGCTTTACCCTTAGGAGTTCGTGCTTCAAACAATTCAACAACACGGGGAAGACCGTGCGTGATGTCAGAACCAGCAACACCACCGGTGTGGAAAGTACGCATGGTGAGCTGAGTTCCCGGCTCTCCAATTGATTGCGCTGCGATAATACCGATTGCTTCACCGAGCTCAACAAGCTTTCCGCTTGCAAGCATGGTTCCGTAACAGTAACGACATACACCGTTGAGCGTGTCACAGGTAAGAACGCTTCGCACACGGACGCGAGGAACCTTTGCATCATGCAAAAGTGTCATGAGTTCAGGTTCACGAATCATTGTGTTGCGAGGCATCGTCGTTCCATCGGACAACTTAACGTCATCAGAAAGTGTTCGGTGCATCAACTTGTTCTCTAGGAAACGTGCATAGTCACTGTTGGGGTCGAGGTCTTCAACCCAGACACCACGTGCAGAAGAACAGTCTTCTTCACGAACAATGAGTTCTTGCGAAACGTCAACGAGTCGACGGGTCAAGTACCCAGAGTCAGCAGTACGCAGAGCAGTATCGGCAAGACCTTTACGTGCACCGTGCGTGGAGATGAAATATTCGAGAACGGAAAGCCCTTCGCGGAAGTTCGACTTGATCGGACGAGGAATAATCTCACCACGAGGGTTGGCCACAAGTCCACGCATACCAGCAATCTGTCGAAGCTGCATGACGTTACCACGAGCACCCGAACCGATCATCATTTCAATTGGATTGAAACGCTTGCCCGCAAGTTCTTCTTGCAATGCATCTTTAACCTTGTCGGTTGCTTCGGTCCAGATTTCAATTTCTTTACGTCGACGCTCTTCATCGGTGATGATACCGCGGTCGAACTGCTGTTCAACTTTGGTCGCTTCACCTTCATACTTGTCGAGCAATGAACGCTTCGACTTAGGAGTTGTAACATCCATAATCGAAATGGTGATACCTGAACGCGTTGCGTACATGAAACCAGCATCTTTAAGGTTGTCGAGTGAATCAGCAACATCTTTTCGATTGAAGTTTTCAACAAGAAAAGAACAAATCTCGGTGAGGTCCTTCTTCTTCACTGTTAAGTTTTGGAATGGGAAGTCCTCTGGAAAGCAATTATTGAAAATAATGCGTCCAAGAGTTGTTTCCGCCAGTACTCGAGCAGGAGCAACATCTGTTGCTTCATAACGTCGAAGCACTATTGCATCTTTGTTCTTATCATCGCGTGTTGGAAATTGATCCTCTGGAAAACGATGCGCAGGCAGACGAACAAGAATTTTCGCGTGAAGATTCAAACGTTCCTTACCGTCTGTTGACCAACCGTTTGCATCACCAAGAAGTGCTTCAGGAGCACCACCAGCTTGAAGTCGATCGTCGTATGCAAGGAATGCTTCGTCGACACTTCCAAAGATTCGACCCTGACCCATTGCACCTTCACGATGCTCGGTTAAGTAGTACGCACCAATGATCATGTCTTGCGTTGGAAGAGACAACGGGCGACCTGACGCAGGAGACAAAATATTGTGAGAAGAAAGCATAAGCAAACGTGCTTCTGCTTGGCCTTCTGAGCTCAAAGGAACGTGTACAGCCATCTGGTCACCGTCGAAGTCAGCGTTGAAAGCTGCACAAACGAGTGGGTGGAGTTGAATTGCTTTTCCTTCGATGAGGCGAGGCTCGAACGCTTGGATACCCAAACGGTGAAGCGTCGGAGCACGGTTCAAGAACACAGGGTGTTCACGAATCGTTTCTTCGAGAACGTCCCAAACTTGTGGACGAGAACGTTCCACCATGCGTTTTGCGCTCTTAATATTTTGAGCAAGCTCAAGATCAACAAGGCGCTTCATGACGAATGGTTTGAACAGTTCAAGAGCCATTTGTTTAGGAAGACCACATTGATGAAGTTTAAGATCAGGGCCAGAAACAATAACGGAACGACCCGAGTAGTCCACGCGCTTTCCAAGCAAGTTCTGACGGAAACGTCCTTGCTTACCCTTAAGCATGTCAGAGAGTGATTTCAGTGCACGTCCACCAGGACCTGCAACGGGACGACCACGACGACCATTATCGAACAATGCATCTACGGCTTCTTGAAGCATTCGCTTTTCGTTGTTGATAATGATTTCTGGAGCTTCCAAGTCAAGCAATCGTTGAAGACGATTGTTGCGGTTGATCACGCGACGGTACAAGTCATTCAAGTCAGACGTAGCGAAACGTCCACCATCGAGTTGAACCATTGGTCGAAGATCAGGAGGAATAACAGGAACAACTTGAAGAATCATTCCATCTGGCGAGTTAAGTCGGTCGCCAGCAGCGTCACGCTTATTGAACGATGCGACAACTTTTAGTCGTTTAATCGCACGTGCTTTTCGTTGACCTTTACCTGTGGTAATAGTTTCTTTAAGAAATTCTTCTTCTGCTTCAAGGTCCATCTTGTCTATGAAGTCTTTGACAGCTTCAGCACCCATACCACCAGAGAAGTAATCGCCGAATCGGTCGCGAAGCTCGCGCCAGATTGGACCATCTTCAATGAGTTGACGGGGTGCCAATGAACGGAAGAGATCCCAAACTTCTTTGAGCCCATCAAGTTCAACGGCGTAACGCTCGCGGAGGTCTTCGATTTCTTTTTCCGCAATTCTGCGAAGCTTATCGAGCTCTGCTTTCTTTGCGCCACGCTTTTCTGCAGCAGTAACGTCTGTTTCGAGTTCCTTGAACCGAGCTTCGATTGCAACATCGCGTTCTTGTTCGAGTTCTTTTTGTTCTTCTTTGAGTTCGGCTTCGAGAGATGATAAGTCGTTATGACGCTTGTCTTCGTCAACGTCGACGATCAGGTGTGACGCGAAGTAGATCACTTTTTCTAACGACTTCGGTGCAACGTCGATGAGGTAACCAAGGCGTGAAGGAACACCCTTGAAGTACCAAATGTGAGTAACAGGTGCAGCGAGTTCGATGTGCCCCATTCGTTCACGACGAACCTTAGAACGAGTAACTTCCACACCACAACGTTCACATATGATTCCCTTAAAACGGACGCGCTTGTATTTTCCACATGCACATTCCCAGTCTTTGGTAGGGCCAAAGATCTTCTCGCAGAAGAGTCCATCCTTCTCAGGCTTGAGCGTACGGTAGTTAATCGTCTCTGGTTTCTTGACTTCACCTGTTGACCAGGATCGGATCTGTTCTGCGGTCGCTAACGCGATCGTCAATCGTTGTGACTCGTTTACGTCGATCATGCGGTTTCCTCGTTTGTATCTTCGTTAATTCGGGGGAGGGTCGCACCTTGGAAACCGGATAAGGAATCTCTTGTGAGATTCTTTATAAAATTCCGTGTTTCCAAGGTGTGACCCTAACTTCTATACTCGGGCAGTTTGCGGAGCTCGAACATCATCTTCGTCTTCGCCCTTTTCGTGGCGAGACAAGTTAATGCCCAAAATTTCTTGTGCGCGGTACGCTTCCTCGTCGGTATCACCAACGCGAATTTCCGCACCTTCGCCATTCAAGACTTTGACATCAAGACACAGCGACTGCATTTCCTTAATGAGAACCTTAAAGCTCTCCGGAATACCAGGCTCAGGAATATTCTCACCCTTGACGATTGCTTCGTACACTTTCACGCGTCCGAGAACATCGTCAGATTTAATAGTAAGAATTTCTTGCAGAGCATAAGCAGCACCGTACGCTTCAAGCGCCCATACTTCCATTTCTCCAAAACGTTGTCCACCAAACTGTGCTTTACCACCGAGTGGTTGTTGAGTAATCATGGAGTAAGGTCCCGTTGATCGAGCGTGAATCTTGTCATCAACCATGTGGCTTAACTTCAAGACATACATCACACCGACAGACGTAGGGTTATCAAATCGTTCACCTGTGCGACCGTCATACAACCATGCTTTACCATCGGGACCAACAAGATGTTCACCGTGTTGACCATCAGGTCGCATACTGTCGTACAACTTCTTGATAGTAAGTTCACCACGAGCTGAATCTTCGTCATCCCAATGCGCACCGTCAAAAACGGGTGTCGAAACGTAGGTTGCAGGGTTTGCATTTGGACGAGTCTTACGTAAGTGCTTCTCTCGCGCTCTCGTTTCTGCCCAACCGTGCAATGCAACGTAACCAAGGTGACATTCAAGCACCTGACCGATGTTCATTCGAGAAGGAACACCAAGTGGGTTCAACACGATGTCAACAGATGTTCCGTCTGCCAAGAAAGGCATGTCGCCTTCAGGAAGAATCTTTGCGATGATACCTTTATTACCGTGACGTCCAGCAAGCTTATCGCCAACTTGAATCTTTCGACGTTGTGCAACATACACACGTACGAGTTGATTAACACCCGGAGGAAGTTCATCACCGTTTTCGCGGCTAAAGACTTTAACATCAATAACTTTTCCAGTTTCACCGTGAGGAACCTTCAATGATGTATCTCGCACTTCACGAGCCTTTTCACCAAAGATTGCGCGGAGCAATCGTTCTTCAGGAGTAAGTTCAGTTTCACCCTTAGGCGTCACTTTTCCAACAAGAATGTCGCCAGCAGTTACTTCCGCGCCGACGCGGACAATTCCACGTTCGTCGAGGTCACGCATAACGTCATCAGCCAGGTTAGGGATATCACGGGTGATTTCTTCTGAACCAAGCTTCGTATCACGAGCATCGATTTCATGCTCATCAATGTGGATAGATGTAAGAACATCATCACGAACAAGTCGCTCATTAAGAACAATCGCGTCCTCAAAGTTACAACCATTCCAAATCATGAATGCAACAACCAGGTTTTTACCGAGTGCCAATTCGCCCTGATCAGTCGATGAACCGTCGGCTAAGACTTGACCCTTTTTAATAGTCTGACCGATTTCAACAATCGGCTTTTGATTAATACATGTACCTTGGTTGGAACGACGGAACTTAAACAACTGGTGGGTCTTACGACCAGCCGTTGCATAATCAATACTGATCAAAGAACCCGAAACATCAATAACGTTACCGTCATCTTCTGCCAAGAGAACATCGCCGGCATCTTGTGCACAACGACCTTCAATACCAGTTCCCACAATCGGAGCATCCGCTTGCACGAGTGGAACAGCTTGACGTTGCATGTTGGCACCCATGAGTGCACGGTTTGCATCATCGTGTTCAAGGAAAGGAATCAGTGCTGTAGCAATCGATACCATCTGGCGAGGAGAAACATCCATGTACTCCACTTCTTCAGGTGGAATATATGCGATTTCACCACGACCGGCACGCACCAGCACACGCTCGTCGATCAGCTTGTTGCCTTCGCCGATGCCCGCGTTTGCCTGAGCAATCACGTAACGATCTTCATCGTCTGCGCTGAGGTAATCGATGTGATTTGTAATAACACCGTTCTTTACACGACGATAGGGAGATTCGATGAAACCAAAGGAATTGATTCGAGCAAATGATGCAAGATAACCAATCAGACCAATGTTGGGACCTTCCGGAGTTTCAATCGGGCACATACGGCCATAGTGAGATGAGTGAACGTCTCGAACTTCGAAACCTGCACGTTCACGAGAAAGTCCGCCAGGTCCAAGTGCAGAAAGACGACGCTTGTGTGTCAAACCCGAAATAGGGTTGGTCTGGTCCATGAACTGTGAAAGTTGTGACGAACCAAAGAACTCTTTGATCGCGGCAACAACAGGTCGGATGTTAATAAGTGTTTGTGGAGTGATCGCTTCAGAATCTTGTGTGGTCATGCGCTCACGGACAACACGTTCCATACGAGAAAGACCCACACGAACTTGGTTCATGATGAGTTCGCCAACGGAACGAACACGACGGTTACCGAAGTGGTCGATATCATCGGGAAAATAACCAGGGTGCTTAGGATCTGCAGGCATCTCATTTGCATGAAGACGCACGAGATAAGAAATAGTCGCAAGAATGTCGGCTTTAGTCAGCGTGTACTCCTCGTAACCTTCAGCAGGTTCCGCAACTGGTTCTTCAAGCCCAAGCTTCTTAATATTAAGAGCACGGTACTCGTCACCAAGTTTTTTGGAAACCTTGTGACGTCCTACACGCGCCATGTCGTAACGCTTTGAATTGAAAAACAAAGCGTCAATAAGATTCTTCGAACCTTCCACTGTTGGTGGTTCACCCGGACGAAGTTTCTTGTAGAGATCGATGAATGCTTCATCGAGAGTTTCAGTGTGGTCTTTTGCCAGCGTATTAAGAATCACTTCATAAGGTTGCTTAGTAATAGGATCAACAAAGAGGTTTGCCAACTCTTCATCAGTTTCACCGAAACCAAGTGCTTTTAAGAACGTAGTAACAGGAGTTTTACGCTTGCGGTCAACGCGTACGTGCGCAACGCCCTTCTTATCTACTTCGAATTCAAGCCATGCACCACGACTAGGAATAATCTTTGCATCAAATACAATGTTGTCCGGGTTTGTTTTGTCAACGTGCATGCCAAAATACACACCAGGAGAACGAACGAGCTGTGAAACAACAATGCGCTCCGTTCCGTTGACAATGAAAGTTCCGCGCGGAGTCATCATAGGGAAGTCACCCATGAACACTGTTTGTTCTTTAATTTCACCTGTACCTGCGTTGAGGAAGCGCGCGGTGACGAACAACGGACGCGCATACGTCATGTCACGTTCACGACATTCGTCTTCAGTGTACTTCGGTGGATCAAAAACATGATCGGAGAGTTCAAGACGAAGTTGTCCAGAGAAATCTTCGATGGGAGAAATGTCTCGAAGCACTTGACCAACACCGTGATCGATGAACCATCGATAACTTTCTGTTTGAATGTCTAAGAGATTCGGGAGGGGAAGAACTTCCTCTAGTTGGGAAAATGAATAACGTTCACGAGTGGATAAACCTGGCAAAATGTGACTCCTTGGCCGTTCGCGTTGTAAATAATGGTGACCTCTGTAGACGACAAATCAACACAATCGTTACAACAATAAAAACAAAAAACCGTGCACAATAATATGCAGAGTTGTTAATTTATGTGTTTTAAAAAGTGGGACTGGCGACAGGGGTTACAGACATCGTACTTCGTACGTGCCTAGCTGGGCAAACGCAGCGAGCTGGCTGGCTAGCATAACGTCACCGAGGATGTGAACATCTTTCGGCGAGAGTTACTCTCAGCCGAATGATCCCTAATGCGAAAAAGGACTATTCGGCTGAAATACGTCGTAGTGAGTAAAACTACTTGAGTTCTACTGATGCTCCAGCAGCTTCGAGTGCTTCTTTTGCCTTGTTTGCGTCTTCTGGCTTTGCGCCTTCAAGAACTGGCTTTGGAGCAGCTTCAACCAAGTCTTTTGCTTCTTTCAAGCCAAGACCAGTGATCGTGCGAACTTCCTTGATAACAGCAATCTTGTTGCCGCCGGCTTCAGTCAAGACAACATCGAAGCTGTCTTTCTCTTCTGCAGCAGCGCCGCCGCCGTCACCAGCTGCAGGTGCAGCCATAACTGCAGCAGGAGCAGCAGCAGTAACGTCGAAACGCTCTTCGAATGCTTTTAAGAACTCTGAGAGTTCAAGAACTGTCATCTTCTCAAATGTTTCGAGGAGATCATCTTTTGTTGGGGTTGCCATTGTGTTGTTTCCTTTCGGTGGTTAAACCGTGTTTGCTAAGGGGAGGGTCGCACCTCCTTACAGGAGGAACAACCCTATACCTAAGGTTTTCTAAGCAGCTTCGTCGCTTTGCTTCTTGTCTGCTAGAGCTTTGAATGCATAGGCCGCATTGCGGGTGAATGCTTGGAAAAGACCAGCCGACTTGGTAAGTGGGCTTTGGATCGTTCCAGCAACTTGCGCAAGAAGAACTTCGCGCGCAGGAAGTTTCGCGAGAGCAATAATGCCATCTGCAGTAATTACAGAGTCACCAAGGACTCCGCCTTTAAGAACAAGGTCTTTATTGGTATCGGAGAAGGTTTTAAGGGCTTTGGCCGCGGCAGCAGCATCGGTCTTTGCAAATGCAACGGCCACAGGGCCAGTGAGCGTTTCGCCAAGCGTGTAGCCCGATGCAGTTGCAGCGAGCCGGACAAGCGAGTTTTTGTACACCTTGTATTCAGTATCGATACCGCGAAGAGCTGTGCGAAGTTCAGCGAGTTGGGCAACTGTTAAGCCACGGTACTCTGTAAATACAGCAGCTTGGCTGGAACTGAAGAGTTCTTTGATCTCTTCAACGACAGCTACCTTGTTTTCACGAGGGTATTTGGCGCTGCGTCGCAATGTTGCATTATCGGTGGTGGTCATTTATAACCTTCTCACTTTGGGGAGAGTCCGAGCTTGGAAAACGTAGAAGAAATCTCTTGTGAGATTCTCTGCCTTCTCCGTTTTTCCAAGATCAGACCCTAAGGGCTAAGAGACAAGAAGAAGCGGAAAGGTAAAGTAAAAGAAGAGAGAAGAAGGCAAAAAGCCTTGCATTCACACCTCTTTTGGCTGGACTGCTACAAGTCATTCCCTCTATGGGGAGGGCCGCACCTTGTACTTCGTCCAAGGAACAACCCTAACAAGGATCAGTTCAATTACCGCTTACGCGACCAAATGTCTTTGGTATAGGAGATACATCTTACGCTGCGACCCCGTGTTCGAACAAATCGACAACAGGGGTGTGATCCGAGAAGGCTGAGCCAGAGTTCTCGCTCCGAGTGCAACGCAAAGTCGCTCGAATTCGGAACCAGCCTTCGCCCCACCATCCGAGCCCGTTGTCGATTTGTTTGAAAAGCGGGGTTGACGAAAAATTTATCATTGGCGACGGTGGGCCAGGCCTGAAGCCTGACCCGCCTTTGACAGATAGAGGAGTCCTATTTAAACTGACGTTATGTCTTCTAATACTCCGGTTGCTCTTTCTTCTCCTTCTCACCGAACAAGCGTGGCTAACGGGAGGGATAATCTTCCTGCGCGATTAGGGCTTCCCATCGAGCCGAGTACTGATCCACGAGTTCACAAGATGGTGGAAGCTGGCATAGCCCGTATTGATGCACTGAAAGATCGATTGGCCGCTCTTTAGGCCTGAACGTTGCGCTTACCGAGACCCACAACCTGCACCAAGATAAATGCAACGATCGCATAGACCATTAGAGCGATGATCGATTCATATTCAAAACGCGCAGTTCCATTCCCGTACACGAAGTCCGATTGAAAAATGCCGAAGAATGGTCGTACCAAAGGATTGGAAAGGCTGTAGATGAAATCGACAAAGCCATTACTTTTGTTAGCTCCGACTAAAGACAAAATAAAACGGATGATAAGGAGCGCAGAAATGATCGTCAGAACAAGATATATAACCTGAGCAACGAACGAACGAGGAGAAACCGTTGGTTCAACTTCACGAGGCGTTCCCACTACTCCAGTGTCACCATCTGTCCGCACAATTTTTGGGTTTTCGATGTAATCGTTCATTATGACCGTGCCCTACCTGTAACTAGCTTGACTAAGAACAATAGAGTTACGGCACCTAAAACTGCGACGAGAAAACTACCCACATTGATTTCGAAACTGGTTTCGTTCCCAATCACATGCATAATGAATCCACCGATCATTGCCCCGATGATTCCGACAATTATGTTTCCGATGACTCCTTGCTGTTCATCAGTGCCCATGATTTTGGATGCAATCCAACCAGCGAGCCCACCAAATATAAGCCATGCAATGATTCCCATATAAATCTCCTTAAACGAGTAGCGCAAAACGCCTACACAATGATTATCGACGAGAGAAGGGAATCAATCTATGAAATATCTAACAATTCTGCACAAAAAAGAGGGGCTAGGTAGCAGAAGTTAGCAGTAGGCCAGGCCTTTATTGTTCGTTATGTCATTCCGAGCCTGCGAGGAATCTCCGCGAAGCGGATCTCGTACGACCGCTGCGCAGAGATCCTTCACTTCGTTCAGGATGACAGTTGTGCGCTCAGGATGACAGTTGTGCACCCAAGGATGACGATTGCCGATTAGCTAATGTCGATTTTTACGCCAGGACCCATAGTCGTCGACGCTGAAATGTTCTTGATATATCGACCCTTGGAAGATGCTGGCTTTGCACGCTGGATCTCATCGAGAACAGCGGCAAAGTTTTCGCCGAGTTTCGCTGGTTCAAAGCTAGCCTTACCAATACGCACATGAACGTTTCCATCACGATCGGTTCGATATTCCACCTTACCCGACTTAAAGTCAGCAACGGCTTTTGCAACATCGGGCGTAACGGTACCCGTTTTAGGGTTAGGCATTAATCCACGAGGCCCGAGAGCTCGTCCAAGCTTTCCTACTTTGGCCATCATGTCAGGAGCAGCAATAACGAGATCGAAATCCATCATACCCTTTTCGACATCGGCAACAAGTTCGTCAGCGCCTACAAAATCAGCACCGGCAGCTTTAGCCGCAGTCGCTGCTTCACCTTGAGCGAAAACGGCAATACGGATTGTTTTACCAGTTCCATTAGGAAGCGCAACCGAACCACGAATCATTTGATCTGCTTTTCGAGGGTCTACACCCAAACGGAAAACAACGTCGACAGATTCATCGAACGCGCGTTTTGTTGATTCTTTTGCAGTCGTTGTGAGGAGCGCAAACGCTTCTTCGATGGGGTAACCGTGTTCAGGAGCAACTTTTGAATATGCTTCTTTAATTTTTTTACCTTGAGACATTTGTTAACCCTCCACTACTTCTACGCCCATAGAGCGCGCTGTGCCTTCGATTTGTCGCATGGCAGCTTCGATGTCGATGGCGTTGAGGTCAGGCATTTTGATCTCGGCGATTTCGCGCACTTGAGATTTTTTGATTTTGCCGACTTTGGTGGTTCGAGGATTGTCTGTTCCTTTTTGCAGATTCGCAGCTTGCAGAATCAACTTTGGTGCAGGCGGTGTTTTTAGTTTGAAATCGAACGTTCGGTCGTCATAAATAGAAATTTCGACTGGAATAACCATCCCACGCTTATCTTGGGTTTGGTCGTTATAAGCTTTGCAGAAATCCATGATATTTACACCGGTAGGTCCGAGCGCTGTACCAACAGGTGGCGCTGGAGTTGCCCCGCCCGCCTGGATTTGAAGCTTCACAATTTGAGCTACTTTTTTCGCCATAAGGCTCCCTCACTTTCTTAATCTTCCCATCTGTGAAATATTTCATAGTGGTGTGTACCGAGGTAATGTACACAAGAGGGATAGTTTAGAAGACACAAGCAGCGAGAAGCAAAGGCAGGCCGTGAAAAGAATCCTTAAACCAATCGCTTCTCCTTTTATGGCTGCACTATTGGTGTTCATACTTGGATCAGCAGTCACAATCGTTTCGTGGCGCACCGCAGTAAACCAGCCAGATGCACCAACTTCCTCTTCTCTCAATACCCAAACCGAAAAATTCATCGACAACACTCAAGATCGTTTTGAAACATTCGAAGTAGTATTACGTGGGACAGCTGCTTTTGCTGCCAGTCAAGAACTTACAAACAATCGATTTTCTCAAAATATAGATTCTCTGGATGTAGCAAAACGTTACCCAAGCATTGCTTCCTTCGGATATGTCGCACTGGTCAGCGAAGAAGAACTCGCCGCTTTCCAACAAAAAATTCAGAGTGAGGGCAACCCATCCTTCAACATCTTTCCAGCAGGGAAACGTGACAACTACTCTCCCCTTACTTACACTAAATCAGTTAATGATGACCCGAGCGCCGCTCAACTTTTAGGGTATGACATATCCACTGATCGAAACCTCAATACGCTTCTCACGGATGCTCGTGAATCTGGAGATCCTCGCCTCTCTCATAAACTTACAATAACGAACAAAGATGGATCATCCCAACCAGGTGTAGCTTTACTCTCTGCTGTAAACCTTCCTTCGCCTCAAGGCGGTACGCCTCGTACAACCGGTTACGTGTTTATGTCGATAGGGCTCGATGATCTCTTCGATGTTTTGAAAATCGACGAGCTTGATGACATGACTATCAGTCTGTACGAAGGAAATGAAGTAAAAGCTAATCGAATCATTACAGGCACGTATCATAATCCTGATTCCAGCTCCGACATCATAAAAAAGATTTCTATTGCCGGAAAAACATGGACCGTTCAAGGCGTTTCATCGGAAACACTAACGAGCACGAATAACGAACAACCCTGGCTCATTCTTGTCTTAGGAATCGTCGTCTCAGGCCTCTTAGCGGGCTTTCTTATCTTCGTTGTCCGAAACAAAGCCTTGGAACTGGATTTACGCAAAACACTCGACGTTCAAAAAGCCAAAGAAAATCTTCTCTCGCTTGCATCTCACCAATTGCGTACACCCGCGACTGGCGTCAAACAATACGTGGGTATGGTTCTTGATGGCTACGCTGGAGAAATTACTTCCGAGCAACGCTCAATGCTCGAAAAAGCTGACCGTTCGAATGAACGCCAACTTTCAATAGTGAATCAAATTCTCAAAATTTCAAAACTAGAGAACAATCGAATATCGCTTAGCCTTATGCTAACTGACCCCGTAGAACTCACCATGGACGTCATTAGTGAACAAGGCGCTCTTTTGCATGACAAAATCGTCAATGTGATTCCGCCAGAAGAAGAATTTCTTGTTCCTCTTGACGTGACATATTTTCGAATGGTCATCGAAAACCTGATCAACAATGCCGCTAAGTATTCTCACGAGGGTGCAACAATCACCATTAACTTCGAACAACGGGGTTCAGATTTTATCCTTCGCGTCAGCGACACAGGCATTGGAATCGAGGAGGAAAATTTCCCCACACTTTTTGAAGCGTTTAGTCGCATTGATAACGAATTTACGTTTACTGTAAGCGGAACAGGAATTGGGCTATACATTAATAAGCTCATTGTCTATCTGCACGAGGGAACGATCGATGTAGAATCTGAAGTAGGGGTGGGAACCACGTTTACCGTTACTATTCCGATGCTCACTGAAGCACTAACTCACGAAGGTCCGAAATGAATAATCAATCTGGTGAAAAACAAAAGATTCTCGTTGTTGAAGATGACCCCGATTTAAATAATGCGTACTGCATCATCCTCGCACATGAAGGATACGAAGTTGCCTGTGTTACCGATGGACTTGAAGGAATTACAAAACTCGAAGAGTTTTCGCCTGATCTTGTTTTGCTTGACTTGCGAATGCCTAATCTTGACGGAGTGGGATTTCTCCGCGAATCAGGCATTAACTCACGATTTCCGAAAGCGGTGATTATCGTCTTTACGAACTTTGACGAAAACGAAGAGATCGAACAGGCCTTTGCATTAGGGGCAAGTCGTTACGTGCTCAAATCTTCAGTGACTCCAAAAGACCTTGCTAAACTTGTGCGCGAAGAATTAACGGGTGTCTAAATTAACCGATCTCAATATCTTCCCAATGTGAAATTCCGATGAGGTCTGATAATGCTTTCATATCAACCGTATAGAGAAACGAATCATACGAAATAATGTTTGCTTTCTTTAGCTTTCCTAGTTCTGTGCCCGTTGTTTCTCTGGTCACACCTACCATATTCGCGATGTCATGTTGCTTCAACGGCAAATCAATGATCCATCGATCATCGGCAATGTTTTTGCCGAAACGCAAAACTAGATATTGCAGAATATGAATAATCTTTTCACGCGCACGCGATTGCTCTAATGCTTGAATGTGCATGTGAGCTCCAACATATTTTGTTGTTAAAGCATCCACTAGTGCTTGCTGGAGTTCGAAGTTAGTCTTTACTTCAGTGCGAATATCTTCCACAGGAATAGCGGCAACCTCGATCTCGGTAGCCGCTGAATAGTAATAGAGACTTGCGGACGTCCGCGCAAAAACGAATTCCCACGGAACGATGGCGTCCTCTTTAAGAAAAGTAATATTGGACTCTTCACCATCAATATTGAGCGAGTAAACCCGAATGACTCCTCGAGTAAGAATATAGCCAGAACGCGGGATCTCGCTTTGGTAAATAATAGTGCGTCCTGCGGGAAAGATCCGGTGAGGATATTTTTCGGCAAAAGCTTCTATAGCGGGAGGCAATTTGGACATCACGTTATATTAACGTCTGAATGAAACCTAAAGGAGCACTGGGTACGACAGAGAAGCGATAATCTGCACCACGGGGGAGATGTCATCGTCCACAGGAACAACAACGGGTGCAGATTATCTAACAAAGAGCACTGCGCTCACTTTCCATTTTCGGGAAAGGTCTTTTTCCAGCTGGCCTCTATGCGCTGGCTTTCTTTTTTTCATCTATTTGTGAGACTTTGGTAGAGGTCTCATCCAACAAAGCAAATGTTTTATGAGCGCCTCTTTTCGCTAAATCTTTTGCTCGATCGCCTTTTTCATCAATAACACCATCGATCCGCTTTTCTAATGACATTTTTTTCTCTTTCGAGATCATCATTAAGAGTAATTTGGAAGCAAGAGCGATGATTGAACTTTTAACTAAGACACCTATAAATTTTCCTATAAATTTTCCTGCTATTTTTTTCATATTGTTACCTTTCTCGGATTATCGAATAAACTTCGAATCACTTCGTTTAGATTTCTGGTACGTGAAGGTGCTGTGTCACCGCGCTGTCCTCCATTTAATTGCATGAAATATGAAGAGCAGGAAGACCGCTCCTGCCACAGAGACCAAAAAGCTGGGGAGATTGAAACCCGTTATACCCACTCCCCCCAGCATGCGCATGAAAAACCCACCAGCGACTGCACCGACTAAACCAATGACAATATTGAGAAGCATGCTCTGATCAGATTCGGTTTGCATAACAATCGAAGCTACCCATCCTGCCAGCGCTCCAAAGACTATCCATAAACCTACGTTGACCATTACTACTCCGATATGTTCTTATGTTGACTATAAGATAAGGGAGCAATATGTAATACGAAATTGTTCGCACTATGAACGTGAAATATTTCACAAAAATGAGTTTTATGAAAACAGTCGTGATTTATTTGGGCGGTGATGGGCCTCTCAGCTTTCCTGGCGAAAGAACAAGTTCTCATGTTGTTATTGCTGCAGATTCTGGTTTGGAACTCGCTCATGCTCATGGAATTGCGGCCGATGTTGTTGTTGGGGATATGGATTCAGTTGATCCTGAGTTGTTGCAACAATATGTTGACTCTGGAACCAAGATGATGAAGTTTCCTCAGGATAAAAATGAGACCGACTTCGAACTTGCCCTCGATGTCGCTCGACAATTCAATGCAGAAAAACTTTTAGTTGTCGGTGGGGGCGGACAGCGACTTGATCAATTGTTAGCCAACATCGCAATTCTTAGTGGTTATCGCACGAATGGATGGCTCACAGATATGGTCACCGCTACCGAACATGTTGCCGTGTGTCGGTCTAACCAACCGCGAACATTTACTTGCTCAGTTGGCGATATCATTTCTCTTATTCCTATTGAAGGAGATGCCATTGGTGTGACAACATCAGGATTGAAATGGGAACTAGAAGATTCCACTCTCGATGTTCACGCCGCGCGTGGGCTTAGCAATGTGTGCGTAAATCATGATGTTCGTATCGAAATTAATTCTGGTTCGCTTGCATTCATTACAAGGACTAAGCGCTGAATAACGAGCATCTCATAACGTTAAGCACACGGACGCTGGCGTATCGGGTCGAAAAGCCGCCGCATCTCTGTCGTATTGTGAAGTTTGTTGAAGAGCAAAAAATATTTCCCGACCCCCCTGAAGCACACCGAGTCGCATTAAATCGGACGCAACCACACGAGGCCTTTGAAACTTCCAGACATTTCTCGCATCATGCTCTATCAGATAGCCAAAAACTTCACGATACGCTTGTTCACGATACTCCGGATCCAATTTTTCGAGTTGTGAGAGAAGGTCAATACTCGGGTCACATCCTTCATCCAAAAACAGCTGCGTTCGATCGGCAATCTCTATAATCTGGTCTTCGATGGTTACAGGCGATACCCCATTCGAAGCGCGTATGCCGCTTAGTGTCGATATACCAAGAAGAGTTACTGCAATGGCAATCGCTCTCAGATGTTCTGGAATGTTGCTGTGAGCCATCCGTGCTCTTCTTCCATGAAATTTTTACGAACAGTTATTCACCACGTTGTAGCGCTAAAGAACGAGTACCTGATTCAAACCCACGAGATGCATCTTGAATTTTTGCTGCAGCACCTTGCATATCTAAATTTCTCAATGCAATTACCAGGTCTCCTGGATACGGCGTAAGTGCCAATAAGTCAGGATCGACATCAGGACCTGGTCCGAATACAGCTACGAAAGCGTCCTCTCGATCCTTAGGGTCCAACATTCGCAGTTGTTCTATAAGCTCATAGCTCGGATCTTCACCATTCTCTATATTCGAAATGACTCCCTCAACAATTAAAGAAGTTGAAACATCGTCTTGAGACGATGGAGCTCCATTCGCAATACCAGCACTACCTATCAATGCCACTGTGATGGCAATTCCACGAATAGCCCAGATCGCGTGGGAAGAAAGATTTGTACCTCGCATATGATTTCCCTTCTCAGCAAATAACAGATCACTGCACCTCAACAATTTACCCGATATGTGGTCTGTTGTCCAAAATGCCTTGTATATTGATGTTACAGCTTGGCAACCTGGCCAAATTCAAGCTCAACAGGCGTTTCACGCCCGAAAATGTCTACAAGTACTTTGAGCTTGGAACGATCGACGTCGATCTCTGAGATCGCACCATTAAAGTCTGCGAATGGTCCGGTGGTGACACGAACTTGTTCGCCCACTTCGTATTCGAGACGAGGACGTGACTTGGTCGTAACCGCTGCCTGACCCTTCTCGCCGGATTCACCCGTACCAAGAATATTCTCAACTTCTTTTTTGGTTAACGGATTCGGCTTATTTCCTGCACCGACAAAACCAGTAACCCCGGGAGTGTTGCGAATCACATACCATGTGTCATCATCGAGACTCATTCGAATGAGAACGTACCCAGGAAAAACTTTTTTCTTCACAACCGTTTTACGTCCGGCTTTAAATTCGATAACGTCTTCCATCGGAATAACGATCTCGTAAATACGTTCTTCTACATTCATTGAACGCATACGTGTTTCAATGTTTTGCTGCACACGGTTTTCGTATCCTGCATAAGAGTGAATTACATACCAACGACCAGGTTTATCAAATGGGGAAATAACGACTTCGTCATCATCATCGTCGTCTGCATCAATAACATCAACGAGTGCTGCAGACTCATCTAATGCGACTTCAGCGGTAGGTTCCTGTGCAAGAACTTCAGCAATTGCTTCCTGCGTTAAACGGTCTGTTTCCTCGTTTGCCTGTTCCGACTCATCGCCCTGACTATCTGCCACATTTTCAGGATCAGTAGCTTCTTCAAAAATATCTAGTGTTGTCTCTTCCATATTCTTTCTACTTCGGTATTGAATCTATGCGATTCATCAAGGATCTGGTGTTCTATCCGTAGATCAGATCGGCCAATCGCTCAGCGCCATAGTCGACTACGAGCACTAATAGAGTAACAATAATTAGGCACACAAGTACAATGATGGTCGAGTTAATGACCTCTTTGCGGCCTGGCCAGGAGACTTTTTTGAGTTCTCTCCAGGCTTCTTTAAAGAAAGTGATGATCTTGACAAAAATTGAGACGCGATTGCCAGCTGGTGCAGGCTTGCGCTTTTTGTTCGCTGCTTGCTTAGTTTGTGCGCGCTGACTTTCTGGATCGTATCCCATTTTTGTGGACATGCGACGCATTTCGCGGTTCATCTCGCCGCCGCCTGTAGGTGTTGTCATAAGGGCACTAATTTACTAGGTTGCTGCAGGCCAGGCATGTTATGAGGGAAGTTTTACGCTAGATCCTTTGTGGTCCGCACTTGTAGCGTTATTCGACCACCGTAGCGAGGCGTCGATCTGGGACAAACCACATTACTGAAACAGCGACATACAGTGCATACGAAATGATCGGATTCACAAATGCCAGGGGCACTGCACATACGTAGAAAAGCAACGAGAGCTTCCCTTTATAACTTTTATCCAAAGCGTCGGAAATCCCTGTATCTGGGTTGGCTTTCTTAATAAATGCCAACAAAACCGTATAGGCCACAGCTGCCATAACACCTACTAATCCGTAGGCTGCCGCAGGAGCGTGACTCATATGATGCTCCCCCACCCAAGCGGTGACGAACGGTATCAGACTCAACCAAAACAACAGATGAAGATTTGCCCACATGACGGATGCTGAAATGCGTTTCGTTGCACGCAACAAATGGTGATGGTTATTCCAGTAAATTCCAATAAATGCAAAACTCAAAATATATGCAAGAAGAGTTGGCGTGATGTGCTTAAGGTCAGAAAACCCTCCTCCATCTGGTGCGTGAATCTCCAGAACCATGATCGTAATAATTACAGCAATTACTGCATCACTAAACGCTTCAAGGCGGTTTGATTCAATTCCTTGCGTTGGTACAGATTCAGTCATCGCAAAAGTATAGCTATGTAAATTTATTAAGCGATGGGCTTTGCCGGTGCGTCGACGATAAATGCAGGGCAGGAGGGACCCGAACATCACTGCGCCCCAACGGTTGGGGGTACACGAATGAAAAGCAATCACAGGGAACGATCGGAGGAGTGACCGCGAGATACATCCGGCCTTGCCGGTGCGTCGACGATAAATGCAGGGCAGGAGGGACCCGAACATCACTGCGCCCCAACGGTTGGGGGTCATGAATGAAAAGCAATCACAGGGAACGATCGGAGGAGTGACCGCGAGATGCATCCGGCTTTGCCGGTGCGTCGACGATAAATGCAGGGCAGGAGGGACTCGAACCCCCAACCGCCGGATTTGGAATCCGATGCGCTACCAATTGCGCCACTGCCCTCTGTT
>CAYMMG010000019.1:0-33573 GCA_964391505.1 uncultured Burkholderiales bacterium | reverse complement strand
CGCACATGCCTCGCGGTCGCTCCTCCGGTCGCTCCCTGTGATTTTTGTCGAAGCACCGGCAAAGCCGGGTGCTTCTCGCGGTCGCTCATCCTTCGTTCTGTGTGGTTTTTGGTCGCAACGCTGGCAGAGCCAGACATTGCTCGCGGTCACTCCTCCGATCGTTCCCTGTGGTTTTTGGTAGCAACGCTGGCAGAGCCAGACATTGCTCGCGGTCGCTCCTCCGGTCGTTCCCTGTGATTTTTGGTCGCAACGCTGGCAGAGCCAGACATTGCTCGCGGTCGCTCCTCCGGTCGCTCCCTGTGATCAAGTCATCCTGAGTGAAACGAAGGATCTCCGCGCAGCGGTCGTGTGAGAATCGCTTCCCGGAGATCCCTCGCAGGCTCGGAATGACGGTAAGCGATATGATATAATATCTATAGCCAATTCATCCCGTGAGGTGACTCGATGCGCAACAAAGTTGCAGATTCGTGAGGCAGTACAGTGAGACTGACGTGGAGGCGTGTGACAACTTTAAGTGTCTTTTCGAGTGATGACATGCGGCGTGTATGTACCCGCATCTCTCATGAAATTATTGAACGAAATAATGGGGCAGACAATCTTGTCCTTTTGGGTCTCCTTCGTCGTGGTGCACTTTTGGCTTCTCGTCTAGCAAAAAATATTTCCGACATAGAAGAAACTTCCGTTCCTGTTTACTCTCTTGACATTACGCAAGCTCGCGATGACGGGTTAACAACGTCAGCATCTCTGGTTGACGCCGAAGACGCATCGATTTTTCCGGCACCGTTCTCGGCAGAAAACAATCTAGACCTCACGAATTCTCACGTGGTCCTTGTTGATGATGTTCTCTTTACTGGTCGATCGATTCGTGCCGCAATGGATACGGTGACGCGAGTTTCACGTCCGAAACAAGTGCAGCTCGCTGTATTGATCGATCGAGGTCATCGTGAGCTTCCCATACGTGCAGACTTCATAGGTAAAAACCTTCCCACCAAACGGAGCGAACAAGTTCATGTCTTGATGAATGAACTTGATGGAATCGACCGTATAGATGTGGAAAGAATGGACCAAACATGAGTGTCACCTTTGCTCTTCTTGGCGGCGAGGTCGTCGATTCACAAGCACAACGTCGGAGTGATGTGCTCATCACCGATGGCGTTATATCTGAGGTGTCCCAATCGGTAACAGTTCCTGCAGGAGCACACGTGATCGACGCAACCGATATGGTGATCTCTCCGGGATTTGTGGACATTCAGGTCCACTTTCGTGAACCCGGTCGAGAAGAAGCGGAAGACATCCAAACAGGCTCGCGCGCTGCAGCAGTCGGTGGTGTCACGGCAGTGCAGACCATGGCCAATACATATCCTCGCATTGACAGTGTTGAAGCATTTCGCGATATGACTACACGGACACAAAAAGCTCTCTGTGATGTTTATATTTCGGCTGCCATTACAAAAAATCTTGAGAGTAAAGAACTCGCACCTCTCGCCGATCTTTATGCAGCGGGTGCGCGAACGTTTACGGATGATGGTGAATGCGTTGCGAGTGCACGACTCATGCGTGAAGCAATCGAAACTCTCTCGACATACGATGATGTCGTACTTGCGCAACACTGTGAAGATCATTCCCTTGTGCATGATGGCGTGATGGATGAAGGCGCAGTGAGTGAAGAGTTGGGCGTCAAAGGGCGACATCGTGTTGCAGAAGAAATAATTATCGCTCGCGACATTGCTTTGATGAAGGCCTTTGCCGACCCTAAGCTTCGTTACCATGTTCTTCATCTATCAACCGTCGAAGGTCTCGAACTCATTCGCCACGCACAGACGGAAGGTGTCAATGTATCGACCGAAATCGCCCCCCAACATCTTGTACTGACCTCACAAGAGTTGTTGTCGGGAAATACCAGCTTCAAAATGAATCCGCCCTTGCGAACTTCACATGATGTCGAAATGTTGCGAGCAGGCTTAGCTGATGGGACCATCTCGGCCATAGCTACAGATCATGCTCCTCATCCTGCAGATAAAAAAGCATTAGGAATCACCGATGCACCTCCTGGAATGTTGGGAGTTGAAACCGCATTTTCTGTATGCATGACCCACCTGGTCAAAACGGGGGTTCTCACACTTGAACAACTTGTTCGAGTGATGTCTCTCAATCCTGCACGCATCATCAATGCTCATAAATTGGACTCCATCAGAGGGGGACACGGTCTCGACATTGCTCCCGGTAATCCTGCAAACATCACTGTCTTTAACAGTAAAGAAGAATGGATTGTTGACGCACAGCATCTGCAATCGAAGAGCATCAATTCTCCTTGGGATGGCCAAACACTGACAGGAAAAGTACATTACACATTCGTGCGCGGACAAATGACGTGCGAGAAAGGATCTCCGACACAATGACACAGGCAGATGTTCCAGCAGTTCTCATCTTTAACGATGGAACACAATTTGAAGGCACGATGTGTGGAGCTGTTCCGCCATCGGGTGTTGCAACTGGTGAAGTGGTTTTCAATACCGCGATGTCGGGATACCAGGAGATCATTTCTGATCCGAGTTATGCAGGGCAGATCATTACCTTTACGGCTACCCAATTGGGGAACTATGGCGTCAACGGTGAAGACGACGAAGCAGTAAAACCATTTTGTAACGGTGTCATCATGCGAGATATGGCGCGCAAATATTCCAACTGGCGTGCGAATGCAACTCTCAATGCATATCTTGTGCGGCACGGCATACCCGCGTTATGCAATGTCGATACGCGTGCTCTCACACGATTCATCCGAGACAACGGAGCATTACCCGCAGCATTTGGAACAGATGAGCAAAGCGTGAAACAAGCTGCGATGACAGCGACAGGAACCGACGGCCAGAACTTGGCAGAACTTGTTTCAACAAAGACGCCCTACTCGCGAGGTTCACAAGATTCTCCTTTGTATGTTGTGGCTTATGACTATGGAATCAAAAGTTCCATTCTTGATTGTTTGGAACAGAGAGGATGCTCCATCGAAGTTGTTCCGTGGAACGAATCCGCAGCAGACGTGATGGCCCGCGAGCCCGACGGAGTTTTCCTTTCTAACGGACCGGGTGACCCATCGGCCGTAACAGGAGCATCTGACAACTTGGCACAATTAGTAGGGAATCTACCTGTCTTTGGAATTTGTTTAGGTCACCAACTTCTTGGAAATGCATTGGGCGGTTCTACTTATAAACTCGAGTTTGGTCATCACGGCGGCAATCATCCGGTGAAGAATCTCTTGGGTGGAACAATTCAGATTACGAGTCAAAATCACAACTATGCCGTCGATGCTGGGAAAATTTCTGGTGCAGAAATCACACACGTGAATCTCAACGACGGAACTGTTGAAGGTCTGCGAATGGATGATGGGATTACGTTCAGTGTGCAACATCACCCGGAAGCTAGTCCTGGCCCTCACGAAGCGGGAGTGATCTTTGATGACTTTATTACCTCGATGGAAACCTTTGGAAAAGGAAGAAAATAATGCCTAAACGTACAGATATCGAATCAATTTTGGTCATCGGATCTGGACCAATAGTTATTGGTCAAGCATGCGAGTTTGACTATTCAGGAACTCAGGCGTGTCGGGTTTTAAAAGCTGAGGGGTATCGAGTGGTGTTGGTGAACTCAAACCCAGCAACGATTATGACCGACCCCGATGTTGCAGATGCAACCTATATCGAACCGCTCGACATCGCCCACCTTGAAGCCATTATCGCGCTTGAGCGCCCGGACGCACTTCTTCCTACGTTGGGAGGTCAAACAGCGTTGAACTTAGGACTTGGCCTCGCTGATCAAGGCATTCTTGAAAAATATGGCGTAGAGATGATTGGCGCAAATCCTGATGCGATTCGTACTGCAGAAGATCGCGAACTTTTTAAGAATGCAATGACCGAAATTGGTCTTGCAACTTGTCGTTCAACAATCGTCAACAATGTGAGCGATGCACTTGAAGCGGCCGATGCGATTGGTTACCCCATCATGATTCGACCAAGCTTCATCATGGGTGGCGGGGGAACAGGAATTGCGTATGACAAAGCGCAGATGACTGATTTCGCTCGTATCGGAATCGAAGCATCGCCTATTGGTGAAATTCTTGTCGAGCAAAGTGTTTTAGGTTGGAAAGAATTTGAACTCGAAGTGGTTCGCGATAAGAACGACAATTGTGTTGTGATTTGCTCGATTGAAAATCTTGATGCCATGGGTGTTCACACCGGAGACTCAATCACTGTTGCACCGCAAATGACGCTTACTGATGTCGAATACCAAACGATGCGCGATGCGTCATTCAAGGTTCTTCGCCGCATCGGTGTTGATACGGGTGGAAGTAACGTACAATTCGCTGTTGATCCGGCGACAGGTCGCCAAATCGTCATTGAAATGAACCCGCGTGTCTCACGTTCGTCTGCTTTGGCAAGTAAGGCAACAGGATTCCCTATTGCAAAAATCGCAGCGCGCTTGGCTGTTGGTTATACGCTCGATGAAATCACCAACGACATTACTCAACGAACACTTGCATGTTTTGAGCCCTCGATTGACTATGTTGTTACAAAAATTCCTCGCTTTGCTTTCGAAAAACTCCCTGGTGCAAGTTCGGAGTTGGGAACACAGATGCAGAGTGTCGGTGAAGTCATGGCCATTGGACGAACTTTTAGAGAATCATTGCAAAAAGCACTCCGTTCGATGGAAAATGGTCGCTTCGGACTGAACTGCGACGTACAAGAATCAATTAGCGATTCGCTGAGCGAAGATGAAAAGGTTGACCTTCTCACGTCCCCCAACCCTGAAAGACTTTTTGTTCTTGAGTCTGCCTTACGATCGTTTATGAATCCTGCACGTGCGCATGAGCTCACTCATATCGATCCTTTCTTTATCGATCAGATCATGCAGATTATCGAAACACGTGAAGTTCTTGAAGCGCGAACGTCATCGACGATTTCTCGTAATGAGCTCAGACGTGTATTGCGTGATGGGTTTTCCGCAGAACAAATTGCGTTCGCGTGGAATTGTTCGCTCGATGAAGTACTCGATATTATCGCGACGCATAATTTAGAAAAAACATATTCTGTTGTTGATACTTGTGCGGGAGAGTTTTCTTCTTACACGCCGTATTATTACTCTACCTACGCCGATGAAGATGAACTTCACCTTCCGGGTAAGCCCACGGTTGTCATTTTGGGTTCAGGCCCAAATCGTATTGGTCAGGGTGTTGAGTTTGATTACTGCTGTGTCCACGCGAGCTATGCGCTGCGAGAGATGGGCTATGCCTCGGTGATGATCAATTGCAATCCCGAGACTGTGTCCACCGATTACGACACATCCGACATGTTGTTCTTCGAACCGCTAACAGCGAGTGACGTTTTAGCGATTTGTGCACGCTTGAATCCTCTTGGGATCATTGTGTCCTTGGGTGGTCAAACTCCGCTCAAGCTTGCCCGTACCCTCGAAGACCACGGCTACAAGGTGTTGGGTACATCACCTGACTCGATTGACTTGGCTGAAGATCGCGATCGCTTTCATTCTCTCTGCGATGAACTCGCGATTGCGCAACCTCCCGGAGGTGTAGCAGTTGATGTTGATGAAGCATTACGAATCGCCGAGGGTATTGGGTACCCTGCGCTCGTACGCCCAAGCTACGTGCTTGGTGGTCGCGCAATGCAGATCGTAGACGACCCAACTCAACTCAGAGAAGCAATGGAAGAACTGGGGGCCATGGGAAGCCTTGGGCGTGAAGGCGGTCTTTCTATGGAACGGCCGGCTCTGATCGACCGATTCTTAGAAGAGGCAATTGAAGTTGATGTCGATGCGCTTCGGGATGTGAAAGGCAATTTCATGATTGGTGGAATCATGGAACACATTGAAGAGGCGGGTGTTCACTCGGGCGACTCAGCCTGTGCTTTGCCTCCGCAAACTTTATCTGAAGCAACGGTTGCTACAATCGAGGCGGCAACACGTGCTTTGGCCGAACGCTTGGATGTCGTTGGACTGATTAATATTCAATTTGCGGTTCAAGATGAATCCGTTTTTATTATTGAAGCCAACCCGCGTGCATCGCGTACTGTTCCCTTTGTTGCGAAAGCAACAGGTATACCTCTCGCGAAAATTGCTACTCGCATGATGGTGGGTGAAACCATTGAGCGCATGTGCGAAGAAGGAATTATTGATATTGAGCGTGATTATCGTTCCTCGGGGCGTGTTGCGGTCAAAGAAGCTGTTCTTCCCTTTGCGCGGTTTCCAACAGTCGATGCGGTCCTTGGACCTGAGATGCGCTCGACGGGTGAAGTTATGGGTTCTGCGGCAACGTTCGGTGCTGCATTCTATAAATCTCAATTGGGTGCAGGAATGGTTATTCCAGAATCGGGTGTGGTTTTCATTTCAGTTGCGGATCGCGACAAAGATAGAGCCATTGATGTTGCTCGGCAATATTTACAGCTTGGATTCCGCTTTGCCGCGACTACAGGAACGGCGCAAGCTTTGGTGCAAAATGGAATTCCCGTCGACCATGTGATTGCAAAAGTGGGAGATGCCGTTGGTGATGACGTTATCGACTTGATGTCTTCGGGCAAGATCGATTTTGTGATCAACACGCCGCGTGGGCGTAGCACGCGTCGAGACGGTCAACACATCCGCGTTGCGGCAACAAAGTACCGCATCCCCTGTGTTACAACAATCGCGGCGGCTAAGGCTCTGGGCGCAGGTATAGCGCAGTGGCGTGATGTCGATGTCGAAGTTTTATCGCTGCAGAATCTGTATGCCAACACTCAACTTGTCCTTAATAACAAGGGTGCGTAAGTGGAATTACGACGTGTTGATCTAACGACCACATTGGCGGCGGGTGATACTCAGGTGGTGCTGCCTAATCCCATCATTGCTGCATCGGGAAGTTTCGGTCACAGCAATGAGCTCTTCGACGTAGTGAATCCTCAAGATGTAGGTGCCATTACCATTAAATCATTAGCTCCCTTTGTGTCGTCGGGGAATTCCTCTCCGCGTGTTGCTGCTGTGCCAACGGGAATGATGAATTCTGTTGGGTTGCCTGGGCCTCATATAGGTGAGTGGGTAGACAGCGATCTGGAAAAAATTCGTAACGCGGGCGGACGCTTTATCATGGCGCTCTGGGGGCGAACTATCGAAGAATATGAACAGGCTGCTGCAATCTTGGCGCCTGTTGTCGATGCATTCATTGCCATCGAAATAAACCTCAGTTGTCCGAATACGGAAAGCGGTAATCGCCTCTTTGCTCAAAGCGCTGATGATACGCGCGCAATTACGGAACGCGTAAAAAGGGAATTGGGTGACTCTGTTCCTGTCTCTGTCAAGCTCACCAGTGGCGTCACGCTCATTACTGAAATTGCAGAAGCGGCCATTGAAGGTGGTGCGGATATGTTGACGCTTTTTAATACGGTTATGGGTTTAGCTCTTGATCCATATACCCGTGTCCCTCTCTTAGGGAAAGGTGCGGGCGGATATTCAGGAGCAGGCGTTTTGCCTATTGTGCAAAAAGGTGTTTACGAAGTCCACCAAGCTTTTCCTGATACTCCCATTATTGGAACTGGGGGAGTGATGACCGGAGCCGATGCAGCATCCATGATGATGTGTGGAGCCAGCGCGGTAGGAGTTGCAACTGCAACATTTGCAGATCCTGGAGCAACGATTCGTATTGCTCAAGAACTCAAAGAATTTTGTTTCACCACTGGCGTCGCCAAAGTTACGGATCTTATTGGCGCGGTAGAAATGCCTCAATAAAAGTAAGGAAACACCATGACTTCAACATCTGCGACAGAAATCGATCAAAGTATTACCGACAAAATGGTACTCAGTCTTGATGTGGGTAATATCGATGATGCACTTGCCCTTGTTGATCAAGTAGGAAAGTATTTTGGGTATGCAAAGGTGGGAAGTGAACTCTATGCCGAATCTGGTGCGGTAGCGGTCGAGAAATTGCGCGACCGAGGAATGAAAGTTTTCCTCGACCTTAAACTTCACGACATTCCCAACACGGTGGAACGTGCATGTCGAGTTCATGCTTCGCGGGGAATATCTATGATGACGGTTCATGCTGCTGGCGGAGAAGAAATGCTTCGTGCTGCTCGAAAAGGGCTGGATGAAGGAGCTTCGACTGGAGGATACGAACCCGCGATATTGTTGGGAGTGACGGTACTCACGTCTTTGCCTGCTGACCCTGTGGCTTTTGACGAAAGACTTAACTTCATTTCTACGGTGAAATGTGACATGGTGTGTTCAGCTCTGGAAGTTGCGCAGGTTGCGCAGAGCGCTCCGAATGTTCGAATGTTAGTTCCAGGCATTCGCCTTGCTGGTCAAGACAAAGGTGATCAAACGAGGGTCGCAACACCGCGCGACGCAATAAAAGACGGAGCAAGCTGGATTGTATTAGGCCGAGCCGTTTATGGTGCAGAGGATCCTCTGGCGGCAGCCCACGAAGTTTATTCCCAGGTCTTAGCTGCGCACATTAGCTAACTAACCCGAGGTCCAGTCCTCTAATAGCTAAAACAGGACTCTCTTCTTTGGGCCCATATGAATGATATGCATGTAGACGTTCTTGCGCATGCATCACGGAATGTCCTATGAAATACATTCGTGTCGTGTCCGAAAGGTCATTTACTAAACCGCTTTCGACAACCTCTTTGCATAATGGTGCAAGCGTCTTCTCGAAGTAGACGAGAGAAAGAATTCTTTTTATATCATCAGGGAGTTGTTCGAATTTTTCTTGCAATTGAATCAGACCTTCTCCCTGTTTACGAGGAGTGATATCAGGATCTAATTGCGAGATGAAATCCCACGAATCATTGATGAGTTTTTGCATTCCGTGCGGGATAGAAATATTTTGGTGTAGGTGAAGAGAAGTATCTAGTGTGCGCAGAAAGCTAATAGTAATTCGCTCGAGAGCACCGATAGATACTTCGCTTCCTCCAAACGTGGAGGGACGATCATGGAGGACCACAAGTGCCAGCGCTGCTGTCAATGGCGAAACCACATCTTCGAAATCATCGCGCATATCGGCTCTTATTCCTGATGCTTCAGTGTTCCCTGTATACATGTTGTACGCCGCAATACGTAAGCCGTTCAGACCAGAAGTTAAAGATGCATCCACTTGTCCTATAACGATGCTGCCCTTGCGGGTTAGTAATGTCGACTTCAGGAGTGTTTCAAAAAAAGTTGCTAACTCTTCTTGGTCGAATGCTGAGAGGGAACCTGGTACTGCAGGAGTGTCAGAGTTTGTCATCCATGACCATTTTTTTGCGGTAATTCCGTTTGCCATAAGTGAAAAAGTTTACCGCGCCCGTCAAAATACGTCAATTAGGACAATTTGTGGCTACAGCCCTCTCATGTATCCATTCCTTGCAATAATTGTGACGCTATAGTCTGACCAGCAGTTTTAAACGACCTATAGAGAGAAAGGACCGTCGATGCCGACTCCTCCACAGCTCACACCTGAACAACGAGCTGCAGCTCTCGAAAAGGCAGCCCTTGCACGTCGCGTGCGTGCGGAAGTCAAGGAACGGCTCAAGATGGGTGTTCTTTCGTTGCCAGATCTTTTCCGTGAAATGGAAGCTAACCCCATATTGGCCAAACTCAAAGTTGTTGCTGTCATTGAATCCCTTCCTGGTGTGGGTAAGGTCAAAGCAAAGCGTTTGATGGAAGAACTTGAAATCGCAGCTTCTCGTCGATTGGGCGGCTTGGGAACAAAACAAAAAGCTGCACTTCTCAACAAATTCTCATCAGAATTTCCTGGTTAAGTTATCTTGTTCTCCTTGACTATTAATTCACGTCTTGTGTGAATGGTTCATTAGAGTAAACGTACCTTTATGTCGCTAGATTCATCACCATCGGAAACCCAAACTAAGGGAAAACTCATTGTTATTGCTGGGCCTTCTGGTGTAGGTAAAGGAACTCTCGTTTCCGAATTAATGAAGCGGATTCCCGAACTCTATCTCAGTATTTCTGCGACAACACGTGCACCTCGTCCACATGAAGAAGAGGGCAAGCATTACTTTTTTGTGGATGAAGATGCATTTATGGAATTGGCAATGCATGGTGGCATGCTCGAATACTTCGAAGTGTATGGGGACTGGAAGGGAACACCCAAAGCTCCGATCGAAGAGAAACGAGCTGAAGGTCGATCCGTAATTCTTGAAATAGATGTGCAGGGTGCATTAAAAGTAAAAGAGCTTTACCCCGATGCATTTCTTATTTTTGTTAAAGCCCCCAGTAAAGAAATTCAGCGTCGTCGACTTCTTGAACGTGAAGATCCGAACATGACAGATGTAATGCTTGACAAGAGACTTTCCGCTGCTGAAAAAGAAGAGCGGTTGGTTCCCCATTTTTCTGCCATGCTCATCAACGATGACCTGGGCCGTGCGCTGTCGGAGCTGGTTGCGATCGTCAAAGACCATATCTCGAAGGTATGACTTACAGGGTGGAACCCTGAAACTGTGGATAACCTACGAGAACGAATATAATAGGATAACGCGCCGACTGTTATCCACAGTTTCAGGGTTCCACCCTGCATGAAGTAGACTAGAAATCTCACAAAAGGCGGTTTTCGGTGGATAAAAAGTCATCTCTCATGGATCCAGGCATGGAAAAGCTCTTGGAAAATGCTGGGTCAAAATTTACTCTCGTGACGCTCGCAGCTAAGCGTGCACGCGAAATCAACGACTATTACAACCAATTGGGTGAAGGTCTTGGTCGTATTGTTCCTCCTCAAGTAACCTCCGTATCGCGTAAGCCTCTCTCTATCGCTCTTGAAGAAATCAGCAATGGCGACATTATTGCCATGCCTCTCGAAGCAGAAGACATTCAAGAGATTGCAGACGTAACAGGTGAAGAGCCCATTGAAGCTTCAGACGTACAGGAAGAAACTGTTGCATCTGAACCTGACTCTGTTGCCTAACTGATTCGACAACCATGGCCTCGGCGGACCAACCATTAATCGGTCGCCGCATTCTTGTTTGTGTAACGGCGAGTATTGCTGCATATAAAAGCGTTTATCTCGTTCGTTCTCTTGTGAAGCTTGGCGCCCATGTCAGTGTGGCCATGACCCCATCGGCTTCACGTTTTGTCGGCGCATCAACTTTTTCGGCAGTGGCTAGCGAACCTGTATTTGATGATCTTTGGGATAACCGAGGTTCGATTGCACATACAACTTTGGGGCGAACATCCGATCTCGTTCTCGTCATGCCGGCAACTGCATCCATCATTGCTAAATCAGCTCAGGGTATTGCTGACGACATTGTTTCTGCAACGCTTTTGTGCACGCCTCAAACAACGCCCGTTATTTTTGTGCCTGCCATGCATGAAGAAATGTACGACAATCCCTCAACACAACAAAATATTAAAGAGCTCACAAGTCGCGGACAACATTTTGTTGGACCCGACGAAGGCGAACTTGCCGGTGGCGACACGGGTCGAGGTCGACTGGTTGAAACCGATGTTGTTGTTGATCGTGTCGTCGACATCCTCAAAGGTCTTCCTGTCCAGGGTGGAACTCTGAAAAAACCGGATGTAGCTCCTGATACGCTGGACTTTTCAGGGTTCCACCCTGGACAATCGGTGATGTTGGTTACTGCTGGAGGCACACGAGAGCCCATCGACACGGTACGCATGATCACGAATCGCAGCACGGGAAAGATGGGGCATGCAATTGCTCAAGCCGCGATGTTATCTGGGTATCGAGTGATTCTTATTACGACTTCCGAACTAAAAACAGATCCTGGTATCGAACGTATCGATGTCGAAACCGCTAAGGAAATGCACGATGCAGTAATGCGATATCTTGAACAAGCAGACGTCGTTGTAATGTCGGCAGCTGTCGCTGACGTAACTCCTGCACAAGTATCAGACATAAAACTTAAACGTGAAAAGGGAATTGAATCGATCGAACTCACTCCTACGCCCGATATCATTGCCGATATCGTTGCGAATAAAGCAATAGGCACATACGTCGTATGTTTTGGTGCTGAAAGTGAATATGTTCTCGAGAATGCCGCAAAGAAATTTGAAAGCAAGAAAGTAGATATGCTTATTGCTAACGACGTTTCCCGCAGCGACTCGGGCTTTGGATCAGATACAAATAAGGTGTGGATCTTCGATCATGAGGGGAACAGTCCTCGTGAATTAGATACTGCCCCTAAGGATGTTCTCGGTTTTGAAATCGTGGACATCATCGAGGTCAATCGCAGTTCTCGCTAACACCAAGTATTAGTTCTTATGCTCAAAGTAGACCCAGATAGTAGGCTGTATTCATGCTCTTTACTTCAGAATCTGTGACCGAGGGTCATCCTGACAAGCTTGCAGATCAAATTAGCGATGCCGTTCTCGATTCCATTTTGGAACAAGATCCCTTTGGTCGTGTTGCATGCGAAACGCTTTTAACGACCGGACTCGTTGTTGTCGCAGGCGAAATCACGACCAATGCTTACGTTGATATTGCCGGCATCGCGCGCAGTGTGATCTGTGAAGCGGGATACGATTCGGATGAATCCGGTTTTGATGGAAATGCTTGTGGCGTTATGGTGGCTATCGACGAACAATCGCCCGAAATTTCTTCTGGAGTAACCACGTCGCTTGAAAGTCGTGATGATTTTGAAACTATTGATATGAACAATAGTTATGAAACCCTTGGCGCTGGTGACCAAGGATTGATGTTTGGCTATGCCTGTAACGAAACTCCGGATCTCATGCCTCTGCCGATTTGGTGGGCACATCGCATCACGAAACAACTCGCCGAAGTGCGGAAAACAGGAGAGCTCTCTTATCTTCGTCCCGACGGAAAAGCACAAGTAACAATCAATTATGAAAACGGAATACCCGTTTCTGCGCCGACCATTGTGGTGTCTACGCAAACAGAACCTGGAGTTGAAGCTGATAAAGTTGAATCCGACGTAATTGAAAGGGTGATTAACACAACAGCGCCCGCCAACCTTGACCTTTCAAGCACTCGATTTCTTATCAACCCAACCGGATCATTTGTTCTCGGGGGCCCGCGTGCCGATTCGGGCTTAACAGGACGCAAAATTATTGTTGATACTTACGGGGGCTATGCACGCCATGGAGGCGGAGCATTTTCCGGAAAAGATTCAACAAAGGTTGACCGAAGTGCAGCTTATGCCGCACGAGCTGTAGCAAAAAGTATTGTAGCTGCTGGCCTCGCTGACAAGTGCGAAATCCAACTTGCGTATGCAATCGGTGTGGCGCGACCCGTGAGTACCAACATCGAAACTTTTGGTACCTGCAACGTCGATGCGAAAGCTCTCGATCTTGCTGTGGCAGAACTCTTCGATCTTCGACCCGGTGCAATTATCGACAACTTCAACTTGCGCACGCCTCGGTTTCGTCCTTCTGCAACCTATGGCCACTTTGGTCGCAGCGAAGAAACGTTTACGTGGGAACGCGTCGATCTGTATGTTGAAGAACTCACGCGTCACTTTGCCGCGCGTTAGCCGCGTACGCAATGTTTGTTCGCGTCGCACCTGACATTCCCAAAATTGAACAATCGTATTGGTATGTTTATGACACGGACATTAGGGGAAGTGAATCCATACGGGTCGGATCCATTGTCCGCATTCCTCTCCATGGTCGACGTGTACGAGGATGGGTGTGTGAACTTGCAGATAGCGAACAACAACTTTTTAAGCCCAATAATGATCTTCTCGATATTTCGAAGATAAAAAATGTCATCGAGTTTGTCAGCGATGGTCCGCCTGCGCATTTGGTAGAATTAAGTGAAGCGCTCAGTCGATATTATCTTTGTTCTCCCATTACGTTTTTACGCGCAGCATCTCCCGATCGAATTGTTGCGGGAATCAGCTATGATGCCCACACTAAAAGTGAAGGTCATGCGTCTCGGGTCATTCTTGTCGATCCCCGTGCAGATCGACGTGAAATTATTCGCGAGTATATTGCTAGTGACGGTTCGACAATCATCATTACGCCTGATTCCCATTCGCGGATAACGTCGTGGTGTCAAGAGCTAGGTTTTAATGCAATTCAATATCGACATGGCGATAAAAGTAAAGATGATTCTTTTCGGCGTGCATCGACAAGAAACTGCATAGTGGTTGGTGGGCGTGTTGCTTTGTTTGCACCGGTTACTGATTGTAAGTCGATCATTGTTCTTGATGATGCGTACGAGCAATTAGCCGAAGAGCGGTCGCCGCGATGGAATGTTTCTGATTGCGCAAAATTTGTAGCCCAGAAATGGGGAATCGATCTGACGTTTATTACCTCTGTGCCGTCTGTGGCGACACATTCGCTCGATGTTGTCGATAAGCGAGAAGAACAATCATGGCCACGGATCGCGATTGAAAACCGCAATGCTGCTGATCCCGCACTCGGTGTATTTACTCAACCCATTGTCGCAGCTCTCACACAAGCGCTTGAATCAGGACATGATGCTGTAGTTATTTTGAACAATAAGGTTAATGCCCGCTTTCTTGTGTGTCGTTCGTGCGACGCTGTCGCGACATGTGAATTATGCAATCACTCTGTATATCAAGATGATGAGCAAGAACAGCCATTTGTTTGCCCAACATGTGGGGCATCTCGACCAAGTATCTGTTTAGAGTGTGGAGCGACCACATTTAAGAAATATCGCCGAGGATTGCAAAGCACAACACAAGACTGTGAAGCTCTCTTTTCAAAGCATCGCGTTGTGGAATTTTCTAAAACAAAAGATGAGAAAATTGTTATAGATGAACGGAGAGACAAAGCGACTCTTTTTGTGGCAACAGAAGCTCTCTTTCATCGAAAAGATTTGACTCGACGTTTGGCGTGTTGTGTGTTTATCGATATTGATTCCATGATCTTTCGTTCAGGGGTGAATGCCTTTGAACAAGTTTTAGTTGTCGTCAATCGCGCGCTGCGATCTCTCCACAAAACAGATCTGCGCGCGCCGATGATAATGGCGACTCGTGCGCCGGACAATATTCTGATAACGGACATAGCGCGTGGAGATTTTGTTGCGAATAGAGATCGTGAACTTGCTCTTCGCAAGCAGTTACACCTAGCTCCATTTTTCGCAACAGCAGAAATTACATCGACAACTCCAGCAATGGATAAATTTGTCGGCGAAGTCCCCAAAGATATTCTTGTTGGTACGACAGTTGAATCTGATAAAACAACTGCTTTTCTGGCTGCCGCAGATCACGATACGCTCGCGGAAAAAGCCTATGCTGCTGTTCGTGGCCTCACATCAAATAATCGTTGTACGGTTTCTATCGATGTTTACGATTAGAATTATCGTATGGCAACCCTCGTAGTAAAGAACAGCAAGGACGATTCGTTTCCTCCGAATCCTTCTGACGAGAAGAAGCGCCGAAAGACTGAGAAGCGTCTAGAAAAAGAATACGCCCGCGTGCGTGCCAACTTCGAAGAAGTGCGCCAAGCATTTGCATATGTAGAAAATGCAGGATCGCGTGACGATATTCATTTTCGACTCTTACAACTGGAAAAAACAACACATCGCGTCCGTACAGGAGGTCTATTCGCTCACGGAGCAAAGCTTCATCGTCGTCTTTTACGGTCTTTGCAGAAATCTTCAATAGAATAGATGGCGTGAACGTTATACGAATTGCAGGAGACCCAGTTTTGCGGGTCAAGGCGGCCGATGTTGAAGAATTTGACGGTCGACTTATTACAACGTGCCATTCCATGCTTGAAACAATGTATGAAGCCCCCGGTATTGGCTTGGCTGCAACACAAGTAGGCATTCAAAAGAATTTCTTCGTCTATGACGATGAAGGGGAGCCCAAGATATTGATCAATCCTCGCATTGTTGAATCGGGTGGATCATGGGACTATGAAGAGGGATGCCTATCTATTCCAGGAATATATTTGAACCTCACTCGACCCAAAGTTGTTACAGTAACGGGATACGACGAAGATGGCAATGAGGTTGTAATTGAAGCTGACGAGTTACTAGCGCGACTTTTTCAACATGAGCTCGATCACCTTAATGGTGTTTTGATGCTCGATCACCTCAGCGCAGAAGAGCAAGATAGTGCGTGGAACGAATTCAATGCACTAAAAGAATCGGGAAAGATTACTCCAGCGCGTAAAGGTGCAACGCCTTTCGATTGAGGCAAGATCATGATTCCTCCACTTCGCATTGTATTTTTTGGATCGCCCGCACCCGCGCGCGACGTTCTTGAATCCCTCGTTAATTCCCCTCACAAAATTGTCGCGGTCATTACGCAACCAGACAAAAAACGAGGACGAGGCAGCGCGTTAATTCCTACACCTGTAAAAGAACTTGCCCTCGCGAATGATATCGAAGTCTTTGAACCAGCAACAAAAGCAGAAGTTTACGAATGTGTAAAGAATTTAAAAGCAGATGTCGGAGTCGTCGTTGCCTACGGTCGAATATTATCTGTCGAGGTTCTTGAGCATTTTTCTTATGGTTGTATCAACGTTCACTACTCTCTTTTACCTCGATGGCGTGGAGCTGCTCCTGTGGAAAGAGCAATTCTCGCAGGAGACAATGTATCGGGCGTATCGATCATGAAGATGGATGAAGGACTTGATACAGGTGGAGTATATGCTTACCGGCATGTTGATATTGTGAGTAGCACGACATCGGCAACTCTGTTTCGATCAATGAATGCCATTGCACGAGATTTACTTCTTGTTGTTCTTGATTCAATCGAGACACAAGAACCTCTTGCCCAGGTTGGTGAACCCACATACGCCCACAAACTTGATCGTCAAGATTTCTATTTCGATTCATCGACGTCAGCCACAGATGTTGATCAGAAGGTACGAGCGGGTGCTCTTGTTAAAGGTGCATGGACGGTTATTGGCGAAAAGCAGTTTCGCCTCATCGAAGCCGATTTTGCAGGGCCCGGCCTTGCAACAGGGCCGGGCCCTGCAACAACGGATGTGGGTACGATTAACAGGGAAGGTGTGCTTACCTGTGTAGATGGCACAATTCTTTGTAAAAAGATTCAAGTCGAAGGCAAGCCGGCTATGGAATTTTCGGCATGGGCTAATGGCTTATCTCGTGAACTTTTCCCTTTGCATCTTCCGTTGAGTGCTGATGTCTAAAAAACATGCAGCCGTACGCAACGTCGGTTCTTCTACACGTGCAGCAATCATCGATCTCCTGTGTCACTGTGACGAAGGCGCCTACGCTAACGAAATTGTTCCTTCGCGTTTAGCTCGATCAAAATTTAGTGACCCCGATCGGGCACTCATTACCAAAGTTGTATATTCAACATTGCGTTCACAAGTTCGTATTGATAATGCTCTTGCGAAAATGTCTAAAAGACCTTTCGCTTCTTTTGATCCGATTGCTCGCAATGCCTTACGAAGCGTCGTTGCACAACTCATGGATGATTTCGATATGTATGCAGTGGTGGATGAAACGATCAAGGTCATTCCGTTTCATATCAAGGGATTTGTTAATGCCTTATCGCGCAAGGCGATTCAACTTCAGGAGCACGACCAACTTTTTGTTGATGAAACTCCCGATGTCGCTGCAGGTCTTCCGTTGTGGATCTACCAAGAGATCAAGCAAGTATTTGGTGGCCGAATAGACGAAGTAGCTCAAGCATTAAATGAACCCGCGTCGGTGACTCTGGCTCCCTTTGGAACAGTCTCTCTAGACATCGAAGGATCACGACCCGGTGCAATTATTGCCGGGGCGCGACTCATACGTTCCATGGGTGATATTGCTCGCCTTGATGCAATTGTGAAGGGAGAAGCTCTCGTTGTCGATCAGGGTAGCCAATTCGTTGCCCTCAATGTTGATGCAGGAGACCAAGACCGAGTTCTTGATGTATGTTGCGCACCGGGGGGAAAGACATTTCTCGTTTCTCAACATGCCCAACGTGTTGTCGCATGTGATGTGGCTGCGAGTCGATTAAAAAAACTTATCGATACTCAAGAAAGACTCGGGGTGAGCAATGTCGACGTGCTTGCCTGTGATGCGCGAGAATTACCCTTTGGTGTAGACGAGCAATTCGATCGAGTCCTCGTGGATGCGCCATGTTCAGGTTTGGGAGTTCTTCGCCGCCGCCCCGATGCTCGACATCGAATTACGCAGAGCACGGTCTCTGAACTCGTAGAGCTTCAAAAAGATATTCTTCGCTCAGTGGGGCAGCATGTGACACCCGGAGGAAAACTGATTTATAGCGTCTGCACCTTTACGCGTGCGGAGACAATCGAGTTCGATGAATGGATAGAAAAAGAAATGCCGCAGTTCGTGGCAGAGGAGGTGTCTGCGACCACGGATCTTCTCGTTGCTCATGGTCGCGGGTATCTCCTCCGTCCAACGGCCGATAATGACTCGATGTTCCTCTTAAAGCTCCGTAAGACCTCGTCATCTTGAGCCGACCGAAGGGAGTCCTGAGCGTAGCGAAGGAACCAGCGAAGGATCTGTTGTTGGGCTGTCGATGCTCTAGAATTTCACCATGGCATCCGTCTTTACCAAAGTTATCAACGGCGATTTTCCAGCCCGTTTTGTCTACCGCGACGATGACGTCGTTGCATTCCTGACGATCAATCCTGTTGTACCCGGTCATACGCTTGTTGTGCCCATTAAAGAAGTAGAACATTGGATCGACCTCGATAGTGAGACATTGAATAAGCTCATGGCTGTATCGCAAAAAATAGGACTCGCGCTATCACAAGCTTTCCCTTGTGAGAAAATCGGAATGACTGTTCAAGGACTCGAAGTTCCCCATGTGCACGTGCATCTCATGCCCATCAATTCCTCGGCTGATGTGGATCTCTCGAGAGGGGACCCCAGCCCATCACCCGAACTTCTCGATGCTGTTCAAGCTAAGATTATTACGTGCCTACAGCTTTAGAACGTACACCGACCATCTCCCCAAGCATTCTGTCGGCAGACTTCGCATACTTGGCCGATTCGGTTGCGACGGTGCGAAGTGAAACGAATCGCATTCATGTCGATTGCATGGATGGACACTTCGTCAATAACCTGACGATTGGCCCGCCTGTCGTTAAATCATTGCGTCCGCATACCGATGCCTATCTTGACTGTCATCTCATGTGTACCAAGCCTGAAATTCTGGTCGATGCTTTTGTTGATGCTGGTGCAGATGCCATTACCGTGCATGTCGAACTCGATAACGTGTCTGACATTCTTGATCGCATTGCCGAAGCTGGGGTTGACGTTGGTCTGACCTTTAATCCAGACACTCCATTTTCTGCAGTGGAACCTTTTATGGACCGGCTCAACATTTTGTTGTTCATGAGTGTTTTTCCTGGGTTTGGCGGACAAAAATTTATTCCCGAGGTTCTGGATAAAGTTACTCAGGCCATCGAATACCGTCAAGCGAACCATAGCGACATTATTTTTACGATTGATGGTGGAATTAATAAAGAGACAATTGCTTCTGCAGCACGAGCAGGTTGCGATGTACTTGTCGCAGGAAGCGCTGTTTTTCATTCACCGGATCCAGCTGCCGCTGTACGAGAACTTCAAGAAATAGCAGATAGTGCATTTGCAGAATCTGTCTGATCAATGTTTACAGGAATCATTTCGTCGCTCGGCGAAGTCACGTCATTCGTTGAGATGAATGGCGGATGCGAAATTGACGTTACGTCAAAAGGCTTTTTCGCTGATTCGAAATTAGGCGACTCGGTTGCAGTTAACGGAATATGTTTGACTATTACCGAGTTTTCTAATGATACTGCGAGTTTTTTTGCTCAGATCGAAACGATGAACAAAACAACGCTGGGCTCTTGGGGAGTTGGGGCTTCAGTGAACTTAGAGCATCCTCTTCGTTTGAGTGATCGTCTCGGAGGACATCTTGTTCAAGGCCATGTTGATGGCGTCGCGCGAGTTCAGGACGTGAAAGATTTACCCGATGGCTCTGTGCGTATGAGTATTTCTATTCCTCAAGACCTAAGTAAATTTGTTGTCGAAAAAGGATCAATCTGTTTTAACGGAGTGAGTCTCACCGTGGCCTCTCGCGATGAGACAACCTGTGATGTAGCGCTTATTCCCGCTACGCTCGAGAAAACTACTTTTTCACGCACCCTTGCACGGGATATGGTTAATGTAGAAATTGATTGTATTGCTCGATACGTCGAGCAGTTGTTCCCGTCATCCTGAGCCGCACCCGTAGTCATCCTGAGCCGCACCCGTAGTCATCCTGAGCGTAGCGAAGGATCTCTAACGACTGACTTTAGGGTTGTTCCTTGGACGAAGTACAAGGTGCGACCCTCCCCAATAAGTTCTAGGGTTTGGATGTGCGAAGGTTCTTCGCTACGCTCAGAATGACAGAGGAAAGAAGAGAGAGAACCATGGGAAAGTATTCAGATTCAAATGCATCAGGCTTAGGCGATATTCGCCTTTCCGTTGTTGTTTCTCGCTTTAATGAACCGATCACATCGGCATTGCTCGATGGTGCATTGAATGAATGTGATCGACGGGGTGTTTCTCGTGATCACATCGATGTTTTCTACGTTCCTGGAGCCCTTGAAATCGCGGTAGTTGCCAAAGAGTGCGCTGGGCGTGGTGCCGATGCCGTTGTGTGTCTGGGTGCTGTGGTTAAGGGCGACACTCCTCACTTTGAATATGTTGCCAATACGGCTGCGCTATCCATTGCTGATGTGGCAACGAGCACAGGAGTGCCCTGTATTTTTGGAGTGTTGACGGTAGAAAACGAATCCCAAGCGCGTGAACGCATCGGAGGATCCCAGGGACATAAGGGTGAAGAGGCCGCAGCGACAGCGATCGATACAATTGAAACTCTGCGTGAAGTCGATGCTGCATTCTCGGGCAAGTCGACAGGTTTCCTGAGCTAAAGATGAGTGAACCAAACTCCGTCTTTCTTGAAGGGGAGAAGATTCAAGGCGTCGTTACCGAGGTCGACGAACATGTCGGTCTCGGACTCATTCACGTGGAAGGTCGAGGTTTACTTCCTTTTCACTGCATCAATATTGTTGATGGATCACGCACGATTGCGTTAGATGCGAACATTTCCGCCGAAGTATTTCGGCATCCGCGTGGTCGCTTTGAAGCACGAGAAATTGTTTGTCTTGACCTGTCATCCTGACCGCAGCGATGGCTCTCTGTGCAGCGAGAGGATAAGTCAATTTTACTTCCTGAAGAATCGGACACTACTCTAACTCCATGCCAAATGGACGTGAGCTGGATTATCTCCAAGTATTTCAATCAAAAGGAATTCAACACTTAACGACCGATCATATTCGCGAAATGATCGCTGATCCTGCAAATAAAGATGGGTGGTCAGAAGTTGTGTACGCTGCACTTGTCAGTGCTCATCATCGTGTGCCAGAAAAAAGACTTCCACGAGAAGTGTTTGAAGCACTTTTTGCTCCAGAAAACAAAGATTGGCTTTTGGGACGCATTGAAGTAATTAATGGAACACCTCAATCTGCACGCACGCACAATTTCTTCGATGCTGGTATATATGTTTCTCCAGTTCTCAGAATAGAGGATGAAAATGATCCACTCTTGCAATTAATGGGTTTAGATATCTTGGAGTGTTTAGGTTTCTATCAATTGTGGAAAGACGCGGCCCGTCACACGGCGGAACTTGTTCAGTGTCTTGCCCAACGGTGTATTAATCCAGGAAATGGAGATTCCGTCAACCGGGATGAAGCGGTGAAAACCTTTGGACGATTCCTTGCTGCTGTCGATAACTATCTTGACCGTGTGTATCCTGTTGCAGCAACGATGGCTGCTGTTAATGAGGCACTCGGCAGAGTAGCGCTTCCGAGCGATGGTACGACATCAGCTACGAGGACGCTATAAAAGTATTTCTTATTCGTCCGGTTCGCCCTCGAGGCCTGCACCATTTTTAACTTGAACAAAAGCCATACGCATTTGCGCTAATGCCGCGGTGAGTGGCTCTGCATGTTGAGACATACGATCTCCGAGTCCGTCAACAACGGCACCCATTGCATCAATGCACAAGGAAGCTTCGGCGAGACGCGCTTCACGTTCTGTCCCTTGCGCGCCAGCAGCTTCACTTAAATGAACACTGGCGAGTTCGTAAAATCCAACTATGTGGTTTCCAATGATGTCGCGAGCAGGAGTCGATAACAGTTCGCCACGCATTTTCGATATCTGCTCAAGCGCCGCTTGCTTGTCTTCTTCGCTCATTCCTTCGAAAGGGTCGCCCATTCCTTCAGGGTTTGCAGCAGCGTCATCTGCTGCATTCTGAGGGTTTTCTTGTGCGGGAACCTCGCCGCCTGGTGTCCATAAGCCTGTCATCTGCTAACCTTTCAGTCTCACAATATTGAGAAAGTGAACTTGGAATACAGTTCCACCTCGCAAGGTGCTCTGTTTATAACGAACAGAGTTTAGCGACACTTCGTGTCCATTCCTTCGTCGGGGTTGATGGCAGAGCATGCCACGCAGATTTATTCTGCTGTGTTTTTGCGGGCCGTACTTTCTCCACATTTTGCCGCACGGGCAATTTGTACAACAGAGAAAGGGTGATGGCCACATCGCAACACAAGAAACTCGTATCAACGACAGGATCCAGGCAAGCGAAGTTCGTGTCATCGGTGATGACGGAACACAATTAGGAATTCGTTCCCTCTCCGACGCGCTAACACTTGCGCAAGCTGTAGATCTTGATTTGGTAGAAATAGCTCCCGGAGTTGTTCCCCCCGTATGTCGCATCATGGACTTCGGTCGATTCAAATACGAACAGGAACAAAAAAAGAAGGAAGCTCGTAAAAAGGCAACGAACATCGTGGTTAAGGAAATGAAATTCCGACCCAAAATCGATGGTCATGATTACGAAACCAAAATGAACCACGTTCGACGTTTTCTTACCGAAGGCTCAAAAGTAAAACTGACGATCATGTTTCGTGGACGAGAAATGGCTCACCCGGAATTTGGGCGCCAACTTCTTGAACGCGTTGCCACCGATCTAGAAGACATCGCAATTGTTGACCAAGCTCCTTTGCAGGATGGACGCAACATGACGATGATTTTGAATCCGACGGTAAAGCCAAAGAAGAGTACAGAAAGCAAACAGCTCGCTCGAGGAGAAAAGACCTATAAGAATTTTTCAACGCTTGATCGCATTGAAGGAAAGGTCCCCAGTGAAGCGGAAGTGGAAGCTACATCCGCAGCTAAAGCCAAAACGAAGACAAAGGAAGCCGCACGCAAACACGATGAACTCGACGGAATCGACCTAGATGGCGATGCCGACGACACCGTGAACGCATAAGGAGAAGATATGCCAAAGGTAAAAACAAATAAATCAGCAGCGAAACGCTTCAAAATGACAGGCAGCGGAAAAATTCTTCGTCGCAAACACGGTCGCGCCCACTTGCTGCAAAAGAAATCATCTGCACGTAAACGTCGTCTCGGTGAAGAAGCTGAAGTGACGGGCAAAGATGCAAAGAAAGTAATGCGTCTTTTAGGCAAGCGATAACAGCGTAACAACGAGAACAGATTTAACTAGAGGAGAACAACCATGGCACGTGTAAAGCGCTCAGTGCATGCGAAAAAAGGACGTAAAGCAATATTGGCAAATGCCAAGGGTTACCGTGGTGCAAGACACCGCACCCTTCGTGCTGCCAATGAAGCGGTGATGAAGGCTGGTCAATATGCATATCGTGACCGTCGTGCAAAGAAGGGCGAGTTTCGTCGTTTGTGGATTGTGCGTATCAATGCTGCTTGTCGTTTAAATGACATTAGCTATTCGCAATTCATTGCCGGACTTAAGAGTGCAGAGATCGATGTGGATCGTAAGATCTTGGCAGAACTCGCAGTGAATGATCCTGCAACGTTCGCTTCTCTTGTTACTCAAGCCCAAGCAGCTCGCAACGCCTAGGTCTTTTTGTCATCCTAAGTGGACGTCATCCTGAACTAAGTACACGTCATCCTGAACCGACCGAAGGGAGTCCTGAGCAGAGCGAAGGAGCTCGTGAAGGATCTCAGATTCTTCGTTTCACTCAGAATGACGCAGCCAGGGTCAACCTCTGGAAAGGTCGAGACAGACAATGAACGGATCGCGGCTCAGCCGTAACGACATCACAGAACTTCGTGAACTTGCACGCAGTTCTTCACTTCGTAACGAGATGCGCCAAGTCGTTGTCGAGGGATATCGAGCAATTTCAGGTGCACATTTGTCTGGTGCGCGTTTTCGAAGCATTCTCGTCACCGATCAAGAAGATACGCGCGTCGCAGGTATCGATGCAGATAAGTATGTTGTTGATTCGGCTGCGTTAGAAAGAATCGCGACGACCACAAATCCTCAACATGCTGTAGCGATTTGTGAGATGCCGATAACGCATGTGGATGATATCGTGTCGGGAAAACTCAGCAAAGCACCTATTTTTATTCTCGATAATGTTTCCGATCCGGGCAATGTGGGTACCATTATTCGTTCTGCGGTGGCATTTGGCCTCGGAGCAATTATCACAGTGGGGGGTTGTGACGCCTTTCACCCCAAAGTCGTAAGATCGAGTGCTGGAACTATCTTCGGATGCCCGATCCTTCCTGTGGACGAATATGAGCTTGCTGATGCACTTAAAAGGCGAGAAGTCTTTGCTGCCGCCGCTCCTGTTCCTGGCGAAGAAGTTATAGCACTCGACCAATGTTCGTTCCCTCAGAATGCTGCTGTGGTCTTTGGAAATGAAGCACACGGAATTATTACGCCCTATTTTGAAAATAATACCCGACCCTTCTCTGTTCCCATGGCAGAATTGTGTGAATCGCTCAACGTGGCTATGACCGCAACAATCGTTGCGTACCACCTTGCAGCGAGCAGAACCCGAAAGTCGAGCAATTCGTAATGGACGCACAGAGCATTACATCACAGTTAGATGCTGCGCATGCCACCGCCGTTGTGGAAATCGCTTCCGCTGCGGATTCAGCTGCACTTACGCTTCTTGACCAACAATACTTGGGGAAGACTTCTATATATTCTGAACTTAAAAAGGGCACGAAAGATCTTCCTAACGAAGATAAGCCCATAGTTGGAAAGTCTCTTAATGTTTACCGCGAAGGAATCCTCGCATTAGTTGAAGCGAAAAAAGCAGAGCTTGCCTCAAGCGAAAACAGTGCTCGCTATGAATCGGAACGCCTCGACCTTACATCGGGAACCCATGGTCGATCGAGAGGGCACCTCCACATTGTGACTCAAGTGAAGCGAGAGCTCGAGGATATTTTCTTTGGAATGGGATATAGCTTGTCCGAAGGTCCAGAAGTTGAAACCGATTGGCATAATTTCCAGGCGTTGAACTTTCCGCCTGCACACCCTGCCCGTGCAATGCAAGACACTCTCTTTGTCGATGCGGGTGATGGAGAACAATCGGTATTGCGTACGCACACATCGCCAGTTCAAATTCGTGCAATGTTGGCAAGCGACCCACCCATCTATACCATCGCAACAGGTCGTACATACCGCAACGAAACAATCGATGCGCGCCACTCGCCGGTGTTCCATCAGATTGAAGGACTTGCCGTCGACACCAACATTACAATGCGAGATTTACGTGGAACTATTGAAACCTTCATGAAAAAACTTTTGGGAGAAAAAACAAAATCTCGATTAATTCCCTCGTTCTTTCCTTTCACGGAACCCTCTGCCGAATTCGGCGTGTCGTGTCCGTTCTGCGAGGGAAGTGGTTGTCGTGTTTGTTCTCACACCGGATGGATTGAAGTCGGTGGATGCGGAATGGTTGACCCCAATGTGTTTGAAGCGGTGGGTTACGACACAGAAAAATACACGGGCTTCGCGTTTGGTTTTGGAATCGATCGTATTGCGATGTTGCGATATGACCTCGATGAGATTCGCGCAATTTTCGACAACGACGTTCGATTTCTCGAGCAGTACTAAGGAACGCAGATGAAAATACCTCTTTCCTGGCTCTCTGATTTCATGGATATCAACCATTCGGCTGATGAATACGTGGATATGCTCAACCAACTTGGTTTTGAAGTGGAGGGCGTCGAGTGTCCTGGCGAAGATATTCGTGGTGTCATTATTGTGAAGGTTTTAGGAACGAACCCACATCCCGATGCTGATCGCTTGAAACTTGTTGATGTTGATACGGGAACTGAACACAAAACAATTGTGTGTGGTGCTCCCAACGTCCGCGAAGGTCTCACGGTTGCTTACGCTCCGTCAGGTGCCACCCTACCTCGTGGATTTACTCTCGAAGCGAAAAAGATTCGCGGAATCATTTCCGATGGAATGTTGTGTTCGACGCGTGAACTTGGGTTAGGTGAAGATCACGCAGGAATCATGGAACTATCCAGTGATCTTGTTGCCGGTTCTGATGCGTGTGAAGCGCTGGGTCTTGACGACACGATAATCGAAGTCAGCATTACGCCTAACCGTCCCGATGCAATGTCGATTGTGGGTATTGCACGAGAACTCTGTGCAGGGTTCAATCAACAACTCAAACTTCCGAACGTCGATAAATTCCTTGATGGTATTGAAGTCGACAAATCTCTTCCCGTTGCGCAGGTAGCAGTTGAAGATAGCGAAAAATGTCCTCGCTTTGTGGGTCGTACGTTGTCTGTCGAAGTTGGTCCTACTCCTGAGTGGATGGTTCGTCGTCTCGTAAAGGCAGACCAAAAAACGATTAACAATGTTGTTGATGTAACGAATTATGTATTGCTCGAATGGGGGAGACCTCTCCATGTGTTCGATGTGGATGTTCTCGGTTCAACAGACATGGTGGTGCGCAGAGCAGCCAAGGGAGAAAAGCTTGTTCTCTTAGATGAGAGCGAAAGAACTCTTGATGAAAATGATCTCGTTGTCGCTACTGCTGATGGTAAAGCGCATGCGTTAGCTGGGATTATGGGTGGTCAAGATTCGGGAACGTATGACACAACCAAAACAGTGTATCTAGAATCTGCATATTTTTCCCCGGAAACTGTTTCGAAAAGCTCGAAGCGTTTAGGTTTGCGTAGTGAGTCATCTGCTCGTTTTGAACGAGGTGTTGATCCCAACTTTGCGGCTTACGGGTCACGCCGCGCTTGTCAGCTCCTGGCTGAAGTAGCAAGCGCGAAGATTTCACCAGTTGAAGTTGATGTATACCCTGAACCAATAAAAGAAAAGACCATTTCTCTGAGATCATCGCGCGTCGAAAGAATTCTCGGTGATTCGGTATCGGGCGATGAAATTAAAAAGTTTCTTGAACCGCTTGTTGTTTCTATCAAGAAAAACTCTGAGGGTTTTGATATAACAGTTCCGACATTTCGTCCTGATCTCACGCGCGAAATTGATTTGATCGAAGAAGTAGCTCGTCGTCGTGGGCTCAATACGCTCGAACCAACATTGCCGAACTCTCTTGTTCAAGTAGGTGGTTTGTCGCGCGAGCAGAAAAAACGCCGTCTCGTTGAAGATGCGCTGGTGGGCGCAGGTTTATGCGAAGCGTATACATTGCCTCTTGAGTCTGAAGAGATTTATGCGCCCTTTGGCTTTGGCCCTGACGATCTTGTGCGAGCGAAGAATCCTTTGCGTTCCGATGCTTCTGTGTTGCGTCCTTTCATTTTGCCTGGTCTCATGAAGAGCGTGAATAAGAACATTTCACGAGGAATCACCGATATTGCTTTCTTTGAAATGGGACATGTTTTCCATCTTCCGTTTGATGAGAACTTTCAGCCGCGCGAAGCAACACATCTCTCGGTAGTGCTCTCGGGTAATGTCGATACGCGACCCCATGACCGTATTCGTGAAGTTGACGTCTTTGATGCAATCGATTTCTTAAACATTGTTACGGACACCCTTCGCTTGCCACGTGCAGAACTGCGCGAGGTTCCCGGTGGTGCAGCTTTCCATCCGACACGAAGTAATGACGTATATTTGGATGGTAAAAAGTTTGGCGTTGTTGGCGAGCTCATTGGCGATGTCAAAGCAGTCGCGTTTGAACTGAACGTTGATACCTTATTGGAATTCAAAGAACGCGATATGACCTATGTTCCTTCATCGAATCTTCCCTTTGTTAGTTTCGACCTGGCCTTTGTTGTTGATGTGTCGACAACGGCAGGTGAAGTTGAAGCCGCATTAAAGAAATACGGCGGTAAAGAACTCGAACACCTCCACCTCTTCGATATTTTTCAGGGCCAGGCCCTGGAAAGCGGAAAGAAATCTCTGGCCTTCGCTGTACGCGTACGGCCGCAGAGCGAAACTTTCAACGATGAACAGCTTGCGGCTTACCGTGCTCGCGTGATTGACGGCGTCTCAAAAGACTGCAACGCTCAACTCCGTTCATAATAAGGACTGTCCTTTTTTTCAAAAAAAAGCACAGTCCTTATTCGCCGTCCTCACCCTCGGTATCTTTGGGCCAGGCCCGCCATCACTGCTTGCAACGATGGGCCTGGCCCAAATAATCAATTAGGATGTAACTCGTGACTTCCAAAGCTCAACGACACAACAAAATTGTCAACATGATCCAAAGTGAACATGTTTCCTCGCAAACACAGATCTCAAAGATGCTTGAATCTGAAGGAATAATTTCCACCCAAGCAACCATCTCGCGTGATCTCGAAGAAATCGGTGCAGTGAAAGTAAAGCTCCCAGGCGGCGAGAGTGCATATGCCATTCCTGAAACGGCCAAGCGTCCCGGAGCGGACGGGACATTGGCTAAGACCCTCCGTCAATACGTTTTATCCGTCGATGTAGCGGCACCACTCGTTATCGTTCGAACCCCCATTGGATGTGCAGATGTGACGTGTGCAGCTATTGATACCGGTCGGATGTCCGAGATTGTCGGAACAATCGCCGGCCAGGACACCATCTTTATCGCTATTGAAACCGATTCGGACCCACACGAATTTGCGAAAAAGATCTCCGACATGAGCGATATCCCGTCCTGATCTCGTCGGTATCTCGATAGAATAAGCAGCTTATGACAGACGTAGATCGCCAGCTCGATATCCTTTGCTCAGGAACTCAAGACGTCGTAAGCCGCGAGGAATTAAAGAAGAAGCTTGAAAAAGGTAAACCGCTTCGCGTCAAGTTTGGAATCGATCCGACCTCTCCTGATATTCACATTGGTCATGCCGTTCCTCTGCGCAAGCTCAAACAGTTTCAAGATTTGGGCCATCAGGCCATTCTTCTTTTTGGTGACTTCACGGCACGCGTCGGCGATCCTTCGGGAAAGAATGTGACTCGACCGCAATTAAGTGTGGAAGAGATCCAAAGTAATCTCGAGACGTATCTCGATCAAGCCTTCCTCGTTCTCGATAAAGAAAAAACGGAAATCCGTCGCAACAGCGAATGGCTTGAAGAACTCGGCATTGTCGGCGTGATGAAGCTGATGGGTTCGACAACGGTGGCCCAACTTCTTGAACGCAATGACTTTTCAAAAAGGTATAAAGAAGGTTCACCAATTTCTGTGCTCGAATTTTTATACCCACTTCTTGTGGGTTTCGATTCGGTTGCACTCGATGCAGATGTCGAGCTTGGTGGAACGGATCAGTTGTACAACTTGCTGATGGGCCGCCCCTTGCAAGAGATGGAAGGCCAGGAGCCACAGGTCTGCATGACGACACCGCTTCTTGAAGGTACTGACGGCAACAAAAAGATGAGTAAGTCGTTGAACAATACGATTGCGTTGCGCGATGAACCTCTCGATATGTTTGGCAAGGTAATGAGCATCTCTGATGAGATGATGCCCAAGTACTTCCAGTTGGGTACTGGCTGGTTGCCCGAACAGATCGAAGAAGTTACTGCACAACTTTCAGACGGAAGTCTTCAACCCGTTGATGCAAAGAAACTCCTCGCCCGCACCATTGTTGACCTCTATCATGGCGAAGGCGTGGGCGAGAAAACTGCTCAGGAATTTGCAACAGTGTTTTCAGGCGGAGGACGACCCAGCGTTATCGAAACTGTGGAAATAGACGCCTCGGCTCTTGACAATGCATCTGAACGATTTGCTCGCATTCTCAACATGGCCGATCTTGTTCCTTCCAATAAAGAAGGCGCACGAATGATTTCTCAGGGGGCCGTGCGTATTGACGATGTCGTCTTTGGCGATCCAGATGGTGAAGTTTTGGTCGCTGATCTCGATGGCAAAGTTATTCAAGTCGGTAAACGTAAATGGGCACAGATCTCAATTAAATGACTCCTGTCGAGCCAGGTGTCATCCTGAGCTTTTTCTTTGTCGTCCTGAGTGAAGCGAAGGATCTCTACGTGTTGTGAATATTTTCACAAAAACTCAACTTGTTTAATTTAGTGAGCTCTAGCGTTCGCATCTGGGTATCTGAAGAATTAGTATGAGGATAACATTCCGAGACGAAAGGCGAAGACAATGGCATTTGAACTTCCAGCACTTCCATACGCACTTGATGCACTTGCACCACACATCAGCCAAGAAACACTTGAGTTTCACTATGGCAAGCATCACCAAACGTACGTCACCAAGTTGAATGAACTCACCGAAGGTCAAGATCTCGCAAACTCAACTCTGGAAGACGTTATTAAAGCTTCCGATGGCCCGCTCTTTAATAATGCGGCACAAGTGTGGAATCACGCTTTCTACTGGAACTCAATGTCTCCTAATGGTGGAGGCGAACCAACTGGTGAAGTCGCAGAAGCAATCAGTTCTGCATTCGGTTCGTATCAAACTTTTCGTGAGCAGTTTGCGGAAGCTGCCACAACACAATTTGGTTCCGGGTGGGCGTGGTTGGTTCAAGGCGACAAAGGTCTTGAAATTATGAAGACTTCTAATGCTGATCTTCCCTTAAAGCACGATCAAAAAGCAGTGCTCACGATCGATGTGTGGGAACACGCGTATTACATCGATTTTCGTAACGCTCGCCCCAACTACATCAACACGTACCTCGATAGTTTGGTCAACTGGGAGTTCGTCGCCAAAAACATGGCGGGCTAATTCATGCATCGTAGATACCGCGACGCTTCGGTTTAAGTAACTACGCTATCCCGTACTTTATTAAGCCAATTCAGCAGAAATACTTCTTGAATTAGTGCTGTACGAAAATGAATTTATGTACGGGTCTGGATTGAAGAAGACTAAATAAACATCACAGTCAGTCCCAGAAGCACACCAACAACTCCTACAAATTTTCTCGTGGATAAGTGGTCTCCAAACAGAGGTACAGCAGCAAGAGTTATTGCGGCGGTGGAAGAAGCCACTACCGCGCTTACGTATCCCACATTGGGCGCGACTTTAAATGCTTCAAAGAACGTGAGATTGAAAATGACACAAGAAATGCTTGCACCTATAACTACCATCATGTGAGATCGAGGAATTCGAAACCGGGTATTGGTAATCCGTAGCTCGCATGCGATGAGTATGCACACGATGCCACAAATGTAAGAAAGAAAGAGAGCAGAATTTACTCCACTATCCAAAACGTAGCGACTGGCTAATGCCATCATCCCAAAACACAACATTGAAATGACGGAAAACCAAATCCATCCACTACTCAGATCACTGGAGTGTCTTTTTTTATCTGCAACCACAAAGACAGAAAAAATTATAATTAAAAGTATTCCTGCCAGTTTTCGTGCCGAGAGTGCGTCGTCAAATAGTAGGACAGAACCGATCGCTCCTATTAACGCATTTGCTCCTGTAATGGTAAGTGAATATCCGACGTTGGGCGCAAGCCCGATGCCTTTGAGCGATGCGAAATTTCCAATGTAACTGCACACGACTGCAGTGAAGATTGTCGCCACAAGAGGATTACCTGAAATAACTAAAGAGTCGGAAGAACTTTGAGCGACAATAAAAGAAACTATGCACACAGCTAAAAACATTGTGAAGTTGAGAATGCGGCCCGACATCTTCATGATCGAGGATTTACGAATAAACAGGCTCATCGCTATGCAGGCTGCAAAGGAAGTGAGTGAAAGAGAGATCCAGTTCACTCGGTGGTGTCGGTTTCTTCAAGCTTCGCAAGCCGTTCCTCACGCTCACGTAAAGCCTTTGCCTGGATACCCCCATCGCTTCGAGCTTGGGCCTGACTCTTGAGTTTCTCTTCCTCTGTGTACGAACTCTTAAGACCTACTGATCCTTTGATCGAATCGACCTTCCCCGCCTTTTTGCGATTCGAAGCCGACGTCTTATTATCTACATATTTACCCATAATTAAAGCCTTTCGTGCGTGTATCTTAATAACTCTGTGGGTCTTATGTCCTTATAAATCAGCCTTAAAGTGTGACTAATCTGATCTAGGATAGGATGAGTGGAGCAAAAGTGCTCTGAGGCTCCAATGTCGATCTCAAATTATTATTCGCCCGACTTTGACTGAGACCCATATCCGTACTATATTTTTCAAGCTACACATTTACAGATAACTGGGTTTGTGTACGTGGTCTTCATGGACTGAAGACCGTTAGGGAAAAGTCCGAGCAATTTTTGCTTATGAAACTATCTCTAAATACTTGCTTCTTGAAAACGGAAAATAGACGCCAAAATTTAGTGCGGGCGACACGCGATCTGATTTATCAGGTTGTGGAGTCGACCGAAAACAATTCCGGAATCATTTGTATAAATGATTCCAACAATTAAATAAACTGAATCATCTACCTGAATTTCTCAGGATTAGATGGTTCGAACTAGTCAGTATCATCAATCGTGCTGAAAGTAATTTCAGATACGCGATACTTAAAATCGATAGTCGTTACATTCGGGTATTCCCCTGAACGTACGGCATAGATTTCGATGGAGAGTTTGATCCTGGCTCAGGACGAACGCTGGCGGCGCGCTTAACACATGCAAGTCGAACGAGAACTATTGGTGCTTGCACCGATAGGGAAAGTGGCGAACGGGTGAGTAACACGTGAGAAACCTGCCCCGAAGACTGGGATAAGCCTTGGAAACGAGGTCTAATACCGGATACCTTCTTATTAACACATGTTAACTAGAAGAAATGCTCCGGCGCTTTGGGATGGTCTCGCGATCTATCAGCTTGTTGGTGAGGTAAAAGCTCACCAAGGCATCGACGGATAGCTGGTCTGAGAGGATGTCCAGCCACATTGGAACTGAGATACGGTCCAAACTCCTACGGGAGGCAGCAGTGGGGAATCTTGCACAATGGGGGAAACCCTGATGCAGCGACGCCGCGTGCGGGACGAAGGCCCTAGGGTTGTAAACCGCTTTCAGTAGGGACGAAAGTGACGGTACCTACAGAAGAAGCCCCGGCCAACTATGTGCCAGCAGCCGCGGTGATACGTAGGGGGCAAGCGTTGTCCGGATTTACTGGGCGTAAAGAGCTCGTAGGCGGTTTACCAAGTCAGAAGTGAAATCTCCATGCTCAACATGGATCGGCCTTTTGAAACTGGTATGACTAGAGTACGGTAGAGGAGTGTGGAATTCCCAGTGTAGCGGTGAAATGCGCAGATATTGGGAGGAACACCTATGGCGAAGGCAGCACTCTGGGCCGAAACTGACGCTGAGGAGCGAAAGCGTGGGGAGCGAACAGGATTAGATACCCTGGTAGTCCACGCCGTAAACGTTGGACACTAGGTGTGGGATGCGATCAACGCATTCCGTGCCGAAGTTAACGCATTAAGTGTCCCGCCTGGGGAGTACGATCGCAAGATTAAAACTCAAAGGAATTGACGGGGGCCCGCACAAGCGGTGGAGTATGTGGTTTAA
>CAYMMG010000018.1:0-39092 GCA_964391505.1 uncultured Burkholderiales bacterium | reverse complement strand
ATGGGGAAGGCTCCTCGCGTGAACATGCAGCCATGGAACCACGATTTATGAATGGCCTTGTTGTTTTGGTTCGATCCTTTGCGCGCATCCATGAAGCCAACCTTAAAAAACAAGGAATCTTGCCCTTAACGTTTGATGATGGTCAAGATTACGAGCTCATTCATTTCGATGACGAAATCGATGTGGTGGGATTGTCAACATTGAATCCCGGCCAGCAAGTTCAAGTCGACATTCGACATAGCGATGGAAGCACGCACATCATTATGTGCAACCACACGATGAGTGAAGAACATATCGCGTGGTTCCAAGCTGGATCTGCACTTAACGTTTTGCGCGGCGACTGAACTTAATAATCTCTCGGGTCAAAGCCCCCTTCACCATAAAATGGTTCTGGAGGATTCATTCCAAACAGAGGTGGCTCGATTCGCACCGGTTCAGTGGCGCGTCGATGAGACCCCGACTTTATGTCTTCGGTTCGTTTTTGCATTTCTTCAAATAGCGCCCAATCGCCCTCACTGAGGAAGGCCTTCAGTAATTGATCGTCTATGAACGGACGGGCTTCCTTGATGAATTTATTGATGGTGTCTTGTTTGGAGGTATTGGGCTTTGGGTAATTTAACGATCTCTGTGTAGTTGCCCGAAGAATTCCATTAAGGAAGTGAACTGATTCTAAAGAAGCGACATGGAGCGCCATGTTGATCATGGCAGATCGAATTTCACTGGGAGTATCTTCTTCCTGAATAAAATCAGAAGAAGATAAAAGAATGAATTGGACGCAACGGATCAAAGCGGGAGGATCGACAGAGGAACGATTCTCCGCATTAATTCGAGTAAAAAGTGCGTAAAGATCTGGGCAAGGAAACGATTCAAAGAATAAATCGATTTGTTCTCCGGGAACCATTGGTCCGAGTTGGGCATAGTCGAAATATTCACTAAGGAGGGGGCGAACACAATTGAGTTGTCGTACAAAGCTGTCTTGTTCTCTGCGTCTATCCGCGCGCTTTGTAAAATTGGGTATCCGTGCCACACTCTGAGTCTACTTTCCAGGGTGGAACTCTGGAAAGAGCATTATTGAATGAACGGCAGCGATTCTAAAGCGTCTAGGAAACGAGCGATATCTTCGTTTGTCGTAGACCAACCCCAGGAAACGCGAAATACGGATTCCGATATTGAATCATCGCCTGTTACCGGTGAGAGCTGAGCTGACGGTTCGAATTCTTCAGAACCACAGGAAGATCCTGCATGAATGTTGATACCCAGGCGATTAAATTCTGCAACAACAGCTGAAGCAGCCACGCCAGGAAAGTATGCAGAGGTCATATTGCTCAATGTATGTTGAGAAGCCGGATCGCTATCAAGTGATTGTGTTTTTGACGCTCGTAGTGCTTCACATACAGCAGATTTAATTTCATGGTTATGTTTTATTTCTTGATCCAAAGTTTTCTCTGCATGTTCACACAGAGCTCCAAATCCTGCAATTCCAATAACATTTTCTAAACCGCTTCGGCGAGCTCTTTCTTGTGTCGCGCCTACAAGCAGAGGAGATAGATGACATTGGCTCGAGAGAATAAGTGCAGCAACTCCCGATGGGCCACCAAAGGTTACGGGATCAACCGTCATTGCGTCGATACCCATTTCCGCAAAATTGAGTATGGCATTTCCACAGGCAGTTCGCGCATCCAGATGAATAATGCAGTGTGGATTATTGTTGCGAACAATCGCAGTAATTTCTTCAATATTTTGCAACGTGCCCGTGTCGGGATGAGCGAAGGGAATTGTAATTGCAAGAGTTTCATCAGAGATCATTTCACTAAGGTGATCTATTGCAAGAGTGGCAAAAGAATTTCCTGCCAACATCTGAATATCAATATTTTCACGCAACCATGTCTCATAGATAACTTCGGAATCATACGGTGTGCCGATCACCGAGAATCTTTGAGCTGAGCCTGATGCTTGCACGAAACGATTTTCGTGCGTCGGAATTACGCCGAACGCAAAAGTGGCGAGTGATTCTGCACTCGAGCTTGTAAAAATTACTTCGAATGGATCACAGCCAAAGAAATTTGCCACATGCTCGCGTGCAGTCTCAATTGCATATCGCGTGCCCATTGCGTCATCGTAAAGACGGCGTGGGTCAAACGAAGCAGTATTAATTACGAGATTCATCGCCTCGCGCACATAGGAGCGCAAAGGTGCGGTTGAAGCAAAATCAAGGTGCACGCGATGAGTCATATTGCTCCCATGTTAGTTACGATGATAGATATGAATTCACCCGAAGAACCAGCAAACACAGACTCGCATGAAGGCCATGACCACGCTGAGCCCGAACGCAAAGTTCCTGCAGCTAATCCCAATCCCTTTACCAACAGTTCAACCAGAGTCATAGCAATAGCTTCTGGAAAGGGCGGAGTCGGTAAATCCTCGATTACGACCAACTTGGCAATTGCGCTGGCTCAAGCAGGTAAGCGTGTCGCAGCTGTCGACGCTGATGTATGGGGATTTTCCATGCCTCGAATGTTAGGTATAGACCGACCGCCTGATGTTGAGGGTGAGAAAATCATTCCACCGATCAAGCATGATGTTGCACTCATTTCTATGGGCTATTTCGCCAGGGAAGATCAACCGATTATGTGGCGCGGACCCATGCTTCACAAAGCGCTCGAACAATTTCTTACCGATGTCGAATGGAACAACCCAGAATATCTACTTGTCGATATGCCTCCCGGCACCGGCGACATCTCATTGTCTATTGCCCAGTTCTTGCCGAGATCCGAATTGATTGTCGTCACCACTCCCCAGATCGCCGCTCAAAGCGTTGCTCAACGTGCAGCATTCATGGCCAAGAGTGTTGACCTAACTCTCACAGGTGTCATTGAAAACATGAGCTATTTTCTCGGAGACGACGGTAAGAAGTATGAAATCTTTGGTTCCGGCGGTGGACAAGCGCTTGCAGACAAGCTTGAAGTTCCCCTCCTGGGTCAAGTTCCGCTTTTGACGCAATTGCGTGAAGGTTCAGACATGGGCCAACCGATCATGGTGTCGGACCCAGACAATGTTGCGTCCCTTGCTATCAAGCAGATTGCGCAGACGCTGATTGATACGTACAAGCCAACGAAAAAATATCGCAAAGAACTCAACCTGATCTCCGATTAGGTAAGACTAGAATCTATCAACGGTTACAAAATGAAACGAAGGAGATGCTGTGAGCATTGAAGTCAAAATTGGTGTAAGTCAGCATCCTCATGAGCTTGATTTTGAAATGGAAGGAACACCCGACGAGTTGATTTCTTTAGTTGATGAAGCAGTAGGAGCTGAAAAGCCCATGATTTGGGTTACAGACTCTAAAGGCAACCGCGTAGGAGTACCTTCGGCCAAAATCGCATTTGTGGAAGTTCGTTCCGTCGATGACGTAAAGCGCGTGGGATTTGGAGTTTAACCAGAAACTTCTTTTTGTCACAGGAAAAGGTGGCACAGGTAAGTCGGTTCTCGCGAGCATACTTGCTGTCCGCTTTGCTACCGAGAATAAAAAGGTTCTCCTCATCGATGCGGAAGCAACAGGCGGCATTGCTCAGCAATTTGAACATGCTCCCGTGGGATATCAACCTGTTGAAGTGGCGCGCAATATTTTCGTTCTTCAAACCAATACAGACGATGCGTTGTCAGAATACCTTCGTCTCTACGCCAAGATTCCTTCATGGGCAAAAATCACCCCTCTAGCTCGCTTAATTGATCTTGTAAGCCATGCTGCGCCAGGTGTGCAAGAGATTTTAGTAACGGGGAAGATCTGTTACGAAACAAAAAAAATCATTGAAAACGAATCCGAGTACGACCTCGTGATCGTTGACGCTCCTAGTTCTGGCCATGTGCTTTCACTCCTCGATGCACCTCGTGCACTTTCAGAATTGGTATCGCGTGGGATGATCCAAGCTCAAACGCAATGGATGCAAGACATCATGCATATTGGAGAAACAACAGGAGTTGTAGTCGTGACAACAACGGACGATGTTGTCCTCAGTGAAACCCGTGAACTTATTTTCGATATCGAAACAAATACCAACGTGGCGATAGCTGGGATTGTTATCAATAAAGACATGGCTGATCTAGGAACACAGCAAACGGACTTGGAGTTTGTCCCTTCGTCGTCTGACCTTATTGATCGAGCGAGCCGATACTATATGGCACTCATTAAACAAACACGCGAAGCTGCTCACACTTTTGACGATTATCCGCTGTTTGTTTTTCCTTTTCTTACCAATTTATCACCAGCATTACGAACGCTGATGAAGAATGCGGAACGCTTTGCTCCGGTTGTGAGAAGTGAATCATGAATTTTATCGACGATCTCAAAAGTACACCTGTGCTCATAGCAACGGGAACGGGGGGAGTCGGTAAGACGACCATGTCGTGTGCGCTGGCTATTGCGCTGGCACATCGTCACGATGCGCGCGTTCTCGTAATCACCATTGATCCGGCAAAAAGACTCGCGTCAGTTCTCTGCGAAGAAAATCTCGGCCACGTGCCGCAACTCATTAACCATGATCGTTTCATGACTGAGGGCAAAGCGCGGGGAGAAGTATTTGCCGCAATGGTCGATACATCGTTGGGATGGAAAGACATAGTTGAGAGATATGCGAAGAGCGATAAAGACGCACAAAGGATCTTTAACAACAAACTTTATTCAAATGTGACAACGCGTTTTTCGCATAGTCATGATTTTGTAGCAATGGATCAACTGTACGAACACTATCATTCTGGAAAGTTTGACTATATCGTTCTTGATACCCCGCCCACATCGCAGGCTTTTGGTTTTTTCGATGCTCCCCAAGCTATGTCAGAATTTTTTGGCGGCCGACTTGTTCGTTTAGTGACGTCTCCGTACCGATTAGGTCGCGGACGTGCTGCAAAGCTTTTCGATCTCGCCAGCCAACCCTTTTTTGCTTTGGCCGATAAGGTCCTCGGTAAAGAATTTCTGAATGATATCGGAGAATTCTTTTTTCTTTTTCACACAATGTATGACGATTTTGTAGAACGTGCAACGGACATTACAGTGTTCCTTACTTCATCACGTGTCCATGCAGTCTTAGTTGTCAATCCCGCTCAATATCTTTCTCGTACATACCTCCCTATGTGTGAAGGTTTAGGCGAACGTAAAATTAATCTTGATTATCTTATTGTTAATAATGTTCCGTACACTTCTGCACAACGAGATGAAGTTGAAATATACATCAATGATCGATCGAGCGAATCGCATCCAGATCATCCAGTTATTGCTGATTTTATTAGGCGTGATTGGGAAGTTTCTGCGGCAATACACGAAGAGATGAAAAGAAGAAAACCTTTCAGTTTTGAAGAAGGGGTTCCGGGTCCACTATTGCCGATTATTCCTGCACCACGGGTCTTTACGCTGGATGAACAGGAACGAATAGCTGAACTTGTAGTCAATATTCAGAACATTGGCGCTTTTGACGATACGATTTAACCTATGGCAACGTTTAATGAGATAGTGCGACAGCACAGCGATCTAGCAGAAGATGAGATCGCCCATATCCAAAAACTCTTGCGTGTCTGGAATATTCTGGCAGACCTTTCCTTTGCCGATTTAGTTTTAGTTGTTCCCGTGAAGGGCGACAAAAAACAACGACGCTTCATTGTGAGCGCAAACGTGCGTCCGACAACCGGAACCACTCTGTACCAAAGTGACCTCACGGGCGTTGTGCTCCATATTGAAGATCGGCCATTGCTCGAACGTTCGTGGACCAAGGGCGATGTTATTGAAGGATCCTCTACGACAATTGGCCGCGGCCAAGACATCCGAGTGGAAACTGTACCGGTGACCTACAAGGGTCGGCCCATTGCCATTATGCGGCGCGAATATGACCAAACGGTTGTACGAAAAAACTCATCACTCGAACGCGCGTATATCAATGCATTCGAACGATTCGCACACATGATTGCCGATGGAACATTTCCTTACGCTTCTGCAATGGTTGAGCCCGAAGATGCTCCACGCATTGGTGACGGCGTGCTGTTGCTCAGTCCAGATTTTGTGATTCAGTTTGCATCCCCTAACGCAATTTCGAACTTACACCGTTTGGGTATTCACACGGCAGCAGTCGGTGCACGTTTGAGTCAGTTTGGTTTTGACGAAACCCCTCTTTCGATGGCAGTACGTGTTAATAGTGCTGTGACCGAAGAGATTGAGCGTGGAGATGTTGCAGTTCTCATGCGTGTCTTCCCGTTCCTTAGCGCAGATCGACCTGAAGGTGTCATGGTGATGTTACGCGACGTAACAGAAGTACGTCGTCGCGACCGTTTGCTCTTGAGTAAGGAAGCGACGATCCGTGAAGTTCACCACCGCGTAAAAAATAATCTTCAAACCATTGCTGCACTTCTTCGATTGCAAGGGCGTCGTCTCGAGAGCGAAGAAGGTAAGGCTGCATTGGCCGAATCAGAACGTCGTATTCGTTCTATTGCAATTGTGCATGAAACTTTGGCGCGAGAAGCCACTGACTTTGTTCGTTTCGCCGATGTGATTGTGCCGTTGGTTGCAGTCGTGCAGGAAGCAATGACCTCAGAAGATATGCAGATTGAGTTTGACGTGAAGGGTGACGCCGGTATGTTGCCCGGAGATATTGCAACCCCTCTGGCGATCATTCTGAACGAATTAATGCAAAATGCGGTTGACCATGCTTTTGATGTGGGTGCCAAAGGAACAAAAAATGGATGTGTTACTGTCATGCTCGAACGTAGCGATAAAGGTTTAGATGTGACAGTGACGGACGATGGTGTAGGTCTGCCCGAAGGGTTCGATCTGGAAGCTTCAGAAGGTTTGGGTACTTCTATTATGAAAACGTTGATAACAAGTGAGTTAGCGGGAACAATTCATATGGCCAATGGTGAAAATGGCGGCACCTGTGTCGAAATAAATATTCCTCTTACGATGCAACGGTCGAGCGCTCACGACGAATAATACGCCGCTCTTCTTCCGTGTATCCACCCCACACGCCGGCTTCTTGGTTGGTGTCGAGAGCGAATTGAAGACAAGGTTCAGCTACAGTGCAGTTGGTACAGACTTCTTTGGCTGCCTCGATCATTTCAAGTGCATGACCAGTCGAGCCTATAGGGAAAAATAACTCGGCATTTGAATCCTTGCATATTGCGGAAACTCGCCAATCATTTTCGTCCCAGTCGGTTTCTCGAATCCATGTAAGTGTCATTGCCATCCCCTTTGTAAGTAATAGTCCAGTTTAGAAACGAATGTGAAGAAAAACAATAGGTCTGACCAGGTCATTTAGAACATAGCACTTCATATATGGCGATTACGATGGAAAGTGTGGAAATAATTGCACATCGAGGGATTCATTCAGGTGACATTCGAGAAAATTCTCGGGATGCTCTGATCTCATGTATCGGGTCTCCAGCAGATGGAGTCGAGATTGATATCCGTATCACAGCAGATGATGTGTGTGTGGTCCATCACGACACGCGTTCGCTTACGGGAAGCAGGTTATCTCGTATGAGATACGAAGAATTAAGAGCACAAGACCCTTTAATCATTCCGGTAAGCGAAGCTCTTGAGGTTCTTGACCCCTACAAAGGCATGATTAATCTGGAAGTTAAACATATTTTTGGTGAGCGCGATCGTGAGCGAGGAATCCAATGTGTTCAACAGCTTTCGCGAGATATTCAAGCTAGGTATGATCACAAGCACGATGTGATCTCTCGAATGGTTGTATCGTCGTTCTCACTTCCAAATATGCAAGGTCTCGTGTCGCACCTGCCCGAGGTATCGCGTGCATATCTTGTTCCCCGAGGTATTTCCTTTTCTCGTATGATCAAGAGGGCTCTTCAGAAGGGCTGCAGTGCAATTCATGTCTCAGTGCCTCAAATGAGAGCGAGGCGATTTGAAAAGTTTGTTCTTCACGCTCATAATTTGGGTCTGCAGGTCCGAGTCTTTACGGTTAATACCGAGGAGGAATTTAACCGAGCATCTCTTGCTGATGTTGACGCAATTTTTACTGATCATGTTGAAGATATGGATGTTTTACGAAAAGCGATTTAATCGGCGGTGGGCATCACAACGGTCAGTGCTTCCGGAATATAAGAAATTTCCGCATGCATTGTTGATCCCAGATAGTCGCCATCTACCTGGTAGGGAATTGCAACATTGGTCGCTTCTATAACTGCTGTGTGAACATTATCGCAATGAGCAATATCTTTATGATGCATGACGGTTCGATGGCGACCTAGTGCACTGACGGCAATACGAAAAAGTTTTGCAGGGTTGATTGCTCGGATTGCGGTAATGGTTAGAGCATTATCGATGCTTGCAGTAGGAGCAAGAACTACTTCACGCTGACCTAAATATGTCCACGGGCTCAAATTAGAAATCACAACCATGTTGGCTTCGGAGAATGCTGTAGGGTCAGAGGAAAGCATGCGTACGCCCTGAGGGTTGCCGTCAAGCGTGATTGACATCTGCTGCTTCTTGCGATCAAAGTCTTTGATGTACGTCATGACTGCTGTTGTCAACGTATATGAATGTGCTGCTACCTTTTTTATTTTTGCATTACGTTCAACACGCGCAATGACTTCAGCATCGAGGCCGCATCCCGCATTAAAGAGGAAAACGCGATCATTGATAGAGCCCACACCAATTGTTTGAAATGATGACTGCTCAATTGCAAAAATCAATTCTCCCAATGCTTCGATTGCGTCGTTGGAATATCCAACCGCGCGAGCGAATACATTCGTTGAACCTCCGGGCAGAGGAGCCAGTGCAGTCTTGGTATGAAGGAGGCCCTGGGCTGCTTCGTTGAGCGTTCCGTCGCCTGCTAGTACACAGACAATATCCACACCATTTTCTGCAGCTTTACGTGCAACCTCTGTTGCGTGACCTCGGTGGGTTGTGCGCACAACTTCGAGCTCTCCTACTGATTTGAGGGCTCGTTCGATAACTCGAACACGTCGGGGAGAAAAACTCGACGCAAATGGATTTGCGATTAATGTGAGGCGAAGAGGATCATTCATGAGATGCAACTACGTTAGACGCAAACACGCGTGAAATAACTATTTCTCTCTGTCATCCTGAGCCCACACTTGTCATCCTTCGCTTCGCTCTGGATGACCAATGGAGAAAACCTGTATTATCCTGTTGTTAGCCGATGGACAAAATATCGTATTCTGTGAGAGAATTAATGTCATACTTTCACGCCCATGCCTATACACTTAAAGAACTGAATTCGTTTCACGCAACAATAAGGACAACCATGTTTCAAGGTATTTATGTTCCCGTCGTTACGCCATTCCATGCTGATGGAACGCTCGATGTAGGTTCCCTTGCCAAGCTTGCCGATCGATTGGTTGTAGATGGGGTTGCAGGCCTTGTTCCCTTGGGCACCACCGGTGAAGCATCAGCGCTTAATGCCTCTGAACGTGCACTTGTTGTTGAAACATGCGCCAAAGCAGTGGCAGGCACGAATATCAAACTCGTCGTGGGTGCAGGTACTAATGCCACATCATCTACTCTCGATCACATGGAAGAAGTTCTGGCTTATTCTCCTGATGCATTCCTCATTGTTACTCCGTATTATGTCCGCCCGAGCGAAGAGGGAATTATTGCGCACTTTCTCGCTGCGGCTGATGCAGCAGAAGAAGCGGACGCTGACATCATGTTGTACAACATCCCTGCTCGTGCAGGTAGATATGTATCTACTGCAGGTTTACTCACCTGTGCATCTCATAAACGTATTCGAGGTGTGAAACAAGCTGCTGGTGGTATCGATGATGAAACTATGCTGTTACTTTCTAAAGCTCCGAAATCTTTTTCTGTTCTTGGTGGTGATGATGCCTTTATTGCACCCATTACTCTTCTGGGAGGACGAGGTGGCGTGAGTGCGGGCGCGCACTTGGCTACACCGCTGTGGGTCGAAATGGTCAATGCGGCATTGTCGGGAGACGCAGCGCACACTCGAGAACTTCATGAACAACTTTTGCCGGTTGTACGTGCTGCTTTTGCTGAACCCAACCCCGCCGTGTTTAAAGGTGTATTGGCAGCTCGCGGAGAAATCGAATCCGACTTTGTGCGGCTCCCATTAATTCCTGCAAGCAAAGAAGCCACACAAAATTGTCTCGACGCTATCGCCTCAATTTCCTAAATATCTCGCGTTGGGCTGATTTTTCAACTATATAGTTGAAAAATCAGCCCAACGCTTGGAAAAAGTTAAATTTTGAGTTTGCGTAAGTTTTTTATGCGCAGGGAAATGGGCGGATGACTCGAGAACATCCGCGACCAAGCGCCGGGGTGATGACTCGCGAGTGTACGAAAGAAATTTGTTAATGGACTCGATGTTCCCAGCGCATAGGCGGCAAGAGCATCGGCATAAAACTCTTGACGTTGCCTAATCGTTGCCAAGATGAAGCGCAGCCCGAGGGACAAGAAAGTTACTCCTATGGTGAGCCCAAGAGGCAGAGCGTTAATGACCACACCAGCGACAACAAAGGGAACCCACGCAACAAGTGCGATGCGAGCCATGATTGCAAGTGGGGTAGACGAACGCTCGTCGTCGGCAAGTGCAGGTTCCGATCCGAGATGAATCGCGGCAATGATGGCCCCTATGGCGCCGAAGATGAGATTGTGTTCCAAACCATACGCCACAAGCGAAGCCATTGCTGCAGTGGTGACAAATAATTCACCGATGCTGACAAGGCGTGACCACCGAGTATTCCATGCGAGAAGATGTGCGAGTTCGTGACATAAAACTGAGACAACTATTTCATAGGAGCGTTCGAAATCGTCAGGCGAATCGAGCATGAGCTGCAAATTGTCATCAACCAAAATGACAGGATGTCGTCCTGCATAGAGCATGGCCGCTGCAGCTGGGCAGTTAAAAACAACTCCAAGAATTAATTCGAAGGGAACAACGAGCGCAAGCGTTGAACCCTTTCGTAAACCCATTCGGTCTTCAGCTTCACGAAGTGCATCTTTAATTTCTGGTGAAGGATGCGCAGACTGTTGAACATATTTTCCTAGCGATCGAAATTGGCGCGTCAACCGGTCGTAGTCGGGCTCTGCATTTTTGGCTAGCCTTGCGCGGATGGCGAAACGCACATAGCGTTGGGTGCGGTAGTGAGAACGCGCAAATGTTGCGCACGCAGCTGTTGTTGCTGCAACAGTTGTGATGATGACGTTCGCGATATGAACATGTGAAGCTAGTAATACAACAATAGCGAAGGCGGCAAGAAGTGAAACAACAGGCGCAAGCAACGACGCGCGTCGAGAGCGCTTAAGGAATGTGGGAAATCCGTCACCTGTCATGGATCGAGATTAGTCGGATCTGGACTTGGGCGTGATTTATAGAGCAGGACTCGAAGGTGCAGTTGGTGCAACTACATCTTGCCCAGCGGACGCAGGTACGAGACCTCGAGTCCAGCTCTCAAATATACTCTTGGTGTTGACAAGAGAGGGAGGGACATCAGTACCGAGTTCGCTGAACCGCTCTATTGCAGAAGAAAAAAGCGTTAAACGTGATCCAAGAGGAAGCGTTTCTGTGGCTTCTAATGAAGCTGCAAAAAGAAGGTCACCGATAAAATCTGTGCGAGCATGACGTGTACCCATTTGAGCATGCGCTCTTTGGAAATCAAGATCCCACATTGCTGTGACTCCTTGGGCAATCTTCTCAAAGAGTTCTTCTCTTTTGTCACCCACATTGCCTGCTCTCAGTGTAAGCGCATGAAGAATGAATGATCTCACTTCCTCTAATCGATCGAGTGGTAGGGAATTTGCATTTGTATAAAAAATACCGGCAGCGACAATTTGACCACGACTAGTAAATGCCTTTGCATTTGTTAAAGCCTCAGTGACCATTTCAGTTCTTGCTTCATCGGATAAGTTACCTCCAAGATGCGCAAGGGTAAGCCCCATTGCGAGAAGAACTGTCGATTCATCTAGTTCTGCTTGTGTGCTTTTCTTAGCCATCTTGCTCCTATCGCAAAATCCTTTGTTAACAGGCTATCGGAGTCGTGAAGACAGCGTCAAAATGCGAAGTAGGGCGGTTCTTATGAGATTACGCCGGAGATCCTTCGTTGCCAAGGCTTCTCAGGATGACGTGGGCATTCTTGAGAAAGCCCACGTCAGTTCAGGGCATCTTTCAAGAGAGCTTCTTGTTCAATTTCGTGAACTGTGGCTGAACCTGTTGCAGGTGAAGCGCTGGCAGGTCGTGCAACAACTCGAACTTTTTGACCATCAGTACACTTCTTTATTTTCGGCTTGATGTATGTTGCTGCTCCCATATTCGCAGGCTCTTCTTGTGCCCACACAATCTCATTTGCATTCGGATAAAGAGCAAGCTGCTTTTTGACCAAGTCTTTAGGGAAAGGGAAGAGCTCTTCAACGCGAACGATAGCTGCAGGGAGTTTTTCGTTATCGCGTCGTTCACGAAGTTCATGGCCGAGCTTTCCTGTGCAGAACACAATCCGCGTGACGGTAGCTTTGTCGAGGTCCTCGCGATCACCGAGTACGGGCTGGAACGATCCGTTAACGAGCTCATCTACTGAAGATTTAACTGCAGGCATACGCAAGTATTTCTTTGGCGTGAAGACAATAAGTGGTTGGATCCGCTTTTCAGCCATCTGTCGACGCAATACATGGAAGTACTGCGCTGCAGTCGTGGGGTACACAACGCGCATGTTGAATTCCGCAGACAGGCAAAGGAATCGTTCAATGCGGGCCGATGAATGTTCGGGTCCTTGACCCTCATAGCCATGAGGCAACAGCATGACGAGACGAGAACGTTGTCCCCATTTATCATCGGCAACAGAAATGAACTGGTCAATAATGGTTTGGGCGCCGTTGGCAAAGTCACCAAATTGTGCTTCCCAGATCGTTAAAGTATTCGGAGCACTGACGCTATAGCCATATTCGAACCCGAGTGCTGCAAATTCGCTCAAGACGGAGTCATAAATTTCAAAAGGAGCCTGTTGCGGATCAAGATATTTGAGGGGAGTGTGATCTTTTTCGGTGAGATTATCAACGAGAACAGCATGGCGTTGTGAGAATGTTCCACGCCGGGTGTCTTGACCTGACATGCGAATGCGAATGCCTTCAAGAAGCATTGATCCCAAACTCAATTGTTCTGCGGTCGCCCACTCGACGGCGCCAGCATCAAAGTCGACTTTATGTTTATTGACGATTTTTACGAGTTTGGGGTGAGGTGTGAAATCTTCTGGCCATGTTGAAAGTTGACCCGCAATTTTTTCAAGGAGAGGACGTTCCGCTTGAGTGGCAGGAACGTGTGTTTCTTCACTTGTTCGTCGCTCCGCTGGCTTCAGCGGGGCAGTCGATCCGCGAGTATCTTCAAACGCAACTTCGAGACGCGCTTTGAAGTCATCCAATGCTGCTTCTGCTTCTTCAAGGCTGATGTCTCCGCGATTGATGAGCGTTTCAGTGTATAGCTTTCGAACACTTCGATGTTGATCAATCAGTGAGTACATCACGGGCTGAGTATATGCAGGTTCATCTGTTTCATTGTGGCCATAACGGCGGTAGCAAATCATGTCGACGACAACATCTTTTCCAAATGTCTGTCGAAATTCGAGGGCTAATTTCACAACGCGAATACACGCCTCGGGATCATCTCCATTCACGTGGAAGATTGGAGCTTGCACCATCTTTGCAACGTCAGTTGCATAAGTTCCACTACGTCCATCTGTAGGAGAAGTCGTAAATCCGAGTTGGTTATTGACAACAATATGTACTGTTCCGCCGACGTCGTATCCAGCAACGGCAGAGAGGTTGAATGTTTCGGCAACAACGCCTTGACCCGCAAAAGCTGCATCTCCGTGAATGAGGATAGGAAGAATGCTTGTGCGTTCCGTGTCGCCGAGGGCATCGAGTTTTGCGCGAGCCATTCCCTCCACAACCGCATCGACAGCCTCGAGGTGGGAGGGGTTCGCACTGAGAGTTAAACCAATACTCTTACCTTCGGGGGTGATATGCGTTCCTGAAGCACCCAAGTGATATTTCACGTCTCCGGAGCCCTGGAAAGAACCGTTGTCGAGTTGACCATCGAACTCTTTAAAAATTTGTCCGTAGCTTTTTCCAATGGTATTCGCCAAAACATTGAGACGCCCGCGATGAGACATGCCAATGACGGCTTCTGTGACTCCATGATTCGTTGCACGTGTTAATAATTCGTCGAGCATGGGAATAAGGGTTTCAGAGCCTTCAAGGGAGAAGCGTTTATGCCCCATGAACTTTGTATGCAAGAACCGTTCGAATGCTTCAGCAGCATTGAGGCGTTCCAGTATACGATTCTTCTCTTCGATGGTTGGCGACCACGACACACCTTCAACATTCTTCTGAATCCATGCTTTATGTTCAGGTGTTTGCATGTGCATGTATTCAATACCGACTGTACGTGAATAGGCATCACGCAAGACCTTCATGATTTCGCGCAGTTCCATACGATCGCGGCCGGCAATTGAACCTGTGGGGAATTCGCGCTCTAAATCCCAAATAGACAGCCCGTAATGCATGACATCGAGTTCAGGGTGAGTCTTAATTTCTTTGCGACCCAAAGGGTCGAGGTCGGCCAAAAGGTGACCACGCACGCGGTATTGATTGATGAGTTGATAGACATGCAAGACTTTCTCGTGCATTTCCATCGAGGATTTTTCGGGACGAGAATCTTGATGCCAGCGCGCGGGCTCGTAAGGAACGCCGAGCGATTCGAATATTTCATCGTAGAAGTTATCTTCACCAATGAGTAGTTCGTTGAGTATTTTAAGAAATTCCCCTGAAGCTGCACCTTGCACAACGCGGTGGTCATACGTGGAAGTGAGCGTGATCGTTTTGCTGATTCCTAGGTTCGCCATGGTTGCTGGATCGGCGCCATGAAATTCTGCCGGGTAATCGATCGAACCTACTCCGAGAATGAAACCTTGACCTGGCATCAAGCGAGGAACGCTGTGAACTGTTCCGATCATTCCGGGATTGGTAACGGTTGCGGTAATCCCTGCGAAGTCATCCATGGTGAGTTTGTTAGCGCGTACTTTGCGGATCAATTCTTCGTATGCAGCAAAAAATTGAGAGAACGTCATGTGGTTGGCATCTTTAATCCCGGGAACCATAAGTGAATGTGAACCATCCGGCTTTTTAATGTCAACGGCGAGGCCAAGATTCAAAGAATTGTGTTTAACAATTTGTGGTTTACCTTCAGCATCGACACCGAAACCAACATTCATGCCGGGTACTTTTTCAATGGCTCGTGCAACTGCAAAACAAATGATGTGAGTAAAAGAAACTTTTCCGCCACCGTGTCGTGCGAGTGAGTTATTGATAATCGTGCGGTTGACTTCCATTAATTTTGCAGGAATTGCGCGGACAGAAGTGGCAGTAGGTACGCCTAGGGATGCTTCCATGTTTTCTACAATTTTTGCAGGAACACCACGAAGAGGTTCAGCGCTTTCGCCTTCAAGAATGATAGGTGCTTGATGATTTCCGTTTGTTACGGGTACAGGTGCCGAAGATGCGGGTGCACTGGTTGTTTGTGGAGTTGAGACTGTCAGATCGGCGCGCGTGTCGCGTTCTGATCGTGGTGTGTAATCCGCAAAAAACTCCACCCAACCTTCGCCAACGGATGAGGGGCTCTGAAGATATTGTCGATACATTTCTTCGACAAGGCCGCTATTTGCGCCAAAGGCCTCAAAGGGAGATGTGCCTCCCGAAGGCGATGTATTTGATTCTGGGGTTGAAGAGTCAGCCATGAGAGTTTTTCCTGGTTGAAGGCGTGTTTATGTCTTTAATCATATCCTTTGACACTATCGTCCCGGTAATAGTGGGAATAAAGTTATAAACGCGAACTAGCGGCGAGAACTGAGCAGCTCTGAGATGCGGAAAGCGAGATCAAGACCTTGACGGGCATTCAATCGGGGATCGCAGCGTGTTTCGTAGCGAGATTCGAGGTCATCGAGGTCATCGAGGCCACCTAAACATTCAGTTACATCATCGCCGGTGAGTTCTAAGTGAACTCCACCTGGCCATACGCCTGTAGCGGAACACGATCGAAAGAATCCCTCGATCTCGCGCATGACGTCATCGAAGTGACGAGTTTTGTAACCGCTGGCATGCTTAAAGGTATTGCCATGCATGGGGTCGCTCATCCACGTGACGGGGTGTCCAGATTTGGCAACCTGTTCCATGATGGGAGTTGCAACCTTTTCGATATTGTCAGCGCCAGCACGAAGAACCAAAACAATTTTTCCTGATTCGCGATTCGGGTTCAGTGCATCACACAGCGCAATCGCATCTGAGCCTGTTGCAGTTGGCCCAAGCTTGATACCAATAGGGTTGTTGATCCCACGCATGAATTCCACATGAGCATTTTCAAGTTGACGAGTACGCTCGCCAATCCACACAAGATGAGCAGAACAATCGTAGTAATCACCCGTGGTGGAATCTTTACGAGTTAGTGCTTCTTCGTAATCAAGAATCAATCCTTCATGGCTGGTGTAGAAATCAACTTCGTGCAGTTGGTGTTCACGTTCTAAGTCGATTCCACATGCACGCATGAACTCAAGTGCTTTCGTGATGTCATTCGCGATTTGTTCGAAGCGATGCCCCTCTTCTGTGGTTGCAGCGAACTCTTTATTCCATGCATGAACACGAGATAAGTCCGCAAACCCACCCTTAGTAAAGGCGCGCAACAGGTTAAGTGTCGAGGCAGATTGATTGTACCCCTGCATTAAACGCTCGGGGTTAGGGATTCGAGCAGATTCTGTAAATTCGATGTCGTTGACAACATCACCGCGATAGCTAGGAAGACTAACGCCTTCTCGAACTTCGATATCTTCACTGCGGGGCTTTCCGAACTGACCTGCGATGCGACCAATTTTGATGGTCGGCACACCGCTTGAGTAGGTGAGTACGACGGCCATCTGTAAGATCACCCGAAGTTTTTCGCGAATAGCGGGCGCACTAAACGCATCGAAACTTTCGGCGCAGTCACCGGCTTGAAGGATGAAACCTTCGCCTTGTTCTACTTTTGTGATAGCTGTGCGTAATGAACGGATTTCTCCAGCAAAAACAAGAGGGGGAACTTCGGATAGTTCTTTAAAAACTTTTTTGATTGCAGCTTCGTCCCACGAAGGTTGTTGAAGTGCGGTTAGTGTTCTCCAGGAACCGGGCGACCAAGTTTTTTGTGATGACATTAGAGGTATGCTCCTGATCCAGCACCCGAACCGGGTGTTCCTTCACTAGCGATTGCCTCGCCTGAACCAAGCATGCGTCGACGTACTTCTTCCATCTGCGATTGGGCAGCCATCTGTTGTGTAAACAGAGTTGCTTGGATTCCATGGAAGAGACCTTCGAGCCACCCAACAAGTTGAGCTTGCGCAATACGCAACTCAGAATCACTAGGAGTATCGTCATCGCTGAAGGGGATCATGACTGCCTGAAGTTCGTCTTGAAGTTCAGGAGAGATAATTTCTTTGAGTTCATCAACTGCGCGCTGTTGGATATCTGCAAGGTGCTTGCGGCCTGCAACGTCAAGAGGAGCGAGGCGTACTTCTTCTAACATTGCTCGAACCATGGATGCAATACGAATAAGCTTTGTGGGTTGAGTTACCTGCGCGTCAGCAGTTTCATTTTCTGGTGGTGTTTCGGCCTGCTCATCGACGATTTCTGGTTGTAATGGATCAGGAGTCATTGTATCTACGCTAGCCTTCTTCACAGTGTTGTGACGTACGAATATTTGGATTTACCGTGCAAATTTTAGTTCTTGGTAAGTCGTACACCCGAGTTCGCACCGCCATCGTCTTGCGAAGGACCCCGTCATCCCTTCGTTCGCTTCGCTCTCTCGAGGGCAGGCACTGAGCGAAACGAAGGATCTCACGTTTGGAGTGTTGCCAGAAAGATTCTTCGCGAGCTCAGAATGATTGATTGAGACAATGTCCGAATTTGAAAATCGAGATAATACTTGTACAACCAAAACCACTAGACAGGCTCTATAAAAAGGCGTACTGTGCAAAGTGACCACACAATAAGGTCGCTAAGGAAGACGCAAGATGAATTTAGAGCACGCGACACATCGTTCGACTCACAATACGTCTCCTCCTCGAGATTAATTTTTTAGTTTCTCGTATTTTCCATTCTTTTTAGCGCATCGCTATATATCTGCGCGCCTACTTAAAGGATTTTCTATGTCATCATCCCGACACAACAAACATAACGGCGAAGCTTCAGTTAGAGATATGCCCGCGAATCTCCCGCTCATAGATGATACGTCTCGTGCCCAAGCCGAAGTTGAAAGATACGTTCATCGAACAAGCCCGAACGACCCCTCGATGCAGTGGCTTGTTGAAGAAGTGTTCAACGATTTCCATGGATTTTTTCGACTGAAGCACGCACTGGATTATGAAGATCCTCTTTCTGGTCGTCGATGGAAAGCATCGCCTCCTCTCGATGTTTTCATTGGAGGACGAATGACCACAGTTGTTGCAGCCATGCATGCTGATGCACTAGATCATGATCCGATTTATTTTTTCGCGGATCGTTGTGACGGCCAAGCATTAGGTGTCATGAGCGTATCTCACGCCATTTTTGATCCACTCCGTCCAACGGATTTAACGATGGATTTTATTGAAATCGAAAGTGTGCCTAACGGTAAAGGTGTCGACTTTCATGATGTGACGGGCAATGAACTTCATGACTTCACTGATGAGTTAACTCACTGGGTAATGACTCATCCCCACGAAAATGCAGTAGATAAAGCAGCTCGAGCTGTCGGGGATGTTTCACTTGACGCCATTGAGGGAACAGTTAATGGCGTAGCTGGTGTAATGCGTTGGACCGGTCACGGGGTCGGCAAAATTGCCCGAGGCATTGGACGTGTCGTCACCGCTCCCTTTCGCGCTATTGGGAGAGGTCTTTCTTATAGTTACTATTCCTATACGTTTGGTGAAATACATGCGGGTCGATTACTTGCACAAATTGCTGGACTAGGTGCTGCGCTTTGTGCGGGTGCTTTTGGAATTATGCGTGGTGTAGATCGCGCTTCGGTAACACCGAGTGAATATGATCCATTTCATGGTCATCTACCCGCTGCGTCAGCACTTCCCTTTAGTGATGCGTATGAGAGGGTCTCTGAGCTCACGCCAGAAGAAGCGGCAGCCTTAGGTAACCCGCCTAACATTCATCATCTTGATCAACATGATTTTGAACTCGGCGAAGCAGACACAAATTGGGAAAATAGTGTTGTCAATCCAGAATATGGGGTGGGCCGCGTGCGAGACATTCCCATTCCTGACGATGGCAAGTGTGTGACTGTTCAGACGTTCAATATTCCCGACGGAGTGGTCCGCATGGTTGCGACTTCAAATACTCCTCGGCTCCTTGTCAGCGTGCAGCAAGTAGATGGGTTTGTGTATGAAGGCGAGGAGGAAGATTATGGTCGTGCAAAAAAGAGAGAGGATGATACACGAGACGCTGAATTGGTTGAAGCCACGGTATGTAATCCGGAAAGATCAGAAGCAGTTGACTTCGATACTCCAGATGATGCACATCTCATGATCGAATTCACTCAGACGGGTGCTCCCACGCGGTAACCCAATTCGCTAATGTCGGCATGCAACCATTTCCCGTTGGTAAACCATTTTCGGTGTAATGTGAAGTGTGAAAATTTTGGTTGTGGGCGCAGGTGGCGTCGGATCCAGCGTTGCTGCGATAGCGGCAGAACGAAGTTTTTTTGATTCGATGACGTTGGTTGATATCGACGAACAGCGATCAACCGCTTCAATTGCCGGTTTGGATAGTTCCCGCTTTTTTTCAGGAATAGCCGATGCGTCCAGCATTGCAGACATCGTGCGTGCGATTAGCGAGCATAAAGCCGACGTTGTACTTAATGCATGCGACCCTCGGTTTAACCCACCGATCTTTGATGCATGTTTGCAGGCGCGCGTGACATACATCGATATGGCAATGCATCTCAGTGAAGCACATCCAACCGATCCATATAATCAAGTTGGAGTCAAACTCGGTGACGCGCAATTTTCTTCGAGTAACGAATGGGAAAATTCAGGGGTGCTCGCACTCGTAGGGATGGGTGTCGAACCGGGTCTCTCGGACATTTTTGCCCGCTATGGAGCTGAAACGTATTTCGAATCGGTGGAAGAAATTGGTGTGCGCGATGGCGCCAATCTTGTCATCGATGGATACGATTTTGCTCCGACGTTTTCCATTTGGACGACCATCGAAGAATGCCTGAATCCTCCACTTATTTGGGAAAAGAATCGAGGGTTCTATACCACCGTTCCTTTCAGTGAACCGGAGACTTTCTTTTTTCCCGAAGGAATTGGAGCAGTCGAATGTGTGAATGTTGAACACGAGGAAGTTGTTCTGATTCCACGTTATGTCGATTGTGAACGCGTTACCTTTAAATACGGTTTAGGCGATGAATTTATTGAAGTACTTCAAGTGCTTCACAAGACGGGTCTTGATTCTCGCGAACCGGTCAAGGTTCGTGGTGTTGATGTATCTCCTCGTGACGTTGTGGCTGCAACGCTACCTAATCCCGCGGAATTGGGAAACCGAATGCACGGAAAAACATGTGCAGGTACATGGTTGAAGGGAATAGGTCGTGATGGAGAACCGCTTGAGAAATATTTATACCATGTTCTCGATAATGAATATGCAATGAATCGTTGGGGTCATCAAGCAGTTGTTGCGCAAACTGCTATCAATCCTGTGATCGCAATGGAATTGTTAGCAACGGGAGTGTGGAACTCTGTCGGCGTGCATGGTCCGGAACATTTTGCACCTGAACCGTTTTTAGATCTCTTAAATGAATATGAATGTGAGTGGGCATCAATGGATGTCGTGCGCGGCGGTAAAGGGTAGTACTTCAACTAGTTCGCCATCAATGCCGACCGATGCTTTCGCAGAAATCTCGCAGTTCGATAGTGGTTCAGTAAATTTTTGCGCAACACGAGATGCAATCAATAGAGAAAGACTCATTGCCAATTCGCCACTCGTCTTTGACAGAAGGTCGGTCTTGCTTATACCTGATTCTTCCAACTCAGTAATAATCTTTTCAGCCGCTTGCCCAAAAAGTACATCTGTTTTTCGATCCTCAAGGAAAGAACGCATTGCTAAAATAACTCCACAGTCGGTGTGCGTAATAACAAGAACTCGAGGAACGGAGAATCGAAGGGCAAGGTCTCTTAGTAAGTCGAGGGATCCATCGTTGGGGTATACGCCGGGGGATGAAAACTCCAGATAGTCAATTCCTCGTACGGGGCTGTCGCCGAGAGAATGTTGCACACGAAGATCTTCATCAAGATGGACTGCATCCGCGGCACATCCAAGAATTAATAATTTTGGGCGGGCTAATACGACGGTCGGTTCTGTCGAAGTCATAAGTGCAGTCTAAAGAAAGAGCTCTAGCCTGATCGACTTAATCGATAGCGGACGAGATAATTTTGTAAGCACTGCCATCATTTGTAACTATGGCTTGATCGTTTCTGAAGGCAACATACTCGCGTCCACCATTATCCTTCATGTACTCATTGTAGATTTCTGTTGTTTCTTCGATGCCGTAGTGGGGAAGAGGAAAGAAGCTAAGAACTCCCAGTGCTTCAAGCGATGAAAGTTCCGGGGCAAGAGTCCGATCATCAAAGGGTTCTACGTAATCAATTTTGGGTGCAAGAACAGCGGCCCCTGCGCTTGCTCCAATATAGGGTAGGCCAGAATTAATTGCTTCAATAAGTACGACATCATTTCCTGTTCGACGTAATTCTTGAAGAAGAAAGAATGTATTTCCGCCGGAAACAAAGAGCGCATTAACGCTAGCGAGCAGTGCTGTGAAATCGTCAGGGGTTAGCAGGGAGACATCAATATCGATCAGTTCATAACCATGTGCTCTTAATGTTTGTAGATCGGTATCCACGAAAGGGGCCGTTTCGAAAACTTTGCTTGCCGTTGCTATGTATCCGAGCTTTATTTCGCCCGTGATATGCGTGCGTAAAAATGGATCGACGGCACTGAGTCCCATAGATAGACAGAGAATGTTCATTCAGTGAGCATAGTAACTTTGTGGAAAACCATTCACCTACAACTCAACCATGACTGGAATATTTATTGTTGAGAGGCTGCAAGTACTGCGACGCGATTAAGCGCATTGAGTGTTGCTCGTGCCGCGGCTTCTAACGGGGTAGCTCCACCTGCAATTCCATGACGAGTGTCGGTCCCTTCAGAATTACTGAGCCCAACGGCCACCAAACTTGCGTGTTCTGCACCTGGTTCGAGAGATCGTGCCCATTCGGCGTGGAAATCATTTGAACCGGTAACTTCAGCGATTGCTTCAACGGTTGCGTCGATTGCTCCGAGGAGTCCACGGTTCGTTGCCGCGCGACCAATGGTTCGGAGTTCATCAAAAGAAAGATGTACTTCGATCTCATCATTTTCTGCGGAAGTGGTCACCAGCAATAATGCGATTCGCTCAAGAGAAGTATCGCCTCGACGTTCACTCCTTGAGGCGTTGTCAAAATCGCTTTGTGGGAAGGGTTCAAGAATTTCCGCTTCTCTATTTTCAACAGCGGCAAGATCGACTTCATCTTCGAAGACTTCATTTTCCTCTGCAGATACATCGATGTAATCATGGGGTTCTTCTCTGACGTCATGTGAATCGTCGTAACCTTCTTCACCTACGGTTGGAATATGCGGAGATGCAAGAGTGCCAATAGAGCCCGCACGCTGCGATTCCATAGCTTCATATCCAAAGTCGCTTGGACCTTGATTGCTAGCTTCTTCCATGTCGGTAAAGAGTGAAGACAATCCGCCTTGGTTTGATTGAGGTGCAACAAGATTTGTCCAACGCACGAGTTCAACAGCGACGGGCGAACTCGAGTGGCGTTGAGCTATGCGTGTTGCTTCGAAGGGAAGCGTCGAAGCTGGTGCATCGGCTTCAATAAAGAGTTGAATGTAGAGAACGTCGTGTTGCGATGTAAAACCAACGGTACGAACGCCCTCGAGCTTACGGAGTTCGAGTTCTAAACTATCGAGATGAGCATTAACCATTGCAATCCTTTACGCGGTCGACATGTCGTCGATGCTAAACCTTCCGGTGAGCTTTTGCTTCGTACAAACGCTCATCAGCCAGTTTAAACAACGTGTCAAGTCCGTCTGCTTCACTTGGGCATAATGCCAAGCCATAACTGAATCCAATGGCTGGTTCGTCTCCGTTGACCATTGCAATACGCTCTAAGAGAGGAGGAACGTCTTCGGGTTCTGTTTCGGGCAAAATAACAGCGAACTCGTCGCCACCGATACGTGCGCAGTTATCGCCGAAACGCAAAATGCGACGGAAGCGATCGCCGAGTGAACGAAGAGCTTCGTCGCCTGCCTGGTGACCTTGCTCGTCGTTGAGTTCTTTAAAACCATCAAGGTCAATGATGACAAGAGTAAAGGGCCATTGATATCGAACGGATCGTGCGACTGCCATTTCGAGAAGTCGGTCGAAACTTCTTCGATCGTATAGCCCTGTAAGGGGATCATGCCATGCATCGTATTTCAAAAGGTCAATTCGTAAACCAACAGCACACAGTTGTGCAATCATCTGTGTTTCTTCTGGTGACATGTCAACTTCTGGTGTTGTATACAGACCAGGATTTGCAAGAAGATATTTTTCGTCATCACCAGTAAGTGGTCGACGGTCGTGGGTGAAAACTTGTTTGCCCAGGCCCGGTTCGTCAACGACCAGAACAGCGTCGTCGAGACTGTGAGATTCAACAATTTCGTGGAGTGCTTTATAAACAACACCAATTCCGCCCGAGTCGGAGGTGAGGTCGGTAAGGAGTCGTGCAAACAAGCTCGTCATCGTCGCCTCCTCCGTGAAGGTTGGTTCCGCCCACTCAAGTAATTTGGGCGTTTCTTCTGTATTCAGACTAGTACTCTCATCATCGTTTTTTACGATATGGGGCACGCGAATTTGCTCGGATTCCTTTTCGATGGGCGAACTATCGTGGTTGAATTCAGAGGATTCTGATTCTTCGCGTTCGTTTTCCGCTTTGGGAGTTTCGTAGATGGACGCAGGAGGAAGAAGAGCAGCAAGGCCACGTCCAAGGCCGCTTTGACGATTCACAAAAAACACCCTCCCGGTGGGTTCTGAGCACGCCAGAGGCGAGCGCAAACATAATATGATTTCTCAAAAACTCAGTTTTCCCCCGAGAACTATCCAGTATAGACCATTTGCGCCAGTGCGCGCATCTTCGTTGTTAGGGTCTGATCTTGGAAAGTAAGGAGAGGTGACCTACAAAGGTCACAATCTTTCCAAGGTCGGACCCTCCCCACAGAAGATGTCGTGGTAGCAGTTCGTTCAGTTGTCTCCGGGTTTGTGCAGTCAGCAGGTGCGGCACTCCCCCAAAGCAACGAGTTAGCAGCAGTTCGTTCAGTTGTATAGAGATAGTCATCCTGAACGCAGTGAAGGATCTCAGGTTCTAGTTTCGATCAGAATGACATCATAAAGGAATTCTCCCCTTAATTACTCCGCGATTTCCTTCCCGAAACGATAGAGTAGCGCGATGCAATTCGCGCACAACGTTTTCCCGGAATCAACCACGGTTGATGAAAATGGTTTCATGAGCATTGATGGCGTGCCGGTTGCTGATGTTGTCGATCGATTCTCCACTCCTGTCATTATTTATTCCGAGCGTGATGTCGTTGACGCTACAGATGAATTCGTCAAAGTTTTTGATCGTGTGCTCTATGCCAGCAAGGCAGCACCCATTTTGGGTCTTGAAAAAGTGATTTTTGAACGCGGTGCCGGTTGTGCGGTTGCGAGTGCAGGTGAACTTGAGGTTGCTCTTCGTGCGGGTGGTGATCCTTCCAAAATGGTGATGCACGGAAATAATAAATCTGATGAAGACATTACGCGTGCACTTGAAGTCGGGGTATCACGCATTGTTGTTGAAGATGAACATGAGTGTGATCGTATTGAGAAAATAGCGGGCAATCTTGATATTAAAGATGTAGATGTGCAATTACGCATTACGCCTGGAATTGAAGCTGATACCCATGCGTATTTGATGACCGGTGGGCTTGATTCCAAATTTGGTAGTGCGGTCCAAAACGGTTCTGCTCAGCGCGTATGCGATCGCATTATTGGTTCCGAAGTTCTTGTACTCAAGGGTTTGCATTGCCATATTGGAACTCAAATTACTGACGACGAACCACTGACCAAGGCGGCACGCGTGATGGTGGAATTTTATGTTTCGCTTCGGGAACAATATTCCGCACAAGGTATTGACCTCAAGGTCAATGAAATAAGTGTGGGTGGTGGTTTTGGTATTCATTATCAACCCGATGATGATGTCGCATTGCCCGTCGATTTAGCCAAGGCCGTACGGGCCACAGCTCACGAAGTATGTGCACAACATAATCTTCAAGATTTAGAAGTGTGGGCTGAACCTGGTCGCGGAATAGTTGGTCGTGCCGGCTTCACTGCGTATCGAGTGGGTTCGATCAAAGAGATACCAGGAGTGAAAACATATATTGCTGTCGATGGGGGAATGGGAGACAATGTTCGTCCCGCAATGTACGACGCACAACATTTGAGTTGGGTAAGTGGTCGAAACGGAGACGCAGGTTCTCGTGAGGTTGCAGTCGCAGGAAAACTGTGTGAATCGGGAGACATTCTCTCACAGAGCGTTGTGCTTCCGACCGACGTTGCCGTTGACGACATCCTGTGTATGGCGTCCACGGGTGCGTATTCATATGCGATGGCAAGCAACTACAACATGTTGACGCGACCGGCCGTTGTGCTGGTTGGGCAAAACATCGATGGTGGTATGCGTGAAATTGTGCGTCGCGAAACCATGGACGAAATGCTTTCACGCATGGTGTGATTTTGCTCGTTTCTTTACGAGGGGAGTAGCATCTCCCACCATCGCACACGAATGGAGTCGACATGGCACGCCAAGGAAAAGGTTCACGAACTGCTCGCGATATTTTTGATACTCGTCAACTCGGGTATGAAGTCGGTGTTCGCACTCTGTCTGCACCCGTGTCCCGATTGACGTTATAGCTTGAAGAAATAGGCCAGCATTTTCTTAATGAATTCGAATAAAACCCAAAGAGGAGTCCCTAGTGAGTCAGAATAGACCAATGCAAGAAACACGACAGATCAAAATAGCCATTGTTGGTTGCGGAGTTGTGGGAAGTTCCCTCATTCAGCAGTTGCATGAGAAGCATGATCGTATTCTTGATGAGTACGGTTTTAGTATTCGCATCTCGCATGTTCTCGTGCGTAATCGCGACACGCAACGTGATGTTCCCGATAAAAGTATTCTGTATTCCTCGAGTGATCAGCTCGGTGAATTTTCTGACATCGTGACAACGAATTCTGCAGACATTATAAATTCAGATGCCAATATTGTTGTTGAAGTTGCCGGGGGCATCCATGACGCATATGACATTATTAAAGCTGCTCTTGCTTCTTCTCATAGTGTGGTCACAGCGAATAAAGAGTTACTCGCATTAAAAGGAAATGAACTCTACGCACTTGCCGGATCCAATAGAGTTGATCTTCTTTTCGAAGCAGCAGTCGCTGGTGCTATTCCTATTGTCCGTCCTATCCGCGAATCGTTAGCCGTTGAGCACATTAATAGTGTTCGAGGAATTCTGAATGGGACAACGAACTTTATCCTTACTCAAATGACGCGCAATGGAATGAGTTATGAAGCAGCACTCGCCGAGGCGACCGCATTGGGCTATGCCGAAGCAGATCCAACGGCAGATGTGGAAGGTTATGACGCAGCGGCAAAAATTGCGATCATTTCTCTCCTTGCTACTGGGGCGAATGCATTGCAGAGCGATGTGCAGACCCGAGGTATCAGTGGAGTCACCGTCAAAGATATTGCAACGGCCACAGAATTGGGTTATGTCATCAAGCTGATTGCTGTTGTTCAAGAAAGAAATACACATGAAGTTATTATTCGTGTCGATCCAACTTTTGTTCCCATTACCCACCCGTTAAGCACTGTTCACGATGGATTTAATGCGGTCACGATTTCTGGTGAACGTTCGGGTGAATTGACGTTCATCGGACGTGGAGCAGGGGGAGACCCCACGGCAGCCGCAGCTTTAGGTGATGTCGTTGATGCTTGTATCAACGTTGATCGCGGCCGCTCAGGTGCGATTGTTGGATTCGAGTTTGATCGAACAATTGCGGACCCGGGAGAATGGGAATCAGAGTTTTATATTGACTCTTTGGTGGAGGATCAACCAGGTGTGCTTGCACAGATTGCGGGTGTTGCAGAGCACCATGGCATTTCTATACGATCTCTCTCGCAACAACCTGGCAAAGGAGCCAACGTGCCGGTGCGTCTTCTATTACTTACGCACGAGACGAGAGAGAGAAGTATGCTCCAAGCAGCAGAAGAGTTAAACGGGCTTTCCTGTGTCCAAAGAGTTGGACCTATTTATCCTGTGCTCTCATAGAATCATTACTAACTGTTGAACGCGTTTTATCCCTTTTGGAAGGTCTGACCTCCCGGGCTTTTGCGCTCTAGAAAAATTAGGCATACTCTTGAAGTGTGGCAACATATGCAAGAGATGATGATCGGTTAAGGCCTCGCAATATTAGTTTTCCTACAGCACTACAAATTATTGATGGCACCGAAATTCGAGTGGAAGCTACAGATTTCTTAGAAGCATATCGTCCTACTAAAGATTCGCTTGTATGCACTTCCTGCCACCAACCTATGAATTGGAATGTTGGGAGACTGAAAACGAATCAACCCGATACGCTTGATTCTCGTCCCGTTCGTGGTGCACCCTTCTTTTTGCATAAATCGAGAACGCTTGATTACCACCTCGAATTAGAGTCTGATCTGATTGCGCGTGACCTCACACAATTTTTGATGAAATTCGGAAGCCAACAGGGGTGGAGTCCGGAATTGTTCTCACGTTCGGAAAGACATGCCGGTGTTGTCGTATTAAACATCTCTGAAATTCCTGGCAAAAACCGAACTTTGCATCTATTGATTTCTCCTCGTCCAAACAAGCATCATGATATGCCCATCGAAGACTCTATTGTCATAACGTCTACCACAGGCCAGATGGGCGACAGGCGGCGCCTAATGCTGTACGACAACAAGAGAAATCCACTTTCGGCGGCGCGCCTCACTGACTATCTCACGTCCGCAAGAGTGAACCGCATTATGGTTTCTGGCTACTTCAGTTCAACGCGAAATCCAAGAGTCGAGGGAGAAAGAATTTTTATTCCGCAACAACGGGAGTTGACAGAAGTGCTTAAAGAGATCGCCTCAGGTCAAATCGTTTTTGTTGATGGTGTGAACACAATACCGTGGGATAAATTTCCCGAGGGTGCTCGTTTTGCGCTGGTTGATCGTGAGGATGTTTTTTATGTCGAAAATCTACTGAGAGCTGCGCATCCTCGGGTTGATAGAAAAATTATTGCAAGTGAAATTGCGGAAGCTTTGGGTTTGTCGATTCATCACGACACGAAAACAAGAGGAAACGGTGGACGCCATGTATTTGGAGAGGCCGATGTTTTGTATGTCTATGCGGGAGATGTCGAAAATGACAGGGGGCCCTGGCGTGAAGGTGGTCGTAAAATTATTGTTAATCCTCACGTTAAGCGGATTACAACAGCTATGAGTGAGGATGATTGGCGAGACGCTCTTGTTCTCTTTGTCGATGATACGAAGAACTGGGAAGCATTTGTGAGAAAGTCTGCCCTGTTGCGGAATCGCTATGGTGCAGATGTCATTACTATCCGTAAAGTCAGCAGAATTAGTCGTGCAATTGCCGAATCAGAAAAATTTATAGCACCTGAAAAAGAAGCAGTACGAGAGGCTTTGCGTAATCGCCCGTGGAGTTTTGAGAGAAACTTTGAGCGTTTTGAAACGGGAGGTGCTGAACCGGTGCAGCTCGGCTTTGACTTACCTTCATTAGGTGCTCACACATTTGTTTCCTAAAGTTGTTCATGTGGTCTATTGGCTTTCCTGTATGAAAGAATAAGACAATGACATCTTCTTGGACGGGTCTTATCAACGCCTTTCGCGAACGCTTACCGATCGCTGATGGAGAAGAAGTTATTACGCTGCACGAAGGCAATACTCCGCTCGTTCCGGCAACATATTTATCAGACCTTGTTGGTGCCGATGTATATATCAAAGTAGAGGGTGCGAACCCAACGGGTAGCTTCAAAGATCGTGGCATGACTATGGCCGTGACCAAAGCGAAGTCGGAAGGTAAACAAGTTCTTATCTGTGCAAGCACAGGAAATACATCGGCTGCATTGGCCGCATATTCTGCGCGTGCAAAATTGCCGTGCATGGTGATTATTCCTCAAGGAAAAATTGCGCTCGGAAAACTTGCTCAAGCTGTCATGCATGGTGCTCATATTATGCAGATTGATGGAAACTTTGATGAAGCATTAACTCTCGTACGCCAACTTGAGACGATTGACGCGGTCGGGATCATGAATTCGATCAATCCGTATCGTGTGCAAGGACAAAAGACAGCGGCGTTTGAGATTTGTGATGCACTTGGACGTGCTCCCGATGAACATTTTATTCCTGTGGGTAATGCCGCAAATATTTACGCCTATTGGGTTGGATATAAAGAATACGTGAGTGAATCAATCGTGACATCGACTCCCCGCATGCGAGGTATACAAGCCGATGGTTCTGCTCCTTTTGTTTACGGTTTTCCTGTTGAAAACCCAGAAACGATTGCAACGGCGATTCGTATCGGTGCTCCTGCTAGTTACGAACTGGCTAAAGGCGCTCGTGACGAAAGTGGAGGTTCAATCACCGCGGTCACCGACGAAGAAATTCTTGAGGCATACAAACTGATTGCAAAAACAGAAGGCATTTTTGTGGAACCTGGATCGGCAGCGAGCATTGCCGGTCTCCTTGCAGCTCACGAGAATGGCGATATTGTTCCCGGTTCAACGATTGTGTGCACGGTAACCGGCCACGGACTCAAGGATCCTGATCGCGCCACGGCAGATATTGAAATTCCAGCTTCCGTTACACCATCGCTTGACGCCGTGCGAGCTGTGATCGATTCGCTCTGATTTTTTAGTCGAAGCACCGGCGAAGCCGGATGCTTCTCGCAGTCGCTCCTCTGTTGCTCCCTGTGATTTTTTAGTCGTTGCGCAGGCAAAGCCCGATGCAACTCGCGGTAGTCGCTTCGCTCCTGGCTCCTCTGTCGCTCCCTGTGATTTATGTGTTGTGTAGGTTTTTCATCTATATAGATGAAAAACCTACACAACACACTGATATGAACAGTTGAATTCAGTAATTTGACCCATTTTCTGCAAATCAGTCATAATGTTTGCTGACCTTAACGAAAGCAACACACATGCAACTTGGCTTAACTCCGTATCTCCGGAAACAACTTCGACGAACCCCTTTTTCTTTTGAACTTGGAGAGAGTCCTGGCACGATGGTTCCTTCAGGAAAAGGTTGGGCAAAATCTCAACCTTCTCATCGCTTTGCAGCGTCTACGAACTACACGGGTGTTGATATCGCACCTTCAAGAAATGGGCTAGAAGCATCCATAGATAGGACGGACCTATTTATCGAGTTGCAAGAGAATCCGGACGCCTGTGTAGAAATGGTCCGTGCAGGTTTCCCTATATGTTTTGGCTGGACATCGTATCCGCGCTTTGCTCCATCCAAAGCAGAGGTTCAATTAGTTAATCATTATTTTCCACAAACTGCAGCACTTCCTTTTCCTACGCGTCGGCATGCACAGGCAACTCAGGATGCGTTCCTTTCTTTACACCCTGAGTTAAAAGACGAAATTCATGTTGTGTCACGTGACAATAAGCAAGTGTGGTTTGTTGAATTTAAAAATGTATCCCTGCGCACGCAAGGCATGTTTAATGAGTTGCGAGAGGTACGCGAATATTTAGGAACAGGGATGAGTCCTCGAGAGGCCACTTTTAGAGGCCAACAGTTAGGGATAATAGAAGCAGACGTAGTGTGTGATTTGAGCGATGATGAAATCGATGCGTTATCTGAACGCCTAGGCATGGCCTATCGTCAACAGATCGCGCAATTGCACAGAAGTCCAACACATCCTCTTGGAGAAGACGATGTATTCGCGCGACCGAATGCAACAGCAGTATTGGTCGATGTAATAGAAGGAATAAAGTCTTCCACCGGAAAAGACGTATTAAATATTGCAACCTCTGGTGTTCCTTACTCCGATACACCTATAACCATGGAAATGATTGCCGGGCAAGAGCCAAGCAATACGCGAAGCCAAGTAGTCGAGGATGTTATCGCTTCTGCTGAAGGCGCTGACGTTATTTTTGTTGAATTAGGCGATAATCCTAAAATGCAAGCGACAGATTTACATGCTCTCAACGCCTATGCGATAGAAAAAGGAATTCCTATTATTGTTGACATCTCATCGGTAGGAAGCGGCAATATTAACTTAGAAAAGCTTTTTGAATTAGAAATGGTTATGGGTGCCATCGCTAGTTCAACAAAATATTCGTCGGGTACTGTTATGGGAGGAATCTTTTGGAATAACCCGAGCTGTAGATGGAGTGGGCAAGAAGGGGTTAAAGCGCATCTGGATGGTATTGGGAAAAGCACAATGTTCTGGGCTGATATGGCGGTTCATTTGCGTGATCTTCCCACCTTTAACGAACGACTTCGTCAGCACAGTGCTAATGCGGCGTTAGCAGCTGAAAAAATAAGTGGCCTTCCAGGTGTAGTCGTTAACTATCCGACGAAAAACGGAAGTGCGCAGTTTATTGATCCCTTTTTACGAGAGGGAGCTGGATATGGCGGACTCCTGTCTGTTCAGTTTGATCGAAGCCTATATACAGAGCGTCAGATTGTGAACATTGTTAATGAGCTCGATAACCACATGGTAAGTTCGCTCTCTTTTGGGCTTCCTTTTAATAACGCTTTGGCATATCCGGGAACGGTCTTTCCCGGTCAGCCTGAATCTGAATGTGGACTCGATGTTCTCACGTTGCGCATAGGCTTGGGGCCCAACCATGGTGATGGTCTCGCTGCATGCGAAGCGTTGAGGCTATCCATCACAAAAGTAATGGGCGTCGACTTTTTACGTGCTCATGAAAGTTCGGCACACGTTCTCGCATAAGTGCGCACAAATCCGAACTTCTATATGAAGTGAGTAGGATTCGAGTATGCAAATTCTCATCACCGGTGCTTCAAGTGGAATAGGCGAGGCGCTTGCAATTGAAGGTGCGCGCCGCAAACATGATCTGGTTCTTGTTGCTCGACGTAAAGATCGACTCGATGAACTCGCAGAAACTCTTCGCAGCGAACACAAAATTAATGTGGAAGTCGTTGCTGCGGATTTAACTGTCGAAACTCAGCGAGAAGAAGTAATTATTCGTATAAAAAAAGGCGACATCGACGTCCTTATCAACAATGCAGGATTTGGGTCATCAGGACCATTCATCGAACTTGACATCGCCAACGAGCTCAATGAAATCGATTTAAACATTTCAGCGCTCGTCGCTCTTACCCATGCTGCAACTGCTCCCATGGTTGCGAAACGCTACGGAACAATTATCAATATGTCTTCCCTTGCGAGCTATCAACCTATGACAGGAAACGCTGTTTATGGTGGTACAAAATCATTTGTCACAAGCTTTTCTCATGCGCTTCGCGAAGAACTGAGCGAGTCGGGCGTCAATATTATGGTGGTGTGTCCGGGCATGACGGTGAGTGAATTTCACGAACGATCCCGTTGGTTCGACGCTCCCAAAAGAGAAAATTATCCTTCTATTATGTGGCAAAGCGCCGATGATGTCGCCCGCGCTACATTCCGAGGAATGGACCACCAAAGAGGAGTAGTTATTCCAGGAGCAGGCAATAAATTGCTTGCAGCAGTATCCTCAAGTCTTCCAGGAAGCGTGACGAGAAAATTAACAGCAATTGTTGCTAAGGGTCGACGATTGCGATAGAGTGGCTCTGTCCTTACTTTTGTGAGTACGGTTCCCTTTCTTTTTGAACCCGGACTGAACTCATCTTTTACCTCGAGGACAGCCCCTTTCCCGTTAAGGATTTTTTCCAAATTATTTAAAGGATCATTATGGATTCAACTTCTCTTGCCAGCAAAGATAAAGACGCGCTGGTCACGATTGCTAAAACGTTGGGCATAGCCGCGACATCGAAACTTAAGAAGAGCGAGCTTGTCGAGGCCATTGTTCAAGCACAAACTAACCATGGTTCATCGAATGAAACCCCGACAGGTGGCATTCGGTCTCGCCGCGCTTCTGTTGTGGCAGCTGACTCCATTGATGCATTAGCCAACGAGCAAGATTCAATGCCAGGAAGCCAAGACGAGGCTGAATTCGCACCACGACCAATGTCGCGTCCTCGACGAAGCGAAAATGAGACACCAAAAAAGGCAGATTCAAAACCAAAATCAAATGCTGGTCGAGACAACGCGCGCTTTGAAAATGATTCTGATGACGAGTCGAACGAAGACGGAACTCGCCGTCGACGCCGCCGTAGCAGAGGCGGGCGAGATCGCGAAGAAGGTTACGAACCACGTAACTCCAGAGACAATGATGTAGAACCTATTGATTGCGCAGGTTTGCTTGAAATTCGCGAAGAGGGTTATGGCTTTCTTCGTTGTAGTGGTTATCTTCCTCAAAAAGGCGACGCTTATGTTTCTGTTCAGATGATCCGTCGCATGGCACTGCGTAAAGGTGACTTGCTGACTGGTTCCATGAAACCTGCCCACGAAGATGATCGTAAACCCACACCACTCTTGCGCATCGACACCGTCAATGGTGTTGACCCCGAAGAATCTCGTGCGCGTCGAAGGTTTGAAGACCTTACACCGCTCTTTCCAGACGAGCAGCTCATCATGCAACTTGACTCTGCACCCTTGGAAGTGACGGGTCGCATTATTGACCTCGTTTCTCCTATAGGTAAAGGTCAACGTGGTTTGATTGTCTCTCCTCCTAAAGCGGGTAAGACCACAATCATGAAATCCATTGTCGAATCGATTGAGCACAATAACCCAGAAGTGCACTTGATGGTTTTGCTTGTTGATGAACGTCCTGAAGAAGTCACCGACATGAAACGACATTGCCAACGTGGTGAAGTGATCGCGTCTACCTTCGATCGTCCGCCAGACGAGCACACTCGCATTGCTGAACTTGCGATCGAGCGCGCAAAGCGACTTGTTGAACTAGGCAAAGATGTTGTTGTGATTTTGGATGGAATCACACGTCTCGCACGTGCATACAACCTGAGCGCTCCCGTTTCGGGACGTATCCTTTCAGGTGGTGTCGATTCTCAAGCGCTGTATCCGCCGAAGAAGTTCTTTGGTGCTGCACGAAATATTGAAGAAGGTGGCTCGCTCACCATTCTTGCGACTGCGCTCGTTGATACAGGTTCGAAAATGGATGAAGTTATTTTCGAAGAGTTCAAGGGAACCGGCAACATGGAGCTTCGTTTGGATCGCCGCGTTGCAGAACGTCGTATCTTCCCAGCGATCGACGTTGACACTTCTTCGACTCGTCATGAAGAACTTCTCTTCGATCGTCAACAGCTCAACTCTGTATGGAAACTTCGACGTGTTCTCCATGCACTCGAAGGTGGCGACAATGGTCGCACAGGCGCGGGTCTTGAACTTCTTCTCGAGAAACTAAAGCAAACCAAGAACAACGATGAGTTTCTCGACGAGATCGCAAAGAATCCAACTCCAGGGGCATAAAACTGTATGAATCGTCGGTCGCTCATCAGAAATCTTGTTGTGTTGTCCGCGGTGCGTGCCATGGGCGGCCAGGCAGTTTTAAACGGCGTGATGATGCGGGGAGAAAAATCGTACGCGGTTGCATGTCGACGCATGGACAACTCTATCGATATTGCAACTTTTGATGTTCCATCTTTCGCGCAGAAGTTCGTGAAGATTCCTTTTTTGCGCGGTGTTATGGGCTTGGGTGAGGCCATGGCCCTCGGCTATCGTGCGCTGATGCATAGCGCCGATCTCTCCCTCAAGGATGAAGAAGCTAAGTTGCAGATGGAAGCGGAGGCTGCTGATCAAAGCACTCGCTCCCATGCTGAGACGCAACGTACGCTCGACTTTAATCAGCAGCCTCCTTCAGACAACTTCGATTCTTCGGAGCGAGAGATCGGCAGCGATTCTCAGCGCACGATGCACTCGGTATCGGGGGGCGCGGAAACGGCTGAAGAAGTTAAGTCGCCGCTGACCAAGACGGCGGTAGGAATAAGTGTCGCGTTCTCGTTGATTTTTTTTGTGGCACTTTTTATTGTTGCTCCTTTACTAGCGAGCAAATGGGTGCAGCACGGATTTAATCTCTCGCATTGGCAAGGTTTTATTGCAGAATCAGTATTACGACTTGTCATCTTTATTGGATACCTTGCACTTGTCTCACTGATCCCTGATATCAAAAGGGTATTTCAATATCATGGAGCAGAGCACAAAGCGATTGCAGCATACGAAAATGACGTAGTACTTACCCCTGAAGCAGCACAACAGTTCACTACTGCCCATGTGAGGTGTGGGACAAACTTTCTTCTCATTGTTATGGTGATGTCCATTATTTTTTATGCAGGTATAGCCGCATTGTTGCCTTCGATCCCTCTGTGGGGACTATTGCTCTCACGCATCTTGGTGATTCCCTTGATTGCGGGGGTCAGTTACGAAATCATTAAAGCAGCTGCAACACGAATGTCGCACTTGTGGGTACGCGTGATTGTACGTCCCGGTTTATGGCTGCAAAAAGTCACAACTCGACCTCCGAGCAATGAGCAGTGTGAAGTATCAATTGCTTCTCTTCAAGAAGTATTCACACCTGACCAGAGTGAAGAAGTTGCTCAACGGACAACTATTTGGGCTCCGCCTTCTTGGCAAACTATCTAGATTATTGTGCTCCTTAGTGTGATTTGAGATAAGTCTTTTTTGTATGGTCTCCTGAACTAATAGGCACAATCGTTCATTAACCAGCTTTTCGATGGCATTTTCATGTGGTTTGAGCTATTGATTTTCCCTGAAATAAAAGCTAATTTGACTCTCAAGCAGTAAAACCATCAAGAGATCTGAAATATAGAACACATCACAAAAAATATTACTAATAATCATTAGGGTTTATATTGCGCATTAGACGCATGTCGATGTATCATTAAGTAATACCAATTGTCCCATTGGTGCTATATGCGTTTGGAGTAAAAATGCTAAAATCCACATTCCTTTACAGAGTGGGTTCTTCTTCGAAGATTCTTAAGTTCAATGCCTTCCTTGTTGTTGCATTGATGATTGCCGCCTCTATGGCTGTTTCATTTGCCGCTGATGGTGATGATGTCACGCCTGCACCTACCGCCGAGGCCGTATGTGGTGCTCGAGTCGTATTGGTCATTGACCGATCAGCATCAATCGGTGTTGACAACCTTACAGGTTCACGCGCTAACAGTAACGCAAACATTGCTGCCGTGAAAACAGCGGGTTCTGCTTTTGTGGATGCTCTTAGGGGCCCAGATTCCTACATGGACTTGTTTGCATTCGGTACGCTCACAAAGCGTATTAATGGCGCTCCGTCATGGTTCCGCATTGACACTCCAGCAAATGCAAACCTCCAAAAATATGCAATTCAAACGACTACCTTTAAAACGGGTGCAAGCATGGATGACCATAACCAATTTCAAGATGGCCTCGATGCTCATTCCGAAGCATTTACTAACTGGGAATCAGCGCTGAAAACTGTTAACCAAACTCGTGTATCCAACAGTACAGACCCTAGCCAAAGAGCCACACACATTGTTATGTTCACTGATGGCAACCCCACAGTGACTGTTGAAGCTGCTGAAGCTGCTGTGGCGAATAACGGAAGCTTCCCTGCGAATCTTTCACCTGCTTTGAGCACGCCAGAAATTTATCAACTTGCTCGCGAGCGAGCTTTTGGTGCAGCGGGCCGAATTCGCGACAAAGGTGTAAAAATTATTCCGGTTGCTGTGGGCCAAAACATTAGCCAAGCTAACCTTCAGAATATAGCAGGCGCTGGAAATCCTACATTCCGTGCCAATAACTTCGCTGGTCTTACCGACATGTTCGAACAAGTGGCTGAAGAGATCTGCCCAACCAATGATGGTATTGAAATCACCAAGACTGTTGATCCAACAACTGCAAAGCCTGGCGATACTGTCACATACTCATTCGTTGTGAAAAACACAGGTGAAACAAAATTGAGGAACGTTAAAGTGACGGACCCTCTGCTCGGTGGTCAAGTTGGTGCAACTATTGATCTCATTGAACCTGGTGCGAGTGCTCCTGTAATCACGCAGACTTTCGTGATTCCAGACGATGCAACAGGAACGATTCATAATGTTGCAACAGCAACAGGTACACCTTTCAAGGGCGGCATTGCTCGACCAGACGTTACGGACGATGATGATGCTGATGTGATTGTCACTCCTTCTACTGATGACGGCATTGAGATCACTAAGACTGTTGATCCTACGACCGCGAAGCCTGGCGATACTGTCACTTACTCATTCGTTGTTAAGAACACGGGTGAAACAAAATTGACAAATGTTAAGGTGACGGACCCAATGTTGGGTGGCCAGGTTGGTACAACTATTGCTGAGCTTGATCCAGGCCAGAGTGCTCCTGTAATCACGAAGACTTTCGTGATTCCTGCTAACGCTACAGGTGTTGTTCATAACGTTGCCACGGTGACGGGAACTCCTGTTGATGACGATAACGAAGCTCGACCAGACGTTACGGACGATGATGATGCTGATGTGACGATCTCGACTGTGGTTCCTCCGAGTGCTTCGTCGGTGGCTGTTGAGAAGACTGTTCAAGCATCTTCTGGGTCAACGACGTTTGGTGAGACGGGTACGTTTAGTGCGGGTCAGCCTGTTACGTTCAAGATTAAGGTTACGAACACGGGTGATACTCGTTTGAAGAATGTCAAGGTTGTTGATGCTAACGCAACTGAATGTTCCAAGGGCGGGGAAGACACGAGTATTTTGATTCCTGATCAAGTGTCTGAGTACACATGTATTCATACTGCTGGATATACAGCGAACACAACGAACACTGCGATCGTTACTGGACAGCCTCTTGATGCAAATGGTGCGCCGGCGGGTAATCCTGTAACTGCAACCGACACAGCTCAAGTAAATGTTACGGCTGTTCCTCCGAGTGCTTCGTCAGTATCTGTTGAGAAGACTGTTCAAGCATCTTCTGGGTCAACGACGTTTGGTGAGACGGGTACGTTTAGTGCGGGTCAGCCTGTTACGTTCAAGATTAAGGTTACGAACACGGGTGATACTCGTTTGAAGAATGTCAAGGTTGTTGATGCTAACGCAACTGAATGTTCCAAGGGCGGGGAAGACACGAGTATTTTGATTCCTGATCAAGTGTCTGAGTACACATGTATTCATACTGCTGGATATACAGCGAACACAACGAACACTGCGATCGTTACTGGACAGCCTCTTGATGCAAATGGTGCGCCTGTGGGTACTCCTGTATCTGCAACCGACACTGCTCAAGTAAATGTTACGGCTGTTCCTTCGATCACGATTGACAAGACTGCTGATCAAACAACAGCTGCTGTAGGTAGCACTGTTAATTACACATTTGTTGTGACGAACACTTCAACAGTTACATTGTCGAACATTACTGTTACAGATAATGTGATTGGTGATATTGGAACAATCGCAACGCTTGCTCCTGGAGCATCGTTTACCAAGACGGTTGCTTTTGTTGTTCCTGCATCAGCTGTAGGTACTCTACGCAACATTGCTACTGCATGTTTTGCAGTACCTGTTGCGAACCCTAACTGTGCAAGTGACGACCACTCGTTGATTGTTACTACCGTGGCTGTGGGAGGAGAGTCTGTAACTCGCACGAGTGCTGGTGGAGATTCACTTCCTTTCACTGGTTCGCAAACCGTGTGGCTTGCAACGGTTGCTGGTTTGATTCTTGCTCTTGGTGGAGTGATGTTTGCTTTATCTCGCAAGCGTAAAGAAAACAACGCTTACTAACAATTACTAGCTAGCTCGTTCATCGGGTTACATAGAAAAGGAGATCC
>CAYMMG010000017.1:39094-40628 GCA_964391505.1 uncultured Burkholderiales bacterium | reverse complement strand
TGCTGACGATATTAAGGCAAGAGCACGCTACGAATAAGAAGAATTCATTTTCGACACCCGCTCGGTCATGAAGCAAGGAGTCATCAATGACATACACACCTCCGGAAGATCACGATCCAAATATTCAGGATCCACGGCTTGGTTACAGAATTGATTCGGGCGCACTACCAGTTCCACCAGATCAATCTGCACAACCAGTACAGTCGCGAACTTCCTCGATGTCCCCTGCTCGCGTTGCACCGCAAGAAGTATCTTCTGCCGACGCTCTTCTTCTCGAACAAGCACGCAACGTTGGCATTCCCGTCATTGAAAACCCTCATCACGAACTTGATCCCGGAGCAGTACGTGCCATACCTGAAGAAACAGGAGTACTCGGAGTGGGCTATCACGATGGCTTTCTCATTGTGGCATGGCCGCGAATTCCTCGTCCTGTTGAAATCGACGAAGTGCAATCTCTAGCTGGCATGCCTATCCGTGTCGCTGTAGCTACAGAGTCTGCATTTCAATCTCTCTGGCAACAGGCAGATATCGCTCGCAAAACACACCTCAGCCTTGTTGAGGATATTCTCGAACAAGCACTCAAAAATAACGGTTCTGATATTCACTTAAGCGTAGGTTCACGACCTCTGACACGAGTCGGTGGACATCTAGCTCCTTTAGAAGGATTCGGAATCCTTACGAACCCCGACCTCGACGAAATTGTTGAATACTTAGCCGGACCTGAACCTCTTCGCGAAGGATTTTCTGGCGACCTCGACTTCGCTTGTACATATGGAAATTGGCGTTTCCGTGCAAACGTATTTCTCCAGCGTGATTCATTAGCCGTATCACTTCGTGTCATTCCCAACGCTATCCCCCCGATGGATTCGCTTGGCTTGCCTGAAACAATGAAACAATTTTCACAACTTCGACAAGGCATTGTACTTGTGTGTGGGCCAACGGGCTCAGGAAAATCAACTTCGCTAGCATCACTTATTAATAAAATTAATTACGAACGAGATGAACACATCATCACTATTGAAGATCCGATTGAATACATCCACGCTTCACAAAAATCTCTTATCCAGCAACGCGAAGTCGGAGGGGACACAAAAAGTTTCGCTATGGCAATGCGCTCTGTTCTGCGTCAAGACCCTGACGTTATTCTTGTTGGTGAAATGCGTGACTTAGAAACCATCTCAACTGCTCTTACTGCAGCAGAAACAGGACACCTTGTTTTCTCTACCTTGCACGCAACAGATGCGGCTGGTGTAGTCGATCGAATTATTGACGCATTCCCCATGAGCGAGCAAGCGCAAATTCGTGCGCAGCTCGCCAATACACTCGAAGGCATAGTCTGCCAATCACTCCTTCCTCGCGCAGATGATCCTGGTAAACGAGTCCCGATCTGTGAATTAATGGTTGCGACAGCGGCCGTGCGATCCTTCATTAGAGAAGGTCACACTCATCAAATTCCTAGCGCTATACAAACAGGCATTGAAGAATTCGGTATGGTGCCCCGCGACCTTTCTCTTGCTCAAGCAGTTGTTGCTGG
>CAYMMG010000017.1:0-38994 GCA_964391505.1 uncultured Burkholderiales bacterium | reverse complement strand
TCACCTCTACCCAATATCCAGCAGAATACGGGTCCGTTCCTCACACTCTTTCGGATGACGGCGACCCTATCGATGCGTTCGTATTACTTGAAGAATCAACTTTTCCAGGATGCCACATTCGTTCACGTGTTATCGGAATGATTGAAATGACAGACGAGGCAGGAGGCGATGAAAAATTACTCTGCGTTCCTTCTTCTGATCCACGTTGGGAAAGCGTGCAAGACATTACAGATGTCGATGCACACATTCTCGATGAAATTGCACATTTTCTCAAAGTATACAAAGCTTTGGAACCAAACAAACACGTCATCATTGGCGAATGGTTAAATGCAGATCGAGCGCGTATCGCAATCCATCAAGCGTTGGAAAACTTTCAACGCAAGAACTAGCAACTGCTTTCAAAACGTTTACCAGCAAAACGATCCGCAATAAAAGCAAGTGTATCCTTTCGTCCCATTTCTAAAACTCCACTGTGCGTGCCTTTTACTCCGGTGTATGTAATACGAGAAATTTTTGTATCTACCTCGCAGGAAGATTCATAAATTTCTTTCGAAATAATTGCTGGGACTGTGGAATCTTTAAGACCATGTTCGATAAGTACAGGCACATCAATTTTTACTCTACCTGGCGAATTCTCTGCAAAAAGTTCTGGCCAAGGTGAAATTTGTTCAGGTTGAGCCACAAGGCCCAGAAATGCATCACCTACATATGTTTGGATGACGCCAGATAAACAGTCATCCATAACAACAGATGACTTTGCTAATACTTCTTGGGGAAACACTTGTGTCAGATCAAGGTCAGGGCGAACGGTCGTAAAGCCAACCGCACCCATGACAGCAAGGCCATAAGTGATAGGTGACAGGGTAAAGCGAGTGTACAACTCCTCCAGATTTCCCGGTGGAGCAACCGACACGACTCCATCGAGCCCAAGTTCTGGAGCATAGCTCGATTGAAGTTGGCCTGCGAAGAGCGCCGCATGGCCTCCTTGCGAATGCCCAACTATCACTCCTCCTGCTACTGAATTAATAGGGTCGAAAGATTGCGCCATACGAAGTGCGTCAAGAACGCTTCGACCTTCACTCGAACCGACTAAGTACGGATGTGTTCCAGGCGTACCTAAACCTTCATAATCAGGAGCAACAACGGCATACCCTTCATTTATATAGTCTTCAAAGTAAGGGATATTTTCATCTGGATTATCTTGCTGTGACGGAGCACACGTGTCTGCAATACCCGTCGTTCCGTGGGCCCAAACAACGACTCGATGTTTTTTGTTATCTCGCGGCGCGTACAGCAATGCTGATGCAGCAACAGGAGTATTGTTGATTCCAGTAGTGACGTATAGAACTCTCCACGCATTGGCATTCTTAGGCGGATCGCTCAGGAGCTGACTCCAAATGATTGAGCCGGGTTCTGTTACGGGAAGCGTTGTCGGTGGAGTGTAAAACGCATCCGACACAGGCGCTTTAGCAGCACCAGGAGTTTTCGTACTACGCGACTCTAAAGGTGTAGATGAACACGCACCGAGAAACAAACTAGCCAATAGAAAAGAGACGAACAGCGAAAGGTTTTTTGTCATTACTATCAGACCATATCAAGAATCGAAACCATCTCAACATGGTGAGTATGCCCAAACATATCAATGGGTGTTGTTTCCGTCAACGAGTACCCTGCTCCTTCTAACAGCGCAATATCTCGAGCACCAGCAGCAGGATCACAGCTCACAAGAATGATTCGTCGCGCATTGCATGACGTCACGGCATCCAATGCTTCTTTTGCAATTCCTTCGCGCGAAGGATCTACCACCACCACATCACAGGTTTTGCCAAACGCGTGAACATCGAAGCGAAATTTTTTCACGTCGCTATGGATAACGGTTGCATCACAATCAATGAGGTTTTTGTGTGCATCACCCACAGCGTAAGGATTACCTTCGACAGAAATGACATGATGGCCAGCTCGAGCGAGTGCCAGTGAAAACACTCCTACGCCACTATAAAGATCGACGCAGATAAGACTTTGTTGACCTGACCTCAGCTCATTTGTACGCGCCAAAATCAAATCTGACAACACCCGCGGTGCATCGATATGGCCTTGAAAAAAACTTTTCTGCGAAACAGCTAAACGAGTTTCTTGGAAAACGTCAGGCGCTCTACGCACATGCGCCTCATGAACTTCATCTACATCACCATCAAGTGCACCCATTGCATCATGAGCCTGTTGGACACATTCACTATGAAGTACGAGACAATCGTTGACGGGAACCATCGTATGAGAATGCGCGGCACGGAAACCCCAGGAAGTCGAGTTAGCAAGAATACGTGCAGACGACCTGTAACGAGTGTTGCTCATCGCTAAACAGTCGCGCACAATGCTTTCAGCATCAGTGATTTTTCCAATTCGCGTCAGCGCATCAACAACGATGTCTCGTTTATATCGGCTTTGCGCAGCTGGATCAATATGTTGCCAATCGCATCCTCCGCAGCCTGCTTGCACATAAGGACAGGGAGGCTCAACGCGCTCAGGTGATCTCGTTTGTAGAGAAACAACTCCACCAAACCGTGTCCGGCCTTTTGTTTTTGTTTCCTGGACTGTTGCTACTTCTCCAGGCAATAAGTTGTCAACAAAAATAATCTCGCCATTTTCGCACCGCGCAAGACAAGCTCCTGAAGCGACGAGTTTGACGCCTACAACATTACTTTCTGTAATAATTATTTTCTCACCAATGGCTTGTACGTAATGCGATGAGGTTGGTCAGCATCAGTTCCCAAACGCTTGTGACGCGCTTCTTCATATTCCGTAAAACTTCCTTCATAAAATACGACTTGCGAGTCTCCTTCAAAGGCCAGGATGTGGGTGCAGATTCGATCAAGGAACCAACGATCGTGAGAAATAACCACAACGCAACCAGGAAAACTTAACAGGGCATCTTCTAGTGCACGCAATGTATCGATATCCAAGTCATTGGTTGGTTCGTCGAGAAGAAGAACGTTGCCTTCACTCTTGATCACGCGTGCGAGCTGCACTCTGTTGCGTTCACCACCAGAAAGATCGCCCACGCGTTTTTGTTGATTCGACCCAGTAAACCCAAAGCCTGCAACATAAGCACGGCCATGCATTTCGCGTCCTCCAGAAATAACACGATCAACACCTTCACAAATTTGGTCATAGACGCTGAGGTCATCATCCAAAATATCTCGATTTTGATCTACATGAGCAAGTTTGACAGTTGAACCAACAATCACTTCACCTTCATCGGGTTTCTCGTCGCCGATTATCATGCGAAACATGGTGGTTTTACCCGCGCCGTTCGGGCCGATCACACCAACAATTCCACCCGGAGGAATAACGAAGGAGACATCATCGAACAAAAGCTTCTCATCGTATGCCTTCGCGACATTGTGCATGTCAATGACTTGATCACCCAATCGCGGACCAGCAGGAATCATGATCGACAAGGAATCTCGTTGACCATCTGCAGAATTGGCTTGCGCAACGAGTTCTTCGTAAGCAGTAATACGAGCCTTGCTTTTTGTATGTCGACCTTTTGGAGCCATCCGCATCCACTCAAGTTCGCGCTTCAATGTATTTTGTCGAGCCTTGTCAGCTTTTTCTTCCAAGCTCAGGCGTTGTTCTTTTTGTTCCAACCAACTCGAGTAGTTACCTTCCCATGGAATTCCGCGTCCGCGGTCGAGTTCTAATATCCACTGTGCAACATTGTCTAAGAAATACCTGTCGTGAGTAATTGCTACTACTGTGCCGGTGTAATCTTTCAGATACCGCTCAAGCCATGCAACTGATTCCGCATCTAAGTGGTTGGTGGGCTCGTCGAGTAACAATAAATCGGGTTTTGATAAAAGCAAGCGACACAATGCGACTCGACGCTTTTCTCCACCGGAAAGATTTGTCACTTGCGAATCAGCAGGCGGACAACGGAGAGCATCCATAGCAATGTCGAGCGTACGTTCAATATCCCAACCATTGGCCGAATCAATTTTGTCTTGCAGGTCAGCTTGTTCTGATAGCAGCGCATCAAAATCAGCATCAGGGTCACCCATGGCGTCACAGACCGCTTGATACCGAGCCAACCACTTCGCGACATCGCCGAGACCATCCGTAATATTTTCTACAACCGTTTTGGAACTATCGAGTTGGGGTTCTTGTGCAAGAAAGCCCACCGTAAAACCTGGAGTGAGACGAGCTTCACCCGTATAGCCGTCGTCGAGACCCGCCATGATTTTGAGTAGGGTTGATTTTCCGGCTCCGTTGCCGCCGATGACACCGATTTTGGCCCCGGGATACATAGAAATATTGATGTCTTTGAGTACATCACGATCAGGAGGTATAAAGCGGGAGAGATTGTGCATTGTGTAGATGAATTGGGCGACCATGACTACGAGATTAGCCGTCACATCCCACATTGGAAGAAATCAAGCATAACTAGTACAATTGGTTTTTATGGCACGTGCACTCTCTGTAGATGAAATTTCTGAAACGTTGCGGTTAACGCGTATGTATCTTGACACTAACCCTGACGTCGCTTTAAGCCGGTTGTCAATAAACACTCGAATACATAGCAATGGCCGCACTTATCACGTTGGTCAGTTACTCCTTAGACTGCTCGATACAGAAGGGAATGACGTTGTAGATTCCGAACACGAGCAGTTCCGACAACAGGCAATGAGAACCCTTGAAGAGATGGGCATCACTCGCAATATGCTTTTTGAAAATGCTGAGCAGAAACAACAGGGTGCAGCTCCAAGGCTCCGAGCCAATCCTGGAAAACCTCCACGTTCGCAGTCGTTAGCTACTCCACTTGTCCCTTCACTTAACCCTGGCACTCATAGTCCCACTGTTGTAAATGCGCCAGTTCTGGAAAGAAGATCGACTGCGAAAAAAAGAACGCGAGCTCCTGGAAGGTCGACTACGAACGGAAGAAGTTCGCGCACAAAAGGAACTGTAACCAATACAGCTCAAACGCAGCCTGCATCCAATTCCTCAGCAGAAGATCGTAAGCTCTATCGAGAATGGTTTGTCAGATTAAATCAACAAGAGCTACTCGAATTTCTTAAAAAATACAGACAACAATTAATAATGGCAGAAGAAGCCCCTCACGTAAACCGACCGAAGACTTTTGATATAGGTACGCGGCGCATACCCGTCCCAATGGTGTTGGGTGATGCAATAAGATCTCTCGTAGTTTCAAGGGATGTAGATCCGAAAACACTCAAGCCAACAGAAAATGGAGTCTTTGCGAAAACCTTTACGCCCACTCAACTCAGAGACTTCGATTCGCCGAGCCTAACTCGGTAGTCTTTTATGGAGCAACCGTCGTCGCGGTTGTTGAGCTGATTGTTCCGACACTAATGATTTCATTTGAACTTTCGCGATACAAGATGGCTTGTCCCGTCTCGGAATAAATTAAAAGAACATCCCCGTTGGCTGCTTTAGCAAAGAAGTCTTGACCTTGAAGCTTGGAGACGTCATTTACTGTTGCGAATTGAGGAGTACCTTGAGGGAGTTGAGTGAGTGCGGCAACTTTTTGATAAATTCTTGTCGCGTCTTCGTTTGAGAGAGAGTTTGTTGTAGCAGGTGAAGGAGTTGAGTCTCCAAATCCCTCGCCGCTCAATCCGTTAGAACTGGTTTCTTCATCCGTAACCACTTGAGCTGATTGACTTTTAAGAGTGTTGTTATCGTCCATCAAAGTCAACGCATAAAATCCCACGATGACAACACAAAATGCAATCATCGCCGCAAATGCTGCGTTTAACGTAATGCGAGAATTCTTTACTGAATTATTTTTTTCCTTAGTCATCATTCCTCTTTCACACCATATCAGCGGGAATAACCCACTGGTCGTAATCAGATTCACTTACGTAACCTAGCTGCACCGACATTTCTTTTAACGACGTTCCTTCATGGTGCGCCTTCTTAGCAATCTCGGCTGCTTTGTCATAACCAATATGGGGTGCAAGCGCAGTGACAAGCATGAGAGAATCATTCACATAAGCCTCAATACGATCTGTGTTTGCCGTTAGACCTTCAATGCAGAATTCTCGAAACGTCGCACATACATCAGAAATGAGTTCGACGGAATGCAAGAAATTAGAAATGATTACTGGTTTAAAAACATTGAGCTCAAAATTACCCTGGCTACCTGCGAAAACAATTGTTGCATTGTTTCCAAATACCTGAGCACACACCATCGTCATCGCTTCACTCTGCGTTGGATTGACTTTGCCCGGCATGATTGAACTTCCCGGTTCGTTTTCGGGCAACGACAACTCCCCTATTCCACATCTCGGACCCGAACCCAACCATCGAATGTCATTCGCAATCTTCATGAGGTCAGTCGCAAGCGTTGTAATTGCTCCATGAGCATTCACGAGATCGCCGTGAGAAGCCAATGCAGCAAATTTATTGGTCGCAGAAGAAAAAGTGAGACCCGTTTCACTGCTTATATATTGTGCCGCCTTATCACCAAATTCTTTGGGTGCATTCAAACCTGTACCTACCGCAGTCCCGCCAATAGCTAGTTGCGTTACGTCGTTGATGCTTTCCTGCACTCTCTTCAATGAAGCATCAAGTTGTGCCACATAACCAGAGAACTCTTGTCCAAGCGTCAACGGTACGGCATCTTGTAAATGGGTGCGGCCAATTTTAACGATTGAAGAAAACTCTTCGGCACGCTTGTGTAGTGCGTCTCGCAACTGGGTCACGGCTGGAATGAGGCGATTCGTTACTTCTTCTACTGCGGCAATGTTCATTCCTGTTGGAAATGTGTCATTACTGGATTGGCTCATATTGACGTGGTCGTTGGGGTGAACCGGAGATTTTCCTCCGCGTTGCCCTGTTTCGATTTCGTTCGCATACCCAGCGATTACTTCATTGACATTCATATTGGTTTGCGTACCTGAGCCTGTTTGAAAAATGCGCAGTGGAAACTGAGAATGTCGTTCACCGACTACAGCAGAATAACTGTTACCCGTAAGGTTTCCATTAAGAATTTCATCAGCCGCCTGGACAATGAGATCGCAGATGTGTGCATCGAGCTTTCCGAGATCCTTGTTGGCTAAGGCGGCCGATTTTTTCAATATTGCCATGCCCCTAATCAAGGCGACAGGCATTACTTCTTTTCCAATCGGGAAATGATGAAGGCTTCGCTCTGTTTGAGCTCCCCAATATACAGATTCACCAACCTCGATGTTTCCCATAGAATCAGACTCTGTACGCGTTTTAATTTTCATATCCGGCAAGATTACCACCTTATTAACCCCATTCTGAACAAGAATGGCATTGTGACTCAAGCCGATAACGAGCAGACACGTGACGTCAAAGCTCTCGCCGATGATTTTCTGGATCGCATGTGCGAGATAAGCCCGTTAACGGCTTCCGAAGAAGGCTTTTCGGAATACGATGACCGCATTGGAGATCTTTCTCCAAGAAAACATGAGCGTCTTGCACAGCTAGCGCGCACCACACAACAGCTCATCGAATCATGTGAACTCAATAATTTTCATGATCACCTCTGTGCAGATGTCCTCAATGACTATTGCGCTGATCAAATTGACGAATATGAAAGTGGTGATTGGGTACGCTGCATCAACATCATGACCAATCCACTCGATACGATCCACTCTACGTGTTACAACGTCAATGAATCAGACGCGATCGAAATGGAAAAGCGCGATAAGAAAATTGCAGAAATACCTGAAGCTTTAAGATCATATCGAGCAACATTGATGTATGGCGTCGACCACAACTGTCTTCCGCGACGGACGCAGCTCGTCCAAATGGCCTATAACTGCTCGCTTTTTGCGAACGATCCACTTTTTGTAAGCACACCTGCACGCAACGCATATCTTAATTTTGGCGCGTTCCTTACCGACGATGTCATTCCCCACAGCAAAGAAAACGATGCAGTTGGTCCTGAACAATATTTGCGAGCTGCTAAAAGACATCTCGGCAAGACAATTAATCTTGAAGAAACCTACCAATGGGGATGGCACGAGATTCATTCGATTTTCGATGAAATTGCTCTAGTAATCCAAGACCTCAACCCAGGAAAAACCTATCGAGAAACGATAGAGATGTTGGAACAAGACGAAACACGAACAGCCAATTCACCCGCAGAATTGCAAACCTTTCTCCAAGACCTTCTTGATGAAAGTGTTCAAGAATTAAATGGAACGCATTTTGATATTGATCCACGCCTCCTCACAATTGAGGCATGTCTTTTAGATGAAGCGGGATCATCTGCGATGTACTATTCGACGCCCTCAGATGATTTTTCTCGCCCTGGCCGTACTTATTACCCAGTTAACGGGAAAAAGACTTTTCCTCTTTGGGAGGAAGTTACGACCTGTTATCACGAAGGTCTCCCAGGACACCACCTTCATATCGGAACTATTAAATGCTTGGGTGATGATTTCAGTCGCTTCCAGAAAACGGTTGCTTTCAATACAGGAGAGAGCGAGGGATGGGCTCTTTATGCAGAACGACTCATGGTCGAGTTGGGATACAACAATGATCCTGCTTACATTTTTGGCATGCTCAATGCGTCCCTTTTTCGCGCAACACGGATAGTCATGGACATTGGTTTACATTGCGAGTTCACTATTCCCATGGATGCTCCTGACATTTTCCCTCAAGGAGAAAAATGGAATAAAGAAACCGCAGTTAACGTGCTGCAAGACGTTATCGGAATGAGCGAATCTTACGCTCGCGACGAGGTCTACAGATATCTAGGATGGATTGGTCAGGCAATTTCCTACAAAATCGGTGAAAAAACTATTCACGACTTACGCGAAAAAGAAAGAAAACGACTTGGGAGTACTTTTTCTCTCAAAGAATTTCATTCACGCGTTTTAGGGTATGGTCATATCGGTTTGGGCCGTCTCGAAGCACTATTCCAGTGAATCTGCCAACTCAGAGGCTTGAGTCACCATTGAATCAATGATCGACAATCCATTTTTCCAGAAATTGGGATCCGACAAATTCATTCCCACCATCAGGGCGAGATCCTGCGGAGATTGCGAGCCACCAGCAGCCAACATGTTTTCATATGCCGGAACAAGCGAACTTCCCTCTTTTTGGTATTGGGCATAGACGCTCAGTGCAAGCAGCTGACCATATGCATATGCATAGACATACCCCGGAGTAGAAATGAAGTGAGGCACGTAACTCCACCAATTCCCATATCCTTCACTTACATTGACAGCCTCGCCCAGCATGTCGCGTTGTGTATCAAGCCAGTACGAAGAAAAGTCGGATAGTTTTAATTCTCCAATATTGCGTCGATGCGTGTGCACTGCTTGTTCGAACTGATGCATCGCGATTTGCCGGAATACTGTAGCGATCTGTCCGTCAATGTACTCTGCAAGTAACTCGAGACGTTCACGAGGATCGGTGACTGCATCGAGTAATCGATTAAATGTTACAGATTCTGCAAATACAGATGCTGTCTCACAAAAGGTTAGGCCTGTGTCTTGATGAAATGTCCCTTGGTCTTTTGCCAAATACGCATGACAGGCATGCCCAAGTTCATGTGCAAGGGTCAAAACGTCATTTCGGTTGTTTGTCCAGTTCAACATTACGAAAGGATGATGTGATGCAACGGTATACGCACAAAAAGCGCCCCCGCGCTTACCTTCGCGCACCGGCGCATCGATCCATTTGTTTTTCATGAATGTATCAAAAACATCTGTCATTTTCGGAGAAAAGCTGCTGTATGCTTCGCGCACAATCGAGCATGCCTCGTCGTATTCAATCGTAGTTTCGCTATGAGAAAGAGGAGCATATCGATCGTAATCTTCAAGTTTATCTAAACCTAAAAGTTTTGCTTTTAGTGCGTACCAGCGCTGCGCTATATCAAAACGTCCCTTGCATGCTTCGACAAGTGCATTCACAGATTCATCAGTGGTGTCATTTTCAAGATTCCGACCACTCAGCCATGTTGGGTAACCGCGAAGTTTATCTTCTAAAGCATGGTCAGCAACAAGAGTGTTGTATATATATGCTCGGGTTTTTACACCTTCGGCAAGCTTTTCCGATATTGAATCTCGTGCTTTCTCGCGTGCAAGCCTGTCAGAAGAATGGAGGATTGCAAGTGCCGAATCAAGAGGAACTGCATTGCCGCTATTATCAGCATCGACAGTGATTGTTGAACAAAGATCTTCGAACAATCGATCCCAAGCACTCGCACCCGTTACGGAAAGCTGCGTAAGAAGTGCTTCTTCTTTGGTCGAGAGTTGATACTTAGCTGCTCTGCGTAAATGGGTCAGATAATAACGACAAAATTCTGATTGGTCACTGGCTAGTATCGCCTCGACTTTTTCGTCAGGGAGCTCATTGAATTCAACTTCAATAAAGGTAAGACGTGCAGAAATATCAGCACTTGTTTCTTCCACTTTTTGCATTGCGGCTGCAATATCTTCGTCTTGCGTGTTCACACTAAAGAGAAGCCCTGTGTAGTTTCCAGCTCGACCTATTTCGTCGGAAAGCTCGCCATACTTTTTCATGACACTTAAAAACCCGTCAACCGAAAGTTCAGCGATCTTACCTTCGTGGGAAACAAGTTCATTAGTCAACATCTGTGCGCGATGAATAACCTCTTCGAGTCCTCCCTGCGGTTCGACAAGATCAGAAACATCCCAGGTCACATCTTCTACACTCGTCATTATTACCTCTTTATTGTTATATAGATTCTATTCGTAGTTGGCAATAATCTTTGCCAGCCGATCGTGGTGGGTCTCATCAAGTAAAACGCTTAACGTTTGCGTTGCACGCGTTAATGTCACAAAGAGCGACTTCCAGCCACTGGGACGGCGAACATCGCCCACGATGGCGTGCGGATCAACAACAATCACATGATCGAATTCCAAACCTTTGGCATCAGATGCTTTGAGAACGCCAACTGGAGCATCGATAGCAAGAGACGGATCGTTATTTGCAGAAAATTCGGCGAGTTCGACAACGATTTGTTCATGTTTATCTTCATGAGCAATAACTGCAATGGTTCCGCCCTGCTCACGAGCAATGGCGACGCAATCTTTCACATGAGCTAATGGATCAGATACGCTGAGGACTCGAGGAGCTTGACCGACCTCTCGCACAGCAGCAGTTTCTGCAAGTTCAGGAGACACTTCACGCATAATGTCATGAGCAAGATCCATAACTTCAGCAGGTGTTCGATAATTAATGGAAAGTAATACCGTTTGTGCACTACACCGGTTAACTCCACTTAATATTGCGATGACTTCATCCCAATTAGTGCATGCTCCGGGAAGAGAAGCCTGCGCAAAGTCACCCACGATCGTCATGGACATCGGCTGAGCACGCCGGCCAATCATTCTCCACTGCATCGGCGTGAGATCTTGAGCTTCGTCGACCAAGATATGGCCGAAGGTACGGATCTCGTCACTTGCCATATCATGTGTTTGCTCTCCCGAGTTGTAACGCTGGGCCAGTTCATCTGCAGTCATGTAACCGCTCAAACCTAATTCTCCAATTACACGGGATGCATTTTCAACATCGCCGTTATATCCGGCAGCTTTTTTCTTTCCACGTGCAGAAGAAACAGGGCCACACAACGCATCACATTCATCAATGAGACCGAGATCGTGGTCAGTCCATTGAACTTCCTCAATTGCTTCGGCGCGGTCTTTTAATAAAATCTTCTGATCTGCTTCATCGAGAATTCCCTTCGACGCTGATGCGATGAGCGCACTGAAGGAACACATGTCATGATAGAGCTCTGCCCCAGAAAGAATAGGCCACATTCGTTCGACTGCCTTTTTCACTTCATCATGATGACGCAATCGGTCTTCAAGAGAATCAATCCACTCTTCGGGAGCATGACGCCCGTCACTGAGTCGTTTCGCGATATCTGGATCAATCACCCTGCTCTGCCCAGGCCCAGATGCATCGCTCAAAGATTTGGATGATCCCTTATACGCTTGGACGAGCAATTTTTGATATTGACGTACCAGCTCGCGTAATACCATTTTCATAAACATCGGGCGCTTTGCATTGTGGGTACCCGGGCGCGTTGCAATAACCGAAAGCATGTGAGCAGTGTTGCGAGGAGTAAGCGTGAGACGGTAACCGTCCACCCATATTTCTATAGCTTTAGGAAGGGGGTGTTCCCTATCCTTCATCGCCTTGGCTAAAACCTCAACCATGTCGATATTGCCCTTCAGCGCAGCCGCACGTCGAGAATCTTTGAGAACAATTTTTTGTCCTGTACGCAACGTTGATGCTGTTCGTAAATGCACATCGTCTTCACCTAAAGATGGGAGAACTTCATCAATGTAACGAAGAAACGTAGGAGAAGGTCCCACCAAGAGCACACCTGAATGCGAGAGAGTTTGACGATGAGTAAAGAGAAGGTATGCAGCGCGGTGTAACGCCACGGCTGTTTTTCCCGTTCCGGGTCCTCCGGTCACAATCAACACATTATTTAATGGCGCACGGATGGCCATGTCTTGTTCGCGCTGAATCGTTGCGACAATATCGCCCATCCGGCCTGTACGTTTTTTCGAAACAGCAGTGAGCAAGGCTGCTTCTCCAACAACATTGAGTTTTTTTTCGTCAGCACTTTCTTCGTCAAATACTTCGTCATCGACACGGACGATTGTTTGATCGCTCATGTGGAAGTGTCGTCGGCGAATAATTCCGAGTGGGTCGACCGCTGTTGCCCTGTAGAAAGGTTCGGCCACGGGTGCACGCCAGTCAATGACCAGTGGTTCTTGATCGGCTCCTGCAATTGCTAATCGACCGATATAAGCTGTTGTTTGATCTTCGATTGCTTGTTCTTCTTCTAGATCAAGTCGACCAAAACAGAGTGGTTGTCCGCCTAAATTCAGAGTGGCAATGCGAGATCGCGCCAACGAGATCGCCGCATCTTTTTCATACTTCGCTTGATGCGTTCCGCCTCGACCCACTTCATCGAAACCGTCTTCAATTGCTTGAGCTCGCTCACGTAACATTTCGAGGCGGCCGTACGCTTCGTCAATGTATTTTTGTTCGCTCTCAATATCGTCAGGACGCATTCTTTATATTTCTCCATTTATACATTTTGAAAAAACCACAATTAGGAGAATCTAGTCGGCCGGTACAAGACGTGCATCATCACGTTAGAAATAATATGCACCATGCAGGCTCTTTGGCACCGAGAGAGATGGTTTTTGGGAAAATTATGCCTAATAGGCAATCTGTACGAAGCGATAAGCCTCAGCGTATCGACCCTCAGGCATCCCAGCGGCTTGAGCCATTGCTGCGCACCACTCGTTGACCATTACTTTTGTATTGTCTTGGTTTTCGATTTGTGAAATATGCTGAAAAAGAGCTTCGAATTTCTTGTCCATTACGTCGGTGATATCTACGAATGTATCAGGAGTTTGGTCCGCTGCAATCCATACTGCTTTAACATTATGTGCCGCGTGACCTTCATCTAAAAGATGCGGAAACGCATGAGGATTTTGTGAGTCAGGATACACCGCACTCAACGTTGCTTCCCCCACTGCCAAGTGGTCAGGGTGACTTGCAAAAATTCTATCGTATCGACGTACCGGAGATTGCGTGATGATGAGATCAGGTTTTTCTTTACGGATAACGCGCGTTAACTTTTCACGCAAATCGAGATTCGCTTCAATGCGACCATCGGGCTGACGAAGGTAGTGCACGCGATCGACACCAACAACATGTGCCGCCGCAGATTGCTCGGATTCACGCATCGAGATTCTTTCATCTCGAGTGAGTCCGTCATTATCACCCCCGGCATCTCCACTTGTCACAAGGCAATACGCAACTTCGATTCCTTGAGCGGTAAGCGAAGCGACCGTTCCTGCGGAGCCGTAATCGATGTCATCGGGATGAGCAACGATCAGCAGCGCACGAGCAATGGAAGATAAATCGGGATTGATTCCAACAGGAAATACTGACGGTGAACTGTGAGTCATTGCCGTTTACTTAATTCCCTGCTGAATCAGAGCAAAGTTTATCGTCACGATCGATTCGAACTTCTGCGTAGCCCACTTTTTCTATGTCTTCTAGTTTCTCGATCAACTTTAATTCTTCTTTTCGTATATCGAGGTTTCGTTTATCGATTTGGTCATCACAGGTCACAATAGTGATATCAACTTTTTTCGCATCGAGAATTGCAGGACGCAATGAAACTGGGTCCTCACTCGTAAAACGGGTGTATCCTATCCAGCCTCCGATTACTAACATGAGCACTGCTACAAGCCAGAGGGGTATGCGCACGAGGAAAATACGGAAAAGTTTTTCCCAATGAAAGGACCCAAGCTGCGCGAGATTGGTTTCTTCATGCGCTTCGGGTTGCTCGCCTGCGACGCCAGCGTCTTGAGAATTAGTACTGTCATCCGAATTATTCATGAGGCCTCTTCGCTAATTGTCTATTATTCTTCAATGCTTACAGGTCGAACAAGATCCGGCCGACTCGTACCGCCAATACGTTTACGTCGGGGAGCGTAATCTGGTCGGGCTTTAATTCGGTTTTTGGGGCTATCGTGCTAATAGAAGAGGAGATAGCCACACGATTTTTTCCTTCCCGTGCAGCAACGAAACGCTCGCTTTCATTAAATTTGGTTATATCGTACGTAAATCCATCGTCATACGTCGTTTCGACGTCTTGTGCCTTATTCGCTTTTCTCACAAGGTCATAGATGCTTTGCTCTTCATATACATAGACATTGAGCACGAGGTACAGTTCTCCATCATCCGATGTGGCTGCATAGCGACAACGGAGAATGCCGTCATCCGTTGAAGAACTTTCAGGTTTGCCCAACTTTGCTTCGGCGACATTGAGGATTTCAGCTGCAGCAGGAAGCGACAGCAAGGAGCAGGGTTGCGATATTTTCGGTGTGGCCGATGGTTTGGTTTCCGTTGTTGGTTGAGTTTTTGTTACTTTAAAGCCGTCGTTTTTATCATCGCCTTTTCCTGAACACGCCGAAAAAACAGTTATGCACATCAACACAGTAAAAAATGAATGGACCCATCGAGAACGTAACAACACGTTCGAAGATTAGTACATTATCGAGACCACTTAATTGTCTCTCCTACATAAACGCTGGATGTACCCCGAGCCTTGACGAGTTCATCGACTACTCCTCGTGGATCTTGCTGCGGTTCAAGACGAAGAGCAATAGACCACAACGTATCACCCTGACGGACAACGACAGAAGACACTGAGTCTTGTGATACCGCAGCGGGGCGCCCGGACGACGCGAGGGATCGCCTTCCGAACGCCGTGTTTGCGGGCAGTATCACAGCAAAAAGTGCAACTGCAATAAAAAACAGAATGAATATTCGTTTTGGGGTGAACCGGATCAAAGGGCGGTGAGTCTCGAGACGGGGCTGGACCCGGCTCTGAACAAGGGAGCCTGACTCAATGCGAACAAGGGGCCTTGATGTGCGTGCGACGTAGCCCTGCTTGTAAAGGTCAAAGGAGGAAAGTTCTCTTCGTGATGCTGTAATGGTTGCCATTGTCTCTCTTTTCTCAATTACGGTCGAAGGTTTACGCATTTGTGACCAGTAGATCACGAGGGTACGACAAAAACCTAAGAGCCGTATTACCGAACACCCGTACGTTACACCGAACAGCCGTTCGTGTCAAATATTAGGTGACTATACCTTCACGGTAGGTAGCAGATTTAGCAAGGAAATATATGGAAAATAGAAATGTTGTAACTATTAGTAGCACGGCTCCTGACAAAAAGGGGTCGATATGTTACCTTTGAAATATGGCAAAGAAGATAAAGATTCCTTCTTCCGAGGGTCCCTTAGACGGTACCGAGATTGGTTTTCGTGCTGTTGGAGAGCATTGGAACGAATATCTGCTCGACGATGGCACTATTTTACGCAACAAATCTGTATTGACCGACATCGTCAGAGTCGAGGGCAAATACAACGAAGAGGGGCAGCCCCTGTATCTCTTCAAAACACAAAACGTAAGCAGCTCTTCGGTTCCTCCAGAGCTAATGCAGACACACGAGGAAGGAGAAAACAACTCATGACATTCACCATACCCACCGATAAAAGAACTATGACTCAGGAAACCCCGTGGCCAGACCTGCCCACAGAACAAAGTAAATATATGCCTGTTGAATCAGCAGTCGTTCTTCCTGACCTGCCTGATGATCAACCAGGAATCACTACTGAAGCCTTTGCTGGCTTACCTAAAAGCTTCGTGGACCAGTATGTAGATGCTGCTATTAAACACGCAAATGTTACGGAAATCGAGCCTGGAGAATGGTTTGCCAAAGTCGTGGTCATTAAAGGGGCTTATGGAGAGGGCACCTCTCCAGAGGAAGCTATTTCAGTTCTTAGAGAAACGCTCTATATATGGATAGAGGCTATGCGTGAAGATGGCGTAGCTATTCCTTTGATCGAGGGGTTCGATTTAAATAGCCGTGCTGCGTAATTTTCATGGCTGTGATTCTTAGTCCGATAAGTCGTAAAAAATTTATCAAAGTTCTAAAAGACGAATTTGGCTATTCAGACCCAGAACCTGCCGGTAACCATTCAAAAATGCGAAAAGAGGGTTGCCCTCCATTCATCCTTGTAAACAGCCACAAGGGCGACAAAGATATAGAAGTTAAATATTTAAAAGAATACCTAAAGCAATTGAACATCTCTCAAGAAGATTGGAAAAAGGCGGTATCAAAATGACAAACGAAAGAAAAATTCCCCTCACAAGCATCGGCAGTACAGAACAATGGTCAGCAACTGCGGACGTAGTAAAAGGTGTTGACCCCGAAAATATGGACCGTTCAAACTTCCTTAAAGATTTATTTAAAGTATCTAGGCCTCACAAGCCCGTAAAAGAAGAGTCCTAAACATATTCGTTTCTCGATTGTTGTAACGAAATACAAACTCGTCTACATAGGATTGTAACCATTTTTTAGACACTGAGTGGTGCGTACCCCGTAAACCGTTTTTAAGGTGTGACCAGAATCCTTCGATGGTTTGGGTGTGAACGTCGCCTTGTACGTAGATCTTTGATTTATGTAGGACTGTTCTGTGGTTGTATCCACGCTTGCTCATCATTGAATATCCGGGGTATTCGTCTGTGTAGAGGTTGGAGCCTTGTAGGACGTATTCGTGGACTTTACCTTGCACTACCACTCCGCCTGTGTGTGGGATAACAGAGGCTTTAATTTTACCTTTGCGTTCAACTGCTCCCATGACAATGGCTTTTCGTTCGCGGTGTTGCCATGCAGTTTTCTTTTCCCAGACTCGAGGCTTGCCGCCAATAAAAGTTTCGTCGACTTCCACATCGCCCGAGAGCGGTTCATCATCTTGAGACATCAGTTCGTTACGAATGAGGTTTGCCATTCTCCAAGCAGTCTTATATGTCACGCCTAGCTGTCGTTCTAGTTCTTTTGCCGAGATTCCACATCGAGTAGTGGACATGAGGTAGATCGCATAAAACCATAGCTGGAGAGAAGTTGATGACTTATGGAAGATCGTGTTTGCTGTCGGATGTATATGTTTTCCGCACGAGTCGCATGACCACGATGGTCGGCTAGCTACTTTGTGAAATGATCGCTCACGATCACATATAGGGCAATGAGCTTTACGTCCATCAGGGCTGTAATTTTGCTTCCAGAGGTATTCCAGACACGCAGCGTCATTAGGGAACTCTCTCTGGAACTCCATAACGGTATAGGTCGAATCGCTCGATGCGCTGTTCTTGGGTTTGTTTCTATCACTTGAACTCATGCCTATACCCTACCATGAGGGGATACCTTCCGTCAAGGGATAAACTCGAGTTTTTCAAGAAAACGATTAGTATTTCAATTAGTTATGGAACGCATACTATCCGCAATAAAACTTGAACATCGGTGGGATATTCTGCTGTATTTAGGCATGGCAGCCTGTCTTAGCTCGATGATTCACTCACCTGACTTTCTTGTGCGTAGGCACCTTTTTACCCTAGGGATCGGATTACTCCTCGTGCACGTTGCTTTCGCTCTTTCGTATAAATCGTTGACTGGCCCTAAGGGGTTATCGCCAGAAAAAGATCTCTACCCAGGTGTGACCACCTCACTTATCTTTCTTCTGGGCTTTATCACGGCGATCTATTCTGTTGTCACGCTTATATGGGGTTTGAGATAAACGATCTACAAGCCTTTTGAGTTACCTACCGTGAAGGTATAGTCACCCAAATATTATTACGAACAAATGTTTGACACGAACACAGGTCCGCCCTATAGTGGCAATAACTGCTCCGCCCTTACGAACAAAGGAAAGCCCATGACACCCACGAAACACAGGTCAGGACTGACAGCCCGCCAAAAGCAAGTTCTCGAATATATTGACGAAAACCTGCGTTCCAAGGGCTATCCTCCGAGCGTGCGAGAAATCGCGCTCGCTTTGGGGCTCACCTCACCCGCCACTGTTCATAACCACCTCAATACTCTTGAAGACAAGGGTTATATCAAGCGTGACCCTACGAAACCAAGAGCCATGGAAGTCTCCTATGAGTCGTCATCCGGCGCTGTCACAGAACGGCGTCCGGTTAAACACGTTCCTCTAATTGGAACTGTGGCCGCCGGCACAGGCGTTTTAGCAGAAGAAAATATCGAAGAAAGTTACCCCCTTCCTCAAGATTTTACAGGTGATGGAGCTCTCTTCATGCTCAAAGTTCGTGGCGATTCGATGATCGATGCAGGAATCTTTGACGGAGACTTCGTTGTCGTGCGCGAACAGCCCAGCGCAGACAATGGAGACATCGTTGTAGCAGCTATTAACGAAGATGAAGCTACGGTAAAAACCTTTATCCGGAAGGGCAACCAAGTCATTTTGCGACCTCATAACCCCACAATGAACGATATTGTTCAAAATGCTTCTGAGGTCTCAATCTATGGAAAAGTAGTCACTGTTTTACGAAGAATGTAATAGAGACTCGAATAATCCCTTTACTGGCTCTCCGAAATTACCCGTAGGGCCATTTCGGTCATTTATCTTTTATTGCTTTATCTCAACAAAATCAGGCCGAAAGTTGCTTTCCCACGTGCCGATATAAGATAATATATGACTGTTCTCAATGGGACTAGGCGGAAGGATCGGAGGGACACATGGATACTATCGATTTAGAAACTCCAAATGTCGATCCTCATCAGATTCTTGATGCTGCTTCGCGTTACAGCGCAACCAATCGTCCTGACTCTTTACATATCGCTCTTGGGTTACAAGCAGCGAATATAGCTGAAACAGTAAATGAAAAAGCATCGACTCCTGAAATTGCAGGCCGCTTACCTATCGTTCTTCGCGGGCACGCTTCAGCTGAACTCTCTGATATTGAACCTGAAGGTCAATGGGAAAAAGATCGACTTGATTTCAGTCATCCCGTTGGCATCGTTGCCAATACTAAAGCCAAGATGGAAGGCGCGGCGTACACGCAACAGTTCGGCCTCGCAATGAGTGGAAATTATCCCCCGCTTGCACAGCCGCCAGTACTTCAACGCGGAATTAGTCTCTCGTAAAACACATCCTCATTGAGCGGACTACCTTCGTTCAATTTTAAATAACTCTTTCTCTAATCGTTAAATTTGCGCACTATTTATAACGTGAATATCGCGAATATCGCGCCAATTTACCTTGCCTTAGATAAAACCTCATTATATGATGGCCCTGAGATCTCTATTTATGACTTGGAGCCAATAAGTGTCTGACTCAATACTCGAAGCCCAGCAAAAAAAAGACCGCGATCGTATCGCCGCGGATCTTAAAGCTGCGCAAGAGGCAGCTGAAAAAGCAGCCGTCAAGGCTGAACTCGATCGTCAAGTTCGTCAACGCCAACAACACGAAACAGCAACACGCTTTGCAGAAAACGAAACAGAACGGACCGATCAACAAGTCGCTAATGAGCAACGACTTCTCGCCGAACAATTGGAAGCGGCGCAAGCATCTCAAAACCGGGATAAAGGTAAGACAGTTCCTGGGATTGAAGAGGTATTAAATCCCACTTTTCGAGAAGCTACAGAAAATCAACGACGCCAGCAAGGCTTAGGCCCCGTAACTCCAGTTCCCTCTGTTACAACAAACAACGTTCCCTCCTCTTCGCAAAATACAATAACGCAACAACCACAAAACCTCGTTAATGCCGAAATACCTACAGATGTTCAAGCCTACGAAATTTCTCAAGAAGCGCAACAAAGAATTGTTCAACTAAGGAAACAGGCAGACGCAGCTTTAGAACGAACCTCTCGAGAAAATATACAAGCTCAAAAGGCAATAGCTGATCAGTTGAGTGAAACCGTTCAAGAGGTTGTTGAACAAGATCGTCAACGAACAGCACTGGCTCAAGGAATCACTGCAACAGCTATCGGTACACAAACAGAACAAGAACAGGCTCGCCTCGAACAAGAGCGTCAGGAAAAAGCACGCGCTCTGGCCAAACGTATTGCGGCTGCAGAAAAAGCAAAATTACTTGTTCGCGAACGCAAGGCTCAACAACTCGCCGAAGACTTAGAACGGTTCAACGATGCGAACCTCGAGCGACAGGCTGACGAACAACGAGAACAAGAGGCGTTAGCATCAAATCGGCCTGCAGCAAATATCAGCGCCGAAGCTCAAGCAAAGATTGAGCAAGCCCGTGAAGAGCAAGCGACACAACTCAAAGAACACCCGGATCGCATAGTGAACGATCACACTGATCCTCGTTTTGATGACCCGAATGGGATAGAGAATCAGAGTCAAGAAAGGGCCCAACGCGACCCACTCCCTGTTCAATCAACTATTAATGCAGAAGTAAATGTTACCGATGCCGACGGACGGCCATCTGATGATCATACCGATATCCGCAATCTCGGAGGACAAGTCAGCGATGCGTCCCAAGCTAGGGGAACCATCCATGGACCCCATGCCAGCCCTGTTGACGCAATTGAGAATAATAGAGGAGTACAAGGGCGTGGGATTGAACCCCGTCAACTCGCACATCTTCAAGACAATCCGTCCGCTCCAGGTGCACCCCAGTAACTCATTTTCAATTATTTTTGAGTGTCAATAAAACTTTTGAGAAATTGATATGTTTCATTGAGCTTAGAAATGACGATATGTTCATCCGCTCGATGACACAGTTCAGCATCCCCAGGCCCGCAATTAACTGCTGGAATTCCTAAAGCATAAAAACGCGCAACGTCTGTCCATGCGACTTTAGGAACGATCTCTCTGCCCTGCTCGCGCGCAAAGGCGACAAGAGGATGATCAAAAGCCGGCATTGCGCCCGCTGAATTTGATCCCACTGTAACTTCATCCGCATCAGAACAGAGTTCGCGCACATAGTTTTCCGCTTCGTCAGGAGAAACATCGGGCGTATACCGATGGTTGATCGTAACGTCACAGACATCGGGAATCACATTGGCAGCTACTCCGCCTTCGATCATGGTTATTTGTAAGGTAGAGGTATAGACAAGACCTTCTACCTCTAGTTGAGATTGAAGAGTCGATGCCTCTATTGCAGAACTCAATGTCTGGATAGATTTGTGGATTGCATTAACACCCATCCAGGGCCGCGCGCTGTGGGCTCGCTGGCCTGCAAATGATGCCTTGACCGTAAGAGCACCTTGGCAACCCATCTCCAGACCCCCATTAGTGGGTTCTAACAGTATCGCCCACTTCCCTGCCACTAACTCGGGTCGCTGTTCGACGATCAGTCGAAGGCCATTGTATTTATCTGCAATTTCTTCTGCTTCATAAAACACAAATGTCGAAGCAATCGAGATATCAGACAGCAATGCGAGCATCACCGCTACCCCGCTCTTCATATCTGCAGAACCAAGTCCAAAAAGTTTGTCGTCGACAACACGAGCGACGTTGTTCAAGGCACCTTCGTATTGAGCAGCAGGAACAGTATCAAGATGGCCTGCAAGGACAACAGGAGACACGGCTGCGTGATCTCCAATGTGGACAATCAAGGTGTTCGAAAGTCTCGTCATTCGTGCATCAGGACGGAGTTGTGCAATCCACTCTTGCAGAGCATTACACAGCAAATCTTCACTTCGACTTAATGACTCCATGTTAATGAGAGTCTTTGTGACTTCAAGAACATTGGTGGGGTCGAGGGAAAGAAATGGATTGGGCATGTCACGCACAACTAGACCGCGACGCCATGTTCGCGCAAGATGTCATTCAAGAGAAGTTTGTCATGTACTTCCCCAACGGCTAAGTACCGTAAAATCAGTACGCAGGGAAGACCAAATGTTCCTCCGCTGAATTCTTTATCTCGTGTCGCCATAATTGCAACCGCACGTTCGGGAACTTTACCGCGAGAAACTTCTTTGCCGCTATCTGCTTCAATAACAGGAGTAGAAGAAGTCAAGATGACACCGGCACCGAGCTTGGCTCCGTCACAAACGCGAGCGCCTTCGACGATCATCGAACGCGACCCAATAAATACGTCATCGCCAATAACGACAGGTGCAGCTTGAGGCGGTTCAAGAACTCCCCCGATACCCACTCCACCAGAGAGATGTACCCGCTTGCCGATTTGTGCGCAGCTTCCAACTGTTGCCCACGTATCGACCATGGTGTCTTCATCGACATAAGCGCCAATATTCACGTAACTGGGCATAAGAGTTACGCCTGGCCCGAGGTACGACCCACGACGCGCACTTGCACCTGGAACAACACGCACTTTGGAATTTGCATAGTTTTCTTTTAAAGGAATCTTGTCGAGAAATTCGAATGGACCAACATTGTATTTTGTCATCGACTGAACTTTGAAGAAAAGCAAGATCGCACGTTTAACCCATTCGTTTACAACGACTTCGTCATCAACGACAGAAGCAACACGAACTTCTCCAGAGTCCAACATTTCAATAACACGAAGGAGGATCGTACGAGCACGATCTCGCTCGATCACATTGTCGAGTTTTTCCTTCTCTTCCCAGAGCGATGTAATAATGTTTTCAATCTGCATTTGTAGAGCCTAAGCAATGGGCATCTCTGCGCACCAATTCGATGAGGCCCATTAGCTCAATTGTGAGTGGGTAAGAAAGTATTTTCTGAGTTCATCGAGCCCTTCGCCCGTGCGGGAAGAGACAAAAAAGGAACTACCGGGTCGATACGCGCGAATATCGTGATCCAGTTCTTCTAGTTGGGCTCGTTGATCTTCGGTGAGCAGATCGACCTTATTCCATACCAACACTTGTTCAATGCCGTCCGCATCAATTTCGTGGAGAACCTCGTTGACTGCTTCAACATTTCCCTGTGGATCTGCGGTCGTAGCGTCCACAACATGAACAAGAAGATCTGCATCTGCAGCTTCTTCGAGGGTTGAGCGGAAAGCTTCAATGAGTTGGTGTGGCAAATCGCGTACGAAACCTACCGTGTCAGAAAAAAGAACGACGCGAGGTTTAAAGTCAGAACCCTCGCCAACATAGACCTGGCGTGTGGTGGGAGCAAGTGTTGCAAATAGCCGATCTTCCACATGAGCATCGCTTTTGGCCAGTGCATTGAGCAAAGATGATTTGCCAGCGTTTGTGTACCCCACAATGGCCGCTCGTTTTTCAGGTTTGCGAGAACGACGACGCCGTTGGGTAGAGCGCACTTTTTCTAGCTTTTTCAGATCGTCTTCGAGTTTGCGCATTTTGCGGACAATGCTTCGGCGATCAACCTCGAGCTGGGTTTCGCCTGGACCACGCGTACCGATTCCACCGCCCTGTTGGGAAAGCGTTGTTCCTCGTCCACGAAGTCGCGGCATAAGGTATTTCAACTGTGCGAGCTCAACTTGGACCATACCTTCTTGAGTTGTGGCGTGTTGAGCGAAGATATCAAGAATCACGGCCACTCGATCAACAACGTCGACCTTCATGATTTTTTCGAGATTGCGTTGTTGTGCCGGTGAAAGTTCTGTGTCGAAAGCCACAAGATCGCAATCGTTGGCTTGAACGAAGTCAGCGATCTCCTGCGCTTTCCCGCTACCAATAAATGTTGCAGGTTCAATGGACGGACGTTTTTGAATCTCGCGATGAACAACTTCTGCCCCAGCAGTATCAATCAACAGAGCGAGCTCATCTAAGGATAATTCGATATCATCATTTCGAGACGGGGTATCGAGTGCGACAATGACTGCGCGTTGAATATCAACATCAAAGTCTGTTTCTGTGGCGGTAAGTCGGCGTCGAGAACGATTCTGATGGCGAGTTTCAGCATTCTGTTCGCTTTTAGACATGTCTCACCACCCTCGTTCGTCCTGGACGATTAAGGATACTCACAAATCAAATTCGCATCGCGCTATTTTATGCACCGGCCCACCGAGGAGCCATGTTCCGTCTCCTTGCAAGGCTACCGAAAGCTCGCCGCCCCGCAATGATATTGAAACTTTATCTTTTGTTAAACCTGCGCCATAAAGTGCTGCAGCGATTGCAGTGGCACCTGTACCACAACTCAACGTTTCGTCTGCCCCACGTTCAAAAACTCGCGTTGTGGCATGCTCAGGAGAATCAATGACAACAACGCTTACGTTGGTGGAGTTGGGAAATCTCTCATCAAAACGTGCTGATAAAGCTTGCGCTGCCAACTGTGAAGATTCCAGTTCTTCGTGTGAATCAAGAACAAGCACCCAATGAGGGACACCTGAATTAACGGCAATTCCTTGACGCATTTTTCCCAGGAGTTCGGTGGGCACATCTAAAGAATTGTCTGCAAGGAGAGGAATTTCCCCTGGATCGGTCAAAGCAAGGCCCATATCGACTTCGCCGTGAAGTCTGCCTTGTGTATCCGCAGTAAGAACGACCGATTTAATTCCTGCAAGTGTTTCCACTATCACTTTGTACGTGTCTCCACTGTGCGTTCCGTATCCGTGTGCTGCTGCATATGCACTGAAGCATCGAGAACCATTTCCGCTCATTTCCGCATGTGATCCATCGGCATTAACGAGATACATTCGACAATGCGCATCTTCAGACTTCTCATAAAAACCAAAACCTACGCGATCTTTTCCAGGCTCATCGAGAAGGAGAAGACCATCTGCCCCAATTCCGAAATGGCGATCACAGACTTTTTGAGCAACAGCACTTAAACCTTCTGGCGAAATAGCAATGCCCTCATATTCAAGGTCCACCAGGGAAGCAATAATGAAATCATTTCCGGTCGATTCACATTTTTCAAAAATCATATTGATCTATTCTACCAAGAGGATACGCTCTTCACGCGCTCGATTATTTCGCTTTGTTTGAGATCATCACAATCAATCCAGGTAATACGCGGATCTCGTTCAAACCATTTTCGTTGTCGACGTGAGAATTGTGCTGTTTTATTGACGATCTTCTCTTTCAACTCAGAAAACGCGCCAACTTGTTCTCCGTTGTTGATCCACTCTGCAATAAGCCCATATCCAATGGCATTGCGCGCTGGTGCTGTGAGCCCTTCCCAGTTTTTCAAAAGCAGCTTTACTTCTTCTCCCCAACCTGCTTCAAACATTGCGTCAACACGTGCAGTTATACGCTCACGAAGAACATCCCGCGAGTAACGCAGGCCAACCAATGCCACATCGATGCGTGGTTCGCCAAAAGATTGAACGCCTTCCCCTGTTTCAGAGAACTTCATCCCGGATATCTCGTACGACTCGAGAGCACGCACAATACGCCGAACATTCAGAGGATCAATTTTTGCCGCAGCGTCTGCATCTATTTCCCTAAGCACCTGATAGGCAGATGCGACTTTATCAAGATCAGGATTATCTTCATCCAAACCATATTTTTCAATAACAGCAGCGCGCCCGAGAATGTCGGTCGGTGCAAAACTAAAACCGTCAACGATCGCGTGAGTATAGAGACCTGTTCCGCCCACTAAGACATACCGATTTTCAGAATGAGTTTCGATGAGATCGTATACTTGTTGCTGGAATTGTTTAACACTGTGATCTATCGTCGGTTCAATCATTGAGATCATATGGTGAACGATTCCCTTGCGCTCTCCAACGGGAACAACGCCTGTTCCGATTTCCATTCCTTTGTATATCTGCATGGAATCCAATGAAATAATTTCAGCAGGTGGCGTCGCTTTCTCTGCGAGAGTCACTGCAATATCAGATTTACCAGAAGCTGTTGCACCTACGAGAACAAGATGACGCGATGATGTCACCCTAGCCCGCCGCGACCGGAATTAATTTCTTAATGTTGATTTTTTCTCCACGTGCTTTTTCTCTTGAATCAGGGGTCGACACCACGTCGAGAAGATCTCCGAAAAGCCAATGCGAGGCTGCACTCGTAACGTGAGTCGTTACATAAGAACCTTCTGGGATATCTTGACCATGAGCGTCAAAATGGACGAGCTTGTTCTGCGTTGTTCGCCCCGAAACCATCTCAGGGTTATGCTTTGAAACGCCCACGACGAGAAGTTCTTCAATACGCCCTATGCAATCGGCATGCCTTACTGTTGCATCGCGCTTTTCTAAATCGCATAACCGAACTATACGCTGCTTAACGATGTCATCATCCACGAACTTATCGGTCATCAATGCCGCTTCTGTTCCCTCGCGAGGAGAAAAAACAAAGGTATATGCTGAGTCATATCCTGCTTGTGCCACGACTTTCATCGTGGCTTCGAAGTCTTCATCGGTTTCGCCAGGGAAACCCACGATAACGTCGGTCGTTACTGCTAATTCAGGAATAATTTTTCGCGCTAGGGCGAGCTTTTCTAAATAACGCTGGGCTGTGTATCCCCGATGCATCGCCGCCAAAATCGAATCGCTTCCCGACTGCAAAGGAAAATGAAGGTGGTTGCACACTTTTTCACATTCTGCCATCGCAATAAAAGTATCTTCGCGCATATCTTTGGGATGAGGAGACGTAAAGCGAATTCTTTTGATTCCGTTAATAGCGTTCACTTCACGCAGGAGATCGGCAAACTTAGGACGATATTGACCAGCGCCTAAATCTCGACCATAGCTGTTCACATTTTGTCCAAGCAATGTAATTTCCGTAACTCCATCAGCAGCGAGATTTTCAATTTCATGGACAATGTCTCCCATGCGGCGAGAAACTTCTTTTCCGCGAACACTGGGCACAATGCAAAAGGCACAGGTATTATCGCACCCGATTTGAATCGTGACCCACGCACTGTGATTACTTTCGCGTCGAGCAGGCAACGCCGACGGATAGGCTTCGAGTTCTTCCACAATTTCAACAACGGCCTCTTGGTGCTCCAGATTGTGAGTCAGAAGTTCGCCCACGCGGTGGAGATTGTGTGTGCCAAACACCACATCGACAGATTTAGCCTTTGCCGTGACAATGTCGCGATCTTTCTGCGCCAAACAACCACCCACCGCTATTTGCATGCCTGGCTTTGTGGCCTTAAGCGATGCCAGGCGACCTAGCGTGCCATAGAGCTTCTCATCAGCATTTTCTCGGATACAGCAGGTATTAAGCACAAGGACATCGGCATCTTCTTGGCGTGAGGCTTCGACATAGCCTTCCTTCAATAGTTGCCCCGCAATACGCTCGGAGTCGTGCTCATTCATCTGACAGCCAAATGTGGTCACATGAAAGGATCGAGGGCTTGTCATCGCCATATTCTAGCTCTGAGCTCAGAGCCTGCATCCTTTCGAGAAGAATGCTCCCATTCGTCATAGTCCCTGCATGAGAATCTAAGCTATAACCTGTCAGTTAACCATCAGCTGACAAACATCTGATTTTGCGAGCAATGTGGTGAAAAGGAAGATAGTGACCGACTACACACGAGTTTTTAATCAACATCTCAATCGCCTCAAAGAAGCAGGCAACTACCGTTACTTTCTCGACGTCGACAAGAATGCTTCGACTTTCCCTCGCTTCACCTACAGCGATGCCACAGGCAACACCTACTCAGCAACAAACTGGTGTAGCAATGACTATCTCGGAATGAGTACACACGGAGATGTCATTGAATCTGCCGTTAACGTTGCTCGCACAAGCGGCGTCGGCAGTGGCGGTACACGCAACATTTCAGGAACAACCGTTCACCACAAAGCGCTTGAGAAAAGCATTGCGGGACTACATAAAAAAGATGGAGCTCTCATTTTCAGTGGCGCATACCTCGCTAATCTCACGACACTGCAGACAATGGGAAAAATTTTTCCTGATATCGTCTATATTTCGGACCAACGCAACCATGCTTCTCTTATTGAAGGAATGCGCGCAAGTAAGAGAGAAAAGATTATCTTCCGCCACAACGATGTGGAGCACCTAGAAGAAATTTTAAAATCTCTTCCTCTTGATCGCCCGAAGATGATTGTTTTTGAATCGGTGTATTCCATTATCGGGTCCGTAGCTCCGATTGTCGAAATTCTTGCTTTGGCAAAAAAATACAATGCACTCACCTACTTGGATGAAGTGCACGCTGTAGGACTATACGGAACAGATGGTGGAGGCAAAACATCTGAACTCGGAAATTCTGATGATGTCAACATTATTAACGGCACATTGGCTAAAGGTTTCGGGGTTATCGGCGGATACATTGCAGCATCAACAGAAATCGTGGATGCAATTCGTAGTTTTGGAAGTGGATTTATCTTCACGACATCGCTTCCTCCTTCCGTATGTGCTGCAGCAGTGACAAGCATTTCTCATGTATCCGTACATAATGAACTTCGCGAGAAGCTCCACGCCAATGTTGCACGATTGCGACGAATCTTTGACCACTATCATGTGGAATACAAACACAATCCATCTCACATCACACCCATCCCCATGCATGACGCACTCCACTGTAAGGAGATTGCGGATCGTCTCTTAAAAGATCACGGCGCATATCTTCAACCGGTTAACTATCCTACGGTTTCTGTTGGCGAAGAATGTTTGCGTGTCGTCGTTACTCCATTGCACACTGAAGAAGATATGGTTCATTTAGCGAAAAGTCTTTTGGTGGCCACCCATACAATGGCATATAACATTTCTGAAGAGGACTGGGCTCACTACGCAATGAATTAACTTTTGTCTCGACAAAAGTCATCCTGAGCCAGGAGCGAAGCGACTAAGCGAAGGATCTCCGCGCAGCGCTTTTAAAAGAGTGAGAGCTTTTCAGCTGGTTTCTCTTTTTCTTCTGTATCTTTGGTTAGCTCGATGAGTGCTTCATAAATTCGCACCATTGCGAGTGTGTCGAGTTCACAGTATTTTTCTAAATCACTCAGGATTTTCTCTTTTTGGTGAGCCAGTTTCGTATCGAGAACACTCTGCATCCAGAGACGTTGCGCCCCTGCACCTTCATTGATATCGAGCGCAGAATACGAAAGATCGGGAACAACTACAGGTAATACTTTCTTGATTGAATAGCTCCCTAAGAAGTCTTTATGAACGTACCATGATTTTTGAAAAGGGATACAAAGATCATCTATACGTGCATTTACCTCTCGATAAAACTTTTTGAACTGAGGAGCGAGCCGCGCCATGAGGTCATTACAGGATTTCTCGAATTTATCGTTCCACGTAAGGATGGTACCGGCGGTTCCAATATGCTCGGCCAGAGACTCACTCAGCGGAACGGTGGGATCACTGTTGTCTCGGTGAAGATACATGTAATGTTCGAGTTCGCTTGTTGGCGTGCGCAGGATATGCAGCGAATACTGAAAAGGAAGTTGCTTGTAAGGGCTGAGTCCGTCAAAGGGAGGAATCACTCCTGTCAAAGTTTCATAATCAAGAAAATATAGAGGATATTCCATGCCATCAACAAACTCTTTGATGTTCTGAAGCTCAAAGTATTGTTGTTGTGTTTTTGCGGCACGCACTTGTAATTTCTGCTTGGGACTCAGTGCGAAATCGTCAGGAATATCGAGCAGTTGAGTAATGCCCATTGAAAGCAGTTGCGCGACGCGATTCTTTGGCCAGCACAGATCGAAGATGGAGCCAGGTTGTTGCGGATTCAGATGAAGATATATTTCGAGCCATGCATTCAAATCGCCGTCATCGAGAGGAGGGGTTAGTTCGGGCATGGAACGTTGCTTGAGCAAAGCATGGGCTTCTTCGATCAGGTCGATGGTTTCGTCGATTTCAGCTTTTACATCTTCGGTCACCTCGGTCACAACACAAAGTTCACGTGCCTTAATATCGCCGTGTCGAACAAATTGCCCATTAACGGTGATGACATAGATAGAACGAACTTCATATCCACATGACTGCAAGACGTGAGTCTGGAAGGCGAGGTCATAGATATTTTCTTGCTTGACTGAAGTACCCGACTTGATTTCGTAGAGATCGATTGTTTTGTCGCCTACAAATTCAACGACGTCACAGATACAGGTAATGAGTGGCGTTTCAAACCGTGCCTGAAAGAGGACTTTTGCGCCCGTTTCAATTGCTGCAGTCGTGCGGGCCGGAAGAGATAGATATTCTTGGTAGCTGGAAAAGCCGATCCGCTGCCCTCCGTCAAAAAGTTGTTCGGCGTAAGATTCGAAAAGATTTCCAGCATCGAAAATAGCTTGTAAGTTATCGTCGACAGGCGGCAGTTTTGCCTTATCGAATTTCTTGAGCCACAACAACGCGGGGTGTTTCAAAAACATAAGGTATTCGGATTTTGAAATTTGCATACTGGCCATTCGATCAACTGTTCATCTAGTGTATCGCGCGTCTACGACAGTTTGCGCGAGCGTGGGAGATCCTAAAGCTCTGTCCCCTGCGCCCATACCAATTCAAACAGCTGCTTTTGTTGGTTTGCAAGGTTTTCGTTGTACACCTCGACACCAAATATCTGCCCCTCTTCGTAATGGAGGTATGCAACACAGTTGTTATAGACAAATGTTTCGAGAGAGATCTCAAAAACAGAAGGCTGTATATAACAGCCTCGTTGCACGTTTACATACGCAGGTTGCGTGGGAGAATGCCGTTGCCAGCTGGGATTGTTGGTGAGGTCGCGGCTGACGATCTTTTTTTCTAGCCACGTTTCGCGTAATCGGTTAGCAAAACTTTCACTCATCCCTTCGTGTTCATCCAGGTGGGCAACTTCGAATACACAGAACTCACCCACTGCTTTGGTGAGATTGAAATTGATTTGCTTTAATCCGTCAACTCCACGATATTCGGCAACGCGCGAGCCTTTGGTCACTTGACCAGAAAGTTGCCGCAAAGCATTTTGTACGTCGAAAAGTTCATCGCGGAGATGTTCTGCTTGTACTTCTCGTTCATGAACGAGAAACTCCAAAGCTTGGGGTGATGCTGCTTCATAGGTGGTTCCATAGTGACGTTCGTGAATAATTATGAGCTGTTGTCTAGCTAACGATTCGAGAATTGGATAGAGGCGTGTTCGGCCCGTCGAGAGTGCTTTACTCAAAGATAAGACCGACGTAGGACCTAAAGCATGCAGGTACGTGAAAACTTGTGATTGATCGACAGTGAGGTCTAGGCGTTCCAAGAATCGAGCAACCTTGTCGTATTCCGGTGACGTTAATGCGATTGACTTCTTCTCCACCCATTAATAATAGGACTAAAAGGAGAATTCGTCAATGTCTGTCACTTCAGACATCTACTTGCGCTTTCAAGCATCTGACGTAAATTAGCTCAATGAGATCCACCTTAGCCATCATTGCGGGCGTTCTCGTATGCCTGGCCTGCATTCCCTACATCAAAGATATTCTCGCCGGCCGTGTTGTGCCTGCGCGATCCACACGCATCATGTTTCTTGTTTTACTCATGCTGGCTTTGTTTCAGCAACACGATCTGGGTTCGCGTTGGGGATTGCTCCTTATCGCGGGAGAACTCACCCAAGGAATTGCAGTGTTTATTGTTTCTATTAAATACGGCATCGGTGGAGTGAGCCGAACCGATGTCATCTGTTATTCCCTTTTGATTTTTAATGTTTTCTTCTGGACAATCACACGTAATTCTCTTCTGGGAATTCACATAACAATTCTTGCGGATCTAATAGCTGTTTTTCCTACTATTCTCAAAACAATACGCTTTCCTAAGAGTGAAACTCCCCTCTTCTTTTGGTTGGGAGGATTCTGTGCGCTATTGGCAATGTTTGCAGAGCCCGAGTTCACCTACAATCATATTGCTTTTCCGCTTTATCTTGCTGTGATCAATATTTTCATAGCTTTGTTAACCTACCGAAACACAAATACTGAACTCACAAAGTTGAGTAGCACGGAGGCGATTGCCTAACGGCCCGTCACGCATGGGGGATGTGTGATGGGCCGCCAGTTCTTTTGGCTGCTTTAGCTTTTGACTGACTCTGATTCTTGAGCAGTGGCTTTCTTGGCAGCAACTTTTACCTTGGAAGCTTCCGCAGCCGCAGCTTTGTTCGCTGCCATCTTTTCTTGGGCCTTGTCAGCAGCAGACTTCTTCTTGCCCTGTTTTTCTATAGGGCCAGAAGAGTTAGCTTCTGCAAGTTCGCGTGCCGCTTCATCAGCTTCTGCATCGATTCCACAAGCATCTCGCACTTTGGCATCGATTTCCATGACGAGATCAACATTTTCTCTTAAGAAAATCTTGGCATTCTCTCGACCTTGGCCGAGCTGTTCACCTTCATAGGTAAACCAGGCACCAGATTTCTTGATGATGTCCATGTCGACGGCCACATCGAGCAAGTTCCCTTCACGAGAGATTCCTTGGCCGTACATGATGTCGAATTCGGCTTGTTTAAAGGGCGGAGCAACCTTATTTTTTACAACCTTAACTCGAACTCTGTTTCCCACGACATCGGTGCCGTCTTTGATGGATTCAATGCGACGAATGTCGAGACGTACTGAAGCGTAAAACTTCAGTGCACGACCACCCGGGGTCGTTTCATTGCTTCCAAACATGACGCCAATTTTTTCTCGCAACTGGTTAATAAAGATCATGATGGTGTTGGACTTATTCAAGTTTCCACTGAGCTTACGAAGTGCCTGTGACATCAAACGTGCTTGAAGACCCATGTGCGAGTCGCCCATGTCCCCTTCGATTTCCGCACGAGGAACCAAAGCAGCAACAGAGTCAACGACAATAACGTCAAGTGCACCGGAGCGTACGAGCATGTCTGCGATTTCGAGACCCTGCTCCCCTGTGTCGGGTTGAGATATCAAAAGTTCGTCGACGTTCACGCCAATGTTGGATGCATAGACAGGATCCATTGCATGCTCAGCATCGATATATGCACATGAACCACCGTTGCGTTGCGCTTCGGCAACAACGTGCATGGCAAGTGTTGACTTACCGGAAGATTCTGGACCAAAGATTTCGATCACACGGCCACGAGGAAGACCCCCAATACCCAAAGCAAGGTCGAGAGACAATGCCCCAGTAGGAACACTTGCAACACCAACGTTTGCATGCTCTCCGAGCTTCATAATTGAGCCTTTACCGAATTGCTTATCGATTTGAGCCAATGCCATGTCGAGTGCTTCTTTTGATTCCATCTATGTTCCTTTCAATGGTGTTTCAAACGCTTACCTGCGTTTTCTTCACGTTTTTGTGTATACGATCAATCTATAACGGGGGTACGACAAAAATAGTAGTACGAACATGTGTACGTTTGGTGGATGTTAGAAACTAAATATTGAACCATATTTAAGTGAAGACCCTATTGTTCTAAATGTCCAATTCCCGTACAATGAAGGGACTGCCTTTAGGGGGGATTACTAGTTGTGGAAATAGAAGGAAGCTCATTAAGACTGCATCTTGATGAATTTAATTGGGCCGCTGGAGAAAATCTCATACATAAAACCTTGCCTGATGAGACGCAACCCGAGTTTCTTTTTTCAAGTCAGAGCTTTAGCATCCCGCTGGACCCCAGTGGTCTCATTGCTAATCCACGTGAAGGTCTTTGGCTCGCACGTCGGATCGACCAGAGACACATCCTTAAGCTCATTCCATACATCACCACCCCTGAACAAGCCGCTGTTGTTTTAGAACGAACCCCCAATTCCTCTGAACGATTTCCTGATGTCCCCCAGTTGTTAGGCGAAGTCCTCCTGCATGAGGGAGTAACTCCTCGTTTCGTTGTTGATACAGAAAACTTCGAAAATGCTATTAGACGAGCTCTCCGCCCTCATGTTGATCCCTCAGACATCGTGGAACGTTTACACATAAGTTTTGGTGTTCCTACTGAAAAAGCACAAGCTGATGTTGTGAGAGTATGCATTTCTCGTCTTACTCAACCAAGTCCTAACGAACGACAAGATCCTGATCCTGAGACAGAGTCAAAGATTCTTTCCTTTTTATTAAACAACGAATCTCTTGGTGACATAATTGAAAATAAGGACCTTGAATTGCTGGCTCGCGTTATCGACCACGATACGCTTGCCGCCACCATAAGATCAACTGATTCTGATCGCGTCGCCGCAAACATCTCGCAAATCATGCGGTCGGGAAGAGCTGTCGAACTCGCCGAAATTGTGCTTTCCGAACCGGATGCTACCCTCACATACGATGTCGGCATCGACGATATCAAACTCGCGATTCGCAATCGGATCAACAGCGACGTTCCAACTGCACCAGAAGCACTCATCGAACGATTAACACGTAACTTCGGCCTATCGGAAGCAGAAGCAACCAAAGAAGTCGCGTTGGCTTGTTATGAACAATTCATCCAAACCCCCGGTAAAGAAAAACATACTGATGTCGCTACAGACATACGGCTCCTCTCATTTGCGCTGAGCAAAGATCCGGAATCCGAATTGATAGATCTACCACTAGCTATTCCTCGAGCAATAACCATCATCGATGAAAACCTTCAGTCGCGGGCCTCTCACTACATTAACCTCCGTCGAATAACGGAAAAAAGACTTACAGGTGATCTCGAAAAGTTATCTTTGGAAGCACAAGAGAATGTGCGCGAAGCCGTCGTGGAACAATTGCGTCAGCGGCCTGATCCTCATAAGGACTTTCACAAAGCTTTTTCTATTCAACCATTTCTTGAAAAATGTGGTCTTCGCGATGTATTAAAAGTAGCAGCAGCAAGAAAACTCGAAAATGGAATTATCGAAAGATCGATGCATTCAGGAATACTCACTGCAACTTCAGCTCTTCTAACACCTGATGAATTTGCAATCATTGTTCTGCGAGCGATTCACGATGAGCGAAGAGATAACGGCAGGCTCAAAGATGGTGAACTCGTTGCCCAAATACTCAAAGAGAATTACCTTTCAGAACAACATGCAGCCGTTTTGATCACAAAAATATGCACCGATTACCCTCCGTACTTTACGGGAGATCAAACCGGGCCGGAGGATGCTCATGGGTTTATTGATGACTTTCTCAAACACGTTAATTTTCCTGGAGAACGTCGGAGCCGAGACCTAACACCCCAAGGCGAAAATTTCAAACGCCAAGTTATCGAAGCATTCAAATATTCACACCTCGATACACTCATTCGAAGTCGTCATATCAGTGTTGAACAAGGAACTCACTATGTCGCCGAAATGATTGAACTCCACCAACGAGCAACAAGCAATGCTAATCACATAGACTCCACAAAAGATCTCGTCGATGTTTTAACAACACCTGATTCTTCTTCCATCTTTCCCAAAGAGATTCAACGGGCACTAGGAGCGCTCAAAGATATACGCCAAAGAGATTTTGATCAGGAAGTGTTCCGTCAGTCACCTCCCAGACGTAGTCCTACGCCACCCGTTCGAACATTAAATTAACTAAGGCTTGAGCTGAGGAACATCGTCAAAGGGAATGATTCCTTCGTCAATCGAGTCATCGGAGTCGTCATCTGCATCATCATCCACACTCTCCTGCTTCCCGTCCACTACTTCTTCGCTCTCCTCTTCACCAACATCAACAACCAACCCCGTCGCGCGCGCATCCTCGGGTCGCACAGCTAAACCGTCGCTCGCGCACCAGAACCCCATGCCCACGCACACAATCACTCCGTAAACAACAAAGAGCCACTGCGCGTCGAGCACACCTATACGTTCTGCAACGGCACCAATACCATAGAGTCCAACCATCGCGCCAACGTTATACGTCATCGACGCAATAGAAAGTGCCGTCGTTTTTCGGTCTCCAACCATACGGTTTTGAATCGCGTTGTCCTGCAGATACCAACACATCGGGCCGACAAATGCGTTTAGAGCAAACGCGGGAGCCGCCAATACTACCGGCAGATGCATCACGATAATATTGAAAGCTACGAGGGCGATAATGAAATTCATCGCCCACATCACATTTATTTTCTTATAAACAATTGCAACGTAGCGCGAACCCAGCGTCATGAAAATTGCGAGGAAAACGTAAACCCATCCGCTTTCCGTCAACTGAATATCGCGTTCACGAAAATACGATTGGTACAACACCCAGTTACCCTCGCCAATAAATGCGTACAAACCCAGCAGCGCCAGCACACGTTTGACATCACGATTGGCCATCATGTCACGCCAAGTATCCTTCACATGCCCAGTAAGTCGCCCCGTGACATGACCCGCGGCAATCGAATCAAGTTTTTTGTTGCTCGAACGTTTTTCAATTAGCAAGGACGCACATACCAATGCGATACAGAGACTTGCCACATTGGCGACATAAGGAAAAGTGAATCGCGAGAGACTTGCATCGATCTGCAGGTTATAGAGCCAAGTTCCCAAAGGTATGGTGAGGATGCGCGATGCATTCAGCAAGAAAAGCATCTGACTCGATAACTTCGCATAGGCCGTCGTTGCTCCCTGAGCTTCATAGGTATCGTGCAGCAACCCTTCCAGAGATCCTGAACGAAGAGCAAAGCCCACACCAGCCAACGTTTGAAAGGCCATCAGTAACCAGAAGTTATGAAAAACAATGAGGGACAGATCACCAATGGCACACAATCCCAAACCTGCCACCAGTGAAATCTGGCGACCATACTTATCAGCAAAGGCTCCCATGGGAAGTTCAAAAAGCGAAGAGGTGACCCAACCCGTCGATCCAAGAATAAGTGAAGCCAACAAAGAAAGTTTGAGATGATCGGTACCAAAAATAACCCAGATAGGTGTCAAAAAACCAACACTATGTGTTGCAGCGATGATGATTGCTAAGCGATTATTTCGCTTAACGAGCCTTTGTGTTGCTAGCGCTTTGCGTCGCTGAATCTGTTTCACCCGCTCTATAGGGTCTTCTATATCAGCATCGTCGACAGGACGCGCGAAAAGAGCCTCAGGAATTTTGCGGCGAGCAGACTTACGAAAAGCTTTGAAGGATCGAGAACCATCGTGGTTCTCATGGGGAACATTGCCCTGCCCCCGCGAATTATTTCGCGCCACGAATCCCCGCCTTCGTTAAGTAAATGTCTATTTTAGCTCATGGAATCCCGATTTGATAGTGAAATCAGGCCTATTTCCTTAGCTCAATAATGCACGAAGCAATGCGTCTACTTGCTCGATTGGCCGTTATAGCGAAGACCAAGGAGATGCTTTCGCAGTACATTAAGGGCTGTAATCGCTGCATATTCACGTACTCGAATTCGATCGCCACCCAGTGCGAAATCATACGAAAGGTTTTCTTCCTCGGTGGACAGTCCTACAAAAACCTCGCCCGGTTGATGTCCATCGACGCTTTCGGGCCCTGCAACACCTGTTGTTGAAATTGCAATCGCGCTAGAAAGATGGTTGCGAACGCCCGCGGCCATCTGCTGGGCACACTGATGCGAATAGACATCTTCAACGTCAACGCCGAGCACGTCACTCTTCACACTTTCTGCGTAGCTAACAACAGCGCCTTTCAAGACTTCACTTACACCTGCAACATCGACGAGACGACTGGCAATCATTCCACCTGTCAATGATTCAGCAACTGAAAGCGTGAGACCTTTTTCAATCAACATATTGGTAACAACGGATTCCATTGTGTCGCTGTCATATGCGAAAAGAGAATCGCCCAATAGTTCAACAACTTCATTTTCCGTATGAGAAATTTTTACTAATGCTTCTTCTCGTGTTTCTGCCGTAGTCGAAAGTTTTACATAGATACCATTGATTCCACGTGCAAGAAATCCCACCTTGACGTCACCGGTCTCTCCGCGCACAACGATATCATCGAGCATTTCTGCAAGAACGCTTTCGGGAAGTCCCCATGTTTTGAGAGTACGCGTAACGATGGTATTAGTCTGGCCAGCTTCTTGTACCAGCTGGGGAATAATAAAATCGGTAATCATTGGCTTCATTTCATGTGGCACACCAGGCGTGAGATACACATTTTTTGACACCCCCGCGATCTCAATGGGACACACCAGCCCAGGCGCGGTTCCCGAAGGATTATGAATGACTGTTGCACCGACAGGAACCATGGCTTGACGAAGATTATTTCCTGTCATTTTTCGCTTACGTTTAGCAAACAATGCTTCCATCTGCGCTACAACCTCTTGATTGATGACAAGATCAACACCCATAACTCCCGCTACTACTTCACGAGTAATGTCATCGTGTGTCGGGCCAAGACCGCCTGTAACAATCAGCGCATCTGAATTTTCTAGCAAATCCGTCACAGCTCGAGCAATGCGCTCGGGGTTATCACCAACGCGCCGGTGTTCATAACTATTGATTCCCTCATGGGCTAACTGTTCGCCGATAAAGGTGGAATTGGTGTCTTGTATTTGACCGAGCAACAACTCAGTGCCCACACATAAAACAGAACAGATCACATTGTGATCCTAATGCATCAATAAGGCCTGGCCTCATTAAGCTTATTAGTTCGCCGGAAACGGGTCACCTAAGTGAATATTCTTTTCTTGCACTTCTCGTTGGGCGTGCAAGAAAAGATCAATACCACTAATCACACTCAAAGCGCATGCAGCCCACAATATTGAAAGGTGGAAGGCGTGAAGATTATGGAGGGGTGGAAACATTGGTGCACCCACCGCGCACAATTGCAAAAAGGTTTTGACCTTCCCTAACGATCGAGCCGGCAAAGAAATTTGGTAGCGAGACAACACTGACCGAGCACCCGATACAGCTACTTCACGAATCGCCATAATAATAATAGGAACCCAAATATAATCACCACGAATGCCATAAACAACGAACGCACCGATCGCTAAAATTTTATCGGCGAAGGGATCAAAGAATGCACCAAACGTTGTAGGTCCAATCCGTCGGGCAAT
>CAYMMG010000016.1:0-46684 GCA_964391505.1 uncultured Burkholderiales bacterium | reverse complement strand
ATCTTCTTACTCACAAGTGTGAAACCATTCCAGCAGCAATGCTCCACTTGCCATCACCGACATCGCTTGACACTTTTATTGCGGATTCTGACCGCAGCAAAGCAGTAACAGATAATTTGGGAAAGATCTACGCGTACGGCCGATTGGGCTCGACCGGGTATATTTCGATTCTTCCTGTCGATCAAGGGATAGAACACTCAGCAGGAAAATCGTTTGCAAAAAATCCTGAATATTTCGATCCAGCCCGCATTGTCGATCTCGCCATCGAAGGTGGATGTAATGCCGTCGCTTCTACATTTGGCGTGTTAGGCGCGGTCTCAAAAAAATATGCAGGTAAAATTCCTTTTGTCGTCAAAATCAATCACAACGAGATGATGACCACGCCAGCAACATATGATCAGATCATGTTCGGAACGGTAGAGCAAGCAGCCGACATGGGTGCTGCAGCTATCGGTGCGACTGTGTATTTCGGAGCACCTGAATCGAATCGACAGATCGTGGAAGTCGCACAAGCTTTCGCTCGCGCGCACGAACTCGGTCTTGCAACGATTTTGTGGTGCTACACACGTAACTCTGCATTTGCCACCAGCGATATCGATTACCACACCGCTGCAGACTTAACCGGTCAGGCAAACCATTTAGGTGTAACCATGCATGCAGACATCATCAAGCAAAAACTTCCTGAAACAGCTGCTGACGGATTCAACGCTGTGGGAACAAAACAAACTGACTCTCGTGTTTATTCGGAACTTCTTTCTGATAGTCCTATTGACCAAACGCGCTATCAACTCGCGAATTGCTATATGGGTCGCATTCCTTTGATTAATAGCGGTGGACCGAGCGGAGAAAACGACTTCGAACAAAGCGTCGTCACTGCGATCATCAATAAGCGTGCCGGCGGTGCAGGACTTATCGCTGGTCGTAAGGCTTTCCAGCGACCCTTCACTGAAGGCGTCGAGCTTCTCAATGCGATTCAAGATGTGTATCTCGATGAAAGCGTCACCATCGCTTAACACATCCATTACTTAGGCACTTTTGACCGATATGGCGCATAATGGTATGATTTACTGTTATGCCAAGGATGCACAACGGGAGACTCGCAAATCTCAGTTCTCTTGAATTTTTTCTATTGCCCCACCGAGAACAATTGAATGAAATAGCCCGAAGAACAACGACCTTTGAGGCAAATCGGCTGAGCGATGCCCACTTGCATCGAGTACTCACGTATCTTCAATCATGTGTTCTTCGTGCTGCAGTATTAAGAAACAATGCTCTCACTGATTCCGGAATACAACAAAGAATTTCCGATTTTCCCGGAACGCCAGCGCCTCAACTCCCGAACGTAGACAATACAGGAGTTGTCAAAAGTCTTGATGATCAAGCAGTGGGTGTTCAGTATCTCTTTTCGGGACTATTGCAAGACGAGGAACATGTTGATCATTCTGAAGACTTCAGAGTTTTTCTTCAAGATGGGAGTCCTGTAGCGACATACACATCAACTAAAAATGAAAAGGGCAGCACAAAGAACCTATCACTTGAAGTAACTGACATTCGCGTAGCTTTCGATGATCCTATGGGAACCGACCTTGACGAAATTTCTCGCTCAGGACCTCGCGAATTTTTCCAACGGATCGGTGGGTTACGCAAAGCATATTTGAGCACTGTTAAAGAAGCTCAGGAAAATGCAGGATTGATACGATACGCTTCCTGGCTCGAGCGAATGCCATCGCTTATGAGTATCTATGAAACTGAACGATTCGCCGCAATTGCTTTATTGATTGCTGAAACAGCTCGCGATCAGGGCATCGATTTAATACTCACAAACATAACGAACCGTGAAAAGGCATCAGGATCAACACATCCTTATATACCACCCTTCAATGGTGCATTAACAGCAGACTTCTCAATAGCGGGACAAGAGATCCGCCTCACGTTGTATATGCCGGGATCATATCTTTCTCAGTTTCAAATCGCTCCTGCCCCCGTTGATCCATCAAAAATAGACGATGATGCTATCGACTGGACCAACCCACTCCTTGGTCTTCAATCAAAAATCTCGTTAGGTGTTGATCAGGGACTTAGGTTTTTTGAAACACAAGAATCAGGAAATCCCTATGATGAGGCCCACGAGGTAATCGCACACACGCTTGATCTCATCAATCGGGTTGAGGGATTGCAATCATCGCAACACGCCGGACGACAAGGGCCCTCCCTGCCTCCGATACGCTAGCTCAGCTGTTTAATTCGATAATCGACGTCAGCAAACGACGGATCATTTTTCGAGACACGATCAAACCATTGACGTGCAACGATAATATTTCCTGCACGCTCTTCAAGGTCAGCCAAGCAATACCAGAGACGTAGGTGATATTCCTTCGGACGCGCGAGTGGCTTCACTTTTTTGCGCAAGAGTTTGAGTGCTTCACCAATTTTGCCGCGTTCGGCGAGCGATTGTGAATGCACGATACGACCTTCGGCTACCACTGCCCCTGAAGGAGATACTGCCCCAAGGTCAGCCCATAGCTGGTCAACTTTTTCGTAGTTCTTTTCAGCGCGGTAGCAATCCATCAAAAGGGGATGCTGGTCGTAGCTACCGGAGCTTTGTGCAAACTTCTCAAGTACCTCTTTAGCTAGTTTGAATTTACCGTTGCTATACAGACACATTCCGTAGAGCTCTTGAATACCGAGAGCTGATGAATACTGCTCGTAGAGCGGCTTGATTACACGAAGCGCGTCTCGCTCGCGGCCTTGTTCGTAGGCAAGAGTAGCTTCGTCGAGAATTTTGATTGCTTTATCTGCACGATGGCCTGCAAGTGCAGTTAATTCCTCATAGGGGTCATCGGATAATGGCATAGAAAGAAGAGTTTACTTTGAAACGGTTTGTTTTGCCCGACCGACTCGCGATCGGGAAAATTATGAAAGGCCTAAGCCAACGTCCTTGTTGAAAGACGGGGCAGCTTCAACAACATTTCCAGGACGTGCAATAACAGGAGCTATTCCTCGATGAGTTTGAACACTCGGCAAACCACGCAATACTGAGATGTCATTTGCTTGAGTTGACAATCGTTGCATATCTTCAGTGGACAGTCCACCCATTTTGTTCGCGATCCTCACAGGGGTAGGTGGCGTATTGGGAGATGTATAAACTTGAACCATTGGGCGCCTCCGTTGTTACCGATGAGTAGTTATGTGTCCAGAATAACTATAAATAAGTACAAAAACAACCCTTAAATATGACCTTTTTGTCCCATTTGGAAGGTCAGACCTCCCAAATGGGCACTTTTTACCCTTCCCACTTGGAGCAGATCTGGAAATAGTTACCATCTGGGTCTGCAAAGGTCGACATTGTCATTGTCCCATTATTGTCGTCCCCTGCTTCGTATGGGTCCGCGATCACCTCGGCACCTGCAGCTTTAATTCGGTCGAATTCAGCTTTTGGATCGTCGGCTTCGATATTAAGCATTAAGCGTGCTGGTTCTTTATTAGCACCTTGAACTTCGCTGTGAGGTCCAATTGCAATGGACCCGACACCAATTTTGAAACCGTACCAGTCGCCATCTGCCCACTCGGGTTCAACATCAAGAACCTTCTTGTAGAAATCTGCAAGTACCTTTGGTTCTGACGACCCGATCATTATGTTACTTAAATTAAGCATGACTGCCTCCTTGTTCTATGTGTTTACTTATCTGCTTTTGTTGACCATCCGGTTGTTTGGCTCGTAGTGAAATCCGAACCCGTTTTGGGATCCGGCGAGAGTCCACAGGGATGCTTCGGGCCAACAATTGATGATCCATAACGCGGTGCCGAAGAAGCGTTAAGTTCTACAAAGAAACAGAGACCTAATAATGGTTCACGCGATTGGATTATGATCCGTTCAGCTGATGTTGTGAGCACCGAAACAACAGCGTCACCTTCATCGCCAACAAGCGGTGTTGGAATATATTCCACATCAGAATCTTCTTGGTTGAGTATATCAATTGTGACTCCGGAAAAATCTTGCTGCCCTTGTCCTACCTGAGTAGATTTCACTGAACTCATCGCTGATCGTAACAGAGTTTTTGGTACCGATTTCTTGCTTGCAGTAATTGTCTTACTTAATGAATCGTCATTCTTCGAACAAGCAACCATCCCGAGTACGACAACTAATGCGAAAAGTGAAATTGAAACGCGTTTTACCATATAGTCATCATAACAACACCTAACATCGATGCGGTGCTGTTGATTACGACTGATCTTCTTTGGCGAGATTGAGCATCCAGCAGATACCGAATTTGTCGGTGAGCATTCCAAATTGTTTTGCCCAGAACGTTTCTTCGAGAGGCATCGTTGCTTCTCCTCCAGCCGAAAGAGCCGCGAAGTATTCTTTGATCTCGTCTTCGCTTTCGCAATCCAATGTCATCCCGTGTGCGTTGCCTAAGTTGTATTGCGCTGGATCCATCGAGTCAGAAGCCATGAATTCGCTGTTTTTAAGTTCTAGAAATGAATGTAAAATATTTTTGTGCATTTCTTCAGGCATGTCTGCTGCCATAGGGCTCTCCCCTATTTCCTGTAAGAAAAGATTTCCACCCAAACACTCGTGGTAAAAAGTCATTGCTTCGCGACAGTTGCCGTTAAAAGTTAGATAGGTAAGTACTCGTGCCATGATGTTCTCCTTAGAACTAATTCACTGCTTCGATTTTATGCCCATGTACATAGGTATTGTCTAATGTATTGAGTTTTTATTTTTTATACGATTTACCGCTCGCTTTTAAAGCAGCTTTAAGTGTCTTCATAGCTTTGGGGCCCATGCCGTGAAGTTCGGAAATCTGGCTTTCCGTTTTTGTTGCAAGTTGAGCAAGCGAAACGATTCCCGCACTGGCAAGGGCCCGTTGAGCAGGAGCTCCAAGCTTGGGAAGATCACTCGCCATGCTAATCCTGGAGATCCTTCACTGCGTTCAGGATGACAATGGTGCGTTCACGATCGCAGTGCTATTTCGCGGATCGACGCTTAAACATCCAGGTTGTTGTGGGAATTGAAACCGCGATGATTGCAATACACCAGATGAGTGTCATCTGGAGAGAATCACCTTGGGGTGTTCCGAGCGTAAGAGATCGCACATAATTCATCGCATGAGTTAATGGCTGATTTTCTGCAAATGCACGTAACCCAGAAGGCATTGTGTCGGTAGGGACAAACGCACTCGAGATGAAAGTGAGAGGGAAAATGAGCACGAACCCAATCCACTGAGCAGCTTCAAGGCTTTTTACCATCAGACCCAGAATCGCAGAGAGTGAAGAGATCGCAAGAGTGAAGAGAATTGCAACTCCGATGATCGACATCCATTCAAGAATGCTGGCAGTAGGTCTAAAGCCAATAGCCAAAGCAACAATGAAGATGATAATTCCTGAGATGATGTTTCTGAACAAGTCTGAAATAATATGACCAATTACAAGCGCACTATTACTCATCGGCAACGATCGGAAACGATCGACAATTCCTTCTTTAAGGTCAACAGCCAAGTTAATGGTTGTATAGTTCGCACCAAATGCAAGCGTCTGAATGAACACACCTGCAAAGACGTAGTTAGCATAAGGAATGCCATGGGTATTGATCGCTCCACCTAAAACATAGCGGTTAAGCAACGTAAACATGATGGGAAACATGATGAGTCCCATAACCTGGTCAAGGCTTCGAATGATATGCATCACAGAACGCTTGGCCATGAGCCAGCAGTCACTGACAAACCAATAGAGACTAAATCCCTGAACAATTTCGGGCTTTTCTTGTACTGCAGTCGTCATTATTTTTTACCTTTCGATTTTTTCGTAGGTTCTTCTTCATCCTCGGTTGCTTCGTGCCCCGTGAGTGTTAAGAACACGTCGTCAAGAGTTGGGCGGCGCAATGTGACAGTTTCCACATTGATGCTTGCGCTTTCAAGAGCTGTAAGGACGGATTGAAGTTTTTTGACTCCTTCTTTTGCCGCGACACTCATCGTGCGATCTTCGCTATTTGAAGTGATATTTTCACTTCCCAATACACCCAGTGCCTTTTCGAAATCTTCGTTGTCTGCAAGAACAATATCGAGACGATCGTCACCGACTTGTCCTTTGAGTTCATCCGCGGTACCTTGAGCGATAACAACACCGTGGTCGATCACAATAATATGGTCTGCCAAAAAGTCAGCTTCATCCATATATTGTGTAGTAAGCAAGATCGTTGTTCCACCCTCAGCTAATCCTTTGATTAAGTTCCACATCGCAAGACGACTACGTGGGTCGAGACCTGTTGTAGGTTCATCGAGAAAGATAATAGGAGGCGAAGCAATTAAGCTCATGGCAAGGTCGATGCGTCTTTTCATACCCCCCGAATATGATTTAACTGGCTTGTCAGCCGATTCAACCAGGTCAAACTGTTCAATAAGTCGGGTTGTGATTTTTTGAGCAACGGGTTTTTTAAGATGGTAGAGACCACCAATAAGATTGAGGTTTTCTGCTGCAGTGAGATATTCGTCAACGGCAGCAAACTGTCCAGTAAGACCGATACTGGCGCGCACTTTGTTTGCTTCGGTCACCACATTGTGACCATTGACGGAAACTTCCCCACCATCAGGCTGTAACAACGTCGACAAAATGTTAATGGTTGTTGTTTTACCGGCTCCGTTGGGACCAAGCAGAGCTACGATCTGACCACGCGGAACAGTGATATCGATACCCTTAAGAACTTCTTTGTCTCCGAAAGACTTCCGGAGTTCTTTAATTTCAATAGCATTTGTCATATATTCAATAGCCTTTCATAAGGGTACGACAGTTTATCTATTTAGATTCCACAAGTTGTGCCAATAAGTCCATACTTTCTAATGCACCCGACTCCATTCCTGCAGCAACCATGCCATCTCGATCTTCGAGCGTTTGATAGACAGATATTGCCGTAAGAAGCGTTTTACCATCTTGTTCTTCAAATCGCGTGGTTTCCATGAGGACATGGCCCGGAACGCCTTCATATTCGAAGGTTCGAACAATTTGGCTGGGTTCCACCGAATGATACACACCATGAAATCCATATCTCTCGCCAGATGGTTCTCTCTGAGAAATTTTCCACTTTCCTCCTGGCGTAGGGTCAAATTCATCAATTGTGCTTTCGAGATATGCTGGCCCCCACCAAAACTTGATAGCTTCGGGGTCGATGTGGGCTGAGAAAACTTTTTCAATAGGTGCGTCAAAGTAACGCGAGGCAACAACTTCTTGTTTACCGGGTTCGATTATCAATGTAGTTTTTGATTTTGTTTCCGCCATAATCATTTTCCTTTCGAAAGAAATTCTTCAAGTTTGTCGAACGTTTCTTTTTGCCCTTCAAGTGCGCCTACATCTTCAATGAGCTGATCTCTTATTTCGTAAGAAGGAAAAGTCATCGTCATCGTGAGTCGTGTCTTGTCGCCTTCGTCTTCGTCTTCGAACGCAATACGTGATTTGAACAAAACAGAGTTCAGATCCTCACCATGATCAAAGGCAATGAGTTCATCTTCCACGATTTCCGTAAAAGTAACGACATTGGGAAAATCGCCATGCTCGTCATGATGCATCGTGAAGATCCATTGGCCTCCCACTTTAAAGTTCCACTGGGTATCGCGATTAGAGAAACCTCGTGGGCCCCACCATTGCGTAATGTGTTCCTCTTCCGAAAATGCTTCAAACACCCGTCGACGAGGTGCATCAATAATGCGTACCGTCTGAAGAATGGGTTCTGTATCGGGGGCAATTGTTCCTGTAGTCATGTCTATCTCTTTTCTATTAAATAAGCAGTAAGTTTGTCAAAGGATTGACTCCAGCCGCCCTCGTGGCCATCGCGAGATTCGATCGAATCGAAACCGGTCTGCGTAAATGTCATTTCTGTTTTACCGTCAACGTCGTCAAAGTCAACCGTGACGAGCATTTGTGTACCTGGCGTTCCGTCAGCCTCTTCCCAAGCGTGGGTGTATTTCAAATGTTCATTGGGTATGACTTCTAAATATTCGCCACCTAGTTTTAGTTCGATGCCATCGGGCCCCTTCATGCCTGCATGCCACTTGCCTCCCGGGCGTACATCCAAGTCGCCAAATGCGATGACAAAGCTTTCCGGACAACTCCACACTTTCATGTGTTCGTTTTGTGTCCATGCAGCGTAAACCAATTCACGAGGAGCATCGAAGATGCGTTTAATAATTAGTGGTTGCGATTCAGTCATTGAGACTCCCTTTTACCTTCGTTTTTACGACAAACTTGCGAGCAAGTTGTCGAGGTTCACAAATGCCGATGTCATACCGTCAATCATTTGCATTTCGATGACCTTTTGTAAATCAGCTTCCGTAGCGTAAACAGCAGTTGCTTGCACTCTAGTTTTTCCGTCTTCGTCAAAAAACTCAAATGTAATTGTTGACGTTGGCATTTCTGTATTCACTTCGCCTGTTTCATCGCTGAACGCATCCTCCCACACGAGTTTTTTTGGAGGATCAACTTCTTTTATGAGCGCGAGCCCCCAAGCCTCATAGTTTGCCCACTCACTTCCATCGTCCGGACCTTTCATGCAGTAATGCCATTGTCCACCCGGACGCATATCCATTTTTGATACAGGGGTTGTCCAGTTGTTGGGTGCCCACCACTTAGTGAGTTTGTCGCCATCTGTCCAACACTCAAATACCAGCTCACGTGGTGCGTCAAAACTGCGCTCAATAGATAGAGTTCTACCCTCTGCCTTGTGCGTTACTTCGTTAACCATGGTTATTTCTCCTGTATCTTGTTGAGGTATTCTTCGAGCGAGTCGAATCGGTCATCCCAGAGTTTCTGGTAGTACTCAAGGAAATTTGTTGCGTCTTTAATGGTCGCTGGAGCCATCGTGACGAATTGTTGTTTACCCTGACGGCGCTTCACGACAAGTTTGGCTTTTTCTAAGACTTTCAGATGTTTCGATACTGCTGCAAATGTGAGGTTGTATCTTTGGGCGATTTCGCCGACCGACATTTCTTTCTTAGCAACCCGCTTGAGGATGTCACGGCGTGTAGCGTCAGCAAGCGACTGAAAAATGTCACTAAGGAGATCTGATTGACCTGGTAAAGCCATATATTCAACCATATAGTTGAATGTTATCACAACCTTTTATTTGTCGTCAACCCTCCTGATTAACATTCTTTTAGAATGCCTTTTTTTACTCAATTGGGTCGAACCAGCTAATATATACCTGACTTTCGTAACAAACATAGACATAGGTACAAAATTGATCACGTTTAGAACACCCAATCACATTTTGTCGCAAGTCACAGGTGCTTCTCCTGATGATCTCTTGACTCGACAAATGTTTTTCAAGAAGAGATTCATCCGAATGCAAAAAAGGCAACGGGCAGTCAATTGGAGGCTCTCTAACACTGAAGAACTTCCACGTGATCAAAGAATCGAAAACCGCATCAAAGGCGCAGGCGGAGCACTACTCGCAACCGCAGGAATCGTCATCGCAATTACTAATCCGCTTGGCCTCAATACGTTAGGTATAACACTTTTCGAACTCCCGACTGTGGCATTAGGTATCGCGACAACGACAAAAGCGGCCATCAAAAGCGGAATAGTATTTCGTTGGAGAAAAGAACGAGACCTCAAACTTGTGGCGATGCTTCAAGCATCACAAGATCTCACATCTTCCCATTACGGACCCGACTTATATTTACAAGATGGTCTGATAAAGATTGCGCCTACGATCATAAAGCAAATAAAACATCCCTGGTTTTCGAAACACTTCACACGACGAGAACAGAAAATAGTAAAGGAACTTCATCAACTTTTTAATTTGGCCGGCACCAGCCCTGACCACTTGGGTCATCCTGGTTTTCGATCCCAGCTTGAGACAGGGATGGAATGGGCCAAATCGTTTTTAGTTGCACTCACTAATCGACTTGCACCGCAATCTCCTAGTTATAAAGTTCCTCTCGATGGCTATTTTGTTCATTGGCTCGATGGGAGTTCAGGAAAATCACTGATTGAATCACTTACCCAGCAGAATCCACAACCAGAGCCTTATCGCGATTTTATCGATACCCATTTTGACAACGTCAACAATGGAAATCGTCAGATACTCGCCCGCTACCTTGCCATTGCTGACGTACGAATTACAAGGCTGGAAGAACAAATCGATGCCGCGGATATCGTCTACCCCATACGTGACGAAGGCCCGTTCGAAGAAGCTATGAATATCAGCAACCTTCATGAAATGTTTGCTTTAGAAATTGGAGGAACATCCACTCCAGAGAACGGTGGTCATCTCCGAAAGATCTTTCGCAGAGATCCGACCGTTGTTGAACCTACTCACGGTTCTCTTACACTCCCCGAGAGACCCTTCGGACACCGATAGCGTTTCACTCCACCCAATAAGTCCATGTCCGTTTTGATCCGTTTGGGTGAGACGAGATAGAATATTCTGCTATGTCAGGGAAGAAAAGAAGCACAAACGGAAAAGCGCGTTCGGGAAACCCTCGACATAATAAAGCATCGCAGCCCTCTCGAGTGACCGTTCCCAAAAAAAATTCTTCCTCTCGAACATCCCCTCGCCCGCTTACATCTCAAACTTCGACGACATCGCGCCCACCTGTCGTTCCTGCTCCACCGAGAAATTATTACTTGAAATGTTTCAATGACCTAGGTTTCGAAGCGTTCAATCCTCTTTACGATGGAGATGAGTACTACGAAAATCTCCGTAACGCTTTCGCTTGCGAAATGAACTTGATGTTGGGTGAATATTATCCTGATCCCACTATGGCCGGAGCTGCACATCGGCTCTTTCTTGAAAGAATCATATCTCCTCTTGAAGACTGGGTCCCCGTTCTTGCAAATGAAATGCACGAAGGACTCCAAAAGTTTTTCATAGAACGCTTCGTAAAGCGCGGGAAAACTATTGAAGACTTTCACGCATGGGACAGAGAACGACTGAATCGATTTTTTGCACAGAAAGAATTTGTTACTCGGTCACTACTTCTCAGCAGCATCGAATATCACGATGAGATTGTTGAAGGGGCACCGTCGCGGATATACAATGCTTCGACAAGTTATACCGGCGCACATGCCGTGGTGATCGACGACGAAAATGCTGGGTTGCAGCTCTATGCGGGAATTGTTTCCAATATTGTCAATAGTGCATTGCTAGATGGATACACTACAGAAGAAATCGCAGAAGGACTTGCACGACAAGCTTTGGCATACGAGCTCTTTAATATGGCAGGCATGTGCGCGCTAAGAGATATCACGATAGATGAGGAAGGTCTGTCTACATTTTCTGGACTCAATATTGCAACGTCTAAAGAAAATGTCGATGGAAGTAACGTAGCAATGGGCATGGCTGCTCAAGGATCATTTATCTCATTGCTGCATATCAGAACCAACCCCACTAATTCCGCAACGATAGCGATGGGTGCACGAGTTCTTGAAATCGTTGCACGTCGCACTCCTGGACTCTATGAAAAACTATTCGAGGTGGCCTTTGTTGCAGATTCCGACATGCAATATCCTCATCTTCTCATACCCGATGCAGTGAAAGCTTTTGTTACGAAGTTCTACGGACAGCGTGATCCTGAACTTACTGAACAGCTGCATATACTTGCCGATCGCTCGCCACTGGGATTCGATGAATACATGGAACTATGTAAGGTCTTCATGACTGCCGTGTACCGAGACCCTCGTTTTTCCGATTTAGTGTGTGACGTAGAAGATCTCATTGCACCCCATACGCGAACGTCTTTTACTTTTCTCACTCCACCGGCATCAGTGCCACAAGTCAACAAAAGCGCAGTGGCCGTTTACGGAGGAATAACCGGACTCCCTAGCTATTTAAACGGCATTGACTTCTCCATAGGCAATGGGGATTTAGGGAGATAAGACGTTGCTTCGTGGCTGAGGTCTGGGCACATGTCGAGCCACTGCTCGAGGGACATCGCCAACCGGATAATGACTCTCAGCAGAGGTAAACGTTCTATGTAGATTTGCCAACTGGCGTTTATCAGTAAAGTCAATCCCCGATGTTGGAGCGAATTCTCTTTCTATGTCGCGTAACATTGTGATAAATCCACCGGGATAGGTTCGAATCGTACTAAAAGCAGGAACCTCAACCGTAGGGACATTATGTCGTCGACATAAATCGGCATCGAGGACACCATCACATGAGAGCTTGATCAACATGTGAAGTTTTCCTATCGCACTTAAGTTCTCAGGCGAAGGCGGTCCACTAATACAGTCCGGGGGATTCCACCCGTCAGGGTTACAGGATTTCCAAGCCGCAATATAGGCGTCACGAATTCGGTTGGGGTCTTTCCAGTAATTTCGTGGCAACTTTGTCATGCCTGAAAGTCTTTGACCATTTCCTTTTACGCCACATTGACTTCTGATCCATTGCAAAGATCGTTCAACATCGCGAGGTGTATTCGCCGCCTTCTTCCCCTTCGCGTAAATCCAGTTGTGATAGTGCACCCATTCTATGCCTCCCTCTTGATCTGCATATCGGCTGATGTCAGCGCCGGAAGCAACAACATCATCGACATTGGGAAACGATTCTTCAAGCCATGCTTGTACGCGCGAATAATTTGCCACCAACTCATCCAGGCTTGGGTCACGACGAACGAGAGCTTGTACTTGTTCTTCGCTCAGCTCTTGCGGAATATCAAAATAGATTCGATAGAAATGATCAATACTTTTCTTCGGTGCACCCTCGTGTCCATAAATGAGTGAAGTTCGCGCCAGTGCAAGGATGCCCGTTTGCGGAAGGAAGAGGCGCTGCTCTTTATATCGCTCAAAGTCTGCCCAAATGGGTAATGCCCCGTCGTGTTCTCTTTGATGTAGGGCAACGGTTTCCCTAAAGGCAAGCCTGCGTTCTGCTTCAGTGGGAACAATTGTCGTACCAACAATGCGAGCAAGTGCCGCAACCATATGGATACGCGGTGCATGGATAAAGAGATTCTGAAAAGGTGCGCGTGGGTGGTCGGGAGAAACGTGCGCTTTCCTAAACCCGTAGCCTCGTTCTTGCATCGCATCAAAGAAGTCTCGAATACATTCATGAGGGTGGCAGGGTTGACTCCTCAGAATGTTTCTATAGAACTTCGTCCATTCATACGCAAGAATTTGTTCAGCGTCTGTTAGTGGACGCGTTAAGAATGAAGAATGTTCTTTATTAAGAGCGAAAAGTGGTTTGATGTCATGAATTCGGGGAGGCATCTGCCTTTGGTCATCCGCGGTCCGTCGCATCGATATAGTTTAGTTGTTCTGTTCGCTTTCGTACATTTGCAGTTTGGCGAAGCACCTTGCACCATGTTTTCGCCATGAATCGATTGCGCTCAAGGTAGGCTTAACATCATGACCGATACAGGAACATATATTTTTCGCACCAAAATATGGTTATGGCAATCTGACAAAAAGGAGACTGCAGCCCCCTGGCACTTCATTACACTTCCAATAAAGATTCGCAATGATATCGAAGATTTATATAAGGGTACTTCGAGCAACTTGGGATTGTATCGAGTGCATGTGACCGTTGGCAATACAACGTGGGACACTTCCCTGTTCCCCAGCAAAGAACTGGGATTAATTCTGCCCTTAAAAGCTACTGTGAGAAAAGCAGAGGATCTGCACGAAGGAAAATCTGTCAGCATAAAGATTGAGATTGCTATGTGATTTACTATCTCGTTGCTGGTTCTCTCATATAGAGCTAGCTATCCATCAGCTATTTCTTAGCAACACTTTTTTGCACTTTTGGTAACTGGTGTGCGATGTTGTTCATGACCTGTGTCATTATTTCCAGAGGTGCTTGTGCATCTACTGCGAGACCTTGCTCAATAAGTTGACGTGCATAAGTGCTCGGTTTAATTTTCTTTAATTTGGCCTGTCGCGTGATTTCAGCAAGCAATGTGCGCGGAACCCGCAGAGAGAAAACACTATAGGGCCCGAGGTCAAAAGTAAGTTCGACCTCTCCGAGATCCTCCCATCCCTCACTCGAAATTTCTTCAGGTTCGTCTGCGTAGAGATTTTTTATAGCTGTCATTTTGAATACCTTTCTTGCAAATAGGTTGTAATAACAGACCAGGATCCTTTATCTAAATTGATTGGTTTGAGCCAAACGACCAATACATTTCCGTTACTATTGTATGTTTCAACACGAGCGCGATACCCATGTTGAGAATCGCGTTCGAATTTCGCATGGACTGTTTTGTTTATTACGACGTACTCAACCTCTAATGGAGTCAAATGATGCTTCTTCCATACCTTCTCTTCTACTTCTGCCGAGAAGTAGAGCTCTTTCACTCTCATTGTATTACGCTCCGTATTACGCGTCAAGGCTCAATTACAGCGGAATTTCACAGGTTGACCTACGTTAAGGGAAGAAAGTTGTTGAGGTTCAGACTAGAGGAAGGGTACGACAATTAATTCGAGCCACAAGCTGTGACTTTGCAAACACCATTCGATTCACATGGGTATAAGGATTAACGCTGACCGAATCCCGAACGACCAAAGTGGCCGGGCAGGTTGCGAGAAAGACGTGCTAGAAGTGATGGCGAACCGTTTCTCGTTGTGTGGTGAAGTCCGAATCTCTCGAAGTTGGAGTCTTGACACGCACCGAGCGTTGCTCTAAATGTTCTTGCAGCGACTTGATAAGTTCGATCTTCTTCGGGAGTGTGCCCGTATACGGTCATCATTTCGAAGCGTTTCGTCTTTCCTGGAGATCGCACTTCGTCTTCAGGCCTGCTCACTATCGCGGAAAGAGCACTGTACGGAATTCGAAAGGCTACATCGAGTGAAGGCTTTGGATCATGGAAAACAACTACTGCACATTCTTCTCGAACCTTTGGACGGATTTTGCGTGCGTATCGCGCGAGTAATTTGGTGGCGAGCGCATCTTTGGCTTCAGTCATTTTCGCAACTCACTCAACATGGATTGCTTGCCAACACTATGGAAATGCGGTCGTACGTTTAATCGGTTATCGCGCAATTGTTTGTCCCAAGAACTCTTGTGCGCGTGCGTTTGCATTGCTAATAGCGATGGAAGTACCGTGGAATCCTTCGAGACCTGAGAGCCCGTCAAATAGCGAAGGGTGAGCTTCGAGGAATTTTCGCATCGCTGGAGTAGGTTCTTTGACGTACCCACCAATCGAGCTTCTTGGTGCGGACGACTTTCCTGCCTTTCCCTTCCACGATGAGCCACTAAACCACTTTAAAATGCAGCCGGTAACACTTTCATCAAAATGAAGAATCCGTAATTGATCGGTACGGTCATGAAGTGAGATATCGATTGACCTTTCCGCATTTCGAGGCGTATTTAATGGAGTCGCGTGCGCAAATACAAAGCATCGTCCGTTTTTTAACATAGCATGTCCCGGTGAGGTCAGTACCCAACCAGTTTTTGTATTTGGTGCAGTAGCCACTATGCCCTCCTGGCGTCAGCGAGATTATTAATCGCTGATTGCACGCCCTGTTTGTAACACTTGCTGGAAGCGATCGTTTGCAACTGCAATCATGTGCTCAGAAATTGGAGCGAAATCATCTAAGTCTCGTAAAGCATCGACTATTTGAGGATGCTCTTTTAAAAAATCTCTCATGCCCTCAGTAGGTGTTAACGGATAATGATCTTCTGCTTCTTCAGGTGAAAGTCCAGGAGTTTTCTGGCCCCAACTTCGACCCTCCTCTTGAACACTCTCTCGAACTCTATCGCCGGTACGTTCGTCAAAATGAAACAGTCTGCTTTTACCATCATCGCCTCGTTCATGAAGAGAGAATCTCATTGCTTGATCACGGCCTTGGAGATGGGGACCATTTGTGTTCAAAACTTTTGCATAAAGTTTGTGTCTGCCGCTCGAACTTGCAAACATTGCGGTGTCATAGGAGGTAGGTTCCCATCCCATTTCGCTACTTGTCGTATCCGTCATTTTGCCCTCCTCGGCCAAGCTATCCATTGTAGGAGATTTGCCCATAACGGTCAATAAGGACGCCGTCGAGCTCAGGAAAACGCGAACAAAATTGACGTTTTATCGGTTAATTCGATGGCTTTTCTTTGATTGAGACGAGAACATCCAACGGCGTTCCCGTGAGTTGCCGGCTGTGAGTGAGTGCAACTTTGACGGCTTTTCTTTTTATCTCTTGGGCGTAGGGCCCCGACCATCCCATGTCTACTGTTTCTTGGAAGAGTTCTAGCCATCGTCGAAAGTGTTCATGCGTGAAGGGCTCGAGCATATTTATTTTTGCGTGTTCTTCAAGGGGATTGCCTTCATATCCGTCAATGCCGAGCAGGAACTTGGACCAGAATTGTTTGATCTTGGGGATGTGTGTTGACCAATCAACATGGGCAACATCGTTGAAGATATGGCCAAGTATTTCGTCTTGGGCAACGTCACTATAGAAACGTTGGACGAGCTCTCCGATTTCTTCTTCGTTGTCTAAATCGCAGTTGCGAAACTCGTTGGTCTTTACGTTACTCATAGCTGCCTTGACGTTACAGCGATTCGGCTTTTGCGGGAATGTTTTTTACCATTGATCCAAATACGATTCCGTGAAAGGGTCGCACTACCCACCAATATAAATGCCCGGCTAACCCTTTAGGTCTAAATGATGCTCGAAGTGAGAACATGCATTCATTGGGAAGGTCTTTGAGATCTTCGATACTCAAGGTCAACGCTGCTTTGCCGGGAAGTTTCATTTCGGCAACGAGATGCAATAATTTTTGGTCAACTTTTTCTTCTACGCGCCAAAAATCTACTGTTTCGCCTACTCGCAGAGTATCGGGGTTTCTCCGTCCTCGTCGCATTCCTACCCCGCCAACGAGTCGGTCAAGAAATCCTCGGAGTTGCCACGCGAAAGGAAACGAATACCAGCCGTTGGTTCCGCCGATGCCCTCAATCACTTTCCATAGTTCACTGGCCGGCGCATGACATACTTGCGTTCGCTCATCGACATAGACCGAGCCACCTGACCAAGAGGGATCTGTGGGTAATGGATCGCTGGGGAGTTGATTTTCTGTGTTGTTTTCATTCAATGCGGAAGACCATCGCGTGTCGATGTCGCCACTTTTTACTCGATCAAGAGCAAGCGAAACTGCGGTATCGAAAGGGAGTAAACCTTCTTCGGGGTCGGCAATAATATCGGAAACTTTGTGATCACCGGCAATCACTTCGACGACCAGACTGTTCACGAGTGGGCGTGCAATGGATCGTGGAACGGGTGTCACTAAATTGATCCAGTGACTCGACAGCTTCGGCGTCAAAATAGGTAACGTAATAATGACGCGCTTTTTTAGGCCGGCAATTTTTGCGTAACGTTGCATCATTTCTTTGTATGTCACTATGTCTGGTCCGGCGATATCGAAATAATCGTTGACTTCTTCTTTTACTTGCGCGGCAGCGACAAGGTAATAAAGAACGTCGCGGATGGCGATGGGCTGTATCCGCGTTGACAGCCATTTGGGTGTAATCATCACAGGGAGTCGTTCGGTCAGATAGCGAAGCATTTCAAATGATGCAGAACCTGAACCGATGATCACCGCTGCTCGGAGTTCAATCGTAGGCACGCCACTTGCGCGAAGCATTTCGCCGGTTGCAACACGTGAAGCGAGGTGCATGCTGAGAGATTCGCTTTGTTGGTTTGCTATTCCACCCAAGTAAACAATGCGTTGAACGTTGGCGGCTTTGCAGGCGAGAGCAAAGTTTTGGGCAATTTCTTTTTCCGCCACATCTAACTTTTTTCCCAGCGTAATTGCGTGAAGAAGATAATAAACAACATCGATTCCTTCAACCGCATTTTCTACATCGTCGCGATTGCGAGCATCACCTTCGGCAATTTCGATATCATCGTGCCACGGATAGTCGCGCAGTCGATGTGCGTTCCGTGCTAACACGCGCACCGAATGTCCTTCTTCTAACAACAAAGGGACAAGGCGACCAGCAACATAGCCTGTTGCTCCAGTAACAAGAATTTTCTTGGGAATAGGAACCATTCTCCGTTCATTCATAGCTGAACCTCTCCATCTATGTACACCCTACTTCGGAGGTAGGACATTTCCTATAGGCATCTAGAGTCATCCCCCTATTCATTTTCTTCAGTTTGTTGTTTAAGGAGTTCTTCTAGCTCGGGTAAAACCGCTAAGTCTTTTGCGCGGCCAGCAAAGCGCTTTGCCTGAGTCATTCAGAGCGTTTCACAACTGTCATTCAGAGCGAAGCGAAGAATCTCTGTGAAAGTTGTTAACAAAATTTCCTTCAGTCATTCAGAGCCGACCGAAGGGAGTCCTGAACGAAGTGAAGGAGCTTGCGAAGAATCTCTACTGCATAAGTCATCCCAGGTCGGGTTATATTCTTCAATGAGAGCAATTTTCTTTGACCTGCTCCAACCTTTGATCTTCTTCTCGGCTTGTATCGCAGCCATCGGGTCATTGAACACTTCGACATAGACAAGTCTTGTAATGTTGTATTTAGATGTAAATCCGGCAATAGATTTGCTTTTATGTTCCGTCATTCGTCTATCGATATTGTTAGTAACTCCCACATAAAGGGTTCTAGAAATACTTGACGCGATATAGACGTACATCTCTTTCATAGCAATGTGAAATGAAGAGCCAAGTTAAATGTTGAGATCCTTCGCTGCGCTCTGGATGACTCTCTATGCAGATTCTCCGAGAGTTTTTGCATATTCCACAACTTCTTCCGCGGTCAACCAACGCCCATCTCTAAGCTGGACTGGTTTCTCCAATATTTCAGCGGGTTCTGCATTTTCAAAAACCTTTTCGAAATGCGCCCAGCGCTTTTCAGATTCTTCAATGGACAAGCCCGATATTCGCAGGGAAGTTTTTGGGGAAGTAGATGCGTCGTTAGCAACGACAGGTTCAGGCATTGAAGTTTTTTTAGTTTTCATAGCTGAACCTCCTCATCTATGTATATTCTACCTTGGGGGTACGACATTTCCTATAGGCATCTAAACCACTAATTCAAAAGTTCTTTTCGTATGTCACTTACTTTGCGAACAAGTCTCAACGGATTATCGGCATAGGGTATGAATTTATAGTGCTGATAAAACCTTGCGACATCAACATCTAATGCATCGACTACAAACAGACGGGCACCTATATGCTGTGTTGCTTCAAGGCCCACAAATAGAGCTGAATGGAATAGATCCGACCCTAGCCCGATTCCATGAAGTCTTTGATCAAGTCCGAGCTTTCCCAACAAAATGGCTGGGATATTTGCCGGCGAACCATGTGACAGATTGTTTGGGAGATTTTTCTTTTTAACGACATGTGCAGTTAAAGAGAAATATGCAACAACATTATTGTCACCTGTATGCCATACGAATACACGAGCTGTGCGTTTTACCTGCGCGTGCATGGCGTGTTCTTTGAGCCAGGCATTGAGTAACTCGACTCCACAATCGAATGTTTCCGTCGAGTGCTCGCCTGTAAGAGCATCGAGAATATAAGTCACATGGGTAAGCCTAAATGTCACCTACGACATATTTACGTGGGCGTTTTGCGAGCTTAATTAATGCCTCGCTTGGTTGATAACCCGATTCCAAATATTGTTCTAGTTTTTCGAATTGCTTAGCTGTCAGTATTGTTGAGTTAGATGTGTTAATAACTTCTTCAGACGCAGCTACCAGTGTTTTGACAATAAAATCGGAATCACTACTGTTTTCAATTGCCGCAGCGAGCTGGATGAGTTTCTTGATTTCAGGTTCTGTGCGAACCTCAATGCGTTCTGTTTTCATAATTTAGGCCATTTCTATTTGTACGGCTATTGTACGGCAATGCTTTAGACTAAATCAAGCACTATTTAAATAACTTCTCTTCCAGGCATTACGCGTGGACCGTGCAGTCAGCTTTTCAGGTATCCCTACTCAATCATTTTCGGATTGTTGCCGAAACAGTTCTTCGAGTTCAGGCAACACAGCCAAGTCTTTTGCGCGGCCCGCAAAACGCTTTGACGCAATAATGTTTTCGAGCGAAGCTACGTGGACAACTAATCCGATATAAGTCACATCTTTTCGATTGTTATACAGCTGTTCATATTCATATAATGCACCGTTTTCTCCTGCTGGAATATCGTGGATGATATCAAAATCGCCGTAGTTCGTAACCCACGTTCCGATCTGCATATTCTGTAAAAGTTCTGGCGTTATAGGTATCTCGACGTCTGTGGCACCACGTAACCTTCCGCCAAGTTCTTTTAATGCCTCGCTGAGACGCTCAAAGTTCTCTTTATTATTTTCAGGGCACACGTCGATATCTCTTGTGAAAATATTTGCGCCTTGTAAAATGGAACCGACACCACCAACAATTACGTACTGGACTTGATGTTTTTCAAGAGTCCTGATTATCTTCTGTACATCCTTCGAGAGATTTTGCATATTCCACAACTTCTTCCGCTGTTAACCAGCGCCCATCTCTGAGCAAAACCGGTTTCTCCAGCACTTCTGCGGGTCCAGCAGTTTCAAAAAGTTTCAATGCTCGAATCCAAGCAGGGTCAGATTTTTCAACTGTGTACACCAAAGTTTCAAGGGAAGATTCTGGGGAAGTAGATGTGTCGTTAGCAACGACGGGTTCAGCAACAATCACTTTTTTAATTTTCATAGCTGAACCTCCTCATCTGTGTATATTCTACCTTGGGGGTACGACATTTCAAAGAGGCAACCAGTCATCGTGCGACTCGCTCAGTCGAAGGTGTTCAATCGAACACTACGGTTTGATTTATATATTTAGTTCAGATCGAAAACAGGTCCGCGTTGCAATGGTTCTTTGGGAATGACGACGAAGGGTTTTCCAGTCACTAGCGAGCACGCCTCCCCTAGTTCGCCACATTCTCTTTTCAATCGCGGTTTCGATATTCCAGGCTTAAGGTGAAACGTAACACCATCAACAACACCATGGCCTTCACCGACATCACAGGATATGAATTCAATGGTGTCGTGGTGGATCCAATCTTCACGGTCCATTAATTCGCGAAACAACTCTTCACGTTTCTTCGACAAACGAGAATCGCCTATCGTGAAGTCGTCAGGTGGATCAACCTCGTCTGTGTGTTGTTGTTTGGGTAATAGTCCCGTTAAGTCACGAACCGTAGACGGCACGAGCTGAAACAGTCGCCCATTGGAGATGAAGGTGATTCCGAAATCGTTGAGTGCACATTGGAGAATGAGCTCATGGAGAGTAAGTTTTTCCAGCCACGCTTTTCCTGAAGCCTTGTCTTGTGGCCATGCTGCGGGATCGTCATAACACTGTACGGACAACCACGTATCCATAGCCGACATAGCTCTAAATGCAAGTGGCGTAACGTTAAGTCCGTGCGTTTGTTCTAATGCAATGCGACTAATCTCGCTACTCTCCACTACAAAAGGTTGAACATGACCAGGAGAGCTTTCGTGCATCAGCCAATGAAACTCAAGTTCATAGAACGGGTTTGGCAATACGGGGATGTCAAGTCCTGAATTACGCAACAAAAATGCAAAGAATTTTTCGTTAGGTGAACGTTGTGGCGTGTTGGGAGAAGGGGGAAGAGATAGCGGCATTGCACATCCATGGCTTGCTTAGTGGAAAGATAATTTTAGAGGATATTTATTTCGAGCACAACAGACGCTCACACTCCCTAAACTATGGCCATGAACAGCCCGGTCGAACCCATCACAACACCCTTTGGTTTCTCCACCACTGCTGCCGAAGTTCTCGAGGGCGTTGACCTCACAGGCAAAAGAATCATCGTCACGGGTGGGTCAACCGGCATTGGTTTAGGAACTACTCGCGCACTTGCCAACGCTGGAGCGGATGTCACTATCGCCACGCGTAATACCGAGCGAGCTAATAATGTCATTCAAGAATTGCAGCGTCATCCTGAACGAAGTGAAGGATCTCTGCCCAATGTTCAAGTCCTCCCCCTCGACCTCGCCGACCTCGAAAGCGTCCTAACATTCTGTCAATCCTGGGACAAGCCCCTGCACGCCCTCATCAACAATGCAGGAATCATGGCCTTGCCCACAAAACAACTCAGCGCGCAGGGTTATGAAATGCAGTTCGCCGTCAATCATCTTGGCCATTTCGCACTCACGCTCGGACTTCATGATGCACTTGCCGCAACGGGTCATGCTCGTGTTGTGTCGGTGAGTTCCCAAGCACATTCGCTTTCGCCTGTTGATTTTGACGATATACATTTCGACCATCGCCCGTATGATCCCATAGCGGCTTATTGTCAATCCAAAACAGCTAATAGTCTCTTCGCAATAGCTGCAGCCAAGAGATACGCACCCAACATCTGCTTCAATGCCGTCACCCCGGGAGCCATACCCACAAACCTTCAACACCACACGGGCGGATTCACCGTAGAACTACCCAGAGAATTAATTAAAACTCCCGAACAAGGAGCCGCAACATCTGTCCTTGCCGCCGCATCTCCACTCCTCGAAGGAATCACCGGACGCTATTTCGCAAACTGCAACCAAGCAACACCCACAGACATACGACTCGACGACATGACAGGCGTTCTCCCTTTCGCGATTGACGAACAATTAGCCGAGTGATTGTGGGAAGTTTCGGTGCGGATGGTCAACACCTAGCCGAAACTTATTGTTCATCCTCGATTTTTTGCACAGCAGCAATGAGCTTGTCATAAGATTCTTGCATGGTGCGCATAGCAGCAGCTTGATGAGTAAGCGCAGACTCCCACTCCCGTTCAACCCGTGGGGGAAATGTTCGACCCAAAGTCGATGTCGTAAAAGGAATTCCATAGACATCGCGGGCAAGATCGAGGGCTGAGCGCGTAATGTAACCATGATTCGCGAGTTCAGCTAAATCTGCAAGATCACGCGGTGTGTACCTGTCGATCCAGGCACACAGTTTCATCGCCACAAACGCATCTGAATTTGGCACCATAAATTCAGCTGACTCAGGCAGATCCGAATATCGCAACTTCACAGGCGCGGTCACAAGATGCGGTTTATAGTATTCCCATCTCGCACGTGGCTTTACACACTGTACTTGAACTTCTGTATTTTGAGTACACACAAGATGGACAGTCCAAACCCCATCATAAGTTGATTCCCGCTCCCAGTGCGCATCTGGAAATTCGTTTCGCATGTAATCCTGTACGACTGATTTCATAGTTTCTATCCATTCTGGATAGCTCTCAACAATAAGGTCGATATCTTCAGATAAGCGGAAATCGTGGAGTAGAGTTCGGTTCAATGCGGTTCCGCCGTAAAAGACAACGCTCGCTTTTTCAGAATCACTGATGACTTGAGAAAGTCCATGCAAAACATGACTTATCGCATGGTCCTTAAGTACCGATTCGACAGGGGTTCCAAACAGAGTTGCATAGTCTTTAACTTCATCTACACCAATCATTCGAACTACACCGCAATCGGTTCTAGGTCGCCTAAATAGTTCGACGAGTACTGTGTCACGTTCAACAGCGCATGTATCCCACGGTGCTGCTTTGCTAATTCGACGACTTTGCCCATGTCTACAAGACCGTAAAGATTGTGGACCATCTCTTTACGCGCTGCTTCGCCAACTTGCCAATCGGGTTGCGTGCGCAATAAATCAATGAATGTTTCCTCTAGAGATGTTGCGTAGCCAGTACATAGTTCTGTTCTTACTGAAACAAGATCGAATTTGGATACATCACGTTTCACAAAATAAATGGTTCCGACTTTTGTTTTGAGTGGAGGACGTTGTTTAGGAATGGCAACGACAGCAACTCCAAAAGGACGCGGGTAAATGTTTTGGATGCGTACAGATGAAGGACCAATAAGAGCCACTTCTTTTCTTCCATAATCGGCAATTGAGATTCCCAAGGCAGTTGCTTCTAGCGTTGGAATCCACTTTGTTTTCGGCTCACGCCAGTTTTCTGGAACAATGGCATAATGCCCGTGCGCAAGTCGAGAAACAGCACCAGAGAGTTCGAGTCGTTTAAGTTCTGCAGAAGGATTGACGTAATCGAGCATGGAGGGGCGCACGACCTTATTATCAAATCTCGAGATCTGCCTTGTAACCTTATTCATGAATTTAATTATATCATAAATATATGATTTATTCATATATTTATAATATTCATGAAATAGCCTAGAAATAAGGGTTCTTTCGCTGTTTGAGCACTCTGACCTGGGATTTCTCAACATGTGCCCAGACTACATCCACCCGACGACAAAAACGCATGGACTTCATGATGCACTCGCCACAACGGGTCATGCTCGTGTTGTGTCGGTGAGTTCCCAAGCACATTCGCTTTCGCCTGTTGATTTTGACGATATACATTTCAACCATCGCCCGTATGATCCCATAGCGGCTTATTGTCAATCCAAAACAGCTAACAGTCTCTTCGCAATAGCTGCAGCCAAAAGATACGCACCTGACATCTGCGTCAATGCCGTCACCCCGGGAGCCATACGCACAAACCTTCAACACCATACGGGCGGATTCACCGTAGAGCTTCCCAGAGAATTAATTGTCATCCTGAGTGAAACGAAGGATCTCCGCGGAGCGGGTGTACGAGATTACTGCGCCACTCCTCGAAGGAATCACCGGACACTATTTCGCAAACTGCAACCAAGCAACACCCACAGACGAACGACTCGACGACATGACAGGCGTTCTCCCTTTTGCGATTGATGAGGAATTAGCGGAGAGGTTGTGGGAGGTTTCGGTGAGGATGGTTGACGAGGCAGTTTAGAGTCCTCTAATCCACGCAAGGTACTTAACTACGGCAACATCTGCAGACAACTCGTCTCTAGTATTGATAACACTCGCGATGTCGAACTTGCAAATGCCATAACCGAATGCGGAAAGATTATTTTGGTGAGCTCACAATTTTCATTGCTTTATCAACCATTTTCTGAAGTTTTATTTCGTTATCAATCGAAAGTCGTTTTATTCCCAAGCTATTAGCGATCCATTTCAACGAGTCGCTTTTCTCAGTTGCTGGATTTAAATCAAATATTTGGTCAAGTAACCATCTAATTTCCAGTATTGGTGTTTGATCAACATCACGTATCTTTTCACCAGATACATAATTTGTTCTTGCGACAATCACATTCGGCGCTCCAACCGCCGTATAAAAGCTTCCTTCTTCTCTTACTTTGTTGATATTTACTAAACCAGTAACCGTATCTTCGATTTGTTTTCTCGCCAGTGCCGTAATCCTTGTGTTGTCAATTGATCTAATTCTTTGAATGAGAACATCTGAATGCACTGGCCCTTCAAAATCGATTATCTCAAAAATTGTCCGCTCGCCTATCGAGCTAACTTCTAATTTTCCAAGTGCATTTTGTTGAAAAATAGAGTGCTGAATTTCCTTCAAGTTTTTTTCAGTTAAAGAGTCGACGTAGAGGAGATAGTCCTTCGTTAATTTTGGGTAATTTTCAAGGTTTTCTACTTCAACATCAAACTCATTTTCATTGCTGGGCTTTGTCAATTCCGGGATTCGACCTTGCGAAGCTTCAACTAATTCCTTCCTTAAACGATCAATCTGATCAGCACGATTTCTAAACCAACTAGTCGACCAAATTCGATAAATTCTCCAGCCGAGTCCTTCGAGAACTTCTTGCCTTAATCGGTCACGATCTCGCGCAACTTTTGACGAGTGGTATGTTGCACCATCGCATTCAATACCAAGCATGAACTTGCCCCCGTCATCAATGGATTTCACACCAAGATCAATTCGGTACCCAGAACATCCAATTTGCGGTTTTACGATGTATCCAAAACTTTCGACAACAGAACGAACATCATCTTCAAATGGTGATTCTGTGTCTTGATTTTCTTCTTCGCTTCTTTCATACGTCTCATCGAACTGATGGGATTTAGCAAAACTTAAATATCGCTTAAATGTCAATAATGACGGGTTCTCACTTTTGATTTGACTTGGCTCAAAGGAGGTAATGACGTCGAGCTTATATCGAGCTCTCGTTACTGCAACATTTAATCTTCGTGTTCCACCGTCGTAATTCAACGGACCAAAATTCATCGTAAATTTCTTATCAAGATCTGGTCCATATCCGATAGAAATAATGATTATGTCGCTCTCGTCGCCTTGAACATTTTCTAAACTTTTTACAAATAACTTTGAATCAGACCCGGTATTAAGTTCAATTCGTTTCGACAACGAATTATCTCTTTCTAACTCTGTTCGCACCAGGTCTTCTTGTGCCGACGAAAGACAAACAACACCCACTGATTTCTCGGGATAACTCTCTGCATATTCCTTAACTCTTCTAACTACTTCCTGCGCTTCTACGATATTTGTTTTTGTCCCTCCTCGGTCATAGGACCCGTCAACTAAAACATGTTCAACACCCAAGAACGGTGCCACATCTACTGCACTAGGAAAAGTGATAAGTCGGTTTAGGTAAAACTCTCTATTTGAAAATCTAATTAAATCTTCATGGCGACTCCTATAGTGCCACAATAATGACTTATTAATAAAGTGGCCGGAGCCCTTCATCGCGTCCAAAAGCGATTCATAGCTATCTGGTTCTTCTTCGGCGTACTCCTCTGAATCATCTTCCATGCTTTTTTTGAAAAAATTGGTTGGTGGTAATTGTTTTTGATCTCCGGCCACAATGACCTGTTTAGCTCTGCTGATTACAGCCACAGCTTCCTCAGTATTAAGTTGGCTCGCTTCGTCAAAAATTACTGCATCAAATTTATATGTTCTAGGAATATGTTCAACAACGTTTAACGGGTTTGCCATAAAACATGGCTTAATGAGTTTTATATCATCTTGACATTTGTCTAATAGTTCTCGAATTGGCATGTGTTTTGTCTTTTTATTAGCTTCCATCTGAAGTATTTTCATACTTCCTTGAATTGCACCGGGTCTTCGCTTTGCACAGGAATTAATAGACTTCACAATTGTGTCTCGTTTAATTCTTCGATCCAAATCTTTAAATTCTGACACTAGACGGGTACGATCATCGATCGCCCAACCTGGATTTGATAAAAATTCTTCATTAAGTGACGTCTGTATAAAAGAGTATAGAAATTGTTTAATCAAACGTTCATGGAATTCTTTTCGGTTGCCAACACCCGCGAAAGCTATTTCAAAAATACGTTCCAGATCTTGAGATTTAAAAAATTCAACATCTGAACTGAATTTGGACCATGCATCGATTTCGACACTTCTCCTTGGGTCCAAAAGCTCTGAAATAAAATCAGTACCTCCACTAAAATTTGCTAGCAATTCTTCAGAAATTCGAACTTTATTGCTCTCATCAAATAAATCAAGAACTTTATCTACTTCATCACGACCATTAGACAGATTATTGATTTGCGACACAGAATTTAATAAACAATCTTCAAAGTTAGCGTTTTCCGATACTCCGAGATAGAGATCATCAAGATTTTTTGCTATTTTGTCAAACTCATCGAGCACGTCAAGATTGATCTCAAAATCATTTATAGAACCAGGAAATAAACGACTAAAGTTTGAAACACGCGAGTTCCACAAATCAATCACATCAAGAGTTTTCGTTAGTTCCTTTTTCAATTTGATCTGGGCCAATTCAGAATCTCCAACTACATTAAAATCGAGGTTTTCAACACTTTCACGAAATTCATTTAGTTGAATTGTAACTTTACCAATAAATTCAATCACGTCGGAATGTCCGCCCAGATTCTCAAATTGAGAGTACTTGACTAAACTAAAAGTTTTAATCAGTAGTGAATCAAGCTCATCCATATTTTCAATCGCCGCAACAAGTTCAGCAGTGAACTGGTCCTGTGATATTGCAAATGACTCATAGAACGACTCTTCGGTGAGACCGAGTCGGCTCAATTTCGAGCTGATTGCCATGTAGCTCTCTAAATCGCTTTTGAATTCATCGTAGCCATATAAAGATAACTCAGCTTCAGATTCAAAAAAATGATTTGTATCCAGGATCTCATGCCATTTGCCTACTTCAATTTTATATATTATTAAATTGTCAAGGTTAACAAGCTTTTCATCATCACTCAGTTCAGCTGACAAATTGGCAATAAGTTCTTTTTTCGCAGCTCTTTTCTCGCTATCAAAAATCGAGAAAAAACCTGTTTTTTTGAAATAGTCTGACTTAATTTTTTCAAGATCACTTTTATAAAAATCAGCTTTAAAAGCGTAACGAAAAGCAGCATCCCTTTGGACAAGCAGTGTGAGTTCGTTTTGATTGAGATACTTTTCTACTAGTTCTGGGCCAGCAGTCGAAAATAACATCCGCTGTACACGGCGATTCGAATCAAATATTGAACCAAAAACCTCTCTCATATCGCTAAAAAGCAGGTCAGGCTTTGCCGACCATTTTGAATTATAACTTTCTAACGCACGTACACGTCGCTCTATCTCGTGTAGCTGCTCAAGAAGCTTATTTGGCACATTAAAAAAACCGTAGGAACTCTCATTCGAAAAATTGTTAACAATATTTGTTTGATGAAAGTTGAGATTCTTCTCAATTGCTAATTCCAGTGACTTTAATGAATCAGAATGTTGAAGATAATCTTTAGGAATCGAATTGAATTTTTCAAAATACACCTTCATATCATTTACATTTTCACCAATTTGCCTCGTTCCATTTGAAGAAAAATATTCTTTTGGTGTACCTTTTTCAAATCTAGTTTGCAAAGTTACCCACAACGAAAGTAGACCTATAAGATCAATAGGTTTAGGCAAAATATCAAGAGCAAAATCGCTTTTGATCTGTTCTGCAAATGAATGCAATTGGGTGTAAAACATATTGAAGTTTTTGACTGTTGATATAATATGATCTCGTTTTTTTGCCGAATCACTGCCGAATCGAAGACCATGCCAGATTAGTTCCGTCCCTGGAAGTTGATTCATCCAGTTTTGAGAAACTTCATCAATTTTCCTCCGAACTTCATGGTACTTAAAGTTCATGTTTTCTAATTGAAAATCGGATGGAGAAAATCCATCTGGGTCTATACGTGAGTATTCGCCAATAAGAGAGTGGATACTTTGCCCAATTTCAGCACGAGATCTATTAAGTACATTGTCGTATTTCTCCAGATCAATTTGCAGCTCGTTAAATCTGTCTAATTCTGTGCTAGAAATTTGTGTGTCTGATGTTAGTTTTCTCAGAGAATCTCCGAGCATCGCTGCAAATTTTCGCCTTGTTAGCTGGCTTGAATACATAGGCAATACGTACTCATTAAGCCCAGTCTCACTTAGTCTGTCAAACACAACATTTAGTGCAGCAGCTTTACTACATACAAACAATACGCTTTTACCCTCAGACATGAGAGTCGTGATCATATTTGCGATTGTTTGACTTTTTCCAGTTCCGGGAGGACCATCGACCACTAATGAACGACCCTCGGAAATCGCTGCCAAAGCCACACGTTGAGAGCCGTCTGCTTCGCAAGCAAGAAAGAGGCCATCAGCTGGGTATTTATTATCAACGTTTTCTTCATCGACATCGAATGTGTCTGGTCCATTATCTATAGTTTTTGCTTCTGCTCCAAGGACCACTGCTTGAACAACGGGGTGAGCTAGAACCTCATCCTTATTAGTTTTTAAGTCGTGGTACATAGCTTCGTTATACGATACAAAATAATCAATTACAGACTCGTCTACGATCTCCCATCGAATTCTTTTCGGCATCACTCGTGTGAATGCTTTACGTAGACCTTCAATATCAAATCCAATATCTTGAAAATCATACAGATTAACGTCAAATTCATTATCAAAAAGTGCTTCCAAAGCAGGGTTAAATACAGGTTCGAATGGTGCAAGATAGAGTTTGAAAGGTGCACTCAAACTCTGGCGTCGAAATTCAACAGGAACAATAAATAATGGTGATTTAAAGAAAGTATTTTCATCTGAAGGATCAGCCCACTTCAACATTCCAAATGTCATAAATAGTGTCCAAATACCCTTTTCCATTTTTGCAGAAATTGCATCTCTTTCAAGTTTCCGAAGTGCGTTCTCAGTAGAACCCCTCTTCTGCTGAAATACAACTATCTCTGATTTGTTCGCTGGGTGCTGGTAGCAGTTGCCGTTTTCATCAAGTTCAGCTTCTTTTAACGGAAAGGGTTTATCGGTGCCATTCGTTAATTGCTCAAAGAAATAGATCGAATCACTAATTCTTGCTGATAGCGAACGTGCCTTAGTCGGCTTATAATTAATTAGTCGGTTTTTCTTGCCAGTATCTAAGAGTTTTTTTAGCCAACTTATAAATGTTGTTTCTACCTTGGGATGCTCAAGAACCTGCTCGCTCGATTCCATAAATTCCTATCAGAAGATAATTAACAAGGACATCCTAGGCTAATGGCACATTATTGATCAAAAGTTCGAGTAGCGAAGCAAACATTTTGACCTTGGAAAAGCAACACACGATCTCGGGAGAGACAACACGTGTTGATCCTTTACGAACGTCGGCGATGACGGTCGTATCGACTTAGCGGACTTTGGGGATGAGGGAGGTGCGGGAGTTGGTCATAAGACTTTAAGATACAACTATTTGAGTACTTCGAATTCGATGGCACCGGGTTCTTCTCCGAGGCACTCCATGAGATTGGTAAGAAATACTCGTTTGCGTTCATTTGCCATATGTATTTCAAGGAAGATGCCGGTATCGTAAATTTCGACACTTTCTCGGAGACCGTCTGAACCTAGTTTGATCAATTTTGAGAGATATGGGTCTTCTGATGTTCTTTCTAGAAGCATTGGGTTTCTGTCGTAGAGAGATTCCGCGATGACGTCAAGAGTATCTACCCAGGTCGTGGTCTGAACGATATTGTCAAATATTTTGACGCTTTGAATTTTTTGCCCCTTCAGTGATTCATCTGAATCTAAAGCTATCCATTTGGTATTAGATGGTGGGGTGAAACTTGTTCCTGGGAATGGCCATGTTTTTAAAATTTGTAGTTGCCACCATCTCTGTCGCTCTTGAAGTTCAGCCTCTGCCCAATTGTCTTGTTCTTTTATGTATGAATTGAGCAGCAATGGGCTATGCAAGAATCCATGCTCCATTTCTTTCTTTTCTTTGAAGGATTTATTTGAATATTTGGAGTTATAGCCTGTGATAGTTAGGTTTGCGAGTGTATGTAAATACTTCGTGTGTATTTCTGAAAAATTTGGGCCGAGTTCTTTCTTCCACTGTTCTGTAATTGTTTGAGGCAGTACATGCTCGATACTCAAAGTTTTGTCCCCGGTTGCAAAACGTTGAAGGAGAAATGATTCTCTGGATTGCGTTTTGTCGTCTATCGAAGTGAGAACAAAGTTGACGTAGTGCCGGCTTTGTTCGTAGAACGAGTTATGGGCAATAGCCTCTTCGACTTCTTCGTTTCGCGGAAGTCGGCCTGAACGACGCTTTTCTAAAAGAGCATACGCAAGCATGTCGATATATTTTGCATCTGAGTTTTCTTTTTGATAGTTGTCGATATCTTTATCAAGCGAAGCAAATACTTTATTAAGTCCCTGTGAAATTATTGAACATACAACGCGTCGCACAAGAAATGTTTCAATCATTTCAAATGCTTGCTTGGCTTCAGCTTCATTAATTTCTTTGTTGCGTAGGCGCGTCAAGACGTTCGCCAGATATGGGTATGTAACTTCGACTTTGAGGTAGTTATTTCGAAATGCCGAGTCTTTTAACGGTTCGAAAATTTCATTAGTTGGTCGTTCAGGGAATTTGAGGAAAAGGTAGCAATCAAGATAATCGGTAATTTCGTCGTAGAAATTTTTGAGAGGAGCTATTTCTGTTACATCAACGACTTGTTCGCTAAAAAGGTCTTTGAATTCTTTGTATACATTGTCGAGCTTGACATCTCGGCCGAACTTTGCAGTCATAAATACTTTAAAGAAATCAGTTATATAGTCTTTGTCTACATCGGAGAGATCTTTTTCTATCCTTTTCCAATATTCGTTGAATACAAAGTCTCGTGCTGTTTTGTCCCCCAGCATCAAAGCGAAGTTGCGAATCTTGTCTCCGTCGGTAAGAGGTTCACCGGTTGAGTTGATACTTTCAAAAATTCGCTGAGGATTATCATCGGTTGATTCGAGGAGTATATCAACTATTTCAAAATGTTCGAGAGCATCGACATATGTCTCTAATTCATCTTTGGCGGCAAAGTATTCATAGAAAATCGAATAGGCATTGTAGAGTTTTGATTCTTTTTCTCGTGATGTGAGAGCGGACTGCTCGTATATCTTCTTGAAGATCTCGTCGTCAATAGTTACTGTTCGAAGTTTGATTCGGTTTTTCTCATCACCATATCTATTGACAAGGAAGTTCTCCTGGATTTGTTCTGCAGACATACTGCTTTTGCTTGGATCTTCCTGCATAATATGAAACAGTGCAGTCAGCATAAGAAGAACGGTAGTTGCTCGCTGTTGGCCGTCGATGATTGTGCTTGATTTTCCGTCGACAATGTAGACGATGCTTCCAAAGTAATGAGATTGTTTTGATTCGAGTGTTTGTTCTAGATCGTCAAGAAACGCGTGGACACTGCTGTCGTTCCAACTGTATGGTCTTTGAAAGTCTGGAATCTCAAAATATTTGTTGGGGGTAAATAAAAAGGCGTTGATGTTTGAACGTGATGGATGCATTCCTTTATCCTACCGTCAATGGTAAACACGATGCATCGAACACATTATTTTTGCCAGTAATCAGGAGTCGTTAATCTTGATTTTCGATCTTGACAATCAAACTTGCATCTCGGGACTTGTGCGGAGCGAATGCAAAGCGCGATTTTAAAGATATATCGACAGATTGACCAACCTGTCGACGAGCAAGAGTCAAAGTAAATCGTTCTGATTCAACCTGCCAAAAATTCCAAAGTTGATCGTGAGTTATATAGATGAACTCATTTCTTCCAGGTTCTTGAAATCTGACGGGAATGCACGGATCAACAACGACTGAAGCATCTAGACCTTTGATTGTCTTTAATGAAGAGCTTACATTTCGGCGCCCGAGCTGCGACGGAGCAAATTCGCTATAGCCATCTACACACAACATCTCGTACAATTTCGGAGACATCACTATATAAACACCTTGCCAATCAGTCTTACTCGCAACCTCAGCAATTCGAATATTCAACTGTTTATTAAGTTCGGTAACATTCAGAGATGTCGGAACCGAATAAATCGGTGTATCGCGATACATCCCACCAGCGCTTTGATACAAAGTCGAACGGTAAAACTTCAATTCGTTAAGGTCGTGCGCGAAGGTTTTGAGCATATCTATAAGGATTTCTCCGCCAAATGGTCCTACGTTATCCAGAGCATCAGGGCTAATAGAACGCCACACTTCATGTTCTTCCAATTCCTGAGAGTTGGATCGTATTTGCCCTCCGTTTCCAATAATGATGCTTTCAGAGTCATCGTTCCGGCTAAGTGCAAGTATTGGAACAGAATCTTCTTTGGGATCTACGAAGTGACGGCCAAAGACGCTTATCGTGGGAGCATACGTTGGCAATTAAATGTTAAAAAGCTCTGTGATCTCTTCAGGAAGGATTATTTCAGCACGCTGAGGAAATTCAGACTCAAGAAGCTTTTCTATTTCATTATTTAAAAGCGTATTCAGAATTGTTGACATATTTAAACCTTCTTTTCTACAGTAGATGCTAGTGTGCGCTCAGAACTTGCGCAAGCCGTGGGCTTACCACTAATATCATTATCGCATGCAGGTACGACAAAAACTCGGAGATATCACCCAAATACGCGCGGGTTATACCTTTCGGGAACGACCAGAGCACAGAGTGAACGGCAATGTCCATCTAGTACAAGCTTCTGACCTGGAAAAATGGATAGTTCTTGATCATCCGGAATACCTCCCAAAGATTAACAATCCAGCTCCAAAGCATGCCCTTCTCCAACAAAATGACATCCTTTTCACTGCTCGAGGCAGGTTTCACGCTACCGTTGTAGCTTCAAAAGATATTCCGATCATTGCCTCATCGTCTCTATATATATTGTCGCTCCACGGAAGCAAATATCGCTCGCAATTCATAGCCATGTACATGAACTCCCCCGACGCACAAAGGTTCTTTTACAAATATGGTTATGGCACCAATATACAGTCGTTGCTTTCAAGCACTATCGCTGAGCTACCGTTGCCCAACCTCTCGATCGATCACCAAGGTGAACTGTTGAAGTTCTATAACAACATGATGGAACAAGAGGAAAAACTCGAACGCAAACAAGAACTACTCGAACAAATTTTTACCGCTACGCTATCCGAAGCTTTCAAAGGAGCACTTGCATGACCGCTAAAAAATATACACAAGAAGAACTCAATAAGGTTCTGTGGAATGCGGCGGACTCATCACGCTCATCGGTTGATGCTGGTATCTATAAGGACTATGCGCTCACCATGTTGTTCTTTAAGTACTTAAGTGACCTGTCTAAAAAGCAACACGAAATGTATAAGAAACGTTTCGGAGATGATGAAAAACGTATTGCGCAAAAGATGAAGATCGACCGTTTCTATCTCCCTCCCGATACAGACTTTGACTATATCTATGCGCATATGGAAGATGACGACATCGGCGAAAAACTCAATAAAATTCTTCACCGTATTGAAGATCAGAATCGGGCGAAACTCGAAGGTGTTTTTAGCGTCGACTTCAATTCGGAATCAACCCTCGGAAAACTTGACCAGCGTAACAAGATGCTCCGTCACCTGATTGAAGACTTTCATAAGATTGACCTGTCTGATGTGGGCGAAGATGTTATTGGCAACTCGTACATGTACATGATTGAAAAATTTGGTGCCGATGCAGGAAAGAAGGCTGGTGAGTTCTTTACTGTCCGTTCTGTTGCACAACTTGTTGCAATGCTCGCGCAACCAAAACCTGGCGACCGAATTTGTGACCCTGCTGTTGGTTCCGGCGGCCTACTGCTTCTAGCCGGCGAAGAAGTCGAAAAACAAGGTTCGAAAGATTATGCACTCTACGGTCAAGAATCGACTGGTTCTACCTTTCAACTTGCTCGCATCAACATGTTTCTTCACGGTAAAGATTCCGCAGATCTCCATTGGGGTGACACGCTCAATAATCCTCAATTAGTAGAGAATGACAAGTTGATGAAGTTTGATGTATGTGTCGCTAACCCGCCCTTCTCTCTCAAAAAATGGGGGGCAGAAAATGCCGAGAATGACAAGTACAACCGTTTCTGGCGAGGTATTCCACCGAAAGAAAAGGGTGACTTTGCTTTCATAACCCACATGGTTGAAACAGCGAAACCAAAAACTGGGCGTATCGCAGTTATCGTTCCTCATGGTGTGTTGTTTCGCGGTGGCGCCGAAGGAAAGATTCGTAAGGCGCTACTAGAAGAGAACATTATCGATACAGTGATTGGTCTACCAGCTGGACTGTTCCAAACGACGGGTATTCCTGTTGCCATTCTTGTGATCGACCGCTCTCGCGAACCTGGCGGCAAAAATGAAAAGAAAAAAGATGTTCTTTTTATTGAGGCGTCAAAGGAGTTCAAACCTGGCAAGGCACAGAATTCCTTGACCGACGAAAACATCAAGAAAATCTACGACACTTATGTTGCGCGTAAAGATGTTGAAAAGTTTGCACATATCGCAAAGTTTGACGAAATCAAAGAAAATGACTTCAATCTCAACATCACACGATACGTCGATACATTCGAAGAGGAAGAAGAAATAGACATCGAGGCAAACTTAAAAGAACTCGCTGAGCTCGAACCTGAGTTACAACGACTCGAAGTTGAAATGAAGAGATACTTAAAAGAATTAGGAATCTCATGAATAGCTTAGAAAAACTTGCGCAAGAATCCCTATCAAAAAGGCCCTATCCGAAAAAGGAGGAACTTTTAGCGTTCGTCGAAGCTTCCTTGGAACAGTTCGGTGAAATATCTGAGATGTACTCCAAGTTTTTTGAGAGTGACGAAGACGGCCAAGCACTGATAGCTAATGCACATGACAGCATCGTTCGTATCTCTTCTGAATTTGCAAAAATATTCCCTAGCGGCACTGACGCAGGGTCAATCGCAGATTCAATAGTAAATAAATTTGAGGAAGTAAAAGAATATCATGCTGAATTGCTTGGAGGAGATCAGTTAGAAGGTTTTACTGACGATCAATCGATCAGGTCAAAAATAGCAATTTCTTACCAAAAAGTATCGGATTTCTATAACGACCTTTTCGGTGAAGGGGAAGACCAGAAAAAAGCATCAAGAATCATTTCTTTCTTTGAAGAACTTACTGGAGCCGAAGGCCTCGAAGCTGAAACAAAAAGAGTCGCTGAAACTATGCAAGAAAAGCACAAGGAGCTTTTCTTGAAAAACCCAACGACTGAAAAAAGCGCAGTTGAGGAGTTAGAGGAAGGCATCCAGAAGGCTGCCTCTTTTAAAACTTTCTTGGAAGAAGAACTTTCCCCTGACATCGACGCAACAAAGAAAAGAATGGCAGATTTAGAAGAGGATATCGAAACTAAGAAAGGTGATGTCGAAGCACTGTTGTCTGATGCAACTGCAAAATCTTTGGCGCAAGGTTTTCTTGAATCTAAATCAGAGTACTCGAATGGAATTTGTAAAAAATATCCATCTTTTTCCTCTAAGAAATTCGGGATGTACGCGCAGTATGTTAGGACATTTTTGTACAACAATGTAGGAAGATTTATCCCCACATTGATTAATTACTTACTTTTCATAGCTCCTTTGATAGCGATCACGCTCATCTTTACCAATAAAGAACTTGCGAAGATCCTCTTAGAAAGCGTTGGGACTGCAAAGATCATCAGCGAGAACAAGCTAGAAGCCGTATATGCAAAAACAGCCATTTCTCTTCCGATGCTCTGGATTGCTTGGTATGGTCAGCGCAATATTTCTCAACGCAAAAGGCTACGTGAGGAGTACAACCATAAATACCGTGTTTTGCAAATGTATTTGCACTTCCTCGAAGGAAAACGGACCTATACCCTCGATCCCGAGAATAGAAAAGCGCTTGAGACCATACTCCTCTCTGCAATCGCCGATAATCCTGCTCGACATCTAGGCAAAAATGAAACCTACATCGACAATTCAAGGGACAGTCTTCTGAAATTCCTTCCGTCCTTCAATACAAAAAATAAGGATACTTAATCAAAATGATAGAAAACTTAGCGCCCCCGGGCTGGAACACTTTTAAGCTTGGAGAATTAGGCATCGCAATTATTGGCTTAACGTATAGCCCATATGATGTAGTTGACAAAGATGGCACAATAGTTCTTCGTTCTTCGAACATCCAAAAAGGGAGAATAGATTTACGAGATCAGGTAAGAGTAAACGTAAAAGTGCCAAAAAAACTGCGCTTACAACATGGTGACATCCTGATATGCGCAAGAAATGGGAGCAGAAACCTCATAGGTAAGTCGGTTTATATAGACCACTCTGTGGCAGGGCAAACGTTTGGGGCATTCATGTCTGTATATCGGACTGAACAACCTAAATATATGAGCTACTTATTCCAATCTCATGAGTTTAAAAAAATGATAGCTAGAGACCTGGGTCCCACAATCAATCAAGTGACTACTGGAAATCTCTCCTCGTTTAAATTTCCATTCCCACCACTCGAAGAGCAGAAGCGGATAGTGACAGTTTTGGAAGTTTGGGTTGAGTATTTAGAAAAACTCGAATCGAAAATACATAATGTTAAAAAACTTAAAACAGGGATCGTTCAGAGAATCATGAAGTCGCAATTGACTACTTCTAAACTAGAATGGAAATACCAGAAATTTGATGAAGTCCTGCACGAGCATTGCCAAAAAGCTTCAAATGGCGAGCCAGTTTTTTCTGTATCTGTCTCGAAAGGCTTGGTTAATCAGATTCAACACCTTGGACGGAGCTTTGCAGCAAAAGACACTTCGAATTATAACGTTGTGAACTATGGAGATATTGTCTACACGAAAAGTCCAACTGGAAATTTCCCGCTTGGAATTATTAAGCAGAGCCACTACCCATACCCTGTCGCTGTGTCGCCTTTATACGCTGTCTACAAACCAAAGACGTTCGGTCTTGGGTTATTGTTGCACGAATACTTTGCTTCGCCTGTAGCAGTAAAGAACTATCTAAACCCTCTGGTGCAAAAAGGCGCGAAGAATACAATCGCAATTACTAACAAAACGTTCATTTCTCGAGGAATCGAATTGCCTTGTGACGTGGGTGAGCAGGAAAAAATTGGCGAGATTCTCGCCACCCTAAATACAACAATTAGCGTGCTTGAAGAAAAGAAGCAACGTATCGAACTACAAAAGAAATATCTATTGAACAAGCTTGTAACTGGCAAAATTCGAATACCAGAAGGACTCAAAATACCGAAGAAGGAACCTTCCCATGGATAAGAACATTAATTTTGATGAAGCGCGACAGTCTCAGCTTCCTTTCGTCGAGCTTCTCGTCAATATGGGCTATGCCTACATGTCATGCGAAGAAATTGAGAAACAACGGGATGGTAATGATTCACAATTTATTCTTACAGGTATCGCCAACAACGCCCTCATGAGGATCAACAAATACGAACATGGCGGGACAACACATAAATTCAGCGAAAAAGATGTTAACGATGCCGTCGAAGAACTAGCCAACCTCCAGCTAGAAGGCCTCCTCGACACTTCTAAAACTGTCTACAACATGATAATGCCCACCAGTGGCGGGAAAACCATCAAAGTATTCCATGGTGGGAAAACAGAATCAAAAAACTTCAAATATATCGACTTCGCACACCCTGAAAACAACGACTTTCATGTCACCGTCGAATACAAAGCATCCGGAAAAATGTCTATCCGTGTCGACATTGTCTGCTTCGTCAACGGCATACCCTTCGCAATGATCGAAAACAAAAAATCGTCACAAGACGTCAAAGTGGCACTTAACCAACACGTCCGCAACCAAAACCCCGACCACTGCCCCAAACTCTTCATCTACCCACAGATACTCATCGGTACTAATGGTAAAGACATGCGTTATGGAACAACTGACACACCCGCAAAGTTCTATGCCAAATGGAAAGAAAAAACCGTACCTCTAGACGAGCAAAACAATGAAGTACAACAACTCATCTCACAAGCCATTGACACCAAAACCTATACGCAAATATGCAACGACCTCAATGGAGCAACAAAGGGACATCAACAACTTCTCAAACGAACACCCACAGAACAAGACCGATCCGTCATCGCGCTCTTCGACAAAGCACGAATTCTCGACTTGGCTAAAAACTTCATCCTCTACGACGCCGGAAAAAAGAAAGTAATGCGATACCAGCAATACTTTGCCATCAAAAAAATCCTAGAACGCATCGAACAAAAAGAAACAACACCGAACGGTCAGCGCCGCCAAGGTGGAATCGTATGGCATACGCAAGGATCCGGAAAATCACTCACCATGGTCATGTTCGTACGAGCACTCATCGAAGACCCCAATATTACTAATCCGCGAATCATTATCGTCACCGACCGCGTCGACCTCGACAAACAGATCAAAGGAACATTCGAAAACGCAGGACTCAAAAAAAACGTAGAACGAGCAACCAGCGGAGAAGATCTCCTCAAACACATACAACAAAAAAACAGCAGCATCATCACAACCCTTGTTCACAAATTTCATGCAGCCGGTAAAAAACGGGCAGGCTTCGAAGACACTAATGAAAACATATTCGTACTTATTGACGAAGGCCACCGCACACAAGGCGGAGAAGCCAACCTCGAGATGAACAAAGTCCTTCCCAACGCCTGCTACATCGCATTCACAGGAACACCACTACTCAAAAACGAACAATCAGCTAACAAATTCGGAACATTCATCGACAAGTACACCATTGACGATGCCCTCGCAGACGAAATCGTTCTCCCCCTCATCTACGAAGGTCGATTCGTAGACCTCCACCAGGACAAACAAGAAATCGACCGACTCACCGAACGAATCACTGCCGACCTCTCCGAAGCAGAAAAGAAACAACTGCAAAAATATGTCGAAACCAAAATCATCAAAGACAACCCCAAACGAATAACCGAAATTGCTTACGACGTCGAAAAGCACTATCTCGAAAGATTTGCTGGCACAGGCCTCAAAGCACAAATAGTTGCACCATCAAAATATTCGGCCATCCTCTTCCAAAAATACTTCGAAACATCCGGCAAAATAAACACAGCTATTGTAATCTCCGACGAAAACGGGATCATCGACGAAGAAGACGACCACAAGAAAAGTGTCGACCAATACCTTCAAAAAGTCAAAGACAAATATCAAAGCCTTAAATCATACGAAGACGACGTAACCCGAAGCTTTGTTAACAACGAAGATGGAATAGAAATTCTTATCGTCGTAGACAAGCTCCTTACAGGCTTCGATGCCCCACGAGACACAGTCCTCTATCTGGCCAAAGAATTACATGATCACAATCTGTTACAAGCAATAGCGCGAGTCAACCGCATTTTCGACAACCCAGCTTACGCAAAGACATCAGGGTTCATCATCGACTACTCAGAAAATGCTGAAAATATCCACTCTGCAATGGAACTCTTCGGCAACTACGATCAAGAAGATGTACAGAGTGCCCTAATAGACGTAACCCAAAAAATTAACGAACTCGAACAAAACTATGGAGAACTTCACGACATCTTTAACGGTGTGGCAAAAGACGAAGAGGCTTACTTACAACATCTGGAAGAAGAATCAGACCGACGAATCTATTACGACTCACTCAACAAATTTATCAAAACATTCAACGAATGCATGACCCTCCAAGATTTTGCTCAGAAATTCCCGCGCGTTGACCTCTACCGTACCGAACTTAAGAAGTATGTCGAGCTGCGGAAATCAGCCAACTTGCGTTACGGAGAAAGCACAGACTTTACGGAATACAAGCTTGCACTAATAAAAATCATGGACGAAAATATCAAAGCCGATGAAGCAGAAGTACTCACAAAAGAAATCGACATTACCAACAGAGCCGAATTCGACGAAGCAATAGAAGAACTCGGAACCTCAAAATCACAAGCAGAAGCCATTGCAGCACAGACCGAACGTACAATTACAGAACGATTCGAATCGGATCCGATCTTCTATATGCGATTCTCCCAAAAAATATCAAAAATCCTCGAAGAAATGCGCCAAAAGAAACTGGCTGATATCGATGCACTACGTCAACTAAAGCTCATTAAAGACGATGTACTCAACAAACGAGACGATGAACTACCCGAAGCAATTGAGAAATCGGAAGCTGCATCGATCTTATATCGCAACTTTGAAACAGAACTATCTGAAGCCATCTCGGACGATGATGCCTTTGAGCGAATCATTCTTGGTTTAACCGAAGTAATCCAGCGATCAACAGTGATTGATTGGTGGAAAAACTTTGAAATAAAACGCCAGATGAAAAACAATATCGATGACTACCTTTACGACGAAGTCAAAGTGAATATGGATTATGACCTGGATTCAGAAACAATCCAAATGATAATTGATGGCGCTATTGAACTGGCCCAATACAACACCGAGGTATTTAGCAAATGAGTAACGCAACGTTTATTTACGGTCGCTATGAATACGACTATACGTTGCTCAAGCAGGACAGAAAAACACTCAGCCTGACTGTAGATCCAAGTTTGCGAATAATAGTAAAAGTTCCCCACGCTGCGGAGAAACGACATATAGAAACATTTTTAAAGAAAAAGTGGCTCTGGCTAGAAAAACAGCTAGCTTTCTTCGAAAAATACCAGCATAAAATGTCAAAACGAGAGTACCTCTCGGGTGAGAGCTACTTATATCTTGGTCGACAGTATCAACTGCTTGTAAAAAGAGACACTGCGGACAAAGTCGTTCTCTCTAAAAATGTATTGCTTGTTAAATCGACTCGAAAGATAAGCGATCAAAGACACAACAGAAAACTTGTCGAAGATTGGTATAACCGTCGCCGAGATACTGTATTCAAGAAGCGATTTGAAGAAGTCTTTTCTATGTTTGACTACCCCACCATTCCAGATCTCGAAATCCGCTCAATGACAAAACGCTGGGGAAGCTTCGTGAAAGGCAAAAAAGTTGTTTTGAATCCCTTACTGATTCAAGCCCCGAAAGATGCAATTGACTATGTAATTGCCCACGAGTTATGTCATATACGGTACAAGAATCATGACAAGAAATTCTATGAATTTCTAGAATCCATGGTTCCAAATTGGCGCTCAGTTAAAGAAAAACTCGAATTAAAGGTTACTAGTTAAAAAAATTAATTTCCATCTGATCTATGTTGGGTAATCAAGTCAACCATGACACTGATCACCTCACTAGAATAGATGTCTAACATCGAAACGTGATCTTCAGTGGATAACACTATGTCATTTTGCCCGTCGTTTCTTCCCTTTTCATATACGGCATCCAATAGTTTATATACGTCTTTAAAGTTTGCGAAATCCCTTGGATCAATACCCTCTATTTCGTTCATTAATGCTTACACTTCGCTTGAAACCGGTTGAGCGGCGAGCATCGCAGTTTCTGCTACAGAGTCGCTTAAATCAGGAACAACAAACTCTTCGACAACTTGTTTTTCAACTTTTACTTTTGTGCGAGTAACTTTAAATTTCATAGCTTCAGTGTTGATGTTTGAATCAAGACAAATGCGGATCGCTTCCTTGATCGCATCTGGTTCAAAATTAGTATCGGAAGACTTCTTGAGTTCACGACGAACTAATTTCACGGCTTCTTCGCTATAAAGGATTTTAGAAATATTATCGGGATGCAGGGCCTTTGATCGTTTCCAATAAAGTTCGTGTTCATTTTTCTCAACCGACTTTTTGGTAAACATTACCAACAACTCCGCATAGCCTCTTAGCTGTTTAGGGGTGGCATCCATAAGATCAATCGTAATGAGCAGCTCAGTTCGTATCGGCTTCTCAAACATAACCCGATAGAACTGAAAACATCGTCCATTAGTAAGAATGATCCAGTCAATGCCTTCGTTGGCTGCGTAGCTCAAGCTTTGACGAAGATGGCGATCGTTGAGATCAAATTGCACGGACTTGACTTCAACAACGAACTGCTTCTTGCGAGCAAGCTGGATTACATAGTCCGCATATTCTCCACGGATGTTGTATTCAGTTTTGATTTCTTCTAACTCCCTATATCCGAGTACTTCAGTTAAAAAAGAGTTGATCATGATTCTCGTGGCGGATTCATCAAGTTTGCTATTAGCCTTCTTAATGTATTTACGCTTGTAGTCCTTCAACGATTGCAGGACCTTTGTGATTTGAATATCTGTTGGCATATCATCTCCCCCAATGAGAACGATGAAATAATACTCCTTGTCTTACTGGATGCGCATATGTCCTTTTTGTTCGCCGTCCTACAACGACCTCAAAAAATTTTCCTCCGTCATAATCTCGATCTGTTGACCTTTTTTCAAGAGCTCGTTTACTTTTCGTGCTTTGGAACTCAGTGCTTCGCCGGGTCGAAACTTTGATGGGTCTTTCATGCCTTGCACAAGAATTGTTGTTCGCTTGCTCACTGCGTCATCGGGGTCTGCACCGAGGCTTGCGACTTTATCCCATGCCTCTTGTCTCGTCATCGACAACAAGGTTCCGGTAAAGACAATCGATTGACCATACAGCGCATGGTCGGGATCTGCGTCTGTATTAATGTCTGCTCGTAACTTTTGTGAGGCCGAGGAGCCCAGTGATGTGCATCCTCGCCATGCATCACACGAGAGAGTTCCTTTGCGCACGTGAAATGTTTCCAACACATTTTCTAAACTCGCGACTTTGGCATTGTTGGCAATGGCGAGCAATATGAGTGCAGACATGCGCGCATCGGCTTGTGCTTGGTGATGTTCGAATTCTTCGAGATCGAGAGCGGCCGCGACATAGGGCAAGGAATATGACAGCAGACCTTTGACGGCTTTGCGTGAGATCACAAGCGTGCAGAGATATTCGAGATCAGGCCACGCCATGTTCGAAGCGCCGAGAGCTTCGCGGATGACGCCGAGATCAAACGCAGCATTATGTGCAACGAGAGGATCGCCGTCGATGTATTCGAGAACCTCGGGCCAGATTTCTTTGAATACAGGTTTGTCTTGTACATCGGCCGCGGTGATTCCGTGAATGAGCGTATTGAAAGGATCAAAACGTTGATGGCCCTCGGGCGGTTTAAAGAGCAGCGACTTCTCATCGACGACCGTGCCGTTGACCACCTTGGGATCCTTCACTCCGTTCAGGATGACGATTGTTCGCCGACCCAGATCCTTCGTTTCACTCAGGATGACCAGCCGTTTCAAAGTCGATGGCGGTGAAGGAGATCGTGGAGGTCATTGGAAAGGCATTTTAGTGAGGTTGATAAGGATCGACTGAAGCAAATATTTTTGTCGTACCCCCGGGATATTCTGTTCTTAGCTTCGGTTAGTGCAAAAAATGCACATACTGAAATTGAACTTGTTCCATTTTGGAACAAGTTCACAACCAGCAACTGTTGCAAAAACTGCAACAGTTCGACAGAGAACTATTAAGAATTCCTTAATAGTTCAAAACTGGCAACTATCCGGAAATACCGGATAGTTCGAAACCTACTTCCCTGTAAATAAGCACGCGCATTGGCCTCGATCGTCAATGCCACACCGTGAAAGCAGGGATTATGCCCAATTCAGAAGATACTTCTCCACAAGAACTCGTCATTTATCAAACGCCCTCCGGATCTATCGAACTCCGCGAAGATACAAATCTCGAAACGCTCTGGGCTAACCAAGTTCAAATGGCCCAATTATTTGACGTAAACGTTCGAACAGTTAATGAGCACCTTATAAATATCTTTTCTACCGAAGAATTAGAAGAAAATCGAACTATCCGGAATTTCCGAACAGTTCGATCTGAAGGAAAACGCCAGGTCAGACGTGAAATCCTTCACTACAACCTCGATGCCATCATCGCAGTTGGCTACCGCGTCAACTCCAAAAAGGCCACAGCATTTCGCCGATGGGCAACAAAAATACTGCGAGAACATCTCACTAGAGGCTATACACTCAATGAGTCGCGATTGGCACAGCTCGAAGATGGAATGCGAGATGCCCATCGCGCCATCGAACTCGCCAAAACCGCAATCGGAACACACATGAACCCCAACAACGACAACACAGACCTCACCGCCGAAGTGCTCAACATCCTCGAGCGCTACACCCGCACGTTTACGTTGCTTGAATCATTCGATTCACAAGAGATAGCTTCCCCCAAAGGCGTAGCAGCCACCCACGAACTTTCCTATTTGGAATGCCAAAACATCATCACAGACATCAAGGCCGACCTTATGGCGCGTGAAGAAGCCACGCCGCTCTTTGGAATGGAGCGAGAACACGGCCTCGACCAAGTCATTGGTTCGATCTACCAAACATTTGGAGGCGATGACCTCTACCCCACCATTGAAGATAAAGCTGCGCACGTGCTCTACCTCACGATCAAAGACCACCCCTTTAGTGACGGCAATAAAAGAATTGGATCCTTTCTCTTCGTCTATTTTCTGAACAAGTCGAACTACTTATTCCGAGAAGACGGAGAAAACAAGATCAACGACAACGCGCTCGTGGTGCTCGCGTTGCTCGTTGCCGAGTCAAACCCCAAAGATAAAGACCTGTTGATCAACCTGATCAAACAATTGATCACAACATAGTTTCGACTGAGCGAGATCCTTCGCTGCTCTCAGGATGACAAGTGTTCGCTCTGGAAGACGGGCGTTCGCTCAGAATGACGGGTCTTTGTTCAGGATGACGGGAGTTCACCCAGGAAGACGTGCGTTCACCCAGAAAGACAGCCGTCAAATCTCTCAGTACCTAGAAACTCACACGAGCATTTGACGCATGTCCGTTTTGTCCGGTACGCTATTTGTCCGACATGGATGTTTTAAATGACTGACTCGCCACACAATCACTTCGAAGCAGATCCTGCACTCTTTCATCGTGCCATTAATTTCTTCATGCAGGACAGACACTCGGCTTACGGATCACCCATCCCCAACGACATCGCAGCTGCACCTGTCGTACTCGGATTCATTCCGAGTGAAACCGGTTCAACCGATATGGCCAGCACATGTGCAGTCACCCAGTTGCTCGACTGGTTTAGTGATACCTCCGTATTCGATAAGCCTGCAAATACACCGTATAAAGCTGGTTCGCGTCCCGATTACAGAGTTGTGATGGCATACGCTACCCCTGAAGAAGGCAAACTATTTCAGCCCATATTTGGAACTACACACTTTAGGACTATACGCCTCGACAATTTGATTAATGAAGCTGTCAGAAACGATCTGGGAATATGTCTTTTCGGTGATCATAGAATGGCCATCACCGAACCCGACAGACTCATCGAATATGTACACCTGGTACCGCCCGGCTACAGATTATCGGGAGACGCGAAACAACTAGGTGACATTACTGCACACACACTGGAGCCTCGAGAATATCAACGCCTCGAAGAACTGATGACACAACCACAGCAAGACTGGGTTGCTCAATGGGAAGTTGGAGGAACAACCTTCCGAGGAATGTTTACAAACCTGTTAGCCGTTACACCCAAGCCGGGACTGAGCCCTGACCAGCTCAAAGCGCGAGTCGATACACTCACGTATGGAATCAGCAAAATTAAGATGCCTTTTGCAGTGTTGCCGGTCATAGCACGACCGCCCATCACACGTGGTTTGAACTAGCTACAGCTGATTACGACATAGTTTCGACCGAGCGAGATCCTTCGCTTCGCTCTGGATGACGGGCGCTCGCTCTGGATGAC
>CAYMMG010000015.1:0-47483 GCA_964391505.1 uncultured Burkholderiales bacterium | reverse complement strand
AGGTCATCAACTATCATGGATAGGTCCTGATGAGGAGAAATATCACATGTATGCAATCATTTCCGATGGCTCAAAACAATATAAAGTACAAGAGGGTGACGAAGTCGTTGTCGAGCGCTTAAATAGCGATTCCCCAACTGTAACGCCCATCATGATTGTCGATGGTGACCGTGTTCTCGCAGCAAAATCTGACCTGGCCAAAGCAGTTGTTTCCGTATCATTTGTCCGTGATACGACTGGTAAGAAGATCGACGGATTCAACTACAAGAACAAGTCAAATAATCGCAAGCGCTATGGTCATCGTCAAAAGTACCATGTTATTACAATCGACAAGATTTCAGCGTAAGAGATAATCACAGGGAGCGACCGCGAGAACCGTCGGTCTACGCCTGCGGTTCGACAAGAAAGAAGTAACGGAGAGAGTTATGTCAAAGAAAAAAGGTGCAGGTTCAGTAAAGAACGGTCGCGATTCAAATGCGCAGCGACTTGGCGTAAAACTTTTTGGTGGAATGCTTGCTCTTCCTGGTGCAATCATTGTTCGACAACGTGGAACGAAATTTCATCCGGGTCGCAACGTCGGAATTGGAAAAGACGACACACTTTTTGCATTGTCTGAAGGTTTAGTTCAATTCACCGAGCGTAAAGACAAGAAGACTGTCGACGTCGTTCCTGTCGAAGCTTAATTTCCGATTCGTTTTGGGAGGGTCGCACCTTCTCGTCTCGAAATTTTTATTGCTTTGGGGAAGGGACACCCTTGCTAAATATAATTCTCGAGACAACTGAACGTACTGCTGCTACTTCGTTATTGCGGGGGAGGGCCGCACCTTGTTGACTTCAATCTTTGAGACAAGTGAACGGAGTGCTACTACCGTATTATTTTTAGGGGAGGGTCCGACCTTGGAAAACTTTTTGACCTTTGTAGGTCACCTTCCTTACTTTTCCAAGATCAGACCCTAACTACTGCCGTGAGTGAGTTTGTCGACACCGTTTTTATGAACGTCAAAGCCGGTGCCGGTGGCGCTGGTGCGATGTCGTTTCGTCGAGAAGCGCACGTTGCGCAAGGCGGACCTGACGGCGGCGATGGCGGAAAAGGTGGCGACATTTGGATCCAGGCGGACCACAACACCGTCAGCTTGTATGCCTACCGTGACCATCCTCATGTCAAAGCCACAAACGGTGTCCGTGGTGCAGGAAAAAAAATGCACGGTAAGCAGGGCGAAGACAAAATAGTTTTTGTTCCTGAAGGAACTATTGTTTCGCATCGCGATGGTGATGTTATTGCGGACCTTGTCTCCCATGGTGACCGTGTGTTGGTAGCCCGAGGGGGTCGAGCCGGTCGTGGTAATGCACGTTTTCTTACTAATCGCCGTCGAGCACCTGAGTTTGCCGAGCAAGGCGAGCCAGGCGAAGAGATGTGGATCACACTCGAAATGAAACTCATGGCTGATGCTGCATTGGTTGGTTTTCCAAACGCTGGCAAGTCGACTCTTATCTCATCGGTGAGCGCCGCCAAACCAAAAATTGCTGACTATCCGTTTACGACCTTGGTGCCCAATCTTGGAGTCGTAAAATTTGCAGATCACGAATTTGTGTTGGCAGATATTCCCGGACTCATCGAAGGGGCGAGCGAAGGTAAAGGATTAGGTTTTCAATTCCTTCGTCATATCGAGCGAGCCCGAGTTCTCGTCATCCTTGTTGATCTTGCTCCTAGCGACGGAGTTTCTCCTCAGGAACAAGAAGCCAAGCTATTAAATGAGCTTCAAGTGTATCGACCTGAACTATTGGAGCGACCGCGACTTGTTGTGGGAAGCAAAGTAGATATTGCAGAATACGATTTTGACGGAATTAGGATCTCGGCTGTGACTCGGACAGGCATTGAAGAGTTCTTAGGAACATTAGGTGCTTTGGTCGACGAAGCGCGCGAAAATCAAGAGCAACCCGAAAGTTTTGTCGTTCACTCACCCAAACCTGAAGGTTTTACCATTATCCGTGAAGACGACGGTGCGTTTAGAATATTGGGCAAGTCAATCGAAAGAGTTGTTGCCATGTCGGATCTTACAAACGAAGATGCACTTGATTATGTGCACCAAAAGATGGTTCGCTTGGGAGTTGAAAAAGCTATGCGCAAAAACGGTGTAACAACCGGCGATATTGTCCGCATTGGCGAAATGGAATTCGAATATTCGGATGATCTGGGGTGACCATGAACGGAAAAAAAGTGACTAATCCACAAGGTCCTTTGATCATTGCCAAAGTGGGAAGCAACGCCATTGCGGCGGAACTCGATGATGGATCTCAAGGGATAGTCACCTCGCGAGTGGCTGACCTTGCCCGCGGCGTCGATGCTGCTCGGAAAAAAGGGTATCGCGTCATTGTTGTAACTTCTGGAGCAGTAGCCGCTGGTATGCATCAACTCGGTATGGCGATTCGCCCGGGTATAGACGAGTCGAACAAGTTGAGTGCGTTATCTGCAATTGGTCAAGCGCAACTGATGCACCAGTACTCAGAGCAATTCGCTTTGCGTGGAATGAAAGTCGCACAAACACTTCCAACTCTTGATGACTTTCATCGTGCAATTGTTCGTGACCACATGCTTGCAACCATTAATGACATTCTCGAAAGTGGATGCGTTCCCATAATCAACGAGAACGACTTTACGTCCTATTCAGAAATGCGCTTCGGTGACAACGATATCATTGCTGTGCTTGTTGGAATACTCACTGGTGCCGAGCACCTCGTTCTTTTCACTGTAGAAAATGGAATCATGTCGGCAAATCCGCGACACGATCCTGATGCGAAACTTGTAGAAGAAATTGGCGAGCTCGTTCCTGAAATGTTCGACGATGCACAAGAAAGCAGTGCAGCTGGTTCAGGCGGTGTGAACTCCAAACTGTTTGCAGGGGACTTAGGTCGATACTCGGGCATCCAAACAGCAGTGACTCATGTTGACAGTGCACCTGAACTTGTGAATATTGTGGAAGGGCGCACGCCATGTTCCCGGTTCTATCCACAAAACAAGGGATCTATGCCTATTGAATTTGCTTGGGACATTGTGAAGAGCCGCATCGAGGGTGCCGATCGATCTGATCGAACCGATCGCTTTTTTACGGTAGCTGGTTATCTCAAAACGATTGAAGGCTTGGGATCCATCGAGAGATATCAATAGATCCTTTTTAATATTGCTGATTCGGGCACTCTCGTCTCGGGCAGAAGAGCAATACTTTCGAAATGCTTGCAATTGACCCTGATATGAGCCAGGATGTTCAGACGTTTCTCCCGAGGAGTATATAGAAAATGCCAAAGTACGATCGCACGACCCTGCTCCGTGACCTTACATCCGATACACCTTCGGCGGTGAAACGTTTGTTACGCACAAGTGATATTGCATTACTCTTCCAAGTCTCAGAACGAACCGTTGCCGAATGGGCACGTCGTGGGCGCATTCCATCGGTACGCACTCCAGGTGGACATCGTCGTTATCCGAGCGATGCAATTGTCAAACTTCTTCGTGAAGCAGAGCTTGCTGGCGAAAATATCAGTTAAATTCCATCACCATAACCTTCGTTTCAACTGAACGAACTGCTGCAACTACATTGTGTTGGGGGAGGGTCCGACCTTCGGGCTGTAATTCGCGAAACAACTGAACGAACTGCTGCAACTATGTTTTGTACAGGGGAGGGTCGCACCTTGTAAAACTGCTTTGCAGTTATCCAAGGAACAACCCTAACTTCAAAAAATTTTGAAAATTAGTCGCGCTGTGTAGACGCTGATTCTTGATATTCGGCTCATTCGCGTTGAGTGTGAAACTTATTTCATAACGTATTTATTTGTTCTTTACGTAGGCAACTTTGTCATCGATAATGTCTTTAATACGTTGTGAGGAGACACATATGTTGAAGAAATTGGTTGTTTTATTTTCAGGTATTGCTATTGCGGCATGTGCGGCTGTTCTTTATAAGAAGAAACAAAACCAATCCTTCAATGCAATTGTTGAATCCACATACACTGGGTTGCGTGAATGGAACGCATCCTTACAGCGAGAGATAGTTCGCTCTCATCGCGATGCACGCGATGTATGCATAGCTGTATTGAGAATAAACGATTCAGCTAAGAAGGAAAATTCGGAGTCGTTCTCCGAAATTGAAAAAAACTTTATTAACGCAGTTCGCGGATCTGACCTTCTCGCTCATAGCGACAATGGCGAGTTCTATTTACTTTTCCCAGAAGCGGGTTTGGATGAAGGATATGAGGCAGTAGAACGGCTTCAAGAAACTCTTCCTCCTACGGCATCTCTTGCTGCAGGCATTGCAGTGTGGGATCACTGTGAGACCGCTGCTGAGCTGGTGGCACGAACAGTGGCTTCCATGCAGGGTGAAGAGCGCACATCTCGCGCCAAGATCGCTGTTGCCGAAACACCTCAGGGATCGTCAGCTTCACAAGAGGCCGAAACTCCTCAAGAGCACCTCGCTCAATAGCTATTTTTAGCGTTGGGCTGATTTTTCAATTATATAGTTGAAAAATCAGCCCAACGTAAGGGTGTTATATGTAACGTGATGCAATACGTGCAAAAATAGTTCAATGGATATGCCCACTCAACTTCTTAATGCGGGATCAGCGGCGCGGTATGCTCGTAGGCTTACGTCAGAAAAAAAATCTTTGCTGATTTCGGCTGTTGCTGATTCAGTCGAACAGAGCGCAGACGACATTCTTGCCATCAACAAATCTGAAGTCGACGCTGCGCGATCAAATGGAGTTGATGAATCGCAACTTGATCGCTTGACTCTTACCTCAGATCGAATCAAGGCGATGGTGGCGTCCACTCGATCTATCGCCAGCTTAGATGACCCTGTAAATGAAGTTCTCGAAAGCTGGACACAAGACTCAGGAATCAAAATTGAAAAGATTCGCGTGCCGCTTGGAGTCGTTGCAGTCATCTACGAAAATCGTCCGAATGTCACACTTGACTCTGCTGCTATTGCACTCATGAGCGGAAATGCCTGTGTGCTTCGAGGTTCGTCAACGGCTAGAGAAACCAACAAGTCGATTGTTGCCGCTATTCACGCTGGTCTTGAAAGCCTCGACGCACCAACGGGTCTTGTCACCTTCATTGACGATGTGTCGCGTGATGGCGCCAAGCAACTGATGCAATCTCGCGGTTTGATTGATGTTCTTATCCCTCGGGGCGGTCCCTCTCTGATTTCTGCCGTCGAGGAGTTCGCCACTGTGCCCACCATTATTGACGGCGCGGGAAATTGCCACGTCTATGTCGATCGTGATGCTGATCTAGACATGGCTGAAAGAGTGGTAGTGAATTCAAAAACACAGCGCACGTCGGTGTGTAATGCGGCCGAGTCTCTGGTGGTTCACATCAGTGTTGCCGATGAATTTATTCCCCGTATTGTCAAAGCGCTAGGAAAGAAAGATGTTGAGCTAGTGGGTGATAGTCGCAGCGTCGAGATGTCTGATGGTGCGATAGGTGTAGCAACTAAAGACGATTTCGCAACCGAGTTTCTTGGTCTGAAAATGTCTGTCTCAGTTGTAGATACTCTGACGGATGCTATTGATTGGGTGAATAGGAATTCGACGGGTCACACAGAATCAATCATTACAGATAACCCGGAAAATGCTGCTGCATTTATGTCGGGTGTAACGTCTGCTGTGGTGATGCACAACACTTCGACGCGCTTTACTGATGGTGAGCGCTTTGGTTTTGGCGCCGAGATTGGCATTTCAACTCAAAAGCTGCATGCGCGAGGACCAATGGCTTTGCGTGAGCTGATGACCTACCAGTATCGCGTTAGCTCAGATGGGGCAACTGTCTAGCAATGCCGTGCGCGTCAGATTCGATTTCCGGCGCAGAATAATCTCCGCGTGCTATAGCAGTGGCGACGAGATCGTTTTTCCAGAGAGTTCCGTGGTGTGAATGGTCACGACCGGCTCTTTCCAGACCGTCAATGCGTGCTTCGATAACCGCTTTAAGGGCTCGGTGATTCGTTACTTCGAAAAACCATAAGAGATCGTCTATGCCAGGGTATCGAGCTAAATCTGCATCGTCGGCTGCAATCAGGAGTGCAATCATTTCCCTTAATGCTTCATTTTGATTGCATCGGTACATCTCAGATAAATGTGAGGATACGAGGCTATCGCTCGTCAGGAGCATCGCAGGTGTCAGAGAATCAGATAAAGGTCTTCCTTGCATGCTGTTATTTTAGTGCATGTTTCTTTTCGTGCGCCAAAGCCATAACCTGACAAGGCCGAGAGACAATGTAAGAATGCAGACATGCGTATAGGAATCTTTGGCGGGACGTTCGATCCTGTTCACCATGGACATATTCACGCGATCTCCTATGCGCTTGAAGAAGGCAATCTCGATCTTGTTTTAGTTATGGTTGCTGGAGATCCATATCATAAAGAAGTCTCTAATGTTTCTGCACAACAACGGCTCGACTGGGTGCGCCGAGCGTGCAATGAGTATTTTCCTGAAAGTGAATGTGTTGTTGTCGATGATCGAGAAATCAAACGTGCAGGGGCAACCTATACTGTCGACACGCTTCGTGAATTAAATACGGAATTTCCTGATGATTCGCTGGTATTGATCGTAGGGGAGGATATTCCTGATCAAATGTCGTCATGGAAGGAGCCGGAAGAGATCAAAACGTTGGCCGAAATCTTTGTTGTACCGCGAACGATTTTTCCTACATCATCCACTGAAATTCGCGAGCTTGTAGCTGGAAAAAACCCTATTACTGGCCTGCTTCCGGCAGTAATTGAAGCCGAAATAGTTGAAAAATCCTTGTATAATGGTGAGGAATATACCGATAATCTAAGTAGTTAGATATATCGTATAAAGGAGTTCACCGCGAACAAGCAATACACAACCCCCATGCCACTTGAACTCGCTGAAATCTGTGCGCAAGCGGCTGAATCAAAAAAGGCTCATGACATTTCCGTTATCGACGTCGGAGACATTCTGGGGATCGCCGAATACTTCGTGATTTGCTCTGCAAGCAACGATCGTTTGGTCAGTGCTATTACCGACGCAGTGCAACGCCAAACGCGTAACTTCTCTATTAAACCCATCAGTATTGAAGGCGATCGACAAGCCGAATGGGTATTGCTCGATTACGGCAGTGTGGTCGTACATGTATTCCTCGACGAAGCTCGACAGTTTTATCGAATTGAACGTCTCTTTAAAGATGCGCCCGATGTTGCCTGGCGTTCACTCGACGAAGCTGCCGGTTAACTGTTCATCCTGAGTGCATCACTGTCATCCTGAGTGAAACGAAGGATCTCTAGTGTGCGGTAAAGTTAGCTCATGAACAAACCTCTGCGCGTCGGTATCATCGGTACGGGAATTGGTCTGCGCCAAGTCGCTCCTGGATTTGTGCGAGCGGGCGCTGAGGTTACGGCAGTAAGTGGAAGTTCTATTGAGCGCGCACGTGAGCATGTGGGCGATCTGGATGTGCCGCTGATTACGGATGATTACAGGAAGGTGTGTGAATCAGATGATGTTGATCTGATTTGTGTGACAACACCGAATGAATTTCATATCGAACATATGACGGCTGCTTTGAGAACTAATAAGCATGTTTATCTCGAAAAACCTGTGGGCGATGATGTTGCGCAGACTCGGAGCATTGCAAATGAGAAAGGGAAAACAGATCGACTTGTTGTAGTTGGTCATCAGCTGCGTTTCAATCCCTACTTTCACAAGATGAGAGAAGTCATTCAAGCGGGAACAATTGGTCGTGTGTATCACGTCACAATGTCGCAATGTTATTCCTATTGGTCGGATCCTGATATTCCTTGGATATGGTCTTTCGATGTCGAAAAGGGAGGGGGTCGTCGTCTTGCCCTTGGCGTTCACTTGGTTGACCTTGCTCGTTACCTTTTAAACGAAGAAGCTGCTGCCATTGCATCTTCCATGGATCCCGTGCATTGTACGCGTTTGTCGGAAGGAGAACCACGCGAAACGTTTGCGTCTGACTTCTTCAGCGCGACACTTTCTTTTCCCCACACAACAGTGGATATGTCCACAACGGCCTCCGCAAAAACAGGAGAGTCTTTCGACGTTGTCGTGCGTGGAGAATTAGGTGACATCACTTTTGATCTTACGAACAAGTTGCAGTTTCACGACGGCGAGTCATCACAACCTCTGGTAGATCAAACCTCAGAAGAAAAATATAAATCCGTAGGCGGAGTATCGATCTTTTGGGATTCGTTTACGTACTATGCACAAGAAATTGTGGATGCAATTGCTACAGGTCAACACACGATTCCTTTAGCTTCAACTGTAGAAGATGCAATCAAAAACATGGAAGTGTTGGATGCTGCATTGAGGTCATCTCAGAACGGTACGCGAGAACTCCTTGCGCCGTGGCTAGCGAATCGCTACTCATAAGTCTTAGCCGCTACGCATTTTGAGCAATTAAAGCACTCAATGTAAACTGGTTACCTCATGGATGGAATAGAGCACCCCCTAACTGTGCATCTCGGTAATGACGCTGAATTTATGGTTCTTACTCCTATGCCTGAAGGGGTGTTGGGCTCGGTCGTCTTTGTACCTCGATTGAAAAAAAGTACGACTTTTCCTTATACGGTGAGGGAAGTAACGAAACGTTCCAAACTCTTTATTGTGATTGACGTATATCTATCACAACCTGTGGCCGCAAAAGTTTCACAGCATAAAATTTATTTGAGTGAGCCTGAGCAGATGACGGTTCGTGAACTTCTTCAAAAAGCAGACGAAGGATATGTGGGTATTGATTTGCACTTTCGAGACGATGAGGCAGCTTTTCGCAAAGCGCATGCCGGGGACGTGAATGAGCTTAATCAAACGAGCTTATTAGTATCGAACAAAATAATCGCCGACTACCATGACTTTGTTCTTCAGGAAATACCAGCTCCTCAAACGCATATAGCGATGATGAGAGAGATGGATAAAACGGACGCTACTTTGACTGCAGCGCAAATGAAGAGAGTGTACGATGCGCTAAGGGCAATTAACCATGAGCTTGATGTTGATGTGTATTTTGTTTCTCGATTGGGTTTACCGACGATCGTTATCGACATTACCGCGGTTATGTGGAACAACAAGGGACTTCAGAAAGATATAACGAGAGTTGTCGAAAACTTGAGTGAAGAAATAGGGGTGGAGTTCTTTCCTGTTGTATCTAGTCCTGAAGAACCCAAGCGTTCTGACCGTCATATACCCATAGTAGGGAAGTCAGAAATAAGGAGACCAAAGAACAAACCTGTTCTTGCGCTGCCGGGTCTAGGTTCATCTCCAGAAGTCGGAGTAGATCTTGACGTTCTTAATGTGAGAAGTCGCGGTCTTAATCTTCCGTAATAGGAATGTTTCCAACCGGTAATATTTTCTACAATTTCGAGTTTCTACCATATACCTTTTTCAACGGTTTTGTTGCTGTTTCTTGCAACCAGTTACGAAGAATACATTGCTAAAAGAATGCGTTGTGTCGATAATCAAAGTATCCACTTAAGGAGGATGAAATGAACACAAACTTGTTAAACAAATTTGTAACATTGCTATTGGTTATTGGCGGTCTTAACTGGGGAATCGTGCAACTATTTGACACGAACCCAGTCGAAGAGATCTTTGGTACTGGTACGGGAAGCGGTGTGATCTATGTCGTTGTTGGTATAGCCGCACTGTTTGGTTTGTACCATCTACTCGATGACACAATGCATCACGGAACAACCCACTAACCAAATAACCACACACGAAAATGGCCCCGAGAAATCGGGGTCATTTTTATGTCAGGATGAATCACAGGGAAAGTTCGGAGGAGCGACCGCGAGCGGTGTCTGGCTCTGCCAGCATCGCGATGATAAATCCAGTGGAGCTGAAGGGACTTGAACCCTCGACCTCCTGCATGCCATGCAGGCGCTCTAGCCAACTGAGCTACAGCCCCAAGAGGTCAATACATTAGCAGTTTGTGTCTCGGACCATTTCATAGACACCTCAGTAATACAGCAAAACAACAAGAGCCCTGTGCGCGCCCTGAACTAACATTTACGCCATGTCCGACGCGCCTACAGCATCCTCAACTCCGCATGAATTTCCTTTTCGCTATGACGCGCGCTTGGCCAATGAGATCGAGCTGAAATGGCAAGATGTTTGGGAAAAAGAGAACACCTATTACACGCCTAATCCTGTTGGCCCTATGGCCGAAAAGTTCGATGGATCGAAGGAAAAACTCTATGTCCTCGACATGTTTCCTTACCCCTCTGGTGCTGGTCTTCACGTAGGACACCCTCTCGGATACATCGCCACCGATGTGTACGCGCGCTTTAAGAGAATGATGGGCTTCAATGTCTTGCACGCTTTCGGGTATGACGCATTCGGTCTTCCTGCAGAACAATATGCAGTGCAAACCGGTACGCACCCTCGCATCACAACCGAGAAGAACATTTCTATTATCCAAGCGCAACTTCGACGCCTCGGCATGGGCCACGACGAACGCCGTGGGGTGTCGACTATTGACCCCGACTATTACAAGTGGACGCAATGGATTTTCCTTACCATCTACAACTCGTACTTCGATGATGAGCAAAACAAAGCGCGACCCATTGATGATCTCATTTCAGAATTCGAATCAGGAAAACGAACTCTTGAAGACGGCCAAAGCTGGAATGACTTATCTGCGGGTGAACAATCCGACGTCATCGACAACTACCGCCTCGCATATTTGGCCGATTCTGTTGTGAACTGGTGTCCGGGACTCGGAACAGTTCTCGCAAACGAAGAAGTAACAGCAGATGGAAAATCGGAACGCGGAAACTTCGATGTCTTTCGTCGTCCGATGAAGCAGTGGATGATGCGCATCACAAAATATGCCGACAGACTTCTCGACGATCTCGAAGGTTTGGATTGGACAGACGCAATCAAAACGATGCAGCGCCATTGGATTGGCAAGAGCAGGGGAGCAACGGTTTCTTTTGATGTTGCTGGCCATGCAGGTCCAGCGATTGAAGTATTCACGACTCGCCCTGACACACTTTTTGGTGCCAGCTACTTGGTTCTCGCCCCCGAACATCCTTTGGTCGATGAGATCATCAGCGAAAGCTATCTCGAAGATGTTCCCTCAACATGGCGCAACATTAATGGCGCAATTGCAGAAACCCCGGGCGAAGCAGTCGCAGCATACCGTGCGGTGGTAGAACGTAAATCAGAACGTGACCGCCAAAGCGATGCGAAAGAGAAGACCGGTGTATTTACTGGCGCGTACGCGATCAACCCAATTAATGGTGAATCGATTCCTGTTTTCATTGCCGACTATGTTCTTAGCGGCTATGGAACCGGAGCCATCATGGCAGTACCCGCACATGATCAACGTGACTTTGAGTTTGCCAGCGTTTTTGATCTTCCCAAACCCATTGTTGTTGAACCCAGTCAGTCGTGGTGTGAAGAAAACGATGCCACGCCCGACGATGTCGCAACATGGCCTGTCTCTTTCAATGGTGACGAAATGGCACAGTGCATCAATTCTGCGAATGAGTCCATTTCTATTAACGGTATGGTTAAACAAACAGCCATTGATGCCGTATGCGATTGGCTCGACGCACGGGGCTCTGGCGAGTCAACAATCACTTTCCGTTTGCGTGACTGGTTGTTCTCGCGTCAGCGGTACTGGGGTGAACCTTTCCCGATCGTTTTCGATGAAGAGGGTCGTGCCCACGCCTTACCTGTTTCAATGTTGCCCGTGACGTTGCCTGAACTCGATAACTTCGCGCCAGAAAGTAGCGATGACCCGAACGCTGAACCCAAGCCACCACTCGGTCGCGCGACCGACTGGGTCACTGTCGATCTTGACTTGGGCGACGGAGTAAAAACATACCGACGCGAAACAAACACCATGCCTAACTGGGCGGGTTCATGTTGGTACTACCTTCGTTACCTTGACCCTTTTAATGATGAAGCAATGATTGACCCAGGCGTTGAAAATTATTGGGCAGGTACACAAGGCAAGCCAGGAATCGTTGATCTCTATGTAGGTGGCGCAGAACACGCCGTTCTCCACCTTCTCTACGCGCGCTTCTGGCACAAGGTCCTTTTCGATCGCGGTTATGTTTCCACAAAAGAACCATTCCAACGCTTAATTAATCAAGGGTACATTCAGGCTTTCGCCTATAAAGATGAACGCGGTTTTTATGTCGAAGCGCGGGACGTCAAAGAAGAAGACGGCAAGTTCTTTTACGAAGGCAAAGAAGTCACGCAAGAGTACGGCAAGATTGGCAAATCACTAAAGAACATGATTTCGCCCGATGATATGTGTCAAGAATACGGTGCGGACACATTGCGTATGTATGAAATGTTCATGGGTCCTCTTGAAATGTCTCGACCCTGGAGCACGTCTGATGTTGCGGGTGTGTATCGATTCATCCAGCGCATGTGGCGCGGAATCGTCGACGAAGAAACAGGTAAGGCTCGAGTTTCTGAGGATGCACCGAGTGAAGATCTCGCACGAGTGTTGAATAAAACAATCGACGCTGTGCGTAAAGACTTTGACCAGCTCAGTTTCAACACGGCAATCGCCAAAATGTTTGAGTTAAACAATGAAGTAACGAAATATATTGGCACTGGAAAAGAATGTCCGCGCGAAGTTGCCGAGGCGCTCGTTCTGATGGTTGCACCTCTTGCACCTCACGTAGCGCAAGAGCTTTGGTCGATTCTCGGGCACGAAGACTCGCTTGTCTATGAAGACTTTCCTCAAGCAAATGAAAAGTATCTCATCGATGACACCATCGAAATTCCTGTTCAAATCTTGGGCAAAGTAAAGGCCCGCATTAATGTCGCGCCCGACGCTTCAGCGGAAGATATCGAAGCAGCTGCCCGTGCCGATTCAGCGGTTCAAGCCCTTCTCGAAGGCAAGAAAGTCGTCAAAGTTATCGCGGTTCCTGGTCGCATGATCAACTTCGTCGTCTCCTAATTTTGCAGGGCCCGGCCTTGCAACAGGGCCGGGCCCTGCAAAATTCCTACAAATTAATATTAAGATCCTTAGTCACTTCGTTCCTGGCTGCGCTCAGGATGACTGTTCCCGATATCAGTTGCGGCATATTATCCGGCAGGGGTAACAATTACGCGAGCGGAGGAAAACAAGCGGTTCTTCCTCCAGCAGGGACAGGTGCGTCACTGGAAATAGGAACATCTGCACCTAAGGCTCGCTCCGTTGGAGTATGCATTCGTACAGGGATAACTTCTCCTGTGCGCACTTCCTCTAAGAATTTACGAGACTCTGGAAGGATGTCGATTGTTGTTCTTGTGGCAGTTGTATGAATCGCTCCTATGAATGCAGACCATGCAGCATCAGGTAGGTGATCAAGATATTCACCTGCTGGAGTATCCGCATCTCTTTCCATGACGATAGTTGTTGGATGGCGGTCACGAGGCGAACGATTGATTGGCGGATAGGTAAGTACTGCTCTTGTAATTCTCCATTGATCTTGTAGGTCATCTGCCTTCGGTGGCTTAGGTTCGAGGAAAAGATGAACGTTGATTTCGTGAGCCGAAGGCTGGAACTCCACCTCTACTCCGTCTTGCGTATCGCGAACCATCAACGTTTTCAGAGGGAGCAACGTTGGCTGAAGAGGAGGTTGAGAGGTACGTTTGTATTTTGTTGGAATTCCATTATCGAACATCTGAAAATTCTACTCATCGACCGAAAAATGCGCAAAGGCTGCGCTCGGGATGACATTTTCCCTCTTGATGTCGTTAAAGCCGTAAGGTAGCATTTCGATTCTTCCTTCAACTTTTATCGGGGAAGAAACATGCGCGATATTGACGATATGCCTGCGGACATTGAACAGGTACGACCTTTTGCGCCGCTAACTTTTCGCGAGCGCTCGCGTTTCTTTTTGAATCAATTTATTGTTCGTATCGCTATTGGCGCAGTAATTGCCGCTGTAGTGGGAGGCTATTTGTTTGGCTCTGTGCGAACCAAACGGTCCGGTTCAGTTACCTCCTTTGCCACCCAAAACACAGTTTCAACCACGCGAGTTACCACAACAACAATTAATACGAATATCAAGGTTTACATCACGGGAGAAGTTAATGCACCTGGAGTTGTCGATGTGGATGCGCATGCACGAGTGGTCGACGTCATTGCACAAGCGGGCGGAACTACAGCCAACGCAGACATTACTCACTGCAACTTGGCTGCATTCGTCACCGATGGATCATCCATCATTATTCCTGCTCGTAATTCGCAAGCCGTTTGTGGAGGTGCAGTTGCTTCGGGCATTCCTCTTTCGGGTGCTGCCGATGCAAAAGCTAGCGGCACGCAGCCTTCGGGCAAAATCAATCTCAACACGGCAACACAAAGTGAAATTGAAACATTGCCGGGTGTCGGGCCGACGCTGGGTGCTGCGATTCTGTCCTATCGAAGTCAACACGGTTCATTTTCGAGCATCGCAGACCTGCGCAAAGTAAAGGGAATAGGCGACAAACGCTTTAGTGATCTCAAAGATCTAGTGACTGTCTGACGATCCTATGAGATACATTAAGCAATACCAATTTGTGGTTGTCTTATTGCTTGTGAGTTGTGTTTGTTTTTTCGTACGCTCTTCCATCGATACAGCAACAATGAACGCAGTAGAAGTGAAAACGTTGAAGTATACGCAGCAAACATATTCAACAGAGCTTGTTATTAAAAGTGATCCTCAATACGCGAACTTCTCTTCCAAAGTGGTGGCAAGCGACAAGGCGATTGATCACCGGGTCATTGCTGTCGGTGATGGAAAAATCAATGATGCGATTGCCAGTTTGCGAGTAGGTGATACGATCAGCGTCGAAGGGTACCTTTCCGACCTTGACCCCTATCAACAATATCGAGAACGAGAACATATCGTTGGCATTTTTCATGTCGATACTCTGAATGATCGTCGGCATTCACACTCGATGCTCGATCAAGCCACACAAAAAATGAGAGGCGTAATCGAAAAGGGCTGTTCACGTCTCGGCAGAGACGAGCGCGGAGTGTGTGAAGGTCTCCTCATTGGTAATCGCACTCACATAGACCGCGAACTTTATGACACTTATCGAAAAGCACAGCTCACACACTTGCTCGTGGCATCGGGTGCAAACATTGCATTTCTCGTCGGCTTTATTCAGCCGTTGCTAACTCGCATGCGAATTAATACTCGTTCGATCATCCTTATATGTGTCGCGGTTTTCTATTGTGTTGCAACGCGATGCGAACCATCGATTGTTCGAGCATGCGTTATGGCGATCATCCCGGCACTAGCGGATATGCGTGGAATGCGGATAAGTAAATCGCGGATCTTCATCACAACTCTTATCGCATGTGTCCTTATTGACCCGTTCCTTGTTCATCGTGTGGGCTTTTGGCTCTCATTGTGTGCAACGGGAGGACTATATTTTGTTTCTCCCGTCCTCGTGAAATATGTTCGCTACTCAATCCTCGCAAATACCCTCGGTGCAACTCTATGTGTGCAGCCTGTCTTGTGGGTAGCCTTTGGCTTCCAACTTCCTGTTCGCTGGTGGGCATCAGTGATAGCTGTGGCGATTGCTGAACCTCTCACCACCGCAGGCATGGTGGCGCTCGCTCTCTCATCGTTTCTTAGCCCTGCCTCTTGGATATCCGAAAGCATCACCACCCTCGTCCATCTTGGGTGTGCGACACTGAATCTCACTGCACGAATAGGTGCGTCAGATACTGGCTACTGGCTCGGTTGTGCATTCTCGCTAGCGGGAATCATCGCCTACACTTGTAGGTACATAGCAATATTGCGGTCACGCAAGAGTAAGAAGGCAATGTTAGGTCATGGCAGACAAGAACGTATTTTATATTATCGGAGATGACGCGACCGCGCGGTCAAAGGACCTCTCTTCTCTTGTCGATGAACTCCTCGGAACCGAAGATCGTAGCTTGTGTGTAGAAACCTTTGACTTGGCCGATGCAGATTCTGATGAAACCAAAGCTCGATTCATTGAAGATGCTGTCAATTCACTTTCGAGCCCACCTTTTCTTACCTCTTTGCGCATTGTTGTGATTCGCGACATTGGTTCAGCAACAAGCGACAACGTCGCACCGCTTATTTCATATCTTGAAAATCCTCTCCCGACATCTCGACTGGTTGCTGTCCAAGGTGGAGGGCGCATTTCTACACTCCTCACCAAGGCATGGAAGCCCATGGTTACCCAGCTAGGAAGCGCACGTGAATCTATCGTTGATCTTTTCACGCGCCTGACGCGAGAATCAACACTTACTTTTGAACCGGGCGTGCGCGACGCAATCCTTGCTCGCTGTGGGGAAGATTCTTCGAAGCTTTCTGACATGATCGAGCGATTGGTTTCTGTGTTTGGTGTCGGGTCAAAACTATCTCTCGATGACGTCAGTTCGTACTTGGGTGAATCGGGCAATGTTGCTTTCTATGAATTGGCAAACGAAGTGTGCTCGGGGCAAACCAAGCGTGCACTGGAAGTTGTTTCTCGTATGTTACATTCCACTTCGGCTGAGAACGCGAAACCGATGCATCCCCTTCAAGTGATTAGTTTGCTCGCTAACCATTTTCGTAAACTCGCAACGGTCGACGATCCTTCGATTAGAAGTCAGAATGATGCCTTCGTCGCACTAGGAAGTAAGGGTAATCCCTACGGTGCCAAAAAGAGTTGGGAACAAGCGCGAGCGCTTGGTTCGGTAGCGATCCTGTCGTGCATTGAAATTTTGGGTTCGATTGATGTTGCCGTCAAAGGCGGTAGCGCTCTTGAAGCGGAAGTCACGATGGAACTGGGCATTATTTCGCTGTGTCAGATCTGTGATACCCATTCTGGACGCGACGCAGCACAAATTAGAAATGATTTTATAAGTGCATTGTATGTGTAGCCAAAAGGCGAATGAAACTAGGCGTTAGCCTTTTTCATTAATCGAGAGGTTTTACGAGCAGCAGTCTTTTTGTGAAGACGACCTTTAGAAACAGCAGAACTCAACTTTGATTGTGCCTTTGCGACCTTCGCTGTGGCGTCTTCGGCTTTTTCCTCAATTGCAGTAGCGGCAGCCTTGATGTGAGTTCGCAATTCAGACTTCGTTGCAGCATTACGCTGACGCGCCTTCTCGTTCGTGATAACTCGTTGTTTTTGGCTCTTAATGTTTGCCACTTGTGCTCCTGAAATTATGTATTAAAACCTGTATATCGTGAAGAAGAAAGTTTAGCAGGCTTGCCAGTTTCTCTCACCTTGACGCTAAATTACTTCCACAATGATTGATCAGGGCAAACTCCGTAACGTATGTATCGTGGCGCACATCGACCATGGTAAATCTACCCTCGCAGATAGGTTTCTCGAGCTCTGCGGTGCCGTCAATGCCCGCGATATGCGGGCACAGTACCTTGATTCTATGGATATTGAGCGCGAGCGAGGTATCACGATTAAAGCTCAAAACGTTCGTTTAACGTATAAAGACCATCAGATTCAACTTATTGACACTCCCGGGCACGTTGATTTCGGTTACGAAGTGTCCCGCTCTCTGGCAGCTTGTGAAGGCGCGATTCTGCTCGTAGACGCAAGCCAAGGAATTGAAGCGCAAACGTTAGCCAACTGTTACTTGGCGCTCGAAAATAATCTCGAAATCGTCGCGGCGATGAACAAGATTGACTTACCTGCGGCTGATCCCGATCGCGTAGCCGGTGAAATTGAAAAGGTGCTTGGCATACCTGCAAATGAAATTTTACGAATCAGCGCGAAAACGGGAGAAGGAGTTGCCGAACTTCTTGACGCAGTTGTGGAACGCATCCCAGCGCCCGGTGGAGATCGCGACGCCCAGCTTCAAGCCTTGATGTTCGATTCTTATTACGATCAATACAGGGGAGTGATCTCATCTATTCGTGTCATGAATGGAACGCTTGATACAAAATCCAAAGTTCTTTTTGTTCAGGCTGGGACCAAACACGAAATAGAAGAAATCGGAATCCGAAAACCTGCACCGACACCCGTGAAAGAACTTGGCCCTGGTGAAGTGGGTTACTTGATTGCAGGAATCAAAGATGTAGGCGATGCGCGTTCAGGTGAGACAGTCACGTTGACGAATAACCCAGCCCCAGCACTCGAAGGATACCTCGACCCGGTGCCCATGGTGTTCTGTGGTTTGTATCCTGTTGACGGTGATGATTTTGGCAACCTGCGCGAAGCTCTAGAGAAACTAAAACTCAACGATGCGAGTTATACTTTCGAACCAGAAACATCCGGTGCTCTGGGATTTGGATTCCGTTGCGGTTTCCTTGGTCTTCTTCACATGGAAATTATCCGTGAACGCCTCGAGCGCGAATACAATCTCGCACTCGTTGCGACTGCACCAAACGTTATTTACTTCGTAACAAAAAATGATGGGACACGCGAAGAGATTGAAGCGCCGTCGCATATGCCGACACCGGATGCCATTGACTTCATTGAAGAACCCTTTGTAAAGGTCACATTACTTACGCCCAAAGAATATGTGGGCACATTGATGGAGCTTTCGCAAGAACGACGCGGGGAACTTATCAACATGGAGTACCTTTCTCCCGAGCGTGTCGAACTGCGTTACGAAATACCACTTGCTGAAATTGTGATGGACTTTTTTGACGCGATGAAGTCACGCACCAAAGGATATGCCTCGCTCGACTATGAACCCAGTGGCTTCCGAGCTTCTAAGCTCGTCAAGGTTGATATTTTGTTAAACGGTGTCGTTGTCGATGCATTTTCGTCGGTGGTTCACAGAGAAAAGTCTGTCGAGTACGGCCGTAAGATGACGGAAAAACTTCGTGAGCTTATTCCTCGTCAATTGTTTGACGTCCCTATTCAAGCTGCCATCGGGGGAAGTATTATCGCTCGTGAAACCGTGCGTGCACGGCGCAAAGATGTTTTAGCAAAATGCTATGGCGGTGACATCTCCCGTAAAAAGAAGCTGTTAGAGAAACAAAAAGAGGGTAAAAAGAAAATGAAGTCGATCGGTCGCGTAGAAGTTCCGCCCGAAGCTTTTGTTGCTGCTTTGAAACTCGACGATTGATTCATTTTTGTCGTCAGATCCGATTCGGCATTCTCTCTCCGGTGCAACGCAAAGTCGTTCGAACTCCAAATCGGATCTGACTCCTACAAGGAAAATTCTTGGCGTTATGTGTCAGTTATAGCAACGAAAGCTTCGAGGCGAACTCGACGCTACCTAATCTCTAGAAGGGGACCGTCATCCCGAACGAAGTGAGGGATCTCCGCGAAGCGGAAAATCTTGTACGTCCGCTTCGCGGAGATTCCTCGGCTAAAGCGTCGGAATGACAAAAAAGATCAACCGGGGCGAGCGCCACCGATAATGTTTCGGATCGGTGCAATCTTTACGACGTCACCTGTTTGAGGTGCGTGAATCATTAAACCATTTCCAATGTAGAGGCCAACGTGCTGTGATCCTCCTGGACCTCGGAAAACGAGATCGCCGGGTTGAAGCATGCTTTCGGGAACCTTGGGAAACATTGCATACTGCGCGCCTGAATAGTGCGGCATGCTTAAACCTGCTGCTGCATACGCTTTCATTGTCAATCCTGAACAGTCATATGAATTCGGACCTACTGCTGCGTAGCGGTACGGCTTTCCCAATTGCTGGCGAGCAAATTCAATGGCTATTGCCGCTTTAGGAGAGGGCGCAGGAAGATTGGTGGGCAGTGATTGATTCGAAGCTCCCGATGACTTCCTCGGGGTTGTTGCAGTAGTTGCTGCGACACGCGCACGTGCAGCTTGCTGTTGAGCGATGAGTGTTGCAATCTCACCCTTTGTTTGGTTCAACAAAGCTTGTTGCGCAGCATTAGCTGATTCAAGAGCACGTTTTTGGTCTACAAGTTTTTTCTCTTGATCCGAAATTGACGCGAGTTGTTTTTCGAGCTCAGCCTTACGTTCGGAGACAGTCTCTTTCGTGACCTGAAGTTGTCGTATTGTCGATGTGTCATTTCCTGTGGCGATATCTGCGTATTGATCTTTTCGCTTTTCATTCACTCGAGCGACGGGAAGATCATCTGTTTCATTCGACGCAGAATACATTGTTAATGCGCGCTTTTGAACCCGTGCTCGGACTTCGGTATTCTGAATTTCAGCAGATTCGAGTTGAGACTGCGCGCCAGCAACAGACGAGCGAAGGTTGTCGAGCTGGATTCGTGTGTAGTTATAGCTTTCGGCCATTGCTGAGATCTTGTCGCCATTGGTTTCGATTTGTGCGGCGATCTGCGCGGCTTTCCTGCGCTTATCGTCTACGGGGCTAGCAAAGGCGGCTTGGGTGGCCACTGAGAGCAGCACCAGGACGGTCGCAATCAGAAATAAGAGCCGTCCGCGTGACGGCGCGCGATTCATATCGGCTTTCAACACAGATAAATACTCTAGCAAGCACAACGGTAGCTCTCACGGAATTGTAGGGCGAGAAAGCTCTTGACCAGGACAAATGTCGACTTGAGATACGAGTTTCATACCGATAAGTAACTAAGGAAGGTTCTTGTGAAGAGCAAAGCTTTGTCTAACTCAGCCCTGTAGGAATTCTCTCTCCGTAGTGATGGTAATCATTCTCGATCCGCTCTTAACCGTGCGTGTCGCATAGTCTCACCCGATGGCACCGAGTGTCTATGTACACATTCCCTTTTGTTCACGCAGATGTGATTACTGTGATTTTGCGACGTGGACCGATCGTGACGACAACGTCGTTGAATACATCGACACGGTCATTCGGCAATGGGAATACTGTTCATCATTTAATGATGATTCAACGAGTCAACCATTAACGTCCATTTTTTTTGGGGGCGGAACGCCCAACCTTATTGATGCCGGTCACATAGCTCGCATTATCGAATCGATTTCAACCGTGATGAATATCACGGGTGCGACGGAAATTACTGTGGAATCAAACCCCGATCATGTGACCTTAAAAAAGATGATGACGTATAAAGAAGCAGGAGTGAACAGAATCTCATTGGGAATTCAGAGCACACAGAATCATGTACTTCAGTTTTTGGGAAGAGAGCATTCGCCTAAACATGTAAAGGTCGCTCGCGAGATCATTTCAGACGCCGGAATTAGGAACGTAAATGCAGATCTCATTTATGGCGCTGCGAATGAATCGATGGATGACTGGCAGACAACTTTGGAAGAAGCCATGACTCTCGACCTCTCTCATATCTCTGCATATGCGCTGGGAATTGAACCAGGCACACCTTTGGGTCGAGCAGTCGCCTCACACGAAAAAGACCCGACCGATGACGACGCCCTTGCAGACAAGTATGAACTCGCCGATGCAGTCCTAGGTGCAAATGGCTACGAGTGGTATGAAATCTCAAACTGGGCACGTCAAGGATGTGAGAGTCAACACAACTTGGCCTACTGGCGAGGCGGAGATGTGATCGCGCTGGGATGTGCTGCACACGGTTTTACGCGCAATCAGAGGTGGTCAACTCCGCGACATATTGATACCTATTTGGAACGCTTTAGCGCGCAACGCAGACCACAGCCTCTGAGCTGGGACCTTTTTGTCAATCGTGATGATAGTGAATCGATTACGCAAGATGAAGAGGAGTTTGCTTTGAAATTGAGAACTCGTCAAGGGGTTCAGTGGAGAAATAATCAGGTATCCCCAGTTCTGGAAAAATTTGTCGACGAGGGCTTTGTCTTTTTTGATCCTGTCGAATGTCGGGTGTGGTTGAGCATCACCGGTCGCCTTATGGCGCATCGTGTCATGGTGGATTTATACGAGGAGTATGAGCAATTGACGAGCGTTGTAGAATAGATAAGTTATGGCATCCCATTCTGCACCCAACCAAGATTTTGTTGTCGACGAACGAAAAAAGGCAATTCTTAGAACCGTTGTCGATGCTTACATCGATGATGCCACTCCTGTTGCATCGAAGACGGTTTCACAACGAAGCGAGCTCGATGTTTCGGCTGCCACTATTCGAAACGATATGCATGCTCTCGAAGAAGCAGGATACTTAACCCATACACATACGTCTTCGGGGCGAATCCCTACTGATCGCGGATATCGCTATTTTGTCGACCATTTCGTCCCTGTTGATATTCAGCGCAAAAGTAATCGCGCCCAAACGCGACTGATTGATGGAATCATCCGGACTCCCCGTGATTCCAATATCGACACGCTTCTCGAACAGACAGTTATTTTATTGTCATCTCTTACACATCACACTGCAGTGATTGTGAAAGATACCAGCAGCACGGCACGCGTATATGATGTGCACATCTCTCGGTTAAATGATGAACGAGTCGTCGTTGCATTATTTCTCGACGATTCTTCGATCGAACGGGTTGTTCTTGAGTCGGCGTCCCTTTTTATTTCGGGTGCGGCAAACGGTGCAGATGTAGATGATTGTTTACTTGCTCAACGAGTCGAAGATCTCCGACAAGTTTTTTGCGGGCATACGTTACGTGATGGTATCCGGCAAGACTTTATTCACGAACAACATCCATTTGCTACACATGTACAAGAAGCATTTTCGCGAGAGGCCCATGCCGACAAGAGTGATGCGTCGGTGCATGTTGCAGGTGTTGCCAATATTGCGAAAGCAGGAAAAAGCTCCGATCATTCCGACTTCTCTGCACAGCTACTCTCTTTGCTGGAACAACACATGATTCTTATTGAACTCATTCGTGAAAGTGTGGATGACACGATTGCTGCCCGCATTGGTTCGGAAAATATGTATGATGAACTGAGTCGCCATTCCATGGTACTCGCGCCTTTTGTTTCTGGTGATGGAGATACGGGTGCTGTTGGGATTATTGGTCCGACTCGCATGGATTATTCAAAAGTCTTTGCCTATCTCAATGCTGCAAGTGGAACAGTTACGAAGTTCTTGGATCAATAATGCAAACAGACTTTTACAAATTATTAGGAGTGTCACGCACGGCGGATGCTTCGGAAATTAAAAAGGCATACCGAGCTCTGGCGCGACAACATCACCCGGATGCAACTCAAAATGATCCTGAATCAGAAGAACAATTTAAGGCAATTGCTGTTGCCTACGAAGTGCTGAGTGATCCCGAAAAGCGCGCGCAGTACGATCAGTACGGAATCGATGGACTTCGTTCGGGTGGAGGATTTAATTCTCAAGGTGGTGGCGGATTCGAGTTCAATATTTCGGATCTTTTTGAATCTTTTTTTGGAGGATCTGGCTTTGCTTCTTCTCCTTTTTCGTCGAATTCGCGTGTCTCGAACGATGCTGCAGCGCAGATCGAAGTGACGTTGACCGAGGCAGCCTTTGGTGTAACGCAAACTTTGAACCTCACGCTTGATCGACTTTGTGAAACATGTTCTGGTTCAGGAGCTAAGCCGGGAACACAGGTGCACACTTGTTCTACGTGTGGGGGAGCCGGGAGCGTGCAGGAAGTCCGCCAAACATTCTTTGGGCAGATGATGTCTGCCGCTCCGTGCCCTACTTGTTCAGGTATGGGAACTGTGGTTCCTGACCCTTGCCAACAATGTAATAGTGCAGGTGTTGTGCCCACGCCCGTTACCATCGAACTCACAATTCCTGCCGGCGTGGAAACGGGTTCTCGTTTGCGGTTGTCTGGACAAGGACCAACAGGTTTGAGGGGAAGCGCAAATGGAGATTTATATGTGTCCATAAACGTCGCACCGCACGATCGTTTTGAACGGCACGGCGACGATCTCGTCGCCGTACAAGAGATTAGTTTTTTAGCAGCAATTTTTGGAACAACAATTGACATTGAAACGCTGGAAAATACTGAGACACTCCATATCCCTCCCGGCACTCCATCGGGGGAAGTATTTCGGTTACGACATCACGGCATGGGTCGTTTACGAGGTCGTGGGCGTGGTGACATTCTTATTTATATAACGGTGGTCATCCCGTCGGTCAAAGATCTGAACGCGGAACAGAAAGAATTGCTCATGGCCTATGGGGCAAGCATCGGCGAAGAAGTGGCAGAGACTCACGATCATCCTTCTTTATTCGAGAAAGTCAAACGTGCCTTCTCGTAATCATTATTCTGTGCACAGAGCTCATGCTTGAGTACTTGCGCACCAGTCGTGCCCACCTTCTTGTCGAGGAACTCATCGATGAACTTGTTATTGCTGGTGATGATCATCATCATTTGACGCGTGTGATGCGACTGAGTGTTGACGATCTCATCACAGCTGCGCATGAAGGAAATGTGCGTGAATATAAAGTCAGTCGAATTACCCGAGAAGTGCTGGAAGCTGTTGCGACTCGATCTGCAGATGCAGTCCATGAACCTCAGATCGACTTGGCGGTGTCTTTGTTCGCACTCAACCGATTAGAGACGGGAATAGCAAAAGCAGTTGAAGTAGGTGCAACCTCACTAACTTTTGGTTCGACATCTCGTTCGTCCATCAGTCTTGATACGGATAAGCGCGAAAAGTTTTTGCGGCGCGCCGAAGCAATTGTGCACAGTGCTGTGATGCAATCGCGTCGCGCGCAAAATATTTCCGTCACAATTGTCGATAATTTATCCGTGTATTGCACTGGTCTTACCACCTCACTTGTTTTGTGCGACCCGGATGGCGAGTCTGCTGTACCGAGCACACCGGTCACTGTCCTTATAGGTCCCGAAGGAGGCTTCGACTCAGAGGAACGCGAGTTACTCGCTGCGAGCTCTACAACGTGGTGTATCGCGCCTTATATATTGCGCTCGGAAACCGCAATGGTCGTTGCGCCTGCTCTTATTGCTGCTGGATAGTTCTGCTGCGTTGCCTGGACAACAAACATGCGCGTATCACAATCCCTTGCCCGACTTAAGATGACAGTGCTTGGTCCAAATCGCGAATCAGGTCGTCGACATTCTCTATTCCAACAGAAAGTCGGATTAATCCCGGATCTACTTCTAATAAAGATCCTGCTGTTGACATATGAGTCATGAGCGCGGGAACTTCAATTAAGGATTCCACTGCACCTAAAGATTCAGCGAGCGTAAAAACTTGAGTGCTTTCGGCTACACGTTTAGCTTCGCCAGCACCACCAGAAACAATGAAAGATACCATTCCCCCGAAGCCTGTCATCTGACTCTTTGCGATGTCGTGTCCGGGGTGATCAATAAGACCGGGATAGAGAACGTTTTCAACGTTTTTATGTTCCTTTAAGAACTCTGCGATTACGTGTGCATTTTCCATATGTCGATCCATTCGCACTGCAAGAGTTTTAAGCCCACGCAAAAGCAGATACGAATCAAATGGACTAGGAGTCGCCCCGACGGCATACTGCAAGAACTTAATTTTCTCTGCGAGTGCATCGTCGTTAAATGCTAGAAAACCTCCAATTACGTCCGAATGACCGCCCACATACTTCGTCGTGGAATGGACCACCACATCAGCGCCAAGCGAGAGAGGCTGCTGTAAATATGACGTAGCAAATGTGTTGTCAACGACAACACGAATATCATGCGAGTGAGCAATGTCCGCCACAGCACGGATGTCGGTTATTTGTAATGTGGGATTCGACGGAGTTTCAATCCAAACAACTTTGGTAGATGTCGTAATTGATTTTTCTATTGCATTCGGATTGGTAAGATCAATCGTCGAGACGGAAATTCCCGTCTTGCTTAAAATTTTTGAAATCAATCTGTATGTTCCGCCGTATGCGTCAAGTCCCATGATTACGTGATCGCCCGGAGATAATGTTCGCAATAAAGTATCTGTAGCAGCAAGACCCGATGCAAAAGAAAAACCGTACTTTGCACCTTCCAATGCAGCAAGTGCGGTTTGGAATGCAGAGCGAGTGGGATTATCCACGCGACCATAATCCGAAAAAGGATATTCGCCTACTTTGGTTTGTTGATAAGTAGTCGTCGCATAAATAGGGACGGTAACCGCTCCTGTCGTTGCATCGGATTCTTGACCCGCATGAATTGCCAGAGTTTCAAAATGCTGTGTATGTTTGTCCATCGCGCAAACCTTCTTCCTGTTCGCTATCTTTGATGAAATTCCACGATATCATCACGAGTTACTATTCCAGCAGGTACACCGCTGTCTACCACCATCGCTGCGTAATGATCCTTCAGTGCTGTTTGAACCTCAGAAACATTTTGACCAGTGCCAACAATGGGGAAAGGTGCAGACATCACCTCGCCTATAGGTGCATTGGTAAGCGATGGATTTTCTCTCAGGTTTTCTTGCAACTCAAACGCATCCAAAGATCCCACCATTTCAGCGAGAGAAAACGGTGGAGTATTTTTCATCACTGGAATGCGAGAAACGTCATGATGGTTCATCAGTTCTAACGCCTGATCAACGGTATCTTCAGGATTGACGTATACGATGTTTTCCCCAGTAGAACCTGGTGCATTAGTTGCCTGCTTTGCCGAAATGATTTCAGCCACAAAGGGTGCATCTTCATGAAGAAAACCGCGCTGGGACATCCACTCATCATTAAATACTGTAGAGAGGTAGTTCTGACCGCCGTCGGGAATGAGCGCAACTACGACATCACTCTCTTTTAGTTGATCGCTGATTTTTTCGAGAGCAGCTATTGTCAGAGCACCGGATGGACCAATCAACACACCTTCTTCATCTGCGAAACGTCGTGTCATAAGAAATGCATCGCGATCACTGACAGGAATAATCTGATCAACCACTGACGGGCTGTACGCTGCTGGCCAAAAATCCTCGCCGACGCCTTCTACTAAGTATGGTCGGCCTGAGCCTCCTGAATAAACAGAGTTTTCGGGGTCTGCTCCTATGATCACCACATCGGGATTTCGTTCCTTGAGATAGCGACCGACTCCTGAGATGGTTCCGCCTGTTCCAATACCCGCGATGAAGTGTGTTACTCGACCTTGTGTCTGTTCCCAAATTTCGGGTCCCGTAGTTTTGTAATGTGCCAAGGGATTATTGAGATTGGAATATTGATCCGGACGGAACGAATTTGGCGTTTCTCGTGTCAAGCGTTCTGCCGTGGAATAGTAAGATGCGGGATCTTCGGGTGCAACGGCAACATCACACACGTGAACGTTTGCTCCGAGTCCACGGAGTCGATCGACTTTCTCTTGGCTTACCTTTGTAGTCACGACAAATATCGTTTTATATCCACGTGCTCTTGCGATAAGTGCCAATCCAACCCCCGTATTGCCCGATGTGGGTTCGATAATGGTCCCTCCTGGTTGAAGCAGGTTATCTTGTTCGCCAGCTTTGATCATTTCCAGTGCAGGACGATCCTTGGATGATCTTCCCGGGTTGTACATCTCCATTTTCAGATGTAATTCCCAAGGAATATTGGGAAGGATCTTTGCGAAACGCATAAGAGGCGTGTTTCCTATCTGCCCTTCGATTGAGTCAGTATTGTTTGTGTCATGTGTTGATTGTGTCATTTTTTATCACCAAAAAAGAAAAAGCCCGGCATAAAAACCGGGCAACGAATGATTACGAGTGCGCTTTGAAGTCGCGAAAATCAATGTGCCCTTACGGGCATCGACAGATCACATGGGCTGCTGAAGTAATCACGAGTGTCACGTTATCTAAAATTGTCTTTTCTGTCAACAAACGAGAATGAGCAGGCAAATACAACAAGGCGGCCGGGAATTGAGGGATTTTCGAGCTGCCTTTCACGAACCTGAGTGAAACGACTAGTCTTATTGACCACATATAGTGACGGTTGAAAAACGATCGAGGGGGACAGATGGAAGAGAGTGACAACAGCGAAACATCTCAAGCTATCGGCGAGAGACTCCGCGAGATTCGAAAAGAACAACGTCTTTCTTTACATGATGTTGAGCAGCACTCACAAAATGAATTTAAAGCTTCCGTGGTTGGTGCATATGAACGCGGTGAGCGATCCATTTCTGTAGCACGACTTATTCGTTTGTGTGAGCACTATCACGTTTCTCCCGCGACGGTGCTTCCTTCTGAAACAACAATTGACCTCACCCTCGAAGAAGGAATGTCACGACGCGTTGTTATTGATCTCTCAAAAATTGCAAACAACAACCACGCGGAAGCAATGGTGCTCGGTCGCTTCGCGCAGAGTGTTCATCAGCAGCGTAACGACTCCTCCGGGCGATTTCTCACTCTTCGCAGTGATGACATGCGTATCCTTTCCGCGGTATTTGGGAAGTCGATCGAGGACTTTACCGTCCGTCTTGCTGAAATTAATCTCCTTGCTGACCAGGATAAACAAGTATCTGCCCACTAATCTTCAGGCACACAATATCTTTGACGATATATTAATGAGCTCAATATGCCTATGAAAAAAATCAGCGACATCTCCATTTCTTCAGCAGTCATCACCATAGATGACAACGCAACGATGAGCGCTTTACTGGGTAATAACGATGAGTATCTCGATCTTATAGAAGAATCGTTCGATGCAACTATTTTGGTTCGTGGAAATGAAATCACTGTTAATTCACGAGACAAAAACATTACGCGCGACATCGTAACGCTCGTTAATGAACTGAGCGTGGTGGTGGCCAATGGAGCACGGCTTTCGCGCGATGATGTTATCCGCTCAATTCAAATGGTGGGCCAGAAAGTTTCGCCAAGCGAGGTAGCCCGAACCAACGTGTTGAAGGGCCGAAAATCAATTCATCCAAAAACTGAAGGCCAACGTAAATATGTGGAAGCAATCGCGAATAACACGATTACTTTTGGAATTGGCCCTGCTGGTACGGGAAAAAGCTATTTAGCAGTTGCGAGTGCAGTTGCTGCACTACAAGCAAAAAAAGTTCAACGCATTATTCTGACGCGACCTGCAGTCGAGGCAGGGGAGCACTTGGGTTTTCTTCCCGGCGACTTGCTGGCCAAAGTTGATCCGTATTTACGTCCACTTTATGACGCAATTTTTGACATTGTGGGCACAGATGCATTTGCACGTTTCCAAGAACGCGGTGTGATTGAAGTTGCACCGTTGGCGTATATGCGCGGGCGTACATTGAATGATTCTTTTGTGATTCTCGATGAAGCACAAAACACATCGCCCGAACAGATGAAAATGTTTCTTACTCGTCTGGGCTTGGGCTCGACCATGGTGGTCACCGGAGACCTCACCCAAGTAGACCTTCCTTCGCAAAAAGTTTCGGGACTTCGTATTGTTAGGTCCATTCTCGACGGTGTAGACAGCGTAGCTTTTTGTGATTTTGACCGGAATGACGTTATCCGTCACCGTGTTGTTCAAGAAATAGTTGACGCCTATGACAAATGGGATAAAGATCATCCCAATCCTTATGAATCCAATTCATTTAAAGATAAGGACCGTTAATGAACGGTACTGAAGATATTACTGGCGATCCGGGTGTAAGCGTTTTTGGTTCAAATGAACAACGAGAGATAGATGTTGACGTTGCTCGCTATGTTGGACTTGCACGGCTGACTCTTGCGCGGGAACAAGTAGTGGGAACGTGCGAAATGTCATTGATCTTTTGTGACGAAGATGCCATCAGCCGACTGAACGAACAGTATATGGATTCCAAAGGGCCGACAGACGTTTTGGCTTTCCCTGTAGATGATGACATTGTCGGTTCTGGGCGCAATCCAGACAACGGGGGACGTGGCCCGGGGACCCCGAGCGAAGATGATGAGATTCCCACGCTCATTGGTGATGTGTATGTATGTCCGGCTGTCGCACGAGCAGCATGCGAATTACATAACTGTACTCTTGATGAGGAAATTGGGCTCCTTGTTGTTCACGGAACATTGCATCTTTTGAACTATGACCATTACGAAATTGACGAGCGAGAAGAAATGCGTGCTCGGGAACAAGCAATTTTGACCGAGTTTTTCCGGCTTTATCCAGTAGACGCAAATGAATAGTCGAAACCCGTCTTCTCGACGTGAACTAAAGTAGACCTTCTTCATGGATTCCGTACAAGTAATTCTTTTATCTATAGCTTTCGTGCTATTTCTTTTTTCCATCGTGTGCGCTTTGGCAGAGACGTCTTTTGTGAAACTGAACCGAATTCGAGCAATGGCATTAGAAGATGAAGGTCATCGTGGCGCAATGAAGCTGCGTATTATGCACGAGCATCCCGAAACGACATTAAACATTTTGCTGCTGATCGTATTGGTGACACAACTAGGTACAGCTTCAATCATATCGATTGTCGTCGAAAATGAGTATGGAACTCTGGGCGTTGCTATTTCGATTTTTGCTCAGATCACTGTGTTTTTTGTTCTCGGAGAAGTCGCACCAAAGACATATGCGGTTCAACATCCCGATAAAGTCGCTCTTCTTATGACTCCTTTTTTATGGATCATTACAAAGTTTGCTCCTTTACGATGGCTCGCACGAGGTCTTATTGGACTTTCCAATATTCTTATGCCGGGTAAGGGGATCAAGGAAGGTCCGTTCGTGACCGAAGATGATGTCAAAACCATGGCCAACGTAGCGGCACAAGAATTAGGAATTGAGCACGAAGAACGCGAGTTGATCCATTCCATTTTTGATTTTACCGATACTGTTGTGCGCGAAGTTATGACTCCACGCACAGACATGATTGCGGTATCGGAATCAACGACGATAACAACGGCGTTGAACCTTTCGATTGAACAAGGATTCTCTCGTTTGCCTATGTATTCAGAAAGCCACGACACCATTGTGGGCCTGATTTACATGAAAGATCTTGTGGAACAGGAACGAGACGGTAGAGGTGACGCGAGGGTCTCCACTGTAAAACGAACAGCCGTTTTCATACCTGAGCAAAAGCGTACGGCGGAGCTTCTTCGCGATATGCAACAGGGTCAATTCCACATGGCGATTGTGGTGGATGAATATGGGGGTACAGCAGGGGTTGTTACTCTCGAGGATCTCATCGAAGAAATAGTGGGCGACATTTCGGACGAATACGATGCAGTAGAGCCCACTATTGAAGTGCTGGGTGATAATCAATGGAGAGTTCCTGGCCGTACTTCTGTTGACGACTTGAGTGATGTGGTCGGTGCAGAAGTTCCCGACACAGAATGGGATACCGTATCAGGTCTTGTTTTCAATGTATGTCAACATGTTCCCTACGAAGGCGAAGTTGTGAATTACAACAACCTGACATTTATGATCGAACGTGTCCAAGGGCAACGAATTGTGTCCGTCCGTGTAACAAAGAATATTGTGGATGAAGATAGTCCAGACGCTCCTTCCCAATCGCCGGATGCTTCCATGGACTACACCAGCACTCCCGATCAATCGTGACAGATAATATCGCCCAAGACGACACAGCTGATTTTCGTTCTGGAATCGTCTCGGTTGTGGGTCGACCCAATGTAGGAAAATCAACGCTGGTGAATGCTCTTGTTGAAAAAGATCTCTCGATCACATCGGGACATGCGGGTACGACACGCCGGCAAATTCGAGCCATCGATAATGGTGACACTTATCAGATTATCTATGTCGATACACCAGGCATACACAAGCCTCGTGGTGGACTCTCAGAGCGCATGAATGAATCTGCATACGATGCTCTCAGTGGTGTCGACATTGTCATAGGAGTTTTTGATGCTTCTGCCGATATTGGTAAGGGCGACACCTTCATCGCGGAAAAAATAAAGAGCCATAAGAACATTTTTTTGGTGCTCAATAAATGTGACGTAGAAAAATCTTTCGAACGAGTCGCAATGCGAGCCCAGCAGATTTCAGAACTTGTTCCTGATGCTCGTCATGTTTTCATTACGTCGGCATTTACCCATAAAAATGTTCATCTCATCCGACGAGCCATCATCGAGCAGCTCGAGGAGGGGCCCGCCCTCTTTGATCGTGCCGCCGAGCATGATATGTCGGATGATTTTCTCGTTGCGGAACTTTATCGAGAAGCATTGTTGCGCCTTGTCCGCGATGAACTTCCTCAAGGGATCGCGGTCATCGCTCGCGAAGATACCGATTCGGCGAAAGACGACAAGCGATTCTTTGATCTTAAAGTGATTGTGATCACGAAGTCTCATAAACCCATTGTGATCGGGAAGGGCGGATCGATGCTCGAAGCAGCCGGTACAGCCGCGCGTAGCAGGGCTGAAGCTCTTTTGGGCTGCCATATAGTAATGCGTACCCGTGTAGAAGTTGACGAAAAGTGGCAATCCCGTAGCGAAAATTTGGATACTTACCTGCTTTAAGGTCTGACCTCTCTACGCAGTCATCCTGAGCGCAGCGAAGGATCTCCGCGCAGCGGTTGTACGAGACAAATCACAGGGAGCGACAAGGGAGCGTCTGCGAGAAGTATCTGGCTTTGCCGGTGCTTCGACAATAAGTCACAGACCCGATACAACTGAACGGACTGCTGCTGAATCGTTGCTCTTAGGGAGGGTCCGACCTTGCAAATCGCAGGTGTAGTCGCTTGTGCGACACTCTGCTTTTTCGTATTTGCAAGATCAGACCCTAAATGTGGGCCAGCATTTCAATTTTGCTCTGTTCTTTTCACTAGAGTGGTCCCGGTATTTGTAACAAATTTCAAGGAGAAATGTCACTTGAGCAAAACACGACGATTGTGGATGACGGCATTTTCCCTTGTCCCGCTTCTACTCATATCCTCATGTGCAGTTGGCCCCGACAATAACCAAAGTTCGCTGCGCCCAAAAGGCGAGTCTGCAGAAAAAATTATGGAGCTTTTTTCGCCCATCTTTTGGATTGCGGTTTTTGTTGGAACTGCTGTCTTAATCGCGACGCTGTATATCTCATTCCGATTTAAGGCAACGGATAAAAACACATCGCCCAAACAAGTTCACGGAAATTCCATTCTCGAAATTGGATGGACGATTCTTCCTCTTGTTATTTTGATTGGTGTTGCTATCCCAACGGTCAATACTGTTTTTGAGCTTGACAAGAAAGCGGGCCCTGGCGCTATCCATGTAGAGGTCACAGGTAAGCAGTGGTGGTGGCAGTTCGCCGTTGAAACAGAAGATTATTCTGTTTTCAACCCTGACGGTACAGCAAAGCTCGATGCAGACGGCAATACGCTCAAAGCAAACAAAGTTGTTGTAGCAAATGAGCTTGTTGTCCCGGCTCGCCGCCAGATTGAACTTGACATCAAAGCGTGCGACGGTGAAACACCCGTGCTTGGTAAGACAACAGATGAGCTCAAGGCTGCAAATCCTTGTAATGTCATTCACTCTTTCTGGATTCCGTCATTGGGAGGAAAAGTCGATGCCGTGCCTGGAAGAAATAACCGCCTTGTCTTAAAAGCCGACGAAGAAGGTGTATTCACGGGTCAGTGCGCTGAATACTGCGGATTAAGTCACGGTGTGATGCGTATGCAAATTCGCGCAGTGAGTGAAGCTGAGTATGCAAAGTGGATAAAAAACTTGCAACAACCACCCGTCGCGTATTCAACTGCACGCGAAGGAGAAACCCCAACCAATGCACAGGCCGCAATTGAAAAATTTAGTTGTGCGAACTGTCATGCCTTCGACGACTCAAGCCAAGTAAGTTACGGTCCTAATCTCACGCACTTTGGTCCCGACTATTCCACCGAAGTCATGGGCGGAGGTTCAATCGAAAAAACGCAAGAACATGTATGGAAATGGATCTACAATTCCACCGACTGGCGCAATGGAAACGGTATTCCCATGCAAAGCGATGACTGCAGACTCGGCGTATCTCCTGGTAAGGGTAAGCGATGTAACGGTATGCCCAATTTTTCAGTGCCCTATAAATATGTAGATGACAAAGGAAAGAGCATCACGTTGCCTGGCATGACTGAGACCGAAGCAAAAGCAATCGCCACATATCTTTATAAGAATAAGTAGGTAAGAAATGACTACCACGACACCCGATACACAAGGCACCCCGGCAGTCTCTGCACGTATGTCAACAGAGGCGTCTTCGTCGAAACTTGCGCTGCTCTTGAAGCGACCCACTAAGTCAACTGGTCTGTGGAGCTGGTTTACATCGGTAGATCATAAAAAAATTGGAATTTTATACGTTGCTCTTTCTCTCGTATTTTTCGTCCTTGGAGGAGTAGAAGCACTGCTCATTCGGCTTCAATTATTTTCTCCCGATGGCTCCGTTTTGACAGCGGTTCAGTACAACCAAATGTTTACAATGCACGGGACAACAATGGTGTTTCTTGTTGGAATGCCCATCATTGCTGGCTTTGGTAATTACCTTTTGCCTTTGATGATTGGTGCTCGTGACGTTGCTTTTCCACGCCTCAACATGTTCGGCTTCTGGGTTTTCCTTTTCGGAGGAGTATTCATGTACTCGAGTTTTTTCCTTGGAGGAGCCCCTGACGGCGGGTGGTTTGGATACACGCCACTGACATCTTCGCCCTATTCAAGCGGAATTCTCCCAGGAAATGGCACAAACTTTTGGGCAATCGGTTTGTTGATGCTTGCAGTGGGGTCCACGACATCGGCGCTGAACTTCATCGTCACCGTCGTCAATATGCGCGCACCCGGAATGAAATTAATGCGCATGCCTGTTTTCGTCTGGATGATGACCATCGTTTCATTCCTCACCGTTTTTGCTCTTCCTGTTTTTTCTGCAGCATTAATTATGGTGTTTTTCGACCGCAACTTTGGTACGACATTCTTTTTCTCTGCGACTGGTGGAGATCCGCTGTTATATCAACATATGTTCTGGATTTTTGGTCACCCCGAGGTATACATTTTGATTTTGCCAGGAATGGGTATCGTCTCTGAGATTCTCCCCACCTTTTCGCGTAAGCCGCTTTTTGGCTACAGCGTGATTGTGTTTTCTGGAATTGCGATCGGTTTTGTGGGTTGGGGTGTATGGGCTCACCACATGTTCGCTACTGGACTCGGGCCGGTAGCAATCTCAGCATTCGGAGTTTCAACGATGTTGGTGGGTGTACCTACAGGTGTGAAAATATTTAACTGGCTGGGTACGCTCTGGGGAGGTTCTCTGAAATTTACAACTCCCATGCTTTATGCCACAGGATTTATTGCGATGTTCACCGTAGGAGGACTCTCCGGAGTAACTCATGCAGTGGTGCCCGCCGATACTCAGCAAACGGATACCTATTACATTATTGCTCACTTCCATTACGTACTTTTCGGTGGCTTAGTGTTCGCTCTTATCGGAGGAACGTACTATTGGTTTCCGAAAGTCTTTGGACGAATGATGAACGAACGCTGGGGTAAAATTGGTTTCTGGCTAACGCTTATAGGATTTAATTTGACCTTTGCTCCCATGCACCTTGCCGGGTTGGCAGGACAAGCTCGACGTACATGGCAATACCAAGAAGAGCTTGGGGTGACCTTTCTCAATCAATTATCCACTGTAGGATCTTTCCTTATTGCATTTGCTGTTTTGCTGTTTGTGATCAATATCATTGTTTCAAAATATAAGGGTGAAATTGCGGGCGCTGACCCATGGGACGGTCGAACCCTTGAGTGGTCCATTCCTTCACCAACTCCTGAATACAACTTTCTTGAAACGCCGAACGTTCATGGTGTTGATGATTTTTGGCATACGAAATATCGGGAAGACGAAGATGGTCGTCCAATTTTACGTGAGGGTGTCGATCTTAAGAAAGAACCTCAGCGCGTGACAACACAAGAAGCAATCGAAAAGCATGGCGTGCATCTACCTTCACCCTCCTTTTGGCCATTTGTTGTTCCCTTTGGAATGTTTGTTGGTGCGTATGGTCTTGCTTTTCAGCACTGGTATACATGTGCGATCGGTGTTGTCATAACAGCTTCAGGTCTAATCGGATGGGCGATAGAACCAGATACGGAACCTGGTGCGCATGGTGACGACCATCAGTTGGAGGTACACGCATGACAACGATCAAGGATGTGAAAGAGGAAAGTGTGGTCACAGAGGTCCATGGCTCGAGCATTGATAATGAAGTCGAATTAATCACTGACGACGTCGCTTCCCTGTCGAGTAGTACACGCCCACGACCTACCAATGGCAAGCTCGCCATGTGGTTGTTCCTGTCATCAGACTTTTTGTTTTTCGGTGGATTTATTTCAGCGTACTTACTCTACAGAGGACGTTCTCTTGAAGTAGCTGACGCAACAACGTCAGCAGGAGGGCAAGCCAGCAAAGTCTTATCTGATGTGCTCGATATCCCTTTTACTTCGGCTACGTCATTCATTTTGCTCATGAGCTCACTGACAATGGTTCTCTCACTTGCCGCAATCAAGCGCAATGATATACGTCGTACTCGTTTGTGGCTGCTCGCTACTGTTCTGTTTGGTACGATTTTCTTAGGTGGACAAATATTTGAGTTCACTGCGTTTGTACGTGAAGGGTTCACGTTAACAACAAACCAGTCGGGCTCAACTTTTTTTGTTCTCACCGGACTCCATGGTGCCCATGTGACGCTAGGTATTGTATGGTTAGCTTCGTTACTGGCCTTGAGCTTGAGTGGAAAACTCACCACAAAAGACGCTGAGAAAGTTGAACTTGCAGGGCTCTATTGGCACTTTGTCGACGTGATCTGGATTGTTATTTTCACATTGATCTACTTAATCCCAGTAAATTAGGCGCTAAACGAAAAAGACGAAAGGATAGTCCTTTTTATAAAAGGACTATCCGTATACACTAAGGAAAGAACATGACTACTGCACCGGCAACCTCTCCTTCCGAAGAAATTCATGAGGCAGGACAAGCCCACACATCTCCTGCGCAATACGTGATGATTGCAGTCATTCTCTGTGTGCTCACAACGATGGAAATCGCGCTGTACTATATGGAAAATTCGCTTTCCCATGGAATTCTTGTGACCGCGCTGCTTGTCCTTGCGGGAATAAAGTTTTTTCTTGTTGCTGCATACTTTATGCATCTCAAGGATGATCCTCTTATGTTTCGTCGCTGGTTCATCATCGGAGGCATTGCTGCGCTAATTGTGTTTACGATCGCTCTTACTTCTTTGAGTTTTCAAGACCACCGATTCTTTTGAGTTTGAGCATCTAATGGGCTCATTCCCAGCATTTGAAACACACTTTGACGTCTGGCTCATCGCTCTTATTTGGTCAGGCGCATACTGGGTAGCGTTTGTACGCATTGGAGCACGCCTCGGTCAGTCCACTCGACCAACACGCACGCAACTTATTGCTCACTGTGCAGCTGTTCTTACTTTTTTGGGTGGTTCACTCTGGCCCGTCCACGATGTTGCAGAGCAGTCTTTATACTTCGTTCACATGGCTCAACATTTAGCATTCATTAACCTGATGGCGCTGTTTATCGTCATGTCCATTCCTGGCTGGTTGGCAAGATGGATTCTTATTCGTCCTGTTGTACTGCCTGTCGTCCGTGGAGCAACCCGATTTCTTCCTGCCACCATTTTGTTCAATGTGCTCATTGTTGTTTTTCATTGGCCGGCTTTTGTCACATTGACAGTTAATAGTGGCTTGATCCATTTCTTTGCTCACCTCGTTATGGTGCTTTGTTTTGTCGTGATATGGATGGTAATTGTTTCTCCTGCACCCGAAATTCGTCGATCGACACCAATTGTTCAGATGATCTTTCTTTTTCTCCAATCCGTGATTCCGACGATTCCTGCATCGTTTCTTACCTTTGGATCAAGGCCGTTATATAAGGTATATGAAGATCTTCCGAAGCTTTTTAGTTTGTCGGCATTAGAGGATCAGCGTATTGCCGGTTTGGTCATGAAATTGGGAGGCGGGTTGCTGCTCTGGGCTGTTATCGCTGTTATTTTTTTCCAATGGAGTACATCGGAAACTAATCGAGAATTACGGTTTCGACGCCAGAATGCGAATAAACTGTAAACAGAAAAGACCAAGCCACAAGGCTAGGCCTTCTATAAAAAGGACAGTAAATGTCAACTGAAGTCAAAGACGCCGAGCCCAGTCAAAGTTCGGACATCCGCCGAAATGTACGGGAGCGGTTATTGTTACCTCTAGGTATTCCGGTTGTCGCCGCAATTGTTGTTGCGCTCTTAGGAGTAAGTTTTTCACGTGTGTTTTTGGCAGGTCATGGTCATGGAAGTGGCCATGAAGGTACAGCTGAAGCGGTAGTACAAGAAGCTTCTAAATCCTCAGCTCCTGTAATGTGGGCGACGATTATTACGATCCTCGTACTTTTTGGTGCAGCGGGAATTTCGCTGATGAAGTCAATGCGCTCAACTTCATTTAGTCTCCTCGCTGTAGGTGCTGTTGTGCTTGTTGTTATCTCAGGCTCTGTCTTGGCAGGGGCTGGCGATGTCAAAACCGAAACTGTGGACTTTGGACGTCCCACCGCAGAAGAAATAGCAGCAGCAGATCCGGCGAATGCGGTTGAGATTGACGCACTAGGCACAAATCAGTTTCAAGCAAAAGAATTTTCTGCTCAACCAGGTGTTGTGCATGTTGACTATATCGGCAAAGGTGGAACGCACCGATTGAAGATTAGGGATGCGCGATATAATTGGTTTGATCTTGCGGTCAGTAACACAAGCGTAGACGCAGGGGATATCAATCTTGATGCTGGTACATATTATGTTTTCTGTCCCATTCCAGGCCATGAACAAGCTGGTATGTATGCAGATCTTGTGGTGAAGTGACACGCACACCACACGTCGTAGAACGTTCTGCGCCAGAACGGATTCCTTCAACGATTGACAGAAGCGCTCTTCCTTATCATGTTGCGATTGTGATGGATGGAAATGGTCGATGGGCTACTGAACGTGGTCTATCTCGTACCACGGGACATGAGCAAGGCGAGCAAGCACTTTATGATGTGATTTACGGTGCGCGTGATTTGGGAATCAAGTGGGTGACAGCATACGCTTTTTCGACGGAAAACTGGAAACGTCCAGCCCGTGAAGTCGCCTTTCTGATGAACTTTAATGAGAAACTTTTGTTGGCGCGTATGGACGAATTGCACGAGCATGACGTGCGAATACGTTTTGTTGGTCGTCGTGAACGTCGTATTCCTTCGCGTCTCATTAAGAGAATGGATGAAGCACAGGATAAGACCAAAAACAATAAAGGTATAAACCTATGCATTGCATTTAATTATGGGGGCCGTGCCGAAATTGTTGATGCCGTTAAATCGTTGGTTGCAGAGAGCTCGGGAGATCTCTCTTCACGGAAGATCACTGAAAAGTCGCTCGCGTCCCATCTCTATTGTTCAGACATGCCAGATGTGGATCTGGTACTACGTTCGTCAGGAGAGTATCGACTGTCGAACTTTATGTTGTGGCAAGCAGCTTATGCAGAACTGATTTTTACGGAGACTCTCTGGCCGGATATTCGACGGGAAGATCTATTCGATGCCGTCATCGAATTTCAACGTCGCCATCGTCGTTTCGGAGCATAATTATGCGAGGCCAAACGTTGCGAGACACCGGCGTTGTTTTACGTACCGTCAAACTCGGTGAAGCAGATCGTATCGTAACGATTTTGACGACTGAGCATGGAAAAATTCGCGGCGTCGCCAAAGGAGCGCGAAAATCTGGGTCTAAGTATTCTGCACGCCTTGAGTCGGGGAGTGTGGTGGATTTTCAATGGATTACATCAGGACGTGAACTTGTTCGCATTACGCAAACAGATTCTGTTTTTGCCAATAGGAATCTTCGCGAAGATCTGGACCTTTTGAATGCAACTGCTCGCATGCTTGACGCTGTCGATGCTCTCTGTGAGCATCATTCCTCACATAACGACTTGGCGGTTATGACGATCAAAGCACTGTCAACAATGAATGAAACACGGTCTACAAATGTTTGTGGTGTTTTTCTTTTTAAAGTTCTTCGTCTGGAAGGTTTTACTCCAGAAACAAACGAGTGTCCGTCGTGCTTTACAACCGATGGTCTTAACCATTTTTCTATCGGGAGGGCAGCCTTTTTTTGTCACGAATGCGCGACTACTGCAATGACGCGAACGCTTGATCACACGCTCGATTCTATGCGGGCGATTTTTGATGGTCGCACGAGTAGCGTGATAGAAAATATTCCAGCCGACGTTGCTCACGAGATAGAGACATTGGCTATTGCGATGATCGAACATCACACCGGACATGGATTGCGTGCCGTCAATGTCTCGTAGACCGTTTCCTGAGGTCCTTTCGTTTACGTCGCACTGAGCCGACCAAAGGGAGTCCTGAACGCAGTTAGGGATTTGCGAAGGATTTCTCTCGGAGACAAAGAACGTTAAAATCCTTCCCGAGCTCAAACAGCTGGGCTGAGTTTATAGAGTCAATAGTCGTAGTTCTCCTGGGCTAACCTTGTAGATATGACACCCGAGAACTCGAATAAATCCGACTCAACCGATTTGATGGAAACCATCGTTAACCTGTGTAAACGACGAGGTTTTGTTTTCCCCAGTAGCGATATATATGGGGGTTTTCGATCCACGTGGGACTTTGGGCCTTTGGGCGTATTACTAAAACGAAACGTGAAGGAAGCATGGTTTCGTGCCATGGTGCAGAATCGTGACGATATCGTGGGTCTTGACGCATCAATTTTGATGGCGCCTGCAGTGTGGGAAGCCTCGGGCCACCTTGCTGGTTTCACCGACCCCCTTGTGGAATGTTCGGTATGCCACCAGAGATATCGTGAAGATCAGCTTGACGTTGCCGACGGCGCGATTGTTCCTCCCGAGTGTCCTCAAAACAAAAAGAAACCATGTGTGCTCGGTGAAGCAAAAAACTTTAACCTCATGTTCAAGACGCATGTTGGTCCCGTAGAAGATAGTGCAAACGTTGCTTATTTGCGTCCAGAAACCGCACAAGGAATTTTTGTTAACTTTCTCAATATCCTCAACACCACTCGAGTAAAACCACCCTTTGGTATTGCGCAGATCGGTAAGAGTTTTCGCAACGAAATAACACCGGGAAATTTTATATTTAGAACGCGAGAATTTGAACAAATGGAAATGGAGTACTTTGTTCCACCCGAAGAGAGCCCGAAGTTTTACGAGTACTGGAAACAGGAACGATTTAATTGGTATGTCAACTTAGGAATTTCGGCAGAGGCACTTCGTTTACGTGAGCATGAACCCGACGAGCTCAGTCACTATTCAGCAGGGACAGCCGATGTTGAATTCATGTACCCTTGGGGTTGGGGAGAACTTGAAGGAATCGCTCAACGTACAGATTTCGATTTAAAAGCACATGCGAAGCACAGCGGGGCGGACATGAGCTATTTCGATCAAACAACTAATTCACGTTATGTGCCTTACGTCATTGAACCCGCTGCAGGTGTCGATCGAGCAACGCTTGCATTCCTTCTCAGCGCATATCACGAAGATGAAATTAATGGAGAAAAGCGAACAGTCTTGAAGCTACATCGTGATCTGGCGCCTTATAAGGTTGCGGTTCTGCCGCTTTCGAAGAACGATACCCTTGTGCCAGTCGCACAAAAGATAGCGGATATGTTACGACCTTCTATGCACATTGATGTCGATGTTACTCAATCAATTGGAAAGCGTTATCGTCGTCAAGATGAAATTGGTACTCCTCAATGTGTAACGGTCGATTTTGAATCTCTTGAAGATAATGCTGTGACGGTACGTGATCGCGATACAACAACTCAGGAAAGAGTTTCGATTGATCAGCTTCTCAACTACGTGACAGCTGCGGAAAAAGGATAGGAATTGCGCACTACTATCGATGTAAGCAACGTTGAGTTCGCATCATTTCCTCAACGTATTGCTGCTCGCCTTATTGATGTGTTCGTTGTTTCTATGTTTTTCGCCCTTTTTCTTACCTTTAGCGGAGTCGAAATAAAACAAGATGCAGGCTTCGGAGATGATCTTGGCCTAGGAATGTGGGTATGGTTTTTACCCATCCTTTATATAGCTTATGAAGTTCCTAGCATTTCCACACGCGGTCAAACATTAGGTAAACGTATTATGGGTATCGCGATTGTACGCACGGACGGCCTTATCGGTATTGGTCTCGATCGCGCACTCACCCGATTCCTGACAATGACTGCTCTTTCCATGATTCCTTTCCTTGGACTTCTGGGTAACGCATGGTTTTTCTTTGACCCACTTCGACAGAGCATTCCCGATAAAGCAGCACGCACCTTCGTGATTCGAATTCCCAAGGAAGACGAAACTCAAGACATGGACGCGAATGATACTTACTTCGATGCGTAATTAGGTGAGATATGGTTTCTTCAACATCGCGTAACGAGCGTAAGAAAAAAAATAAAGCCCGCAGGCAGGCCCAGAAAACTAAAAGCGTTCAAGCATATCGTCGTCGCGCGGGCCTAAGTCGTGATGAAGATGAAGTCCCGCTTGCTTCCTATTTTCGGCGATTTTTTTCCTATGTTGTTGATCAAATGCTTTTTTTAGTATTTAATATCTTTTGTTTAATATTCGTATACAAATATTATGCTCAGGAATCTACTCCGCTCGGAAACGATCCAATACCTTCGATCATGTACTTTGTACCACAGCTAATATTTGGCGTGCTCTATTTTATACCTTTGACCGTTAAGCGTGGACAAACTCTGGGTTGTCGAAGAACCAAAATTGTCATCATACGTGAAGATGGCCGTGGGTTGCTTTCGTGGAAACAAAGCTTTATTCGTTGGTTTGTTGTCTATGGTGCAGCTACGGTTATCGCAATGGCCTTTACGCCTTTCTCTGGAAATAAAACGGTACTCCTAGCAACCTACGTTATATATGTACTGCTCCCATTTGCTGTTATGGCTCCAGCCCTCTGGACATCAACTCGGCAAGGTTTGCATGATCGATTGGCCGGAGCCGTTGTGGTGCGTGAGATGCCTATTTTGGCCGGTTAGGTGCTGAAACTACCTCGGTATCGGCGGGAGGTCCGCACCTCGTCTGCAAGGCGGGAGTCAACTGAACGAACTGCTGCAACTGCGTTATTTTTGGGGAGGGTCCGACCTTGGACTAAACCTTGTCGTAATAATCTCGTTTCCAAGATCAGACCCTAAATGATGTTGGTATTGGATTAAATGTCGTAGGTGCATTGTACGATACAAGTACAAAGACAGAATATAGGCACAATATGACACAACAACACTTTCAGCACCCCGATTTATCTTCCCTCGATAGCGATCGAAAGCACACATGGGAATCCACAATGACGGGTAAACCCGATGGGCGATATATCCGAGCTCACAAGGATCCTGTTTTATACATCCCCTTCGATCCAGATATGACCCATACCCTCGTTTCAGGAGCTCTTTGTGATCTGCGAGCCCGTTTCGAGCTAGAAGAATATACTTTTTCTCCAAGTGCCACTTTTTCGAGAGAACTGCAGCCAAGCGTGTTTTCTTCGCTAATAGGAGGGTTGCGTAAGAGCGATTTGCCCCTTGGTGATTTGGATTTTCGAACCCGATTCGAACACGATCGCGACTCTATTTTACACAGTGAACCCTTCCGGCGTCTCGCAGGTAAAACGCAAGTTCACCTCAATCCTGACGATCATCAGCGTACGCGTCTAACTCATGCCCTTGAAGTTACGCAGATAGCGCGTGCGCTTGCACAGGCTCTGCGTCTCAATGTTGCTCTGACTGAAGCAATCGCATTGGGTCATGATTGCGGCCATGGTCCGGGGGGACATGCGAGCGAAGATGCGTTTGAACCCTATCTTTCAGGTGGATTCAACCATGCAACTTTTGGGGCTGATGTCACGCTGCGTTCTTTGGATTTAAATCCAGAAACTCTCGACGGGATCCGGAACCATTCTTGGTCGCTCAATACGCCAGCAACACCCGAGGCCGAGGTTGTTTCCTTTGCAGATCGAATCGCCTATGTATGTCATGATCTAGAAGATGCTCTAGCGTGCAATATGATTTCACGCAGAGACTTCCCTAATGATCTTGCGGCATTTATGAATCACACACGCGGTGACCAAATTGGTTACTTCATTCGTGCTGTCATCCAAGGAAGTCTTAATTCTGGTTCGATTGCTATCTTGAAAGAATACGGTGAACTACTTGGAGCGATGCGTTCGTTTAATAACGAAAAGATCTACCATCACCAGATTTCGCAAGAGCAAAATGTCAGTGTTATTCAAACTTTGTCTGAGTTAGTTGACTTCTATTGCTACCACACCGATTTGCTTCCCGAGAGATTTCAACGTTCTATCCGTGAAGACGGACAAGGAAGTGTCGAAGCGGTTGTCGAATATGTCGCGGGCATGACAGATGATTTTGCTTACCGTTGTCATGATCAATATGTTAAGAATGCGTCCGACGCACCGTCGACGCCTTCACTTATATAGCTTATTTCGTCCAGTCGTTTATATCTTTTTTCCGAGTTTGATATAGGATACGCACGGAATATGGGAATAGTTAGCGAAGATATCCAGCGAGTAAAAGAGAGTGCAGATATTGTTGCACTCATATCTGAACACGTTCCTCTTAAGCGTGCAGGAAGACGATTTACGGGGTGTTGTCCTTTTCACGAAGAAAAAACTCCTTCATTTAGCGTGAATCCTGAACTTGGTTTTTATTATTGTTTTGGGTGCAACAAAAAAGGCGACGCTATTACTTTCTTGCGCGAGCATCTTCAAATGGATTTTGCTGAAGCCGTAGAGTTTTTGGCTAAGAAAGCCAACATTACTCTTCATTACGATTCAGCAAATACAAGTAATAAGAATGCATTGACTCCCTTGTACGATGCGCTGACTGCTGCGGGAGAGTTTTACCACGACCTTCTCAAGAATTCCGAGTTGGCAAAAAACGCACGACAATATGTGCGTTCGCGAGGTTTTGGTAAGGATGCAGTACGGCAATTTGGCATTGGCTATGCTCCGGCTTCATACGATGCACTCGCAGAGCATCTCCAGACTACTTTCTCCGGTCAGCAACTCGTCGAAGCAGGATTGTGCTATAAAAACTCGCGAGGAAAGTTGAATGATGTTTTTCGCAATCGTTTATTATTTCCGATTCGAAATCCCGCAGGCGCCATTATTGGTTTTGGTGCTCGATCACTAGATGGGACGCCGCCGAAATATAAGAATACGAGTGAGACAAAGCTCTATCGAAAATCTCATGTGTTGTATAACATCGATCGTGCAAAGGCCGCTGCGGTCAAAGCGGGAAACTTTGTCGTCTGCGAAGGATACACTGACGTGATAGCGATGTCCCTTGCTGGCGTGGAACAGGCTGTCGCGACGTGTGGAACTGCTGCAACAATTGATCACGTCAAAATCATGTCTAAGTATGTCAAGAAAATTGTTCTGGCATTTGATACAGATTCGGCGGGTCAAAATGCCACTGAACGGTGGTTAGAATTTCTCAAGGAAACAGAAGCAGATATTTTTGTTGCGACATGGGAGTCCACCAAGGACCCAGCAGATCTTTATTTAGAAGATCCCACCCAGATTCCTAAGGCAATTGACAACGCAGTCCCTTTTTTAGAATTTCTTTTGGCGCGAATCGTTGGGCGCGGTGATATTTCGCACTCTATTGAAGAGAGGGCGCGTATTGCAGGAGAAGTAGTTAACGTGATACGTCAACATCCCAGCCCACTTGTGCGTGAAGGGTATGTAATGCAGTTTGCTCCAAGTCTGGGCTTTGAGCCTGACTGGTTTTTTGCTGAATTAAAAAAACCTGCTCCCGTGGCACCTGCCCAACGTCGGAGCGTATCCTCAGATGAAGAAGTCGGCGAGCGACCGAGACGGAGAACTGCACATGTTCCCGATGATCCACGTCAACGAGAGCTTTTACGGTTGTGCGTCCATGAACCCCATAGCGTTGCGCGCTACATTCGAGGAGACGTATTTACGCAACCGCTGTATCGTGAAATTTTTGATGCGTTAATTGAGCATGAAAGCATTGATGATGCTTTAGCATCACTTCGAGAAGAATCCCAAGATCTTCTCAATCAAATTCTTGTTGAAGACGTTGCATATGTGGAAGAGATTTCGCCTTATTCGCTTGATGTATTTTCTCGCGTTGTCGTTGCTCAGATGAAAGATTTTCTTTATCAACTGGTCACAAATGGAGCCGACAATACTGCACAGGTGAAAAAACTTCTTGATGTGATGGCAACATCACTTGAGAAGGGCGACAAGCACATGTTGACTCAAACAGCATCAGAGCTTCTGGATCTTCGCGCTCACAGTGCTAAGGAATCGAATAGCGCTGACGTGTGATTGCCGAGCACCTACAATGGCTAGGAGCAAAACTATGACCGATAATGATTTACCTACAGACGAGATATCGGCAGATGACGTCCCGGAAGAGGAACTCGCTGCAGACGAACTTCTTGATATAGTTCCCGAACCTGAGGATATCGTTTTCGATGACGATGAAATAGATCTCGAGGCGGCTAAACAGAGAATCGATGAAATGGTCGACACTGTTAAAGCACGAGGGTTTATTACGTCGGGTGAAATATTTGCTGCGTTAGCTAATCTCGAACCTGAGACGGAAGAGCTTGCAACAATTTATGCAAGTTTGCGTGAACGAGGAATTGAAGTTGTTGACGAAATCGCGGATGAACTCAAGCGTGAAGACGAAAGGCGACTTCGAAGTGCATCATCACGGGAAGACCGTAAAGATCGATTAAGTAAAGCCGAAGATTCTCCTGCCGCTCGATCAGGATCGATGAATCCGCTTCACCTGACAACGACGAGTGCATCTTCAACGTTTGATCCTGTTCGAATGTATCTCAAAGAGATTGGTAAAGTTCCTTTGCTTACAGGGGAACAAGAGGTTATTCTCGCGAAGCGAATTGAGGCAGGTATAGCTGCTGCTGAACGCATAGAAAGCGAAGTAATCTCTGATCCATCGCAACGGTCGAATCTTAAGGCTGTTGTACGAGATGGCGAGATGGCATCGCGCCAACTCGTAGAGGCTAATTTGCGTCTCGTTGTTTCGATTGCAAAACGGTATGCGAATCGCGGAATGGCACTGCTCGATCTTGTCCAAGAGGGGAATCTGGGACTGATGCGTGCTGTTAATAAGTTTGATTACACGAAGGGTTTTAAATTTTCGACGTATGCAACATGGTGGATTCGCCAAGCCATTACTCGCGCCATTGCTGATCAGGCACGCACAATCAGAATTCCCGTTCATATGGTTGAAACCATGAATAAGGTAATGCGCATTCGTCGCCAAATGGCTCAAGAATTAGAGCGAGAACCGACTCATGCTGAATTGGCAAAGAAAACGCAATTGCCGATCGAGAAAATTCGCGAGATTGAACGGATTCAGCAAGATCCAGTAAGCCTGGAAACGAGAGTGGGCGAAGAAGACGATTCCATGTTGGGTGATTTTGTTGTCGATCCCTCTGGTTCAACGCCCCAAAAGATTGCAGCACGTAAACTGTTGGTTGAAGCCATTGAACAGGCACTCGATGAGCTGAACGAGAGAGAACGAGCAATCGTTCGATTGCGTTTTGGTCTCGACGATGGGGAAGTGCGCACCCTCGAAGAAGTAGGGCAAGCCTTTGGTGTTACTCGTGAGCGGATCCGTCAGATTGAATCCAAAACATTGCAGAAACTTCGCCATCCCGTGCGCTCAAAACAGCTGAGGGACTATCTCGAAGAGTCCGAATAGCTTAAAACTCTCATCCCGTTAACTTAAATTTCGAAAAATTCTTAGCTCCATTGGCTGTCTGCTAGAGTCTAAAAACCTTCCGGGGTAGCTCAGTTGGCAGAGCAACTGACTGTTAATCAGTAGGTCGTGGGTTCGAGCCCCACCCCCG